>CAMLJM010000001.1 GCA_946480475.1 uncultured Alphaproteobacteria bacterium
TCCAGCAGGTCGAGAACTTTCAGTGATGTTGCTGTAATCGTCGGGGCCAATGTGTTGGAGAACAAATAGGGGCGGGAGCGCTGGCGTAGCCATTCAATGACTTGCTTGGGGCCAGAGGTATAGCCACCTGATGCGCCACCAAGGGCTTTGCCCAGAGTGCCGGTGATGATATCGACGCGGCCCATGACGTTGCAGTATTCGTGGGTGCCGCGGCCTTTCTCACCGATAAAGCCGACAGCGTGGCTGTCATCCACCATTGCCATGGCATCATATTTCTCGGCGAGGTCGCAAACTTTTTGCAGGTTGGCGATATAGCCGTCCATCGAGAACACGCCATCTGTCGCGATCAGGCGGTGACGTTGTGCCTGCGCGGTTTTCAGGTGCGCTTCCAGTTCGTTCATATCATTGTTTGCGTAACGATAGCGCTGTGCCTTGCACAGGCGGATGCCGTCGATGATGCTGGCATGATTGAGGGAGTCGGAGATAATCGCATCTTCTTCGCCCAGCAATGTCTCGAACAGGCCGCCATTCGCGTCAAAACAGGAAGAGTAGAGGATGGTGTCCTCCATCCCCAAAAATTCACTGATGCGTTTTTCGAGTTGCTTGTGGATGTCCTGCGTGCCGCAGATGAAGCGGACGGACGCCATGCCGTAACCGTGTTCATCAAGTGCCTTCTTACCCGCTGCAATCAGGTCAGGGTTATCAGCAAGGCCCAGGTAATTGTTGGCGCAGAAGTTCAGGACATGCTTACCGCCCGTCACGGTAATGTCAGCGGATTGCATGGATGTGATGATGCGTTCATTTTTATACAGACCGCCCTCGCGAACTTTGGCGATTTCCTGTTCGAGGTGCTTGAGTAATGGTTTGGTCATGCGGCGCTCCTGATTTTGGATAGTAGGTTTTGTGCAGGGATGAAAAGCAGGGCGTATAGTATGCCTGCCAGCATTAATGTTTTATCAAGGCCCCAGCCGATGCTGATGAGAATGGCGAGCGCTGAGGCGACAACACCCGCAGCGCCATTAACGGCCCAGAACCATGTTGTCATGCGGGATGAGTTCAACTGAACCAGGCGTATGCCTGTGGGGAATCCAAATCCCAGCAAAAGCCCCAAAGGCATAATCATACCGATACATATGAGAACGCGTGGTATGAAATCGGCTTCCACAAAATTCTCCATCACCTGCTGAATATTATGAGACAGGATAAAGGTGTATCCGGCAATAAGTGCAAGCCATATCATCAGACGCTTCTTGCTGACAATCGGCAGTGCTTCGGATATCGCGCTGCCAATCCCCGTAGACAGGATCAGGCTGAAAAGAACAATGCCCAGGCCGTAAATCGGATGCCCTAAGAACATGCTCATGATTTGCATTAGCGTAATCTCAACCAGCATGAATCCAAAACCGATCAGGACAAAATAGGCTGAGCCTGCATGCAGAAATTGTCTGTTGACGATATCAAGTCCGGCTTTTAGTGGCGGAACCAGAAGTAGTACGGCCATGCCGATGGATAACAGAATAATCAGGTACAGGTTCAAGGTGGCAATTGCATGGCCGTTTGTTACGGCATGGCTCATGGATGCTTCGAATGCCTTCTTGAAAACGTGCAAGGGGCGTGTGACATGCGTCTGGTTAAAGAAGAAGGGGCGCATATCGGTGGGGGCCGACATGTCAAAATCTGTTTCTTTCTGAATTTTGAGCAATTCATCAAGTGACTTGGCGTTATAAAGTGCTTGCAGGAGCGGATCTTGCGGCTGCGTATCAGGCGAAGCAATAACTTGGTATTTCATTTTCTGGGCGGCCTGATTGAGCGCATCTAACTGCGTGGAAGTAAGGGGGTCACGGCCTAGAATGAATGTTGCTATACGGCCAGACCTAACAATGTAAATATGGGCGGCGGGGTTGGTTGATCCATTCTCCAACAAGGCTGTAACAGCCATGGAGATCAGCCGGCCTGTATCGCTGGGCGTGTCTTTAGTGTACCAGCGGCTGACCGTCAGCACGCCGCCGGGGTTCAGGTTCCGCATGAAAATATGCAAGGCGTCAGTGGTATATAAACTGTTTTCAGAGAGCGCAAAGGCGCCAGCCCCGGTCGATGCCCAGGTGTCGATCATTGACATCTGCAAGATGTCGAATGTTTCGTGGCTGCGACTGAGCCAACTGCGCGCCTCGCTGTTGATAATACGCGTGTCAGGTTGGTTGGCCAGATTTGTATAGGCCATATATTCCGGGTTTTTTGTGAGCAGGTCGACCTGAATGGCGTTTACGTCGAGGGCGACTGTTTTTTCAACGCCGAAATAACGGGCGGAGAGCAGATCGCGCCCGCCACCAACGCCGATGATGACGGCAGATTTCAGGTTGGGCAGGAAATAGGCAATGTTTGTGACATCGTATTCCAGATATTTAAGTTCGTTCCAGCTATGACCGTCGAATTTAGTAATCGGTGTGCTGGCGTCCCCATCTATGGCCAGATATCTATATTCTGTTTGCGTTTCCGAAGGCCATTCAGGGCTGGGTCCCCACATAAAGACACTGATTTTGGAGAGAGCCGGCTGTACGGTCACACGTGATATAGCATTCCATTCTTCGTGGAGGATGCGGTCTTGCGACAGCACTGCGCCTTTGGTCCAGAAGGTGTAAATGAAAGGTTTTGATGCCGCCAGATTTGCACTGGCAATAACAACTAACAAAGAAGCTATCAGGATTTTATTTTTAATGGAGGGTTGCGCCGATTGCCATTCGAACAAGCAGGCGCACATCATGGCGATGGCGGCTATAAAGATTGTGGCTGTGGGGCTGTCGATGGCTTGCATCAAAAACAATGCGGCCAGGCAGCCCATGGCGGCACCTAATAGGTCTGCACAGTAAACCAGTCCTATGGGGCGATCAGTGCGAGTCAGGCAGAGCGTTACAACTTGCCCTGCGTAGTAATAGTTCATGGCTGTGGCGCCGGCTACCAGGGGCAGGGTCACCAGAATGGTCAGGGCATTTGTATGAACAATGGGAATGGCGACCTGAACAGCCAAGGCTGCCATAATCGATATCGCAAAAAGAAATGAGGCACGGGCAGCCAACTGCGGCATGTTACGGCGTGTCTCGCCTTCATCCATGCGATAGATTTTAAGAGCGCCCAATGTCAGGCCGAACATGGCAACACTGATGACAAGGAATGAGAGGTGGTACCAGGTTACAACGGAAAATATCCGGGATTGCAGTATCTGCAGCGCCATAACGGCGGCACAAGAAAGCGACAGGGCGATATAGAAAAGGGGCGACTGGCGGGGCAAGGGCAGGCCTTCCTGATATAAGAGTGATGGGGTTGCAAAACCGGATTTTCAGGATAAAGGGGATGAATTAGCCTGTAAATGGGCCTGAATCTGCTGAAAAATATGCAACTTGAGGGATGGGGTTGTTATCTCTCGTTTGGTGGCGGCCCAAAAGGAATGCTTGCGGAAAAGATCAGGTTCCGCTATGAAAAACCACGTATAAGACCTTTATTTTACAGGGCAAATGCCCCGATAGCGTAATTGCATGAACTTTGAAGAACTAGGCCTTGGCCCCGAGATCGTACGGGCGGTGACTGAGCGTGGATACACAACGCCGACCCCCATTCAGGAACAGGCCATTCCACATATCCTGATGGCGCGTGACGTGATCGGTTTGGCGCAGACCGGCACAGGTAAAACGGCGGGCTTTACATTGCCTATGATTGAAATCCTGGCGGGTGGCCGCGCACGTGCGCGTATGCCACGCTCACTGATTCTGTCGCCTACACGCGAGTTGGCGGCACAGATTGCTGACAATTTCGATATCTATGGCAAGTACCACAAACTCACTAAAGCTTTGCTGGTGGGTGGCGAAAGCATGGGCGACCAGATCAAGTTGCTGGAACGTGGTGTTGATGTTTTGATTGCGACGCCAGGGCGCCTGCTAGACCTGTTTGAGCGCGGTAATATCCTGCTTTCCGATATCAAGGTTCTGGTGATCGACGAAGCCGACCGCATGCTGGACATGGGCTTTATTCCGGATATCGAGAAAATCGTTTCCAAAGTCCCGCCTATGCGCCAGACATTGCTGTTTTCTGCAACCATGCAGCCCGAGATCAAGAAGCTGGCCGATAAGTTTCTTTCTAACCCGCGTCAGGTATCTGTAGCGCCGCCAGCTTCACCGGCTGAAACGGTGAAGCAATCACTGATATGGACATCTTTCCGCAATAAGCGTGAAGTGCTGGATGCGCTTATCAAACGCGAAGACGTTAAGAACGCCTTTATCTTCCTGAATCGCAAGCGTGATGTTGATGAATTGGCCAAGTGGCTCAAGGGCCGTGGTTACAGCGCTGCCCCTATGCATGGCGATATGATCCAGTCCGTGCGTACGGTAACGCTGCAGGGTTTCAAAGAAGGCAAGATTACATTACTGGTTTGCAGTGATGTGGCGGCACGTGGTTTGGATATTCAGGGCGTATCGCACGTATTCAATTTTGACTTGCCATATAATTCTGATGATTATGTTCACCGTATTGGCCGTACAGGCCGTGCGGGTATGGCTGGTTGTGCGCTTTCCATCGCCGCACGCGATGAAGACGAGAAGTATGTCGAGAATATTGAAAAGCTGATCAAGCGTGCCATTCCTCTTGATACGGTTGAATTGCCGGAGAGGCAGCCACGCCGTGAGAAACCTGTGCGTCAGGCAGAACCAGAAGATGAGGGACTAATGCATGGTGGTGATCGCCAGCGCCGCGCCGAAAAATTTGAACATCGTCGTCAGAAACCTGCCGTGCGTAATAATCGTCCGCCCCGTCAGGAAGAGGATGAAGGTCCGAATTCCATGACGGGTGATGATATCCCAGCTTTTTTACGCCGCTGATCCGCCATTTTCTCTGGAAAATCCCCTGTTCCTGCCTTGACGGGCTGCCGAGACGACTCCACAATGGCAGGGGTTTGTTTTTGTTCTATTTTTTCGGGATTCTCCGGTTTTGCGTCTTACATGTACCATGGTTGTCAGTGCCTTGCTGTGTGCCGCTAGCACCACGGCTGTCCAGGCACAGATGCTCACTGGTTATAGTGGGGACTCTGTACCGGTTGCCACGACCCGTACGGCAGCACTTTCAAAACCGATGCTGACGGATCCTGGTGTGCAGGTGTTTCCGTTTGACCTTGCGCCAACCCCCGTCATATCGAAAGCTGTTCCTGAAAATGCGCCTATAAACGGAGCGCCTGTTGCGCCAGCTCCGGCATTGACAAATATACCTGAGGCTTCTTATGCAGGAGCTGATGAAATCCGCGATATGCAGCCAGCGGCTGTGGCGGCGGCGACTCCGGCGCCTGCATCTATTGCGGGGACTAACGATGCCCCTGTCGATTTTGAAGCCGATAACTTACAGCATGATGATGTGGCAAAAACCATTACGGCCACAGGCAATGTTCAGCTTATCCAGTCCGGCAAAATCCTGCGTGCGCAGAAGATCGTATATAACCTGAGCAATGAAACAGCCCATGCTGAGGGCAACGTTGTTCTCTCTGACGTAAATGGCGATGTTTATTTTGCCGATAATGTTGAACTGACAGGGCAAATGCGTGAGGGTGTGGCGCACAAGGTGCGGGCATATCTGGGACAGGGCGGACGTTTCACGGCGACAGAAATAGAGAAGATGGCCGATGGCTCCATGAAGCTGAAGGATGCTACTTATACGCCCTGTGAATGCGATAATGATGATGAAGATAATCCGGCCTGGGAAATCAAGGCCAAGGATATTGAATACGATAAACCTGACGGGCGCATTAAATACAAGCATGCCAAATTCGAGATTTATGGCGTGCCTGTCATGTATACGCCTTATCTGTCTCACAGTGATGGCCGTGAGAAACAAAAAAGCGGTTTGCTGACGCCGAGCGCCGGGTTCAACAGTCAGCTTGGCTATCACGTAACAAATCAATATTACTGGGCTATTGCGCCGGATAAGGATGCTACTGCGGGTGTTATGCTGACCAGTAAAAAGAACCCCGTTGGGTTGCTGGAATATCGCCAGCGTTTTGC
Source organism: uncultured Alphaproteobacteria bacterium (assembly GCA_946480475.1). The sequence continues at coordinate 6,036 of CAMLJM010000001.1, forward strand.
GAACGCTGATTTCCAAATCAGCGGCAGTGCTACATCATCCGAACGTAAAGATCTGGTGAATGGTATCGAAACTACACGTGGTGAAGAAGCGCGCGGGCATTTGTTTGCTGAAGGACTCTGGAATATTAACAATAAATGGCGCGCGGGCGTGGATCTGGAACTGACATCGGACGATCAGTATCTTCGCCAGTATGATTTCAGCAGCGAAGATGTACTTGAAAACCAGCTGTATGTTGAAAGGTTCTCAGGCCGTAACTATGCGGTAGGCCGAGTTTTGGCCTTCCAGGATGTACGCGTCGATGAAAACCGCCGTGATCAGCCTGATGTACTGCCCGAGGTTATTGCCAGCTTTACAGGTGAACCTAACCAAATGTTTGGCGGCCGCTGGCATGTGGAGGCCAACGCTTTGGGCCTGCGCCGTGGTGGCGATGGCCAGGATATGAACCGGGGTGTTCTGACAGCGGGCTGGCAGCGTAAGCTGGTTTCCCAAACCGGTCTGGTCAGTACCGTAGATTTGAGCGCGCGCGGCGATATTTATGATGTTGATGATCGTGATGCGGCGCTGACAAACCCTACAATCGGTGAAGATGCCTCGGAAACACGTTTTTTCCCGCAGGCTCACATTGTAACATCTTATCCGTTAGCGAAGCCGTATGAGAATATGCAGATGGTTATTGAGCCTATGGTCGCTTTGACTGTAGCCCCTAACGTTAATTCTGAAGATAACGCTATTCCCAATGAAGATAGTGAAGATGCGCAGATTGACGCCTTGAATCTGTTTAATCCCAACCGTTTTCCGGGCAAGGATCGCATAGAGGATCAATCGCGCGCGACGTATGGATTGCGTACGGGCTTTTATGGTTACGAAGGTAGTTACCTGGATATATTTGCGGGTCAAAGTTATCGTTTTAATGAAGATGATAATCCTTTTCCTGCAGGATCGGGCATGGATGAGCAGCAATCTGATCTGGTTGGACAAATCGCAGGAATGTATGATGGACGTTTTGGCGTGAATTACCGCTTTCAACTGTCCTCTGACGATCTGTCGTCACAACGGCATGAGTTTGACGGTTACGCCACCTGGGATCGTTTTGCTTTAAACTCGCGTTATCTTTATGCGACCTCGCTTGAGGATACCAGCATTGATGAGGCCCGTGAGCAGGTTGAAGGCGTTGCTTCTGTGGATCTGACACGTAACTGGCGTTTAAATACGGGCGCATTATATGACCTGGGTGAAGATCCCGGCTTGCGCAAGGCTGCTGTGGGTCTTGATTTCATGGGATGCTGTATGTCGCTGTCTGTGTTAGCCGAGCGCAATCTTACCACTGACAGTTCAGGTGATAACGGCACTGAAATCAAATTCCGCATCGGACTTGATCATCTGGGTCAAATTGAATCCAGCAGTTCCAGTTACTGGAACAACCGCCGCATGACGGATTAAGCTTGGTATTTTATTTTTCTGCGTCGTCATCCTTCGGCCTCACTCGGCTGCCTGGCAGAAATCAGAATACTGCGCTTAAGAATATAAAAGATTTTAGTTTCCACCAGCTGCAATACTGGGGTTCAGGCTGAATATTTGGCGCTGCATGACGCCGTTTTCGATCTTGCGACCGATTACTTTACCTTTCAGGTCATGAGAGAATCCTTCGATTTCAAGCGCGAAAGATTCATATTTGTCTTTCTTCAGGTCCTGGCGAATACGATCCATATTGCCTTCGGTAATCAGGAGAGACATCAGTGTTTCTTGCAGGAAAGGACTTGTTTCAGCCTGTGTTCTAAATTCGCCTAGGGCCGCCAGTAAATCATCCAATGTGCGGGTTTCAATGGTGGCGGCAATATGGGCGCCTTCCTTTTCACTACTGATTTCCAGCATAAGGGTCGTAGACTGCAGGCCGCCTAATTCGGCGCTTATAATCGCGTGCGGCATAGTCACAGGGCCGTCCAGTGTCAATGTAACGTTATTGAGTTTCAAGTTGTCGCGGCCAAACTGACCTGCCTGGATCTGGCCCGATAGCGCTGGAATAGGGCTGTCTTGCTGTGTCTCAAGGGCTAGCCAGCCTGTTACGCGGCTTGCTACCAGGTGTTCCAAATTGACGCGTGCCTCACGGATTTCACTTTCCAGTGTCAGGCCTTTATTCATGCTCCATGTACCTTTGATCTGGCTATCCAGCACCAATTGATGCTGCTTACCGCTCAGGCGGGCATTAAAGACTTGCTGGTCAGGATATTCCGGATGCCGCGCTGACTCTCCGGCTAATTCAAGCCTGAGCGCGCCTGCCGGTGTATCCAGATCTATGATGCTGCTTCCCAGTATGATGCGCTCCAGGTGTGCCAAGGCGTCACTTTTTGTTCGCGGAAGCGACCAACCGGCAAAACTCAAACCCTGTTCTTCATTCCATTCGCCGGTAACTTGCAGGTCTTCGATGTTCAGGCGTTTGGGTTGCCCCATAAGAGGGAAAAGAGGGGTGCCTGTTGCTGTCAGCTTGCCGATCATGCTGAAACCGTCAGGATCAAGTGATATACCGCGTAATATAACCTTGCCGGGGCGTGTGTTGACGTCTTCAGCTTTGCTCAGTGTGAATCCTGACGCAAGGAGAGCGTTTTCGATGCGTGAAGAGCCAGAGGGCAGAAGGTTGACGACAAGAATGGCCAGCAACAAGGCCGTCGCAATAACGCCTGCTTTAACCTTGAGATCCAGGATGTTCCAGATACGCCCCAACATGGAGCTGACATTAGCGTGAGCGGCGTGTTTGAGGCAAAGAAAAAGCACCGTTTTCCGGTGCTTTTTGCTTAACTTGGAGGTTGTTGTTTATTTCCAGGCAGAAAAACCCGAGTCTTTTTGTCTTGGCGTGTTCATATGCTCCAGATGGGCTGGGGCCTTGAAGTTTGTCGGGTCCGTGTTGCCTCTGTATTTGCAGGTTGTGCTCATCACTTCTGCGCCTTTCCACTGCGTTGTGGCATCGCCACTCACGGAACGAACTTGCGTCCCGCGTACAGTGGTTACACAGTCATTTGTAGCGCATCCGGCGACGGTCAGAAGGGCGCCGACTGCAGCGGCAAAGCGGGCGCCAATCTTATTTTCGAACAGGGCTTTCATGATTAGAATTTGAGCCCAAAGCCTTCGAGGCCTTTACGAAGTTTATCAACTTCTCTAACAGCCCTTGTGCCTTCTCTAACTGTTTTATTGACGTCTTTTACTGTGTCAGCAGTTTCTTTTGCTGTGTCACGGACAACGTTGCCGTTCTCATCAACTTTGCCGCCTTCTTTAGCCAGTTTCTGAGCGGCTTTGGTTTCGTCGGCTTTCAGTTTCTTGACATCTTTGCCATAGTCTGCCGCTTGTTTTGGATCCGCCAAATCGTAAGCTTCCGCTACGATCAGCTCTTCGCCGGCAGCAGCATTGTAAACACAACCCAGCAGTTTCTCACTGCGGTCCTGCTGCATTGCTTTATTGGTGAGTGGAAGTCTTTCAACGCCTTTTTCCTGACCAACCTTGTAGCAATCTGCAATACGCTGTCTTGCTACGGCAGGATCTTCGCCACGAGGGGCGGCTTGTGCGGCGCCACCAAAAGCGGCGGCTGCGACGAGAAGTGTGGAGGCTAGTGCTCTATTCAGTGCGTTAGACATTTTATTCACCCTTTTGTTAATATTAAGTTTTTCGCCGTTTTTGGTCATTCGACCTGTAAATTTCCAGTCAAGATACAGGAGGTTTTGATTCCTGTCAACTTATTTTTCATAATTATTTAAGGTGGGGTAAGACCGCTTTCTCTATAGCGGCGCGCCCGCAAGTCCTCCAAGGATTCATCGCGCTTGCCGGGGCCGCCTGAGCTTGCCGCTGGACGGCCAATCATGTGAGACACGCTGCTGGTGGCATGCGGTTCGCCGCGTTGGCGACGGCGGGGGCGCTCTGAAGATTCCCCTTCGGTCTTGCTTCCGCGTGTATTATTAAATCTGTCTTCGGCGCGTTGTGCCTTATCAAGATCCCTAGAGAGAGCCTTTACCTGCTTGGTGTCATTAAGCTGGTAGGATTCTTCCAGCAATGGTTTTTGCTGATCTAATGCATAGGTGAAGCGGCAGGCTAATGTATCAGCCTGTAAAAAACTGGTTTTAGCTTTTTCAAAGACCTTTTGTGGTTTTTGGAATTGAACCAGATCGCGGCAACGCTGGTCAGCGCTTGGTACTGCTGATAAAGGCCTGTCATGGTACCCTGGCGCAGGATAAGTTTGCGCTACGGACCCACGTGTGTCTTGCGGGGGTGTTTTATCATCCCAAGGTTCAAAAGTCTGTGCTGATGCCGCTGTGCTGAGTGCTGCGGCGAGCGTAATCGCTGAAGTTTTAAGCAGTCCGGCCATATTTCACCCTCATATTTTTTATTGTCAGGGCAATATATAACTTAAACTTGGGAAAATCAATAAATCTTTTCCATAATATTATAATAAATGGTGGATGTCCTATATAGAGGAGGCAGGATTTAAATATCAATATCCTGTACGAATTCAGCGCGCTCCTGAATGAACTGGAAGCGGGCGTCGGCGTTGCGTCCCATCAGCCGTTCGACCAGATCATCAACTTCGGCATTACGGCCTTTGTGGTCGATTTCAGATTGCGCCAGTTCGGCGGTGATGCCCAATGCCTCCATCGCATGTGGCAATGATACGCGGATCAAGGTGCGGGTATTTGGGTTCATCGTTGTATCTTTCAGCTGGGCAGCGGGCATTTCGCCCAGACCTTTAAAGCGGCTGGTTTCGACTTTGGATTTTCCCTTGAACACGGTCTTCATCAATTCGTCTTTATGCTCGTCATTACGGGCGTAAACTGTATTGCCGCTGGCGGAGAGGCGATAGAGGGGCGGTTGGGCCAGGTAGAGATGGCCTTTCTCAATCACTGTGGGCATTTGTGTATAAAAAAAGGTGACGAGCAGAGATGCGATGTGTGCGCCATCAACGTCAGCATCGGTCATGATGATGATTTTCTCGTAGCGCAGATTTTCGAGTTTGAAATCGCGTCCGGCACCGCAGCCAAGGGCCTGAATCAGATCCTGAATTTCCTGATTTGCGCGCAGCTTATCGGCGCTGGCGCTGACGACGTTCAGGATTTTACCGCGCAGCGGTAGAATAGCTTGTGTTTCGCGGTTGCGGCCCTGTTTGGCTGAGCCGCCTGCCGAATCTCCTTCGACGATGAAAATTTCGGTGCCGTCAGAATCTTGTTTACTGCAATCAGCCAATTTGCCCGGCAGGCGCAATTTACGCGTAGCGGATTTGCGCGACAGCAGTTTATCATCTTTGCGGCGTTGGCGCTCCTCAGCACGATCAATGATGGTTTCGAGCAGGTTTTTTGCTGCAGCGGGGTCGCTGGTGAGCCAGTGATCAAAATGATCCTTGATTGCAGTTTCCACCCAACGCGTCGCTTCGGTGGTTGCCAGCTTATCCTTTGTCTGACCTTGGAATTGAGGATCGCGGATAAAGACGGAAAGCAACATTGCTGCGCCGCCCATAATATCATCAACTGTGATGATAGAGCCTTTTTTATTGCCGATCAGTTCTGCGTAACCCTTCAGCCCGCGCGATAGTGCGTTGCGCAGGCCCTGTTCGTGGGTGCCGCCCATGGGGGTGGGAACCGTGTTGCAATAAGAATGGGTAAAGCCTTCGCCCTCTTCAGGCCAGGCCACCGCAAATTCAACCTGGCCAGCGCCATCAGGGAGTTTGCCGTTGCCGTAGAAGGCTTTCGGCGTCAACGTTGCCCGTTTTTCAAGAGAGGCCTCCAGAAAATCCAGAAGGCCCTTGGGGAATTTGAAAATATCTTTTTCGGGGATTTTTCCTTCGTCTTTCAAAAGGGATGAATCGCAATGCCAATGGATCTCAACGCCACGGAAGAGATACGCTTTAGAGCGCGCCATCTGATAAATCCATGTCGGTTTGAAGTGCGCTTTTGCCCCAAAAATTTCCGGGTCGGCATGAAATGTGACAGATGTGCCTTGTTCGGTGGTCTTGCCTTTCTTTTCCAGCTTGGTTTGCGGGATGCCACGAGAGTATTCCTGGCGATATAACGTCCCGCCACGAGATACTTCCACAATCAGGCTGTCGGAGAGGGCGTTTACAACGGAGCTGCCGACACCATGCAAGCCGCCGGACGTTTCATAGACCTTGCCGCTGAATTTACCGCCGGAGTGAAGGGTAGTCAGAATGACTTCGAGAGCAGACTTACCAGGGTATTTAGGGTGATTATCGACCGGAATGCCCCGACCATTATCTGTAATAGTGACGGAACCATCCGGATTCATGAATATTTGAATGCGGTTGGCAAACCCTGCAACGGCTTCATCCATTGAGTTATCGAGAATTTCGCTGACTAAATGGTGCAGGGCGCGTTCGTCTGTTCCGCCGATATACATCCCAGGGCGTTTGCGTACGGGCTCAAGTCCTTCCAGCACCTCAATGTCTGCGGCGCTGTAAGTATCGGTTTTTTCGGCTTTCTTGGCGTTAAATAGGTCTGCCATAATGTACCCGTATTTTTCGGTCAAAATAATGCAAAGGCTTGGAAACTCTGGACTTCCAGTCTTTTTAGATAGACAATCGGTGTGGAATTGAAAAGCCAAAAGTTAACGACAGTCTTGAGATATGCCCATTAATCCTGATCATGATATAGCGCTTCCCCCGGAAATTCAGGGGCGGGACCCGGTACTCGTCGTTATTCCTATGCCTGCGGATACAAACGCCAATGGCGATATTTTCGGCGGCTGGCTGTTGGCGCAAATGGACCTTGCAGCAGGGGCGGCAGCATATCTTTTTACCAAGGGCAGGCCTGTAAAAACCCGGGCTATCAGCGAGATCGAGTTTCACAAGCCGGTTTATATCGGGGACAAAGTTTCCATCTACAGCAGCATTGTCAAAGTAGGTAATACGTCCGTCACAATAAAAATTGAATCCTGGGTGTTGCGCCGCAAAGAGCTTGTCTTTGAAAAGGTCACAGAAGGTGTCTTTACCATGGTGGCCGTGGGTTCCGATGGGCGGCCAACCTCTGTTACAGGGAGATAATAAGATATGGGAAAAAACTATATGAGGAATCCTGTGAAAAAGTTCGTTTTCTTTGCCGCATTTATAATGATGGCTGGACTGTTTCCTATAGAGGATGCTTCGTCACAGGCCATTGATCTAAACAAGATCAATAAAATTCCTCGATACTCTACAATGTCTCAGGCTGACTTCGAGGCTAAAACGAAAGAGTTCACCGAAGTTCCGCAGGGAGACGTTTATCTTGAATATAAAATTCGCCTGAGAGACGGTTGGCAACAACTAGACCTGTCGGAAGAGGAGCGTCAGGCTGTCGCTGAAAAAGAAGGGGCTGTAGCAAAGCCAAGCGACCCTTATGATATTTCGAATTTGCGTGACCAAAAGATCAGTGACGACAAAAATAATGTTATTCGAAACGATTCAGGGGAGGAAGTAGAGGATGAGCCTCTGGATATAGGCGAGGAAGGCAGTATGGTATCCGAGCGTTTTAGTAAGGCTCGGGATATGATTCGCCCTAAGGAGAGCGATATTCGGTTGTTAGGTTCTGTCGCCCGTTATGTAGGGCCAGCCAACCTGCTTGCGCCCGCGCGTCTGGAGATTTCAGCCATGCAACTGAATCACGATATTACGACGCGAAACTGGTTTCTTAACTATATTCTCTCTCGTAACTATACGCTGACAGGTATGGAGCAAATCGGCGATAACCGTGTCGATGCCGAATATGTATTGATAGAACAGGGTATCAGTTATGTTGTCAGGACGGCTGCCATTTCAAACGGGCGCCGTATGGTTCTCATTTCTTACTATGTTCCGGAGAAGTTCTGGGAGAAAGAGAAAGAATTTCAGGAAATGTCGATTAATTCTTTCACATTCCTGAAGCCGGAGAAAACCGTTATCGACGATAAGAAAACTCATGGTTTTCTTGATCTGGTAAAATTTGTTTATCCGAATGCCTGGCGACTGATAGCGCCGAACGTCAATTCTATCGACAATATGAATGCAAAACTTTTGTATTCATCTGATGCTATGACATTGCAGGGTGAAATTGATATTAATCTGATTTCGACGGAACTTGATACCAATCTTATGAAAGAGGTTGAGTATATTCGCCAGGATCTGAAGAAGCGGGGTTTGGGGATCGGCGAAGCGCTTGATACAAATGCCACTTACAAATTCAGCGATAAAATCACATTCAGCCGTGTAGAGGCCTATACTGTTGAAGGTGAGAAGAGGGATTATATTGACTATGAGTTCTGGTTGGCGATTATGGTTGAGGACCGCTATTACTATATCATAACGATGCTGACGCCGGGCCGGAATACTGATTTTTATACTTGGGCGCGTAATACCGAGACATTCGGCACCGTTATTCAAAGTATGATGCCGCAGACCGCTGGCGAGACACTGGATGCTAACTTTCTGAAGAAAATGAACGAGTTTGATTCAGGGGGTGGCGCTATTGCCCCGGATAGCGGAAAAGAACACTAAAAAAAGCCCGGCAAATATGCCGGGCTTTTTGCTTTGGTATTCTATTAGCCTGAATAGTACATCAGATATTCAATCGGATGTGGCATGGTTTCAAAAGCTTCGATCTCTTCCATTTTCAGATCGATATAAGCTTCGAGCATATCCGGCGTGAAAACATCACCCTGCAGCAGGAAGTCGTGATCGGCGCGCAGGGCTTCAACCGCCTCACGCAGAGAGCCGCAGACTGTCGGAACTTTGCGCAGTTCTTCTTCTGGCAGTTCGTACAAGTTTTTGTCCATGGCTTCACCCGGATGGATCTTGTTTTTGATACCATCGAGACCAGCCATCAACATGGCTGCATATGCCAGATAGGGGTTTGCCAATGGATCCGGGAAGCGTACTTCCACGCGCTTGCCTTTTGGCGAGGCAACGTGCGGAATACGGCAGGATGCCGAGCGGTTGCGGGCAGAGTAGGCCAGCAGAACCGGTGCTTCGTAACCTGGAACCAGACGCTTGTAGCTGTTGGTAGAAGGGTTAGTAATCGCGTTCAGTGCTTTGGCGTGTTTGATAATGCCGCCAATATAAAAGAGGCACAGTTCCGACAGGCCTGCATAACCATCACCCGCAAACAGCGGCTTGCCACCTTTCCACAGTGACTGGTGGCAGTGCATGCCTGAACCGTTATCGCCATATACAGGCTTCGGCATGAATGTAGCTGTTTTGCCGTATGCGTGGGCTACGTTGAACACAACGTGTTTGTAGAGCTGCATATTGTCAGCGCATTCGATCATGGATGCGAATTTGATACCCAGTTCAACCTGGCTGGCGGCCACTTCGTGGTGATGTTTTTCAACCGGCACACCAACGTTTTTGAGTACTGTCACCATTTCTGCGCGGATATCAGATGTGCTATCGACTGGTGAGTCAGGGAAGTAACCACCCTTAACGCGTGGACGGTGACCCATGTTGCCTTCAGGATATTCGCGGCCAGAGTTGTACGGACCTTCGATGTCGTCAATCTTATAGCTGACTTCGTTCATTTCGACTTTGAAACGTACATCGTCGAACAGGAAGAATTCTGCTTCAGGGCCGAAGTAAATCGTATCGGCGATGCCTTGTGCCAGTGCATAAGATTCAGCTGCCTTGGCAATAGAGCGGGGGTCACGAACGTAGTTCTTGCCGGTTGAAGGTTCGTATACATCGCAGAAAATTTTGACGGTAGGCTGTGCTGCGAATGGGTCGAAGCAGGCTTTTGTAACGTCTGGTTTCAGGATCATGTCGGACTCGTTGATGGCTTTCCAGCCAGCGATGGAGGAGCCGTCGAACATTACGCCATCTTCGAGGAATTCTTTATCAATGGTGTCGATATGCTGTGCAGTGTGCTGCAGCTTGCCACGCATGTCGGTGAAGATAAAATCGACATACTGGATGTCGTTATCTTTCAGGACTTTCAGGAATTCGGGAATGGTTTTACAATTAATCAGACCGTCAGACATTTAGAACTTTCCTTTTTAATGGCGTGGTGCATCGCACCTATGTATAAGCTGCATAACTGTTATGCATTCGCGGACACTAACATGGGGCTGCAGGGGCGTCCATAGGGATTGTGACCTTTTTTTAAGGATTTAGGTGGACAACTCTTGACCTGGACAGGCAGAGTAGATTAGAGAAATGTCCTCGCATTGTGGCGGCTGTAGCTCAGTTGGTAGAGCCCTCGGTTGTGGTCCGAGTTGTCGTGGGTTCGAGTCCCATCAGTCGCCCCATTTTCCCTTTTATTTGCAAAGCTTTAGCGGATAGGAATGTAACGCGGTGGCATAATTGCCATGCAGGCTTTGTGCACGCGTGCGCGCTCATTCAGGTATTCCAGGTCAGATGTAAAGGCTGCAGCAGCCTGTATTACGGCATTTGGATCCGTGCTCGCGAGTGCTTTGGCGTGTTTGTGAATAAGCTCGAGACGTTCATGGGGTTCAACGCGTAACTGGTATTCGAGCTGCCCAATTGTCTTAGGGCCTTCTTCCAGACGATTGATCAGATGTGGGTCGCGTTCGGCCAGGCCGCGTACTGCGGCGGCGAATTCATCTGAATAGCTGGTTTCGTAGTAAAAATTTGTCATACGCAGAACTCCTGGAAAGTGTGCGCGTCTGATATCATGGTTTTTTTCTAGGGCGCAATTAAAATTATGACAATTTTACAAAAAAATGATCCGGGCTTATGGGCTTCGCTTTTGCCGCGGCCTAACAGAGAGTCGCATAAGTATGATCGTGGTCATCTTATCGTCTTGGGTGGTGTGGAAATGACGGGTGCGGCGCGGTTGGCGTCAGAGGCCGGGATGCGAGCGGGTGCTGGTGTTTGTACCGTCGTTTCATCGATGAAAGCCAAGGAGATTTATCTTAAAGGGGCGCCGCATGTCATGTTTGAGCCTTATAAAAATCTAGCTTCATTTGCACGTCACCTCGATGATCCGCGACGCACTGCCGCTGTGATGGGGCCTGGGGCGGGGCGTGAGAAGGCATTGCAGCGGGCTGTTATTTCAACGCTGGCGGTGAAGAAGCCTGTGGTGCTGGACGCTGATGCCCTGAATATTTTTGAGGGCTGTGCGGAGGTCCTTTTCAAATCGTTATATTCGCAGTGCGTTTTAACGCCGCATGAGGGAGAATTCAGTCGCCTGTTTCCGGATGTGTCCGGGGACCGGGTGGAGAGGGCTATAGCGGCTGCAAAATTATCTGGTGCTGTTGTCGTGCTTAAGGGGGCTGATACCGTTATTGCTTCCCCCCATGGAAATGCGGTCGTTAATGAGCATGCTACGCCTTGGCTTGCGACTGCCGGGGCAGGGGATGTGCTGGCGGGTGTGATCGGCGGGTTGCTGGCGCAAGGGATGGAGAGTTTCTGGGCGGCCTGCGCGGGGGTCTGGATCCATGGGGGTGCGGCCCTTCGTTTTGGCCCGGGTTTGACGTCCCCCGATATTATCGCGGGCATCCCGGCGGTTTTAAGGGATTTCGCTTGATATTTCCGTAGGATTCTTGTTTATGAAGGGCTGTCTTGTTCCTATTGGGGAATTAAGCGGATGTGGCGGAATTGGTAGACGCACCAGATTTAGGTTCTGGCGCCGTGAGGCGTGGGGGTTCAAGTCCCTTCATCCGCACCATAGACAAGATGCTAACAAGTTAATGTAAGAGATGAACAAAGCCATGCAAGCTAAAGAAATTAAAAAAGAAGATCTGAGTGTACAGTATGAAGTCACTGTAACCGCTGCCGACATCGACCGTCACGTTGATGACCGTCTGCAGGAAGTGGGAAAAACCGTAAAGATTGCTGGTTTCCGCCCCGGTAAAGTACCTCTGGATATTCTGAAGAAGCGCTATGGTAAGGCTGTTATGGGCGAAGTTCTTGAGCAAGCCGTTAATGAAGCTTCCGCAAAAGTTATTCAAGACAATAACTTGCGACCGGCTCTTCAACCAAAAATTGAAGTTAAAGAATTCGATGATGGCAAAGATCTTGTATACACAATGGCTGTTGAGTTGCTTCCGGAAATCAAGGTTATGGACCTGAAGACCCTCAAAATCGAGCGTCCGGTTGCTAAAGTTGAGAAGAAGGCTGTTGATGAGACGCTGGAGCGCATTGCCAGCACCAACCGTGAAACAGAGCCCGTCACAGAGAAGCGCGCTACCAAAAAGGGCGACATTCTGGTTATTGATTTCCATGGCCGTACAGCCAAGGACAATAAGCCTCACGAAGGCATGCACGCGCACGACGCGCAACTGGAACTCGGCAGTGGCCAGTTTATTCCTGGCTTCGAAGACCAGCTGATCGGCAAAAATGTTGGCGACAAAGTTGAAGTAAAAGTGACCTTCCCTGAGCAGTATCATGCTGCTGAGCTTGCTGGCCAGGATGCTATCTTTGATACAGAGATTAAGGAAATCCTGCAGGCCAAGAAAACTGAAGTGAATGACGATTTCGCGAAGAAGCTTGGTCTTGATAGCGAAAAAGCTCTGCGGGATATCATCGAAAAGCAAATCCAAACAGATTACGATAATCTCAGCCGCCAGAAAGTGAAGCGTGCTCTTCTTGATGCATTGGATGAAGCTCATGACTTCGAAGTGCCTGCCGGCATGAAGGACCTCGAGTATCAAAACATCCTGATGCAGGTGAAAATGGAGCGTCAGGCTGAACTGAAAGACGGTGAACTGAATCTGACGCCGGATGAGGAAGAAGAGCTGCACGCTATTGCTGAACGTCGTGTGCGTCTGGGCCTCGTACTGTCCGAAGTGGGCCGCACAAACAACGTTCAGATTACCGATCAGGAAATGCAGCGTGCCGTCATTCAGGAGGCGCAACGTTACCCTGGCCAGGAAGCGCAAGTGTTTGAGTACTATCGCAAGAACCGTCAGGCTCTTGAAGCTCTGCGCGCGCCTGTATTCGAGGACAAGGTCGTGGATTTTGTTCTGGAGCTGGCAAACGTCACCGAGAAACCTGTCACTCTTGAAGATTTGACCAAGGAAGAGGAGGAAGAATCCTACCTTGAGAAGAAAAAGAGCAAGGGTGGCGGCGCCAAGCAAAAAGCTGAGAAGAAAAAGGCGTAAACGCTTTAGGAATATTACAGAAAACGCGGGTCAGTATGATCCGCGTTTTTTCTATATCAAGCAGGTGGCTTTTGTGAAATGCCGAGAAGTATGGACTGCGCTAGCTAAAAGAGGTCATGCTTCATCCTGGAATTTAATGCTCAATAATCCTAGAGGTCCAGGTGCTCCTGCACTTAAACCAAATAACCCCCTGGAAACCCGGGGGTTTTGCTTTAAAGTCTCTCTTGAACTGGTTGCCGCGCCGCGCTAGATTTTACGAAGTACCTACCTGACTGATTCACCTTTTAAATCCTGAAAGAGCCGACCATGAGTGAACGCGATCCGATTGATGTCTACAACAACTACTATACGCCGATCGTTATCGAGCAAACGGCTCGTGGTGAGCGTTCTTATGATATTTATTCCCGCCTGCTGAAAGAGCGTATCATTATGCTCAGCGGCCCGGTGAACGACAACATCTCCGCGCTGATCTGTGCGCAACTGCTGTTCCTTGAGGCCGAGAACCCGAAGAAAGATATTTCCTTCTATATCAACTCGCCGGGCGGTGTCGTGACATCCGGTATGGCGATGTACGACACAATGCAATATATCTCCTGTGATGTGGCAACCGTATGTACAGGTCAAGCTGCCTCCATGGGTTCGCTGCTGTTGACAGCTGGCGCCAAGGGGAAGCGTTTCTCGCTGCCATCCAGCCGCATCATGATTCACCAACCCCATGGCGGTGCGCAGGGCCAGGCGTCTGACATTGAAATTCAGGCAAAAGAAATCCTGCGCCTGCGCGCGATGCTGAATGATATTTATGTGAAGACAACCGGTCAGAAGCTCTCCACCGTGGAGAAGGCGATGGATCGTGATAATTTCATGTCCCCGACAGAGGCAAAAGATTTTGGTCTGATTGATCATGTTGTGACTTCGCGTGCGGATGTCGGTGCGGCTCTTGCAAAAGAAGAGAAAAAATAATCTTCTCTGGGGTCTTCGTTTCAAGGGGAACCTAAAAGGTTATGCGCAGTTATTTGGGTCAGGGGGCGCATGCTAACTATATGGCGCCCCTTGATTTTTTCTCTAGTAACCCCAAGTTCTCTCCAGTAGACCGGGCCTTGGCAATGTTCTCTTAACACCTTTATAATAGAGTGTAAGAACGGCATAAAAGCCCGGAATTTTTAACAATTTCAGCCAGATGAGTGTTCTATGCTCGGATTTACAGCTCCTAAAGAAGCAAGCCTGCCCGTTTTGCCGTTACGTGACATTGTGGTTTTTCCACATATGATCGTGCCGCTTTTCGTAGGCCGAGAGAAGTCCGTTAAAGCACTGGAAGCCGTTATGCATGAGGGCAAGCAGATTATCCTGCTGACGCAGAAGTCCCCGGCTGTCGATGATCCAGCCCCCGCTGATCTGTATGAAGTGGGCACCATGGGCACCATCCTGCAAATGCTGAAATTGCCTGATGGTACTGTAAAGGTGCTTGTTGAAGGCAATCGCCGTATCAAGGTTACGAATTACACCCGCACAGATACATTCCTTGAGGCACAGGCGGAAGATATGCCTGATGCCACAAATACGCAGGACCCAGAACTGGAAGCTCTGGCGCGCGCTGTTGCAACGCAGTTTGAGCAGTATGTGAAGCTCAATAAAAAAATTCCGCCGGAAGTGATTGTGTCGATCAACCAGATTGAAGAGTCGGCCAAGCTGGCTGATACTATCGCAGCACACTTGACGCTCAAGATAGAAGAGAAGCAGAATCTGCTGGAGGCTGCCACGACAGCCGCGCGTCTTGAACAGATTTATGGCTTTATGGAAGGTGAAATTGGCGTTCTGCAGGTTGAGAAACGCATTCGCAGTCGTGTCAAGCGCCAGATGGAAAAAACCCAGCGCGAGTATTACCTGAACGAGCAGATGAAGGCTATTCAGAAGGAACTCGGCGAGGGCGAAGATGGCGTCGATGAAATTGGCGAGATCGAGAAGAAAATCGAAGCTACCAAGTTAACGAAAGAAGCGAAAGACAAGGCTAAGGCCGAGATTAAGAAGCTCCGCCAGATGAGTCCGATGTCAGCGGAAGCCACTGTCGTGCGTAACTATCTTGACTGGATTCTCGGTGTGCCATGGTCCAAGCGCACTAAGGTTAAGAAAGATATCCGCGAAGCCAAAAAGATTCTTGATCAGGATCACTATGGTCTTGAGAAGGTCAAAGAGCGCATGCTGGAGTATCTAGCCGTTCAGCAGCGTACAAATAAGGTGCGTGGCCCGATCCTGTGCCTCGTTGGGCCACCTGGCGTGGGTAAGACATCACTAGGTCAATCTATCGCCAAGGCCACAAACCGTAATTTTGTTCGTGTGTCACTTGGTGGCGTGCGTGATGAAAGTGAAATTCGCGGTCATCGCCGTACCTATATCGGTGCGATGCCGGGTAAAATCATTCAGGGCATGAAGAAAGCCAAATCCAGCAATCCGCTGTTTCTTCTCGACGAGATTGATAAGCTGGGTGCTGACTGGAGAGGGGATCCGAGTGCGGCGCTGCTTGAGGTTCTTGATCCAGAACAGAACGCCAAGTTTAACGACCACTATCTTGAGCTTGATTATGATCTGTCAGATGTCATGTTCATCTGCACAGCAAACTCGCTTAATATGCCGCGCCCGTTGCTGGACCGTATGGAGATCATTCGTCTGTCCGGTTACATGGAAGATGAGAAGCTGCAGATCATTCGTCAGCACCTGCTGAAAAAGCAGATGAAGGCCGCTGGTCTGAAGCCGAGTGAATTCAGCATTAATGATGAAGCATTGCGTCATCTGATCCGTTACTACACACAGGAAGCAGGTGTGCGTAATCTTGAACGTGAAGTCTCCAATCTCTGCCGCAAGGCCATCAAGGAAATCCTGATGAAGGGTAAGGAGAAGATCGTTATTACGCCGCGCAATCTTGAAAAATATGCCGGTATCCGCAAGTTCCGTTTCGGTGAAGTGGAAGCCGAGAACAAGATCGGTGTCGTCAATGGTCTGGCATACACAGAATTTGGTGGCGATATTCTATCTATTGAAGCTGTGACCATGCCGGGTAAAGATGGCAAGGTATCGACAACGGGTAACCTGAAAGAGGTTATGAAGGAGTCGATCACTGTTGCTGAAATGCTGATTAAGTCACGCGCCGCGCGTCTGGGCATTGATTACAAACGTCTGAGTGAAACGAACATCCACGTGCACGTGCCGGAAGGCGCCACACCGAAAGATGGTCCTTCAGCGGGCGCCGCGATGACGACAGCGATTGTATCTGCGTTAACCGGCATTGAAGTGCATCGCGATCTGGCTATGACAGGTGAAGTAAACCTGCGTGGTTACGTGACGGCGATTGGCGGCCTGAAAGAGAAACTGCTGGCGGCCAGCCGCAGCGGTATTACAAAGGTCCTGATTCCGCAAGAAAACGCCAAAGACCTGCCGGAAATTCCGGAGAAGATCAAAAAGGCGCTCGAAATTGTGACGGTTAGCACCATCGAGGAAGTGCTTAAGCACGCCCTCGTGACCATGCCAGACCCTATTATTTCGGAAAATGTTGAGAAAATGGACGAAATTCCGCCAAAAACGGCTGAAAACAAGGGTGAACCGCTTATTCGCCATTGATAGGCCCTCTAATTCGGCGTACATATGAGTCGTCAGGAACCGCAGAAATCCTTGGTTTTTCAGGGGTGGGTCTGCGGTTTCGGCGTCTTATACCGGACGTACAATTTTAACTCAAAGCCCTGGGGGTTCCCGTGAACAAGCAAGACCTGATCAATGAAGTAGCAAAAGTAGCTGATCTGCCGAAGAACAAGGCTCAAGAAGCCGTTGAAGCGATTTTCGAAAGCATCAAACTGACCCTGAAAAGCGGCGGCGAGGTTCGTCTGGTTGGTTTTGGTACATTTACAGTTTCTGCACGCGCCGCCACAACGGGCCGTAACCCACGTACGGGCGAAGCGATCAAGATTCCTGCTTCCAAGCAGCCTAAATTCAAAGCTGGTAAAGAGTTGAAAGACGCTGTAAACGATTAAGGATCGTCGCAGAATAAAAAATAAAGAAACCCCGCGATGTTGCGGGGTTTTTTCATGACGAATAACAGGGAAATATAAAAATGAACTCCACAATCGATACGATTCCTCAGCCCTTAAAGGCGGAAACCCTAGCGGCTTTGCAGCGGCTGTACAGTCAGTTCTTGACTCCGCAAGTGTTGGCACTGCAAGAACAGTTTCTGTTCTTCGAGGCGCTGATGCGTGAGGAGCTTGCGGATTATATTGACCGTCATGACCTTATTTCAGAGATTGACGTTCTGATGGAAGAAAAAAGAATTGAGCAGCGGATAAGCGATGAGTTCCCCGAGGCTAAACGCCTGATCGAAACATTCCGTGAGATGGCCTTGCAGAAAAGGCGCGGTGAGCATGAGTTAAAGCAGGCGTTCGCAGCCCAGAACGGTACGGCGGAGCAATTTGAGGCTCTCCGAAGTGCAGTCGGCGGCAATCAGCGCCCTTGGTGGGCGACGGCTATTATTACCTGAAGTGAGGAGATATATGAGCACAGGAAAAAGTGAGACTGATATTCAGGCTGATTTATGCGCCAGGGTTGATGCTATGCCGCCTGCTCTAACAGCGCGTTATGTACCGTTGATCAAAGCATATGAGCGCATGGTCCTGCGATTCCATACAGAGCTGGCAAGTATTGCTGTTTTTGGGGATGCGGATATCGTAGCGCTGGAAAATGACTTTGCTCTTCAAAATCCCAGGCCGGCAGATGCCCAAGAACTTGAGGTATGGCAAGCAGAGTTGCAGACATATGTAGAAATGGTTCTGGATACGCGTTACCCCGGCGCCAGGCAGAAAATATGGGAGTTATCTGAGGATTTCGGTCAGCAGCTTCAGGAATTGGCCAAGCCATTCAGCTTAGAGAATTTTAAGGCTGACGGGGGGACGCAGGAACAGCTAAATGACCTGCATCAGGCTGTTTTATCGGGTGTTTTTTCGCGACCCCGGGGCCTGGAGGGGTCTGCACCTGTTTTGGAAGCATTTTCTCCTTGATTTTAGCCTGCCAGGTCTTTAAAACCCCTGTTCTGGATGCGCGCTTAGCTCAGCGGTAGAGCAACTCGTTTACACCGAGTGGGTCGGGAGTTCAATCCTCTCAGCGCGCACCATTCCCCCAAAAAATCGGAACTTCGTTTTCAGGCTGCTGGTTGGCTCTGTAGTTGAACTACAGGAGATTTATCATGCCACAAGGTAGCAAAGAAGCTTATACCGATAAGCAAAAACGTCAGGCGGCGCATATCGAGTCCGGCTATAAGAAAAAAGGCGTTTCTGAAAAGACAGCAGAAGCGCGCGCATGGGCCACGGTCAATAAGCAGGATGGCGGCGGGAAGAAGAAAAAAGGTGGCTCTGGCGGCTCACGCACCAGGCATTGATTTATGCTTTATGTCCCGTGGCAGGGCGGAGAGATAAACATATCGTTTGCCCATATTTTCGCATAACTTGAACCATGATCTGAACACGGGGAAAAACTGTTTCTTCCACCCCGTTAGCTGGACCGTCTTATCGAAGCGCTTATCACCGATAGTAGATGCTGCTGTTTGGTCGGGGTGCAAGGGGGCTGGGTGGAGCACCAATGTTTCAAGCCCTGTCTGCCATGTACGGCCTTGCAACGTATCGATGGGCACCCAGTTCTTTTCCATGTGTTTTAGCATGACGCGCGCAGCATGAAGAGACAGCAGGTAGCCATGAGCGCCGCCCGGCGCGGTAGGCAAGCGGGCAAGCCAGTAATGGTTTATCAATGGCGCAATCTTGCGGCAGCCTCTTGCGTATATTTTGGGACTTCCCAGGAAGCGAATGACATCCCAGTGCACGGGCGTTTTCATGAGGGCCATCAGCGTATCGTAAAAACCGTCTTCAAAGATGACATCATCTTCAAGAACGACAGCGTAGGGGATATTTTCGTGATCCATTTTCTCGTAAATAGCGCGATGAGACAGCAAGCAGCCCAGTTCTCCAGGCATCATGTCGCGTCCAAAGAACAGGCAGCGTTTGCTTGAGTCGTAATAGGGCGCGTTTTTTATATCGATACCGCGACCGTTTACAGCCTCAAAAAAGCTGTAAGGGACTTTCGTTGTTTTCAAACGTTCCGTCATGATGATGCGGCGGTCAGCATCGGCAGGCATATTAATAACAAAAACAGGAGGGCAAGTTTCCATACGCATAATTTATAATCACTTTTTTAAAATATTCGGCCCATTCTAGGGTAATTGCGTTTTATGGGGAAGTGTTTAAGATCGGTCCGAATTAAATGCAATGGGTCTTTTATGCATAAACGCGAGAAAGTTTTTGCCATTTTTTTTGTAGCCTTTCTGGCGCTGGTGCCGGTTCTGGCTATCAGCGTGCCGCGTATTTTAGCTTATATTCCTGCCTTTATGGGGCTGGTCAGCTTCGCTGCCTATTATTTCACCTTTCAGGAGAAACCTGTTTGGTCGCGGTCTGTTTTCCTGATTACCGGGATTATTGTCGTTCTGTTGTTTGCCAGTTCCATGTGGGCGATTGACCCAGCGCAATCGCTAGAGCGCGCGCAGAAAACATCGGGGCTGCTTTTAGCCGGGGGATTATTGCTGAGTGTGGCGTTGGTCCTGAAAATTCAGGTTCTGGAGCCTTATCTTCGGCTTATTCCTTTTGTGCTCTTTCTGACAGCGCTTGCTGTCTGTGTGGAAATCAGTCTGGATTATCCGCTTTACAGGCTGGTACGTGGCTATGAGTTTGAAAAATTTGTTAGTCTGGCCGTGTTCAATCGCGCTACTGTGACGATTGCTCTGCTTCTGGTGCCAACCCTGGCTATTATGCGCCGATTTTATAGTACGCATATATGTTTGGTGGCGGTGTTGGTTTCCATTATTCCGTTGTTGCTTATGGGAGAAAGTCAGTCAGCACAGTTGGCGTTGTTGGTTGCAGGCCTGACCTATCTTCTATTTCCCTATAAATGGAAATATTCGTGGGGCCTTACGGCGGGTGCAATATATGGCCTGATGTTGGCATTGCCATTTATAGCTATCTGGTCTTTTGCTCATATTGCGGCTGATGTGGAAGCTATACCCGGCTTGGGACATGGGGGCGGCTATGCCGGAGCACGAATGGAAATATGGGATTATGTGAGCCGTTATGCTTTGCAAAATCCGCTGTATGGTTTTGGGGTAGAAGCGACGAAGCAGGTACAGAACTTTGGCTCTGGCGAAATTTATCAGCAGGGGCAAACTATCCTTCATCCTCATAACTATACCTTACAGCTATGGATGGAATTCGGACTGATCGGGGTGACCTTAGGGGCTGCTTTGATTGGCTATCTTTTATTCCAGTTCAAGAAACTGCCTGCGGCGCAGGCGCGGGTGGTTTTGCCGACACTATTTGCCGTTCTTACCGTATCGTCTACGGGGTATGGCATGTGGCAGGGCTGGTGGATCGGGTTATTGTTTATCGTTGTAGTTTATTGTCTGTTGGCTCTGAAACTGATGGGTGAAGATGATCTTCCTATGACAAATACCTGATCCCGGGCTATGTTGCGTCGCGTATAGAAAATTCCCGGCCTTAAGCGTATATAATATTCGCACTCAAGCATCTTACTGGGAGATTTAAAAATATGCTGATCGGTTGCCCCAAAGAAATCAAAGCACAAGAGCATCGCGTGGGTCTCGTGCCGGCCTCGGTTAAAGAACTGGTGGCGCACGGTCACGAAGTGATCATCGAAACAAATGCCGGTGCTGGCATCAACTTCAGCGATGAAGATTACAAAAATGCCGGTGCTGAAATCGTTAGAACAGCAAAAGATATTTTTGACCGTGCTGACATGGTTATCAAGGTTAAGGAACCGCAGGCTGTCGAATGCAAGATGCTGCGTGAAGGGCAGATCCTGTTTACTTACCTGCATCTGGCGGCGGATGCCGAACAGACACAGGGTCTGATTGATTCCAAGTGCATTGCGATTGCCTATGAGACTGTAACGGGGCCTGATGGCCGTGGTCTGCCGCTATTGGCGCCGATGTCAGAAGTTGCCGGACGCCTGTCAGTGATTGTCGGCTCTCACTATCTGCAGAAACACATGGGCGGTCTTGGCCGTCTGATGTGCGGCGTGCCAGGTGTTCCTCCTGCCAAAGTGCTGGTGCTTGGTGGTGGTGTTGCAGGTTTTAATGCTGCCAAAGTTGCTGTCGGTATGGGTGCTGATGTCACGATCCTTGAGAAGGGTCATGACCGTATGCGTCAGTTGGATGATTACTTCCGTGGTACAGCTAAAGTTGTTTATTCCAGTGCCGATTATATTGAAAAAGCTGTTACCTACAGCGATCTGATTATTGGGGCGGTTCTGGTACCGGGTGCTTCAGCGCCGATGCTGGTAACCAAGCCTATGCTTAAAACCATGAAGCCAGGTACGGTGCTGGTTGATATCGCTATCGATCAGGGCGGCTGTTTTGAGACCAGCCGTGCGACAACGCATAATGATCCGGTTTACACGGTAGATGGCGTTATTCACTATTGCGTGGCGAATATGCCGGGCGCGGTACCTTTGACCTCGGCTTTAGCTTTGAACAATGCTGTTCTGCCGTACACGCTGGAGCTGGCTAATCGCGGCTGGAAAGAGGCACTGATGAAGAACCCGAACCTGCGCAATGGCCTGAATGTCTGCCGTGGGGAAATCACCCATGCGGGCGTGGCGGAATCACTGAAACTGCCGTTTAGCCCACAGCCCAAAGCGCTCGCTGCGTAGAGTTTTTACTTAATATTATTTTATTGTGTTTCAATCCTTCATTGTGAGGAAGCTTTCGTATGGCTAAAACCCGTAGAATTATTTGCTGTGATGGCACATGGCAGAGTCAGCAATCACCCCATCCAACGAATGTGCGTAAACTTGCCGAGATTATTGCTTCTCAGGATGATCATGGCATTCAGCAGATCGTTTATTATGATGATGGTGTGGGTACGAAGAAAGGTGGCTTGGCCACTACAGTTTACAATATGGCCGCCGCTGCCTTTGGCTGGGGCCTAAATAAGAAAATCCAGGATTCATACAAAAGGCTTTGTGATGATTTTAATGCCGGAGATGAGATATATTTAATAGGTTTCTCGCGTGGTGCTTACACCGCTCGCTCTCTTGGCGGGTTGATCCGCAAGTGCGGTCTAACACTCGATGGTAGCCAGGAAGTTCTTGAAAGTGCTTTGGCGCTTTATCGTCGGGAAGATGCGACTCCGGATACGGAAGATGCTCTGAAGTTTCGTGCCCAACACTCTCCTAATCTCACTGTGAGCGACCAAGATGTTGAGTGGCGTAAACAGAATGTACAGGGATTCAACCCGGATGCGGTACATCGACTTAAAATCAAATTCCTGGGTGTGATGGATACGGTAGGGGCCTTGGGTATTCCTGAGGGTGGGAAGCTGGATTTTTTAAAATTCTGGAACAAAAAATATCGTTTCCACAATACCAATGCCAGCAGCATGTATGAGAATATTACTCATATTGTGGCTCTGAACGAAACGCGTACGACATTCCCGCCTACTACCTTCTCAAATATGGGCAAGCTTAATAACGACGCCGGCATGATGAGTGACGATCCACGTGCGCCTTATAAGGAATTGTGGGCGCCGGGCAATCATGGTTCTGTGGGGGGTGGGGGTGATATACTGGGTCTTTCTAATGCCGCTTTGCTCTTAATAGCTCAGGATATGCAAAAGTTAGGAGTGGCCTTTAATAAGGCTGCGCTGGCAGAGGCGGAGACGCAGGTTAATGTTCTGGCTGCTCTGGATAATCATTCCGACAAAGGCGTTCTTTCAAAAATGGGACAGCTTGTTCTGAGCCATAAAGACAGGAATGGCCCCCAAGAAAGCTGGGAGGTGGCTCCGGCAACCATTGAGCGTTGGAAGAAAGATCAGGCATTCAGAACGACTACGGTTTTGAATAATGTTTCTGACTGGCTGTATCATAATTACGGCTAAACCTAGTTTTCCCCCATTTCAGGGGTTTGCCCCTTTAAAAACGGGGTTTTACCAGAAAAAAGGTCTTGAAAAGGGGGCTGGACTTCTGTACTGATACCGGGCCGTTTGAATTGCGGGCGTAGCTCAGTTGGTTAGAGCGCCTGCCTGTCACGCAGGAGGTCGCGGGTTCAAGTCCCGTCGCTCGCGCCATTTAAACGAAGCTTAATGAAGGGGTTGGCAGTTATTCTGCTAACCCCCTTTATTTTTTGCGGTTCTGGGGTTGTTGCGGCAAATAAGTAGCGCATAGGTATAGCCTATACTTATTCACCGCTTTACCTCGTTTTTTAAAGGTACTTTGCTACCAGACTTAATTTGCTCTTTAGAAATGATTCAAAGGCCCATCCTACAATCAATGGTAGCAGGGCTGATAAGAATATGAGGAAGAGCAAAATGCTGAATATCAATAGCTTCAAGAACTGGCGTCCAGAATGGTGGAGCGCCCATAAAGGCCAGGAGATTTTACCGGAGAGGGAATCGTCGCATACTGACCAGGCGTGCAGGAAATTACTGCAGGCAAAGACAATGGTGATGGCGTGCAGACTGCAATTGCTGGGTTCTGAAGAATTCATGAAATGTACGGGCCAGCGTGGGCAGATTGTTCCGGTTGTCTTGCATGAAGTCTGTAGGCGCACCATTCAGAAATTTCTTCTGGAAGGTGATATTTCTGTGTGTCACGAGGAGAGCTATATCCTGCTATTCCCCGGCCTGTCTTTGCATGAAGCTGAAATTCGCGGCATGTTGATTGCTGAAGAAATTAAATGCCAGCTTATTGAATACGACAAATTTGAAAATATCGAGATATTCAATCAAATATCTAATGTAGATGCGCGTAGTATGCCCATGGATGTTCTGCCGTTTCCTGATTACGTGCATTACGCCTTTGAACGATCATTGTCGCAAAAGCCACAGGATTTCATATTTGTTGAGTCAGATAAAGATAGTGTCGTCGATGAAGACGCTCTAGAGGCCGATATATTCGTGAGCTGTGATGATATTGAAGTTCAGTATCTGCCTGTATGGGATCAGTATAAGGGCCGGCTTATTTCTTACATGTGCCTGGCTGTTGATCCCCAGTATATGGGCAATCATCCTTTTATAGGGCATCAGAAGGCATGCCAGGCTGCAGGGTTGCCTGTAGTTACTGATGTGGCATTGCTCAGAAAGGTTGTGAGCTGGATGGATGACCATCCGGATCAATTGGGTGGGTTCGGTTTGATATGTCCTGTTCATTACGAAACTTTGGCCGCCCCTGAAACACAGGCTGATTACTATCGCGCCTGTCAGGCTATAGGAGAACATCTTAAGCCCTATATATTGTTTATGGTTCTAGGGGTGCCAAATATCTCCTGGCTGGATCTGGTGCAGACTGTTTCGCCTTTGAAATCTTATGGCCGGGTTCTTTGTGCCGAGATCGATTTGAACGATCAGCCCGATTATGAATTTTTAAGGCTTGCAGGGTTTGATCATGCAGGTGTTGTTCTGGAAACATCTGCCACGGAAGGCCGGATGAGAAAAACAGTGGCAGATATACGCCATTTCGTAACAAAGGCGCGTAAAAGCCTGATCCACAAAACTTTTGTTCTGGGGGTTAATGACCCTGTTACGGCTACGCATTTAGCCCAGACAGGAGTTCGTTTCATGGTTGGCAGTGCTGTCCATGAGGGATTGCAGGCGCCGCAGGCACAGGTGGATTTTTATAAAAACCCCTCATTCCGCAGCTGGCAGGAGACTGCGTGGAAACGCCGTATATTTGCAAAATAAAGACTCTGTCTATAATTGTCATATTATAATTAAAAACCAAGTTTATTAAGCTGCCAAAGGCCTTTAAAACAGGGGGAATATGTTGTATTCCTAGGGCGTTATAACGCATTACCTGCTTTGAGAAGTCTTCTCCATGGCCCCAACCGAGTTCCTGACGAATTATTTCCCGATCCTGCTGTTTGTAGGCATAGCCCTGGGCTTTGGCCTTATTCTGGTTGTTACCTCACTGCTGATCAGTTGGCGTCGCCCGGATGCCAACAAGCTGGCGGCCTATGAATGTGGCTTCGATGCATTTGATGATGCGCGCAGTAAGTTCGATGTGCGGTTCTATCTGGTTGCTATCCTGTTTATTATTTTCGATCTCGAGATTGCTTTCCTGTTCCCGTGGGCGGTGTCATTGGGCGATATCGGTTTGTTTGGTTTCTGGTCAATGGTGTCTTTCCTCGGCATCCTGACTATCGGTTTTATCTACGAATGGAAGAAGGGCGCTCTCGACTGGGAGTAGCATTAATTCATGTCACATGAGCGTAAAGTCATTGCGGCGCCTGCCACCGCCCTTACTGATCTGCCGATGCCCCCGGCAGCGACACAGGATGTTGTGCCAGCGGCCATTTCAAAGCACCTGAATGAAAAGGGTTATTTGCTGACAGGTGCGGACGCTTTGTTTGACTGGGCGCGTACCGGTTCTATCTGGCCGATGACATTCGGTCTGGCTTGCTGTGCGGTGGAAATGATCCATTCCTACATGAGCCGTTACGACCTTGATCGCTTTGGCATCATTCCGCGTCCATCGCCACGTCAGTCTGACGTGATGATTGTGGCAGGTACGCTGACCAATAAAATGGCGCCAGCATTGCGCCGTGTGTACGACCAGATGCCGGAACCCCGTTGGGTGATATCGATGGGTTCCTGCGCGAATGGCGGTGGTTACTATCACTATTCATACTCTGTGGTGCGCGGTTGCGACCGTATTGTGCCGGTTGATATTTATGTGCCAGGTTGCCCGCCGACGGCCGAGGCCCTGGTTTATGGTCTGCTCCAACTGCAGAAGAAAATTCAGCGTGAAGATACAAGGATTGCGCGTTAACTATGTCTGATGAATCACTAAAAGATCTGGCGGAGCATGTCGAGGAGCACCTCGAAGGTTCTATTGTTCGTTACGAAGTGCTGAAGGGCGAACTGATCCTTCATGCCAAGCGTGATGCCATTACTGACGTGCTGCAGTTCCTGCGCGATGATCGTGAATGCGCATTCAAAGTTTTAATTGATGTTTGCGGTGTTGATTACCCTGAGAAGGCTGAGCGTTTTGAAGTTGTTTATCAGCTTTTGTCTTTGACGCAGAATAATCGCGTGCGCGTTAAGGTTACAACAGATGAAAACACGCCTGTGCCGTCTGTTGTTTCTCTATTCTCATCGGCCAACTGGTTCGAACGCGAAACATGGGACATGTATGGCGTTTATTTCAGTGGTCACCCTGATTTGCGCCGTATCCTGACAGATTACGGTTTTGAAGGCCATCCACTGCGCAAGGATTTCCCCCTTACGGGTTACGTAGAAGTTCGCTGGGATGATGAACTGAAGCGCGTTGTTTATGAGCCTGTAAAACTGCAGCAGGATTTCCGCACATTTGATTTCCTGTCGCCATGGGAAGGCATGACCGATGTCCAGCTGCCTGGCGATGAAAAGGCCACCAAACCTGCCCGCGGCTGGATCGACACACGTGTAAAAACTGGGGCTGAGAAGAAAGCATCATGAGCAACAATATCGCTGACGATCTGAATGCTATCGATATTGGTAATGAAACCCATATCAAGCCGTACACCATGAACTTTGGCCCGCAACACCCGGCGGCACACGGTGTGCTGCGTCTGGTGCTGGAGCTGGATGGCGAAGTGGTTGATCGCGCCGATCCGCATATCGGTTTGCTACACCGCGGTACCGAAAAACTGATCGAATACAAAACATATCAGCAAGCTACGCCATATTTTGACCGCCTTGATTACGTCGCGCCGATGAATCAGGAGCATGCGTTTGCATTGGCAGTTGAAAAATTACTGGGCATTAAGGCACCGCCACGCGCTCAATATATCCGTGTTCTTTTCTCGGAAATGACGCGTGTGCTGAATCACTTGCTGAACATCACGACATTTGCTCTCGATGTCGGTGCGATTACCCCGGCATTGTGGGGCTTTGAAGAGCGCGAGAAGGGCATGGAATTCTATGACCGTGTTTGCGGTGCGCGTCTTCATGCGAACTATTTCCGCCCGGGCGGGGTGCGCTATGACATGCCGACGGGTCTTGCCGAAGATATGTATGAATGGGCGATGAAATCCGTTCCGCCGGTTATCAGCGATCTGGAAGAGTTGCTGACGGAAAATCGTATTTTCAAGCAGCGTACGGTTGATATTGGTACGGTGACGGCTGATGAGGCGATGGACTGGGGCTTCAGCGGTCCTATGGTGCGTGCTTCCGGCCTTGCCTGGGATCTGCGTAAATCGCAGCCTTATGAAGTTTACGACCAGATGGATTTCGACATTCCGGTCGGCAAAACAGGTGACTGCTATGCGCGTTATCTCGTGCGTATGGAAGAGATGCGCCAGTCGCTGAAGATCATGAAACAGGCGATTGAGAAAATGCCAACAGGCCCTGTGATGGTGGATGACTATAAGATCGCGCCACCGCCACGCGCCGAGATGAAGCGTTCGATGGAGGCGCTCATCCACCATTTCAAACTTTATACTGAAGGCTATCACGTTCCGGCGGGTGAAACTTATGCCGCTGTGGAGGCGCCTAAGGGTGAGTTCGGCGTATACCTGGTTTCTGATGGTACAAATAAAGCGCACCGTTGTCGCATTCGTGCCCCAGGCTTTGCTCACTTGGCAGCACTGGATTTCCAGTCACGGGGCCACTTGCTGGCGGATACAGTCTCGATCATTGGTTCCATGGATATCGTATTCGGGGAGATTGATCGCTGATGTTTCGTGCGCTTTTCCTTTCAGTTTTTGTTGTATTGGGGGCAATGCCTGCGCGGGCCGCTGATCTTACGAATATGAACTGCGAGCAGAATGAAGTCGTGACATTGCGTTTCAATTCCGATCGTGCGCAGAAGAGCAATGAGCCTGCGATTATTCGCTTTGAAAGCAATAAGATGTATGCGAAAGATGCGAACGGGCAGGAGCATGAGTATCCGGTCCAGTTTATTTCCGGCCCACGCTATGAGGCTGAAAACTGGACTATGATTTTTAATCCTGATCTGACCAGTGCCGATGTAGCGCTTGTAACGATGACGGATGTGCAGACCATGAAATGGCGCTGCGAGAAAGAACAACAGCAGTAACGGACTTACTATGAAGAAGATTATTGACCTGAACGCCCCTTACCAACCGGCTTCCTTTGTATTTCGTAATGCAGATGCTGTCAGGGATATTTTAGGGCGCTATCCTGAAGGTCGTGAACGCAGCGCTATCATGCCGCTTCTTGATCTGGCGCAGCGTCAGGTCGCGGAAGATGGCTTAAATGCAAATCCCCCTTATGGGGGCTGGATCCCCCGCGCCGCGATGGATGAGATTGCCCGTATTGTGGGTGAGCCACCTATAAAAGTTTACGAAGTCGCGACATTCTATTCGATGTATAATATTGAGCCTGTCGGTAAATATCTGGTGCAGATGTGCACAACGACGCCCTGTATGCTATGTGGTTCTGATGATATTGTGAAAGCCTGTCATGATCGTTTGGGTATTCATGCCGGGGAAACCACAGCAGATGGCAAGTTCTCGCTTGTTGAAGTTGAGTGCCTGGGGGCGTGTGTGAATGCGCCTATGGTGCAAATTAACGATGACTTTTATGAGGATCTTACACCTCAACGCATGACAGAAATCCTTGATTTGCTGGCGAATGATCAGCAAGTTCCAGTGGGTTCCCAAAATGGCCGTTTGAACTCACAAGCGCTTGGTGGCGGTACCACCCTTAAAACAGCCAAGTCGGGCTAAAAAAGTCTGATAATTGCTCTTAAGGTATTGTTGTGGCTTGATTTGCCACAAACGCTATCCCTATAATTTTTTTGATATTGATTCACCATATACAGGGGTTGGGATTCGTCATGGGCATGTTGTTCTGGTTCGTGATTGCGTACTGGGTTGTTTCTGTGGCTATCGGTCTTTGGGCCGGAAGCAAGGTTCATAATACAAGGGACTTTGCGATCGCAGGCCGCCACCTGCCATTTTATATGGTTGTCGCTACTGTATTTGCGACCTGGTTTGGTTCCGAAGCTGTCCTCGGTATTCCTGCGACTTTCCTGGAAGAGGGATTGGGCGGTATTGTCGCCGATCCGTTTGGCGCCTCCCTCTGCTTGATCCTGTTCGGTTTATTCCTCGCCGGACCCCTTTACAAAATGAATCTGCTGACTATCGGTGACTTTTATAAGAAGCGTTATGGCCGCACAGCCGAGGTGATGACGACACTGGCGATTGTTATTTCCTATCTCGGTTGGGTGGGCGCCCAGATTACGGCGCTTGGCCTTGTGTTCAATATTGTTTCCGGCGGCGCCATTTCACAGGAAATGGGTATGTGGATTGGTTCTCTGACCATCCTGATTTACACTTTCTTTGGCGGTATGTGGGCCGTTGCTATTACGGACTTGCTGCAAATGGTCATCATCGTACTGGGTATGATTTATATCAGTGGTGAGGTTGCCAGCATTGTCCCGGGCGGTGTTGCTGGCGTTATTGATCACGCTGCTGCTGCCGGTAAGTTCAGTAACTTCTGGCCGAGCATGGATATTGTCGGGATCATTGGCTTTGCTGCCGCGCTTTGCACCATGATGTTTGGCTCGATGCCGCAACAGGACGTTTTCCAACGCGCGCAATCAGCGCAGACTTTGCAATACGCTAAATGGGGTTCTGTGTTAGGTGGTTGCCTCTATTTCCTGTTTGCATTCATCCCTGTATTCCTGGCTTATTCAGCCTTGCTGATTGTGCCGGATATGGTGGCGCAGAATATGGGTGAGAACGGCGATCCGCAGATGATCCTGCCGACGCTTATTCTTGAGAAGGCCCCGCTGATTGCGCAGATCATTTTCTTTGGTGCGTTGCTGTCAGCGATCAAGTCGTGCGCTTCGGCGACATTGCTGGCGCCGTCCGTAACGTTCACTGAGAATATCCTGCGTCCTTTGCGTCCCGGCATTTCTGACCAGCAATTGCTGAAAGCGATGCGTTGGGTAACGGTTATCTTCACCTTGCTGGTAACGCTGTACGCCCTGAACTCGGATGCCAGCATCTTTGAAATGGTGGAGAATGCATATCAGGTTACATTGGCAACGGCGTTCATTCCGCTGGTGTTTGGTATCTTCTGGCGTCGTGCAACGAACCAGGGTGCTCTGGCTGCGATCTTTTGCGGTTTGATCGTTTGGTTGGGTTCCCTGATTTTTGGACCCGAAGATGCAACATTACCGCCTCAATTCGCAGGGCTGTTGGCCAGCTTCGGCGGCATGATGGTGGGTTCTTTGATGCCGCAATTCGTTAAGTATGATCCTACAGTGTTTGATCGCCTGAATAGAGGCGAAATGGCCGAGGTTATTCCCACAACCGAACAGACATCTGCTGCTGAATAATCCTTCTAAACAAATCGCCCCTTCGGGGGCGATTTTTGCTTTTGAGCCAATAGATTTCATATACGATTCCTATGTTCAGACTGAGCCGAAACATTATTATGCAATTGTTACCATAATAATTTATGGTGTCTTGTTTTTATTGGGAAATTTTTTGACTGATCTCCGCTTAACCCCATGGATTTTTAGGTAAAAAAGTCTATGATTACGGCGACTTATTCAGGAGTTCGCCTCATGCTTGCCGACCAGGATCGCATCTTTACCAATTTATTCGGTCAGGAACCTTATTCCCTCGATTACGCAAAAAGACGCGGTGATTGGGATAACACGAAGGATATTATCCTAAAGGGCCGTGACTGGATCATCGAAGAGATGAAAAAGTCCGGTTTGCGTGGCCGTGGCGGTGCGGGTTTCCCGACGGGTATGAAATGGTCTTTCATGCCGAAAGAAAGCCCTGATGGCCGCCCGAGCTACCTTGTTATCAATGCTGATGAATCCGAACCCGGCACATGTAAAGACCGCGATATCATCCGTCATGATCCGCATAAGCTGATCGAGGGTGCATTGATAGCTGGTTTCGCGATGGGTGCGCACAAATGCTATATCTATATCCGTGGTGAATTTTACAATGAAGCCATGGTGCTGGTGCATGCCATCCAGGAGGCGCGCGAAGCGGGGTTGCTGGGTAAGAACGCTGCAGGCTCTGGCTGGGAATACGACATTGAAGTTCATCGCGGTGCGGGGGCTTATATTTGCGGTGAAGAAACAGCGCTGTTGAATTCACTGGAAGGCCGAAAAGGTGAGCCGCGTAACAAGCCACCGTTCCCTGCGGCAGCCGGCCTTTATTCATGCCCGACAACAATTAATAACGTTGAAACCATTGCCGTTGTGCCGACAATCATGCGTCGCGGTGGTGCGTGGTTTGCGGGTTTTGGCCGTAATGAAAAGAACACGGGTACAAAGCTTTTCTGCATTTCTGGCCACGTGAACAAACCGTGCAACGTGGAAGAAGAAATGGGTATTCCCCTGAAGGAACTCATCGAGAAACATGCCGGTGGTGTGCGTGGCGGATGGGACAATCTGAAAGCTATCATTCCTGGCGGTTCTTCGACACCATTGCTGCCGCGTTCTGTTTGCGACACCGTGTTGATGGATTTTGATGCCCTCCGTGAGGCGCAAAGCGGTCTAGGCACAGCCGCTGTCATCGTTATGGATGAATCAACGGATGTTATTCGTGCGATCGCGCGTCTGTCGTTCTTCTATATGCATGAGAGCTGTGGCCAGTGCACACCTTGCCGTGAGGGCACAGGTTGGCTGTGGCGTATCATGCAACGCATGGTGCGTGGTAACGCGACAGTCGAGGAAATCGATACGCTATTTGAATTGACCAAGGAAATCGAAGGTCACACAATTTGCGCGCATGGCGATGCCAGCGCATGGCCTATCCAGGGTTTGATACGTCATTTCCGCCCAGAAATGGAACAGCGGATCATGG
Organism: uncultured Alphaproteobacteria bacterium; assembly: GCA_946480475.1. The sequence continues at coordinate 37,958 of CAMLJM010000001.1, forward strand.
AATATAGAAAGATGGCGGCATAACGTGTCTACAAATGCACAGAAATTTGGCCTTCTAAGCCTCATGAATGTGGAGCTTCCACCTGAATCCGAAGCGGCGAAAGCCGATATGGACGAGATGAATGCCAAGCTGAAGGGTTTGGGATTCCGTACATACCGTTTGGCGTATGATTGGGGTTATCAGACCTATGCCGATATTTTTGCGCGTGCCAAACAACGTAAGCATCATGAGGAGATTAAGCAGCCGTTTAAATCAGGCGATCTTGTGAAAGTATTCAAAGCTGTCAGCGAGGGTGATGTTGCCTGGGAAGGAACTGTCTCATTGAACCATAAGCGTTATCATCATGGTATTCAAAAGGGCATGAGAACCGAAAAGTGGGTTAGTATGTTCTATAATCAGCTACCGGCTCGGCTTGAACGTGATGGTGACGTGAAATTCGGCGCCTTGGAACCTTTTTCTGAAACGGGAACAGAAGGAGTCATCTGGTCTTTCTGTGAGTACGGTAAGAATGGGTATGACGCGCTTGTGTGCTTAAAAGATGGTGACAAGCTGACAGTTTATAAAAATGTCCGTGAGGGCGAAGTTGAATGGGAAGGGGCTATTGATGTTGGCCCTGTTGATGTCAAAAAATTAAAGTGGCACGAAGTGGTGCGTGACACAAATCACATGGATACACAAAAATGGCTGGAGCTGTCATTCCAGCGCCGTCCTGTTGTTGTAACCCCGTCTTAAGTTTGAAACTAGAGAAAATACTATGCCTAAGCTGACGATTGATGGTGTTGAGATTGAAGTGGCCCCGGGAACAAGCATCCTGCAGGCATCGGAAATGCTGGGCGTAGAGGTGCCGCGTTTTTGCTATCACGACAAACTTTCCGTTCCGGCGAATTGCCGTATGTGCCTGGTAGAGGTCTCTCCTGGGCCACCAAAGCCGCAGGCATCCTGTGCGCTTGCCTGTGCTGACGGCATGGTTGTTAAAACTAATTCTGAAATGGTGCACAAGGCCCGTAAAGGTGTCATGGAAATGATGCTGATCAACCATCCGCTTGACTGCCCGATATGCGATCAGGGTGGTGAATGCGATTTGCAGGATCAGGCCGTATCTTATGGCTTCGACCGCTCGCGTTATTACGAAAGCAAGCGCGCCAAGGTCGATCCGGACCTTGGGCCTTTGGTGAAGACGGTGATGACGCGCTGTATCCAGTGCACCCGTTGCGTGCGTTTTGCCGAGGAGATTGCCGGGACACCCGATCTGGGCCTTGTGAACCGTGGCGAAGATGTCGAAATCACAACATTTGTTGATAAAGCGATCAATACTGAACTTTCAGGCAATCTGATTGATATTTGTCCTGTTGGCGCATTGACCAATAAACCTTACGCATTTACCGCGCGCCCATGGGAATTGCGTAAAACCGAAAGCATTGATGTTCATGATGCTGTAGGTTCCAACATTCGTATTGACGCCCGTGGCGGCGAAGTGATGCGCGTATTGCCGCGGCTTCATGAAGATGTAAATGAAGAGTGGATTAGTGATCGTACACGTTTTGCGCATGATGGCTTAAAGCGTCAGCGTCTTGACCGCCCCTATATTCGTGATGCCCATACAGGCAAATTGAAGCCAGCATCATGGGAAGAGGCCTTTACAGTTGTAGCCGAAAAATTATTGAGTGTGAAACAAGGTTGGAAAGCCGCGCTTGCGGGTGATCTGTGTGATGTGGAGTCCATGGTCGCACTGAAAGACCTGATGGGCACATTGCATGAGACCAATCTGGAATGCCGTACGGATGGCGCATTCTATGACGCTTCTAATCGCGCGGGTTATATTTTCAATTCCACGATTGCCGGTATTGAACATGCTGACGCCATTCTGCTGGTGGGTACTAATCCGCGTTGGGAAGCGGCATTGGTTAATGCCCGTATTCGCAAAACATGGCTAAGCCGACGTGTGAAAGTCGGTGCAATTGGCGAAGCTGTTGATCTGACATATCCTTATGCGCATATCGGTACAGGTCCTGCAGATTTGGAAGCTTTAGTGGCGGGCAGGAGCGACTTTGCTGCTGTCCTGAAGAATGCCAGAAACCCCATGATTATTGTGGGCATGGGTGCATTCCAGCGTGAAGACGGAGAGGCGGTTCAGGCCTTGGCGCGTCAGTGCGCAGAAACATTCAATATGGTGCGTGAAGACTGGAATGGTTTTAATGTCCTTCACACCGCAGCGTCACGTGTCGGTGCACTGGATATCGGTTTTACATCCAAAGAGGGATTTGACCTTAGCAAGGTAGAGCTTGTTTACCTGTTGGGTGCTGATGAGTTCCCGATGGATTATATCAGCCCGCATGCGTTTGTGATTTATCAGGGGCACCATGGTGATGCGGGCGCCAATCGTGCGGATGTTATTCTGCCGGGCGCTGCTTATACCGAGAAAAATGGCCTGTATGTGAATACAGAAGGCCGCGTTCAGATGGCGCGTAAAGCTGTCGAAGCGCCGGGTGAAGCCCGTGAGGATTGGAAGATCATTCGTGCATTATCTGCCTATATTCATCGCCAGTTACCTTATGATGACCTGTTCCAGTTGCGTGAACGCATTGCCCGTGAATGGCCGCATATGGCCGCGGTGGACCAGATTGCTCCTGCGCAATGGAGTGCATTTGGCAGAGCTGTTAAACCGGCCAATACACCTTTTGTATCGGCTGTACAGAACTTCTACATGACCAACGTGATTACGCGCGCATCAGTAACGATGGCGGAATGCACGAAGGTTTTTCTGCATGGTGATATGACTCAAGAATTGGCGGGGGCCGCTGAATAATGGAACTGGTAACCTCTTTCTTTACGGATATTGGTTTCCCGAATTGGCTGGCGATGGCTACCGGTTCGGCAATCCAGATTGTTGCGTTTGTTCTGGTTGTTGCCGTCAGCGTAGCGTTTGTCGTCTATGGTGAACGTAAAGTGCTGGGCGCCATGCAGCGCCGTCAGGGTCCCGCTATGGTGGGGCCTTTCGGTTTGTTCCAGTCATTTGCTGACTTATTCAAGTTGATGGGGAAGGAAACCATTATACCGTCACAGGCCAACCGTCCGGTGTTCGTAATGGCCCCGATCCTGATGCTGGTAATGGCGTTTATTGCCTGGGCTGTTATCCCTGTAAATGCGCAGTGGGTTATTGCCGATATTAATGTCGGTATTCTTTACCTGTTCGCTATTTCATCCATGGGCGTGTACGGCGTCATTATGGCTGGTTGGGCATCTAACTCCCGTTATGCGTTCCTTGGCGGGTTGCGTTCTGCATCGCAAATGGTGTCATACGAAGTATCCATGGGCCTGATCATTGTTTGTGTTTTGCTGGTCGCAGGCTCGTTAAACCTGTCTGAGATTGTTACGGCGGAGCGTCCTGCATGGGTGCAAATCATGCTACTGCCTATGCTGGTGGTATTCCTTGTATCGATACTGGCGGAAACCAACCGTTCACCGTTCGATTTGCCTGAAGGTGAATCCGAATTGTCCGGTGGCTTTATGGTCGAATATTCAGGCGTTCTCTTTACGCTGTTCTTCCTGTCTGAATACGCGAACATGGTTCTGATGTCTGCCATGACAACGATCCTGTTCCTGGGTGGATGGTTGCCACCCTTCGGGATTGAGGCGTTGGCATTTGTGCCCGGTGTGATCTGGTTTGCTTTGAAAGTGGCATCGGTGTTGTTCTTCTTTATATGGGTCCGCGGTACCTTGCCCCGGTACCGCTATGACCAATTGATGCGTCTGGGCTGGAAAGTGTTCCTGCCATTTACGTTGATCTGGGTTGTTGTGGTTGCAGGTTCTCTGCTGACATTTAAGGCGCTACCATAATGTTAGCAGAGAAACTTGAAATTGCCGTTCACGCGGAAGCGGTAACGGATGTTGCCGTTGAGATTGCAGAAGAATTTAATGTCTGTGCGGCGCCCTGGTGGTTCCGCCGCAAGATACATAGGGACTTTTTCACCAATCAGGGCCCGCGTTTCCGACCGTTCTTTATGAGAACGCTGCGGCACCAACGAAGAGGGATTGGGCGTAGCGCCTATCCCGGCCTTAAAGGTGATAAATAGCCAGAATATGTGTATAATTAAAAATAAGAACATTAACAGGGATTTGCATGCTAACCAGTTTGTATCCGAGTCTTCGTGAACGGGTGAATCTCGCTTTTAGCGGCCTAACGCGTAAAACTGCCAGCCTTGATCAGATCAGGGACCTGTTCAAGGCCGCTGTCAAAAATCATAAAGGCGTTGCTGTAGCGGAAGAGTGGCATGGCCGTTATTCATTTCCTTTGTTCATTGCTGAAATGATGCCTGAATGGGCGCGACTGAATGTCACGCGTTTTTATACCGAGATGGTTCCCGCATCAAAACAGGGTTTATTGAATGCGTGGCAGGACGAAGGACACGAGAAGGGCATCACCGATTATTTTGATGCCGAGTTTCATGGTTATTCCAAGAAAATGTGGGCGCATTACTGGCTAATGCTGCAAGCGGCCCATGACAATAATATCCGTATTGTCGGACTTGATAAGCCTGAGATTAAATCTGGTTATGGTCCGGGATTTGATGCGCCTTTTAAGACTATGCATTGGGAATCAGTCATTCTGAAAGATCAAGAGAACGTGGCTCCGGACGAACGATATGTCGTTTACGGGGGCGAGGCTCACTTAATCGATAAGGGCGGGGCTTTGATGGGTATTCATCAGAGACTGGGAATTCCCCGCATATTAATGCAGGAAGGCCCCTGTTCGATTGCGAGCCATCCTTTGGATAAGAAGCCGTCTTTTGTGGTTAAAATTCCCGCAGTTTCCCATCAGGATCCTGTAGCAAAAACCCGTACAGTGCGGAACAATCCTGTCAAATGGACCGTTTGATCTTTTAGGATTTTGCCAGTATTATCTAGCCCTTGCTTATGTTTCACGGGTTTCTTGAGGCTGCTATGTCTGTCGCGCAATTTGCCAATTCGTTTCTGCTGACCGAGATCGTCAAGGGGATGGCTCTGACGTTCAAGTATATGTTCAAGCCACGTGTAACGATTAACTATCCTTTTGAAAAGGGGCCTATCAGCCCGCGCTTCCGTGGTGAACATGCTTTGCGTCGTTATCCGAATGGGGAAGAGCGTTGCATTGCCTGCAAACTTTGCGAAGCGGTGTGTCCCGCGCAAGCGATTACGATTGAGGCTGAACCCCGTGATGATGGCAGCCGCCGTACTACGCGTTATGATATTGATATGACCAAGTGCATTTACTGCGGTCTTTGCCAGGAAGCTTGCCCAGTTGATGCCATCGTCGAAGGTCCGAACTTTGAATTTGCGACGGAAACACGCGAGGAACTTTATTACAATAAGGATAAGCTTCTGGCGAATGGTGATCGTTGGGAAGCTCAGATTGCTGCTAACCTTGCTGTAGAAACGCCTTATCGTTAATTTATATTGCTATGGAGCCTTTGTTCTCTTGTGAAAAGATCATAAGAATAATATGAACAGGGGATATTCATGAGCCAGTCAAAATTTTGCCGTGCTGGAATTCTTTCTGCTGCATTATTGTTTGCTGCATGCGGTGATCGCACAGGTGATCTGGAGCAGATCAAGGATCAGGTTCTGACAGAGCAGCAAAACAAGCAGCGTCTGGCTGCGCGCCGCCTTTCCGCATTAGATGGTCGTTTTGAAAAAGCAGAGAAAAAATACGCTGATCTTGGCATCAGTATTGAATCTGTTGAGCATCCCTTGAAGAAAGATGAGTCTGTTTCGTTCCGTGACTTGTACAATGATGTCGTAATTGCAACGGCACATGCTGAAGATCTTTTAATAACTGTGAGTAGACGCTTAAGGCAAGACAATGCAAGAGGGGTCCTTATTGCAGCGAATTTGCAAGGATGTGATCACCTTGTCACCTATCATGATAAGCACGCCATAAATGCTGATGAGATGCAGAAGCTTCTGCAAACACTTGTATTAGAGAAGGCGGGTGTGCTGGATGCCAGCGCTTATAAAATAAAGAATGATTTGTATGTGGAATTCGGTTTTGGTTCTTTTCCTGATCTGGATAGGGCTGAAGTACTGCTAAACCAGTATGAAGCGAGCATATTAGCCTATGAACAGGCGCTTAAAGATGCAGAGCCTGCTGTTGAGTCTGCGCGTAAGACACTAACTGAGCCGTTTATGAAATTATGGGACAAGCGCGTAACAGTTAATCTGGGGCTTGCTGAATGCGAAAAACAATACAAGGCTTACCAGGATCTGGCAGCCTTGCATGGTTTTGTTCCCAAATAAGAACTGATTATTCGCCCGCAATCCAGCGCAATGGGAAGTAATAGTTCAAGCTCAGGATTTCAGTCCCAGGGTTGCGATCACCTAGGCTGGCATTAGAGATGTGAGCCAGGCCCGTTGTTACGCGGCTGCCATTCTGGAAATTGTAGCCCAGCTCCAACTGGCTGCGAAACTCAACTGTATGCCCGAGATCTTTACCGTCGCCATCGCTATAAAGGCCAGCAGCCAAGGATGGGGTCAGAGTCCATTCTGGAGAAAGTTCGAAATCAGCATAAAGCCCGCCCAAGCCATAGATAGCACCATCAGTGGTAACATGGGCACCTGCAAACGGTTTTATCTCCCAAAAACAAGGCTCTCCGGAGCGATATTCAACCCGAAAGTCAGCGGCCTCGTCCTCGTCGAATATGTCATAATATCCCACGCCGACACCGATCATGCTTTCATCGGCATGTGCAACCGCAGGTGCAAAAGAAAGAAGGACGATGGCCGTCGCCAGCAGCAGGTTGGTTTTCAAAGTAGTTCCCCCAAAGATATGTAATTTATAAAAGAATCCGGTGCCTATTTTCACCTTTCCATAGGAAAAAGCAAGTGGGTAACTTCTTCATAAAGCGGGGTTTTTTCTATTATCGGCGCTTGCGGAAGGGCTCAGGACATATTAGAACAAATCCGGGTAAATCTTTGCCCATCCGGATTCATTAACAAAGCACGAGTACCATGTTTCAGGCCCTGGCTTTTTACGTTTTCGCCGGAGTTCTGGTTGCAAGCGCCCTGATGGTTATCACGGCCCGCAACCCGGTTCACTCCGTCCTGTTCCTTATTCTGGCATTCTTCAATGCTGCAGGATTATTTGTCCTGTTGGGGGCAGAGTTCATCGCGATGATCCTTGTGATCGTTTATGTCGGGGCCGTTGCGGTCCTGTTCCTGTTCGTGGTCATGATGCTTGACATTAGTTTCAGTGATTTGCGCAAGGGTTCCATGCAATATGTGCCGATAGGCATGATTGTCGGTGGTATTTTGCTGCTGGAGCTTGTTTCTATTGGACTTGCCTGGCAGTTCTCGCCACAAGCGGCATCTCACGTCGCGTCACCCATTACGGCTGACGTTGAGAATACAGTGGCCCTCGGCAGGCTTATATATACGGATTATATCTTTGCATTTCAGACTGCAGGCCTTGTTCTGCTTGTTGCTATGATAGGGGCGATCGTGCTGACGCACAGATATCGTCCGGATGTGCGCCGTCAGAAGGTTTCCGTGCAGAATGCGCGTCGCCCTGAAGATGTTCTCGAAATTCAAAAAGTTTCTTCGAATTCAGGGGTGTAAGACATGGAAATCGGCCTCTCTCATTATCTGACTTTGGCAGCCATCCTGTTTACGCTGGGTGTGTTTGGCATTTTCCTGAACCGTAAGAATGTCATCATCATTCTGATGTCTATCGAACTTATGCTGCTCGCCGTGAATATCAACTTTGTGGCGTTCTCGAGCTTCCTGAATGATCTTTCGGGGCAGGTATTCACCATGTTTATTCTGACGGTGGCTGCGGCTGAAGCGGCTATCGGTCTCGCTATTCTGGTTATTTTCTTCCGTAATCGCGGCAGCATCGCTGTCGAAGATATTTCAACGCTTAAAGGGTAGTGCCGGGTATGGAACTTCTTGCAGTATTTCCCTCACTGATCGCCTTCATCATTGCTTTCCTGTTCGGTAAGCAGATTACGGATAAGGGGTGCCAGTTCATTACCTGTGCCGCTGTAATCATTGCGGCTTTCGTTTCCTGCGTATTGTTTTTTGATGTGATTATAGGACAGAGTCCACGCATCGTACCATTGGCGAATTGGGTTGTTTCCGGCGATTTCTCGGCGGCATGGACTTTACGCGTTGATCAGTTAACTGTTGTCATGATGTGTGTGGTCAACATTGTTTCTGCCTGCGTACATGTTTATTCCGTAGGTTATATGAGCCACGATCCTGCCAAGGGTCGCTTCATGTCTTATTTGTCGTTGTTTACCTTTGCGATGTTGATGCTGGTGACCTCTGACAATCTTCTTCAGTTGTTCTTCGGTTGGGAAGGGGTAGGTGTGGCTTCCTATCTGTTGATCGGCTTCTGGAACCACAAACATTCTGCGAATGCGGCTGCAGTTAAGGCCTTTGTTGTTAACCGCGTCGGTGATTTTGGTTTGGCATTGGGTATTTTTGCGACGTTTGTGATTTTTGGCACCATTACATACGAGGGCATTTTTGAAAAAGCGCCGGAGCTGAAAGATGCGACATTCATGTTTCTGGGACATGAAGTCCATGCCTTGACACTGATTTGTCTGCTGTTGTTTGTGGGGGCATGCGGTAAATCGGCCCAATTGGGACTACACACATGGTTACCTGATGCGATGGAAGGCCCAACACCAGTGTCTGCCTTAATCCACGCGGCAACAATGGTTACCGCCGGTGTATTCCTTGTGGCGCGGTTCTCCCCTGTATTTGAATATGCGCCTGATGCGGCGATGGTTGTGACAGTTGTGGGTGCTTCGACAGCGCTTGTGGCGGCGACGATTGGTCTTACACAGTTTGATATCAAACGCGTGATTGCCTATTCCACGATGTCCCAACTGGGTTATATGTTCTTTGCTTTGGGCGTAGGGGCCTATGGCGCAGCCATGTTCCATCTGATGACGCACGCTTTTTTCAAAGCCTTGCTGTTCTTGGGGGCCGGTTCCGTAATCCATGCCATGTCTGACGAACAGGATATGCGGAAGATGGGGGGCATCTGGAAGATGATCCCGGTGACTTATGTTCTTATGTGGATTGGGTCATTGGCGCTTGCGGGTATTCCGTTCTTTGCCGGTTACTATTCCAAAGACCTGATCCTGGAGGCGGCATTTGCTGACCATACATGGTTTGGTAATTATGCGTTCTGGATGGGTATTATTGCAGCGCTGTTTACAGCTTTCTATAGCTGGCGTCTGATCCTGATGACATTCCATGGCAAGCCGCGTGCTGATGAGCATGTCATGGCCCATGTTCATGAATCGCCATCTATCATGATTATGCCGCTGGTCATTCTTGCCACGGGGGCTCTGTTTGCCGGTGTGATTTTCCACGGCGGATTTACTGGTTCTTCCCATGCGCCGGGCCATGCAAATGATACACACCATACTAGCAATATCGTGAATATCTGGGACAAGGAGCATTTCTGGGGTGAAAGCCTGAAAGTTCTGCCTGAGAACGATACAATCGAGGCTGCGCATCATGTACCAAAGTGGGTGAAGCTTCTGCCGATTGGAGTTGCGGGCTTTGGTATATTCCTGGCTTACATATTCTACATGTGGCGCGAGGGAACAGCCGCCAAGTTTGCGAAATTATTCTCGCCGCTGCATAAATTGTTCTTCAATAAGTGGTTCTTTGACGAACTATACGACCGCATATTCGTGAAGCGTGCCCAACGTTGGGGACGGTTCTTCTGGAAGAAGGGTGACGGTGCTGTTATTGATCGTCTTGGCCCTGATGGATTGTCCAACCTTTCCCGTCGCTTCGGTGGGGTCCTGAGCCGTGCTCAGTCCGGTTATATGTATCAATATGCTTTTGTTATGATGGTGGGTTTGATTGGCCTGATTTCCTGGCTGATCTATCGCGTCACCGTCGGTATGTAAGAGAGTAAAGATGGTTGACTTCCCAATCCTGTCGTTAATGACCTTCCTGCCATTGGTGGGTGCGTTATTTGTCATGATGATCCGCGGCGATGCTGTAATGGTCGCGCGCAATGCCCGTTATGCGGCGTTGTATACATCGTTGTTCACGTTTGCGCTGTCCCTTTACATGATGGTCAAGTTTGACCCATCTAGTGCTGAATTCCAGTTTGTAGAAAACGTGACATGGTTTGATCAGCTTAAAATCAGTTATCACATGGGTGTTGATGGCATTTCGCTGTTCTTCGTCGTTCTATCGGCTTTCCTGACGCCGGTATGTATTTTGGCCAGCTGGAAGTCGATTGAAACGCGCGTGAAGGAATACATGGTGGCTTTCCTGGTGCTGGAAACATTCATGATTGGCACGTTCTGCGCCTTGGACAGCATTCTGTTCTATGTGTTCTTCGAAGCTGTATTGATACCGATGTTCCTGATTATCGGTATATGGGGCGGGGCGCGCCGCGTTTATTCCGCGTTTAAGCTGTTCCTTTATACGCTGTTGGGATCAGTACTTATGCTGGTTGCCATTCTGACCTTGTACTTCAAGGTTGGTACAACAGATATTCCTACATTAATGGCTAATCCGGTCGCCAAAGACCTGCAGATGTGGCTATGGCTCGCCTGTTTTGCCAGCTTTGCGGTAAAAATGCCGATGTGGCCGGTTCATACCTGGCTGCCAGATGCCCACGTGGAAGCGCCAACAGCCGGCTCCGTCATTCTGGCGGGTGTTCTGTTGAAAATGGGTGGTTATGGCTTCTTGCGGTTCTCATTGCCGATGTTTCCTGAGGCTTCAGCGCATTTTGCTGATCTTGTATTCTGGCTTTCGATCATTGCCATCGTCTACACATCCCTGATTGCGCTTGTTCAGGAAGATATGAAGAAGATGATTGCGTATTCTTCTGTCGCGCACATGGGCTTTGTGACGCTGGGTATTTTCACAGCGACGACGCAGGGTATTGAAGGCGGTATCTTCCAGATGATCAGCCACGGTATTATTTCAGGTGCGTTGTTCCTTTGCGTCGGGGTTGTTTATGATCGCCTGCATACGCGTGAGATTGCGCGCTATGGTGGCCTGGTAAAGAACATGCCTAAATACGCCACCGTTTTCATGCTTATGATGCTGGGGTCTGTGGGTCTTCCTGGTACATCCGGTTTCGTAGGGGAGTTCCTCGTGCTTCTGGGTGCATTCAAGGCGGATACGATGGTAGCGCTGTTTGCGACAACAGGTGTGGTTCTGGGCGCCGCTTATATGCTGGTGCTTTATCGCCGTGTTGTTTTTGGCCCGCAAGATAATGCCGATGCTGCTGAAATGCCGGATCTTGATAAACGTGAATTCTTTATATTCCTGCCGTTTGTCGTTCTGGTCCTGTGGCTGGGCGTTGCTCCTGGCTATGTGATGGAGCGTGTAGCGCCGTCTGCTGAGAAGTTGCGTGCAAATTATGAAATGCAGCTCAGCAAAGCGAGCGAGCCTGTAATTGATGAAGTAAAGCCGGCGGATGATATTGATGCCGATTTGCCGATGCCGGAGACTGAAACAGATGAGTAATTTTAATTTTGCAGAACTCACTCCCCTCTTGCCGGAAATTTTTCTGGCTTTAGCGAGCATGGTGTTGCTGGTCGCTGGTGTTATTCGCGGTAACCAATCCACTAACTTCATAAGCTGGGCGGCGTTGTGTGCTTTTGCTCTGACGGGTATGTTCCTGCTCGGCATAAACTGGGAAGAACAATCCGTACTCAACGGCATGGTTCATATCAATCCCTTTGTCGCTTTTGTTAAGCTCCTGATCCTTGCGGGTTTGATTGCCACAACGGCGCTATCTGTCAGTTATCTGCAGAAGGAAATGATGGCCCGCTTCGAATATCCGATATTGATCATGCTAGCCGGCGTAGGAATGATGATCATGGTTTCGGCCCATAACATGCTTTCGATGTATGTGGGCCTGGAGCTTCAATCTCTGGCGCTTTATGTTTTGGCGGCATTCCGCCGCGATCACGCAAAATCATCTGAGGCCGGCCTGAAATATTTCGTTCTCGGTGCACTGGCGTCCGGCATGCTGCTGTTTGGCATGTCGATGATTTATGGGTTCTCTGGCTCCCTTGAGTACGGCAAGATTGGTAATAGCCTGACTGGCGTTGACGGTGTGGCCATGGGTTTCATGGTGGGCATGGTCTTTATGCTGGTGGGGATTGCCTTCAAAATTTCTGCTGTTCCTTTCCACATGTGGACACCTGACGTTTATGAAGGCGCGCCGACCTCTGTTACGGCTTTGTTTGCGATTGTACCCAAGCTGGCAGCGATCGCTGTGTTGATGCAGTTGCTCTACGGCCCGTTTGCAGGCTTCAGCGAGCATTGGCAGCATATTATCTGGGTTCTGTCATTTGCCTCCATGATATGGGCAGCGCTTGCCGGTCTGGTGCAGAACAATATCAAACGCCTGATGGCTTACAGTTCGATTGGTAACATGGGCTATGCGTTACTGGGCGTTGTTGCTGGCACGCCGCAGGGGGCGTCCGCCGTTATTCTTTACATGGCTATCTATATGGTCATGGCTGCCGGTACATTCGGCATTATTCTTTGCATGCGCCGTAATGGGCGTTCTGTTGAAGGAATTGCCGATCTTTCTGGTCTTTCGCGTACCAGCCCGCTTATGGCCTACGCGCTCGCAATTCTATTATTCTCCATGAGTGGTATTCCACCGATGGCTGGGTTCTTTGGTAAGCTCATGGTGTTCCAGGCGGCTGTCACCAGCGGGTTCTATTTCCTGGCCGTTGTGGGCGTCATTACATCTGTTGTTGCCGCCTATTACTACCTACGCATTATTAAAGTGATGTTCTTTGATGAAGCGATAGAGCCCTTGGACAGGCAAATGGCTTTCGCTAAACGCGCTGTCGTACTTCTGAGCGTAGCGTTTGTACTGTTCTTTATCTTCCGTCCGAACCTTCTTGTTGATGCGGCACGCCACACGGCGGGCACTTTATTCGCGGGATGAGCATTCAATGGAAAATAGAAACTTTTGCTGTCCTGCCCTCGACGCAGGATGAAGCGAAAGATCGTGCTTTGGATGAAGCTGCTGACGAGGGGCTCGTTATCCAGGCCCTTACGCAATCTGAAGGTCGGGGACGCCAGGGCAATAGCTGGACCTCACCGATGGGCAGCCTTTATATGTCCGTACTGTTAAGGCCTCTGTGTACGGCTGACCTGGCAGGACAGATTTCTTTCGTTGTTGCGCTGGCGGTTTCTGCGGCCATGGATGAATTCCTGGAGGGCGGACATAAGAAAACCCTGAAATGGCCCAATGACATTCTGATTGATGGGAAAAAGGTCGCGGGTATTCTGCTTGAGACTGAACTTTCGCCCAAGGGTCTCGTTGGTCATCTGATTATTGGGGTGGGGGTGAATATTATGTCTGCACCGGAAGGGCGTATCGCTTTAAAGGAGGTTTCAGGCGAAAACCGCCTGGCGGTTCACCCTTTCAGGGACAGAGTTTTGCATTACCTGGACACTTATTATAACGCCTGGAAGGCTGGAGGTTTTGCCCCTATTCGCGAGGCCTGGCTAGAACAGGCCCATGGTATGGGTGATAAGTTAACGGCTCGGCTGCCCAACCGCGAAGAAAAAGGCATTTTCAAGGATATAGATGAGGCTGGCGGCCTTATCCTTGAAATTTCTGAAAATAAACAAATTGTCATCCGTGCCGGGGAAATCTATTTTGATGAACCGGAAAGCCCGGTGAAAACCGTACATTAACAGATTGAATTTTATGCCCAAGGCTGTCGCGCAGGATATTGGTTTAGACCCAAAACAAATTTACTTCATCCCTTTGGGCGGAAGTGAGCAGTTTGGCGTCAACTTTAACCTGTATGCGCACGATGGCAAATGGCTGGCTGTTGACTGCGGCATGGGCTTTGCTGATGAAAAATTTCCCGGTATTGATATTGTTCTGCCGGACCCGTCTTTTATTGAGCCTTATAAAAATGATCTTTCGGCATTAGTGATTACCCACGCGCATGAAGACCATATCGGGGCTGTTGCTCATTTATGGCCGCGCCTGAAGTGTCCGATTTATTGCACTGAATTTACGGCCTCTGTGCTCAAACGCAAACTTGATGAGGTTACGGCCAGCCGTGAGGCGATTATAAATATCCTCCAGGCCGGTGAGAGTGTAAATGTAGGGCCATTCAAGCTTGAGTTCATTCAAGTCTCGCACTCAATCCCCGATACCGCAGCGCTGCTTATTGAAACAAAAGCGGGACGTGTTCTGCATAGTGGCGACTGGAACCTTGATCCTACACCTGTATTGGGGACACCCACGGATGAAGATGCCCTGAAAAGAGCAGGGGCGAAAGGTATTCTCGCCTACATTGGGGACTCAACAAATGCAGAAGTACCGGGTCGTACAGGATCTGAGATTGAAGTAGAGAAAGGCCTGGCAAAACTATTTGCCGAATGCAAGGGTCGTATTGGCATTACCATTTTCGCCTCTAACATTGCGCGTGTGCAAAGTATCGTGAAGGCCGCCAAGGCAACAGATCGCCGGGTGGCTCTTGTGGGGCGCTCGCTTCATTCAATGGTGGGATCTGCCGTCGATTGCGGTTATTTACGTGATATCCCTGATTTTATAAGTGATGAAGAGATTGGTTACTTGCCCGAAGAGAAACAGGTTATGATCGTGACGGGTTCCCAAGGTGAGGCACGTGCTGCGCTGGCGCGTATTGCGCGCGGGGATCATCAGGATATTGTTTTTGGTCGTGGTGATACTGTTATTTTTTCATCCCGTGCCATTCCGGGCAACGAAAAAGAAATAAACACAGTTCGTAACAATTTAAGCGCTGCCGGTGTTCAGGTGATTACACCGAATGATACCATGCACACCATTCATGTATCGGGTCACCCGTGCCGCGATGAAATCATTGATATGATCAACTGGGTTAAGCCCAAAGTTGTTGTGCCGGTGCATGGTGAGCGCATTATGCTTGAGGCGCAGGCTGAACTGGCGCGTCAGTGCCAGGTGCCACATGTCATTGTACCGAATAATGGTTCCGTGATTTGCCTGGGGCCTGCTACGCCAGAAGTCATTGATCATGTTGAAACAGGTCTGCTGGCGGTAGAAAAAACACGTATTATTGATTCCAATCATGCCTCCATAACAGAGCGTCGTAAGTTGCAGTTCAGCGGTACCGTGCATGTGACGTTGGTCATTAATGCGCGCGGTGATTTGATTGCAGATCCTCAAGTTTCAACTGTGGGACTGATCGATGAAGAGCGCCTGGAAGAAAAGAAAATCCTTCGTGATCTGTTGGGGGAGATTGAAGATACGCTGGCAGACATGGAACGTGAGGATTTGATGGATGATCACGCCGTGCATGAAGAAGTGCGTATTGGTGTGCGCCGCTATATTCAGGTTGTTCTCGGCATGAAACCAAAAACAACAGTTCATGTGGTGCGCGTATGAGCTGGGTATCGGGATTATTCGTATACTTCATTACCTTCTGGACAATTCTGTTTGCGGTATTGCCTTGGGGTAATCATGCCGATCCAACCCCCCAATTGGGTAATGCCCCCAGTGCGCCAGCAAATCCGCGCTTAAAACAGAAGTTTATTGCAACAGCCATTGTTTCAGCTGTGATCTGGGGCATCATATTTATATTGGTAAAAATGGAAGTGATTAGCTTCCATGATGCCGCGCGCACAATGTCTGAGGAGATAAAGAAATGAAAAAATATATCCTTACCGTCGCTCTTATGACGGTTTCCCTACCTGCTTTTGCGCAAAATGACCTTGCACTATGCAGACTGCGTGAACAGCATGTTGCCACAAAAGGTGTGGCTTATCAGCCAGGTGTGGATGTCCATGGTAAGGCTGTGGTGCCTGCCGATGTCAATGCAGCCCCCTCGGTGGTTCCTGATGTTGTCCGTATCCCTCTGACTGTAGATCTGGCGCAACGCCTTAGTAATGTTCCGGCAGGTGTTGAGCTGAAGGCTGACACGGGTATGGTTGAGGTTCATAAAGATGGACGTGTGGTATTTAATGGTCAGGACCTGACAGGTCAGGCGGCTGTCGTTTGTGGCGATAAGGCTCCTGTACAAGAATCCGCACCTACTGAGGAAGCGGCTGCGCCTGTACCTCCGGCAGTACCGGCAGCACCTGCAACAGCGCAACCCACCAAGATCGTTGTGCCTGTTGATGCTCCCGCCGTTCCTATGGCTACGGTTCCCGTTGTGCCTCAGCCTGCAGCGCCCGTGGTATCAAGAGTTACAACGGATCATCCTTCCCCTGTTCCGGCGAATGCTGTGGCTTCGCCACCATTGCCGCCACAAACTCTGGGCCAGTTTACAATTCCTGCAGCCAAAACTAATAAAGTTCTGGCTGCGCCCGCTATGGCGCCTAAACCTTCTGTAGCTGATTCACAACAGGAGCCTGCGTCTGCTGTAGAATCTCAGCCTGCTGCTGAAACTCCTGCGGTTACGGATACGCAGTCTATGGGTGAACGCACAAACGAGGACTTGGAAAAAGACAACGAAATTATATGGGGCGAGGGTAATTAATATGTCAGCACAAGCACAAAAAGCAGAGCAGAAGAAAAATGCAAAGACAGCTATCACACCGACCCGGGAAGAAAATTTCCCGGAATGGTACCAAGGGGTCGTGAAGGCGGCTGACTTGTCCGAGAACTCGCCGGTGCGTGGTTGTATGGTTATCAAGCCTTATGGTTATGCGCTATGGGAGAATATCCAGCGCGCGCTGGATGACAAGATCAAGGCGGAAGGCGTGCAGAACGCCTATTTCCCGTTACTAATTCCACTGTCTTTTATTTCTAAAGAGGCTGAGCACATTGATGGTTTTGCCAAGGAATGTGCGGTTGTAACTCACCACCGTCTGGAAAAGGGTCCAAAGGGTAATCTTATTCCTGCGCCGGATGCTGAATTAGAAGAGCCTTTTATTATTCGCCCGACATCGGAAACCATTATTGGCGACTCGATGGCGAAATGGGTTCAGTCCTATCGTGATTTGCCATTGCTTTTGAACCAATGGGCGAACGTGATGCGTTGGGAAATGCGCCCACGTATGTTCCTGCGTACAACGGAGTTCCTGTGGCAGGAAGGGCATAATGCGTTTGCTACCAAGGAAGAAGCCTATGCCGATATGGTTAAGATGCTGGATGTTTATAATGATGTCTATGAGAACTATCTGGCGATTGGCGGCATCAAAGGCGAGAAAACTTCTGATGAGCGCTTCCCTGGTGCTGACAATAGTATCACCATCGAAGCGATGATGCAGGATGGCAAGGCGCTCCAGGCCTGCACATCGCATAATCTTGGTCAGCATTTTGCGAAGTCGTTCAATATTCAATATCAGGGTACGGACGGCCAGCAGCACCTGTGCCATACGACATCATGGGGATTCTCGACGCGTTCCGTGGGGGGGCTGATCATGTCCCATGCGGATGATGATGGTATGGTGATGCCGCCGAAAATTGCCCCGCATCAGGTTGCCATTATTCCTATTGTGAAGGATGACGGCGCGGCTGTATTCGAACACTGTAAACAACTGGCTGAACGCCTGAAAGCCAAAGGTATCCGCGTGAAACTGGATACGTCCGATGCACGTTCATCTGACAAGATGTGGGATTGCATCAAGAAGGGTGTTCCGTTGCGTGTGGAAATCGGCCAGCGCGAAATGGATGAAGGTAAGCTTACCTATATCCGCCGCGATCTTGGCAAAGACTCCAAAACAACGGTTTCCGGTGATGAATTTGTTAATACTGTTCATGCTGTTCTGGATAAGATGCAGGCCGATATGCTGAAACGTAACAGCGATTTCTGCCGCTCAAACATTCATGATGTAAGAACGCTGGCTGACATCGATACCTTCTTTAAAGAAGGTGGTTTTGGTTTCTGCCGTATCGACAGTGATGTCAGCTTGAAGGACGCCGAAGGCTTTAAAAAGCTGAAAGGCGACCATTCTGTATCGCATCGCTGCATGCCGTTTGAAAATGAAGGTAAAAAGGTCCTGATCGGGAAGTCATACTAATGTTTTCACCGTTTGAGTTCATGCTGGCTGGTCGTTACCTGCGCGCGCGCAAGGCCGAAGGCTTTGTGTCCGTTATTGCCGGGTTTTCCTTCCTAGGGATTATGCTGGGGGTAGCCACACTCATTATTGTGATGTCGGTCATGAATGGATTCCGCCATGAGCTTATTACCCGCATCCTTGGGCTTAATGGCCATTTGAGCGTTTATGCCAGCACACCCCTGCAGGATTATAACGCGATGGGCTTGAGGCTAGAGGAACTGGAGGGGATAGTTTCGGTTTCTCCGGTTATTGAGGGTCAGGTTCTAGTGACTGCGAGTGGACATTCTACGGGAGCGATTGTGCGGGGTATGCGTCAATCAGATCTGGCGCGTAAACCCATTCTATCTACGTCGATTGAGTCGGGAGATATAGCCAACTTTGCCGAATTTAATGTCGCTATTGGTACAAAGATGGCGCAGAAATTCAATCTCAAGGTCGGTGATCCGATTACGCTGGTATCGCCTAAAACGCGCGCAGGGCCGTTTGGTGGTATTCCTGTAAACCGTACTTTCGCGGTAGGCCTGATTTTTGATGTCGGTATGTTTGAGTATGACAGTGGATTTGTGTTCATGCCGCTTGATACGGCGCAAATATTCCTGCAAATGCCGCAAGGTGTTTCCTCGCTTGAGATCATAACGAAAGACCCCGCCCATATTGCTGATTCACGCCGCAGAATCCAGACAGCAATCGAGGGACAGGCGGGTGTTTATGACTGGCGTGACATGAATGGCAGTTTCTTTACAGCGCTCCAAGTGGAGCGAAATGTGATGTTTTTGATTTTGACCATGATTATCCTGGTAGCGGCGTTTAATATTATTTCGTCCATGATTATGCTGGTGAAAGATAAAGGCCGTGATATTGCGATTATGCGCACCATGGGGGCTACGCGCGGTAGCATGATGCGTATTTTCATGATGACGGGAGCCAGTATTGGAATAATAGGCACAGCCGTGGGTGCTTTGGCCGGTACATTGTTTGCCTTGAATATTGAAAGTATTCGCCAATGGATTCAGGGCCTGTCAGGCACAGACTTATTCTCGGAAGAGATTTATTTCCTTTCAAAGTTGCCAGCCATTGTGGAGTGGGAAGAGGTTATCGTGATTGTCGGTATGGCTTTTGTTCTATCCATTCTGGCCACTATTTACCCGGCCTGGCGTGCGGCACGCCTGGATCCTGTGGAGGCTTTGCGTTATGAATAAAGTATCAGCGATTAAGCCGTCATTGGTGCCGGGCCAAAAGTTACTTGAGGTTCATGGCCTCGAACGTACCTTTAGTCAGGGTGGTGAAACACTGACTGTTCTGAAAGATTTAAGCCTTTCGATTGAGAAGGGTGAAATGGTTGCATTGGTTGGGCCTAGCGGCGCGGGTAAATCTACCTTGCTGCAGATGATTGGTCTGCTGGACTCCCCCACATCCGGCAGTATTATTATTAATGGCCAGAAGGTAACGGGTCAAAATGAAAACCAGCGTACAATGCTGCGCCGGGAATTCATCGGTTTCGTTTATCAATTCCATTATCTGTTGCCCGAGTTCTCCGCTATCGAGAACGTTGAACTGCCGCAAATGATTGCTGGCAAGTCCAAAGCACAGGCGCGCGAGCATGCAACGAAATTGTTGACGGCTCTGGGGCTGGCGCATCGTCTCGATCACCGTCCCGCACGTTTATCAGGTGGTGAGCAACAGCGTGTTGCAATTGCACGTGCGCTGGCGAATAGCCCGAAGTTATTGTTGGCTGATGAACCAACCGGAAATCTGGACCCGCACACAGCGTCGGATGTGTTTGAAATCCTTGTTGAGCTGGTCAAGACCACAGGGATTGGCGCTATCGTGGCCACCCACAACCTGGATCTGGCTGAGAAGATGGACCGGATTTTTGAACTTAAGGGTGGTCGTTTGCTGGTTTACTAGGTTTTTCAGGGGTTATATAGGCCCTGACCCTTGGATTTCTGCGCTTTTTGGGCTTTAATAGCCCCATGCCTGATAGCCCTGCGCCATTTATCCATTTGCATACGCATTCTGCCTACTCTTTGGCGGAAGGGGCGATCAAAACCAAAGCGATCATCAAGCTTTGCCAGCAGTACGAGATGCCTGCTGTAGCGGTGACCGATACAGGTAACCTGTTTGGGGCTCTTGAATTTGCCATGGAGGCCGCCAAGGGGGGCTTACAGCCGATTATTGGTTGTCAGGTTCAGTTAGGTCTTGAGGGCCATCAGCTTGTGTTATTGGCGCAAACGGAAGAGGGGTACCGTAACCTCTGCATCCTTGTGAGTCGGTCCTTTATGGAGGTTGAATCAAACCAGCAGCCTCATATTGATTGGGAAAAACTGGAAGCTCGCTCGAAGGGGCTGATCTGTTTATCAGGTGGCGTGAAGGGACCAATTGGGCAATATCTGCTCCATAATCAACCGAAGCAGGCTGAAGAGGCGACCAAGCGTCTCAAAAAGATTTTCAAAGACCGCCTGTATATTGAAATTCAGCGTCATAACCTCCCAGATGAAGATCGCATAGAAGGGGGGCTGATTGATCTAGCTTATAAGCATGAAATCCCTCTGGTAGCCACAAACGATTGCTATTTCTCAGAGCGCGGGATGTATGAAGCGCATGATGCGTTGCTTTGCATTGCCGAAGGTCGCTATGTAACAGAAACAGACAGGCGCAAGGTAACGCTGGAGCATTATTTCAAGTCTGCTGAAGAAATGACCGAGCTGTTTTCTGATCTGCCAGAGGCCATTAATAATACGGTCGTTGTTGCCAAGCGCTGTAGCTATCTGTTGAAACCGATTAATCCGATGCTGCCGCCTTTTAAAACGGAAAGCGGGCGGAACGAAACAGATGAGCTGGAGGCGCAGTCTGCTGAAGGTTTGACCTGGCGTCTTAATAATTTTGTGTTCACAGAGGAAATGGATGAGGCCGCTCGGGCTGAGGCTGCAAAACCTTATCATGATCGCCTGCGTTTTGAACTGGATACCATTATCAAGATGGGTTTTCCCGGGTACTTCCTGATTGTTTCTGATTTTATTAAATGGGCCAAAGATAACAATATTCCTGTGGGACCGGGGCGAGGTTCGGGAGCGGGTTCCGTTGTTGCCTGGGCATTGAAGATCACCGATCTTGATCCGCTACGTTTTAATTTACTGTTCGAACGTTTCCTTAACCCGGAACGTGTGTCGATGCCTGACTTTGACGTCGATTTCTGTCAGGACCGTCGCGAGGAAGTCATTCAATATGTGCGTCGCCGATACGGTAATGATCGCGTGGCACAAATTATCACTTTCGGTCAGCTTAAGGCTCGTGCCGTGGTGCGTGATGTGGGGCGTGTGCTGCAATTGCCTTATGGACAGGTAGATCGCATTGCCAAGATGATCCCAAACAACCCGGCAAATCCGATTACACTGGAAGAAGCGCTGGAGCAGGATGCCGATTTACGGGCTGAGCGTGATCGCGAAGAAACCACCAGCAAGCTTATCGATATCGCTTTACAGCTTGAGGGTCTTTATCGCCACGCTTCTACCCATGCGGCGGGTGTTGTTATCAGTGGCAGGCCGCTTGAAGAATTAGTGCCGCTATATCGTGATCCTTCATCCGATATGCCTGTAACGCAATTTAACATGAAGTATATCGAACAGGCGGGTTTACTGAAGTTCGACTTCCTTGGCCTGAAAACCATGACGGTGGTGCAGAAGGCCGTTGAGTATATCAAGGATGCTCAAGGTAAGGATATCGACATTCTTCAGGTGCCGCTGGATGACGAGAAAACATATCGCGTGCTGAGTGAGGGTAAAACCACCGGCGTGTTCCAGGTGGAAAGTGCTGGTATGCGCGCCACACTCATGAGTATGAAGCCTAACCGTTTTGAAGATATTATCGCTCTGGTCGCTCTATATCGTCCAGGCCCTATGGATAATATTCCGCGCTACATTGAGATTAAAGAAGGTAAAGTTGAAGCGGATTATATGCATCCCAAACTCAAGCCTTATCTGGAAGAAACCTATGGCATCATGGTTTACCAGGAGCAGGTGATGCAGGCGGCGCAGGCGCTTTCAGGTTATACCCTGGGTGGTGCTGATTTACTTCGTCGTGCCATGGGTAAGAAAATCCAGGCAGAGATGGATGCGCAACGTCAAAAGTTCGTTGATGGCGCTGTTGAACATAGCCAAGTGCCACCAGAGCGCGCTTCCGAGATATTTGATAATATCGATAAATTTGCGGGTTACGGCTTCAACAAATCGCACGCGGCGGCTTATGCGCTGATTTCTTATTGGACGGGCTGGTTAAAAGCTAATTATCCGGTCGAGTTTATGGCGGCATCGATGACGCTCGATATGGGCAACACTGATAAGCTGGCCGTCTTTAAACAAGAGCTTGATAAGATGGGCATCCCGCTGTTGCCGCCTGATATCAATAAATCTGAGGTCACCTTTGCTGTCGAAGGTAACGCAGTGCGCTATGCGCTGGCGGCCCTCAAGGGTATTGGCGTTCAAGCGATGGAAGGTTTGATTGAGGAACGCCGCGCAGGAGGCCCCTATAAATCTATGGCGGACCTTGCGAGCAGGATTGACCCTGGTCTGATGAACAGGCGCCAGTTTGAACAGCTGGCTTCGGCAGGTGCGTTTGACAGTCTTGGTATTAAGCGTGCGCAGGCGCATGGTGCTGCCGAAACCATGCTTAGACATGCGCAGTCATTGGCGCAGGAGCGTGCCAGCGGGCAGACCAGTTTGTTTGGTGGGCCTGCGAGCGGGGTACAGGCATTAATGCCTGAATTACCAGATGTCACCGAATGGGATCCGTTGGAGAAATTGTCCTATGAATTTGATGCTGTAGGCTTCTACCTTTCGGCCCACCCCTTGGATAGTAAGGCTGCTCAGCTCGAGCGGATGAATATTCACAATATTGCTTCGGTCAATGAAATGGTGGCGCGTCAGGGAAGCGCTATGATTGATATGGCCGGGGTTTTGCTTAAAAAGAACATCAAAGTATCGCAGAAGAGCGGCAATAAGTTTGCGTTCCTGCAATTGTCAGATGCCACGGGTATTTTCGAGGTTATGCTATTCTCTGAAACATTGAGCCGTGCGCGTGATTACCTGGAAGAAGGTAAAACGCTGCTGTTAAAGGTGATGGCTGAGTCACGCGACGATCAAGTGCGCTTTACCGCACAAGATGTAAAACCACTTGAGGATGTTCTCGCAAGCCGGTTGAAGGAAGTGCACATCCATATTTCTTCTGAAAAACCACTATCGCAACTGCAGGAGTTATTGAAAGTCGAGGGACGTGGCAAGGTTGCTATAAAACTTTTTGTACCCGTGCGGCCTGATCTTTTGGCTGAAGTTAGCCTCCCCGGGCAGTGGAATTTCTCTGCTGCGGCGCGCAATGCGTTATTGAAATCCTCAGGGGTTGAGGGAATACAAGAGCTTTAATACATATTCGCTGTAAAAACATAAGTTTCGCTTGCCATTTTTGCCATATATTAAGCCTGCAATTTATATGCGGGAAAAATGATATTTAGGGTAAATCGTATGTTGCGAGTCGGGCACCCGTTTCCTATACTCGCCTTAAATCTGACAAACTTTCTGGACGTGCCATGAGTATACGACACACCCAAGAGATTAAAAAAATAGTCAGAATAAGGGATTCTGGTTTCAACGCCTACTGGGATAGACGAGGACTTTAGTATGACTGAGACGGCTCTCCAACGTGTTGAGCGTATTCTGTCCGGCAAACCGACTTGTCCATTTGATTTTTTCAATAACACGATGTTTTACGATCCGAAGCCGCCGGAAAAAGGCGAATATGCGGATCGTTTGAAAGCACAGCCGGTTGTTGCCTACGCTGCCGTAAACGCGGTTTCCCGCGGTGTAAAACTTGTTTTCCCGCCGGGGGCCATGTCGAATGGTTATTTGGCTTATGCGCTGGCAGATGATTACGAAGAAAAAATTTATCAGGCGACCAGAGGTGAGGGCAATGTTGGTTATAAGACAACGCAGCGCCTGAAGCATCGCGTTTCACCGGAAGAGTTACTGACACGCGTTATTCTGCCTAACCGTCTGCAGAATGCTGTTGTGAATTCTGTTGCCCGGGGCCTTTATCCTGACAAAGGCGTTATGGGGGTTATCGGATTTGAAGGATCAGTACGCACAACGCGCACAAATAACGCCTTATCCCAGGGGGCAACATTCCAGGATTGGACGTTCGAGCGCTGGTGGGGTCCCCGTGTAATAGATTCAGCAGCGATGATGCTGGATGCTGACCATATTTATTCCCGCTATGGCGCCTTGGAAG
Source organism: uncultured Alphaproteobacteria bacterium (assembly GCA_946480475.1). The sequence goes on from CAMLJM010000001.1 coordinate 62,249, forward strand.
AATTGCTGGCTGACCAAATTCAATGCGGACTGCTGGACGAGTATCGCGACCATATTGGCCCCGGCAAGGAATACGATGTTGTCGATGCCAAGGGTGATCACATAAGCCTTACGGATCGTGCCTGGGAAAATGCCAAACATATTGTCGATGTCGTTGAGCGTGGATTCCGTAGTGACCTGGCTTTGGCTGCGCTGGTGGGGCGCTTCCAACTGGATGACTGGTTGCGCGGGGGCTTAAATAGTCCGATAGATCCTAAGAAAGTGCATCCGGTTCTGGCTAACCGCTCGACCGAAGAACTTGCGCGAATGGACCGCCTCAAGGACATCATGCTGCCGTATATCGCTGCAAAATGTACAGGCTGGTCCAAACATGCAGAACATGAAGGCCTGAATGCTTATTACGAAGCAAAGATTCTGCCGCTGACACCTGAAATGACTGCTGAAAAGACGAAGGCTCTGGTAACGGAGCTTTTTGCCTATCAACCCAAAGGTGGTTTTGCTCATCCTGTGCTGGGCAAGCAATCGCCTGCTGAGGGTATATCGGAGCATAGTGTAACGCAGGCATTCAGACAAAATGCGCAGAATGGTAAAATCCAGGTGCGGGATGATAAATACTTTGTCGCACGCGCAGCATTGTTCGAGGATCACCATTTTGGCGATTTGTCGATCTGGGAACAGGCGGCGTTGAAATTTATTCTGCCAGCTATGGAATCTGCAGACCTTCCCGTGAATGCATCCAAGAGATACATGTATTTATGCGATCCAAAGGGTGGTGCTGTTGCAGGGGATTGGGCGCGTCAGCATGGCGTTGATTATCTTAAAGAAGCGCAGAGTGTAGAGGATCCTATCAAGTCGAAAGATAGTTTCTACAAATCCGTCATTCTCAAAAATGAAAAGCTGGGCCGTGAGACAGTTGAGAAACTTGCTCAGGAGCCCGTTCTACATTACCGCAAGGTGGGTAATGTTTCGAGCACAAACGACTTTCTGGATGTTCGTAGTGCAGCTCAGAAGAACCGTGCTTTTGTGGCTTCCAGTGGCGCCCAACGCTATAGCTCGCGCGCGCACTTAGCCTTGCAGATGGAATTTTTTGATCGCAACGTCGAGGGTTTGGTTCTGGGTAAAGAGTGGCAGAACCATCCGCATCATAACCAGATGGTCGTGCGTGCCGTATTGAACGCCGTTGGTCTTGTAGATCGCGGTTATGACGGCGGTAAATACCAGATGGAGATCTTCGAATACAATTCTGATGGAAAAACGCCGGAAGAGCGCTTTAAGAAACTCGATCTTTATGATCTGGTTTCTGAGTTAGGTCAGATGGCTGAGCAGATGATGGACAAGATTCCGCATGTGCCGGACAAATCCACCTATCTGGCTTGTGCGCGCTTGCTGGAAATTACAGATAAGCTGATTGATCCGGGGCGCGCCAATATCGCACGCTCTGTAGATAAGGCCACAGGTAAAGAAATTTCACATGAAATTATTGACTGGCGCGCGGTCGATCCTGATCTGACGCGCTTTATGTACGCTGATCCGGTGAAGCGTGCGGCGCTTTCTGCCACGAAGCAGGATCAGCCGCAATCCATGCGCGACCGTTTACGTGAAAAGCTTATCAACGTGGGTGTGCTCGAGTTTGAACCGCAGGATCTGGAAGGTTTGAGTGCTGATTATCGTGCGGCCTGGGAAGCGGCACATGGTCATGATGCGCTTCAGCGTTATACGAAGCGCGATAGTGATGGCGTTAAGCATGTGGCTCACGGGCCGACGTAGTGACTGAGTAAGTAAACGACTCATATAAAAATAATTCAGGGAAGGTTATTAAAGAATGGGTTGGACTGGGAATGATATACTAAGACGGATGGGGCTTTCGGGCCACAGCGGCAAAGGTGTCGCGGGGGAACCCGTTACACTTACGGGTGCCGCATCTGATCGTGATTCCGGCCAAATCGTGAGCCTTAAATCGTCCACATCCTTTGATGAAAAAGGCAATCCAGCGGATGTTTGTATCCGCTATTGGCGCCATATGCCATATGGCGACAGCCGTGAACAAAACTTAATCCGTATCCAGATGTCGCCTGTAAAGGGCCGGGCGGGCCAGGTTGAGTTGGATCAAATATGGGTGCAATCGCATCCAGTATTTAACCGGGAACGTGGTGATGATCTCTCTGATCCTGAAATGCACAAGAAGGTTAACCGCGTTCTGGAAGCGGTTAACGGCCTGAACACACACTTGCGTAAGATGGGTCCGGCAGAGGCCGCTGCGCGCATTATGTCTGACTGCTATATTGAGCAGGTAACAGGCGAAGAACTTGTTGTGCGTGGGCTGAATAGTAAAAAAGATGCATTCACCATGATGGTGGATGCACGGTTCATGAAAGCTGCTTCTCAGGGTAATGGTCAGCCTACACAATTCACCAATGTCGATCTTGATGATCTTAAGACCGTCCTGGGTTTCCGCATTAACACTTTTGAACCCAATAAGAATTTCTCCGACAGTCGCAGCGTGCCTTCTGTTGATCCTCAATCAGGTGTTAGCTATGAGGCTGGCGTTAAGGTTAAAGAGGCCGCCAATAAGTTTTCTATCGAAATGTTTGTTCGTCCTCAGGATGTGCCGGTGGGTATTGACCCCAAAAGCATTCCCAACCTGTTGAAAATGGAATTTACTAAAACCGCAGACCGCACATTCACACTTTCGGGCGCTAAGTTCTTGGGCCAGAAAGTGGCCTTAGATGATAAAGAAGCCATACTGAACATGATCGGTTTTGCGCAGCGTGCCAACCGTGATCTGGCTGAGTGGCAATATCCGCAATTCATGAACCATATTTATGAATGCAATCTTTCTGCACTGTTGTCGCCATTCGGTACGCCACCGCCCTTAGACAAAGAGGGTGGGGAGTTCCTTTACGGATCGCTCCATGGTTGCGGTTTTGAAAAGAAAATCGAACAGTTTGGTGATCAGATCGGGATTGCCGGTTTAGCACTGCATCGTGGCCTGAAAAAGGACGGTTCACTGAGCACGGTTGCTGTGGCGATTGATTTCCCCTTTGCCTCTGGTGGTCCGGATTCGAACGTTGATGGTGCTGTTCCTGACTATCTTCAGTATTGGGATGATATCAAGGCGTTCTTTATTACCCATGATCACTACGACCATAAGGGCGGTTTTATTTACTACGCCCAGAAGGGGCTGATGAAAGAGAAGACGGTCTATGCAACGGATCGCGTAAAATATTTCATGGAAAAAGATATGGACGCGATGCAGGTGCCGCGTTCTTTGCGCCCGAAGATAGAGGTTGTAAAAGACACCGGCGCTGTTCCGATTGTCGATGAAGATAATAATGTACGTATGTGGGTTCAGTATTGTGAGAATGCCATTAAGCACTCCGCTCTCTGCACGCCGTACATTGTAACACCCTGTTATAATGATGATCATTACAAGGGCTCTATTACAGTCTATGGCGATAGCCGCGGCTTAGAGGAAAAGGGAAAAGAATTTTTTGCCCGTGGTCCGCGTGCCTTGGTTGAAGAGGCGCAAAAACATGGCCGCACCGTAACAGCTGAGAAAGTGGACCAGGATATCTTCATTGCTATGCACGATGTCACAGCCATTACTTATGATGGCAAGTCCCCCGAGCCTTCTGAGGTTGAAGGCGTCCAGAGTGTTGTTTTGGATTGGTTCGGCGATAAAGGCATTATTCAGGCTCCGATCAGTACCAATAATGCAGAGTATACAATTGCGCTTAATCAGGCGCATAGGACAGGTCGCAATGTGACCAGTGTGGGCGGCAATGCTGAGAAGCGCATGGCGAGCATGAACCTGTTCGGTGTTCTTCCTGATCTGGATTTGCGAACAGTCCGGATTGACCCTATCGAGGAAAATAACAAGAGTGAGCCTGAGCGCCTTATCCCTCAAGATGTGTTAGAAGATTATTTTTCCCTGATTGCGGATTTTGAGCTGACTAAAACAGATGATCAGGATGCCGATGAGCAAAAGAGGAGGCTTGAGCAGGCGCATGCAAAAGCTATTAAAGATTATATAGAACGTCTGCCGCCGGATGAGCGCGATCATGAAGATGATGTGCGTTTGTACATGTGGGAAAGTCTGCGTAAGTATGGTGCTGTCGTATTCGAAAACGATATTAATGGTTACCTGATGTATCGTGCTGTTATGGATCGCCGGGAAAAGGCATCCCTGCGTGCAACGCGTACATCGACAATGGCCAAAGGGTTCCGTGCTGAGCCGGAGAAGCTGATGATCCTGGTGACAGGTACACAGGGTAATACGGAAGAAAAGCAATCAACATTACAGAAGCTGATTAATTTCTATTCGTTGTTGGATGCAGATGAAAAAGTACGTCCTACGGGATTCAAGGTTGATCTTGATCGCTACATAGCCATGGTGACTCAACCTGCCATTGTTGGAAACGAAGACTCTCAGGAACGTATGATCCAGGACTTGGTGCGCAGCCGGAATATTACGGTTGTGGGCGCTTTCATGAACGGGTTCAAGATCTATAATCCTAAGGGCTACAGGGATGCGATTACAAAAGATCTGAGCAAGCGTGGCTGGCGTTATGATATTGATGCGCACGGCAGCATCCGCGTCTATGATCATCCGATCCACGTTCATGGTCATGGTTTTAATAGTGACCTCGTGAAAATGGCCAGGTCCATTCCGGCATCGTTCCATGAAGCGCATCATATACCGACTTTTGATGCTTATGAGAATTTCCGCGAAACAATGGCCCGTAGCAATCTGCCGCACTCAGGTATTCGCCCGGACGATTTCAAGTTCATGAGCATCAATCGTTTTGCCCAGAAGGCAGAGGATATGTTCAAGTGTGTGGCGCAGGTTAACCCTTCCTATATTCTTGTGCGCCGCCTGCTGAAATATGGCCAAGCGCATGGTGGTTTTGTCGAATGGTTGCGTACGACATTGCTGCGCCGTGAGGGTAATAACCGTGATGATGGACTGACGGTACGTTCGGCCAACGAAGGCGTTTATAGCAAGTCCATGGCAAAAATGGATTGGGATCTTGTAACCAATCCGGCCAATCGTGAATCAAACCGTTACCGTAAGACGGGGCCCGGTATCGGTGCTGTATCACCACCTAAACGGCCGCGCAGCCGTTCGGTTTACAGCTCTGAAGTTGCTGCTGATGATTTGAAGGTTGCTTAAGTATGGTCCCGATGAAACGCATAGCCCGTAAGAGCGATGTTTGGAACCTGATCCAGAAGGGGGCGCTTATACGCCTTCACCTGGATAAGGAAACGACAGCGCTTGAGCGTGATTTTGCGCAAATTACAGCTTATGGAGATGCTGTGGGTGATGTTGCCGGTAACTTCATTGATTCAATGGAAATGCTGGTGAGGCGTCCTGACAGGTATCTGCAAACGCCACAAGCGGCTCTGGTCACCAGAACGCCACCTGATGAACTGGATGATGAAACGCGCGTCCCGCATAGAATTGCGATGGGCAAGATTGCTGAGCGCATACACTTTGCCTCCAAGATGATTGTTGATCTGGATTTGCCGGAGAAAACGGTCAAGTTCAGAACCATTCGCCGTGCCGGTGCCGATCTTTATGAGAAGTATTATAACGAGGATATTCTTGAATATCCTTTGAAGGATGATAACGGCAAGACTGTATATGATGTGCGCTACCACCCAGAGCGCCATATCGTGGCTTATCGTTTTTCGGATGATCCTAAAAGCCCATATTACGAGAATATACAGAACAATTACTACGTTGATGAGACGGACGGCAGTAAATGGAAGATGGTGGAGCCACGCATATGTGTGCGCGGTTATCGGATAAAATGGGCTGATTTATACTGGTTACGCTCCAACCTCGTGCGTGCTGGATACCATTCTGCCAATATTTTCTTCTCACATTCCAAGGCTACCATCAGCAACAAGCAGCAGCCGAAAAACTTTGCGATTGATACTTATTCGGTTGTTCAGGCAGTTAATTTGTTCGGGCCGCAGGGTGAGGACGGCCTAAAAATTGGCAAGCGTATTGATAGCCGAACAGGACTGGAAGTGCCTACAGCCAAGCTTGAAAAGGTGATGGAAGAAAATACCCGCACCGAGAATAAACAGCGTGGCATCCGTCAGGGTGTTCTGATGCCGGATGGGTCGCGCTATAATGCGGCTAGTGCCCACCGCAGCCCTGCCTATGACGCCATGGCTGATTTCTCGATATATAATTATTGCGTAGATGTTGCTCCGCAGATCACTAAAGCTATGGATCTGCAGGCTGACGAGCAGGAATTGCGTCGTCATTTGTCTGGGACTGAACCAGATAAACCTTATCCGCCTGTGTTTGTGTTGCCTCGTAATAGCTTTCCGCATGCACCGACAGCAGATGTTGTGGCATTCCTGGGGTTTGATGATCAGCTGGGTCAGTTGCGCCGTGTGTTAATGCCACGTCTTGATCTTGATCTGCGCAGTTATCGCTATAACAATAAAAAACTCAATGAAATGGGCGCAGAAGATTTTGTGCAGATGATGAAAGATCAGATGCGCCGCCCTGATCCGATTATTCGTTTTGAGTCCGTACGTCGATGGCAAGGTTCAATAAAGCTTTTTGATGAGACATTGCCACAGGCCACGCGCAATCAGTGGGATATTGAGCAGATTATTGATAGCTTCCAGTTCCTGAAAGAAAATCAGGCGATGCTGGAGAAAATGCGTCGGGCGGCCGAGATTCTCAATCTTGAAACACATAAGCGCGTTGAGCCTGCTAACCCCATGATGGAAGAGCAGGCGACACGCGGTGGTTTTGGTGATCTTGATTACCTGCGTGCGGAAGCGGAGGAAGTTAAACACACAGGTCGTGGTCGTCCGTTGACATCGCGTGGCGCTGTGCCTGCTTTTTCAGAAATGATCTTTGAAAAAGCGCGTGATATTTATAATTATCACAACTCTATTGATGAAATTTTGCATCGCCTGGCTTTGCAGCCGCACCCGATTGACTGGTGTGGTGAGGGCGACAAAGAGATTGTTGCTAATTTTAAAGATCTGGTTATTCGTGCCCGCCGTCACTTTAATAAGAAGAACTGTAACTACGGCAGTATATTTAAAGAGTTTTTTGATTCTGAAGATCATTTCATTTCCAATGATCCGGCAAAGCTCCGTGAAATTCGCTGGAAGCTCATGAAACGTTTCTTGGATGATGATGAAAAAGAACGTGTGAAGGGTGACTCTCTATATCGTCAGGGTCTTTTTGATTACAAGCATACAAAAAATGGCAGAGTTCTTTTTGCCAACCTTAGTCGTGATTTCCGTGTTGTTGATTACAAAGGGCGCGAACTGGATACGGACTATTTAAAAGAACAGTATGGCAAACATCCCCATGTCGTGCAGAAAAAATTCGAAAAAGGTGAATGGCGCATTCAGTTCTACCGTCTGAGTTCTGAGCCTTCTATTACCGCAACGTTATTCCAGTTTGCTGATATGGGCAAGCTGGATGAGGTATCGCCTGTATGGCGTGCGCGTTACGCAGCTCTACGTAATCTTTACTTGAACGGGTCTCCTAATGAAGATCCTTCACAGATGCGTTGGCAGGGTATTCCTGCTATCGAGCAATCTTTAAAGCGTATTGAAGTGAATGCTCAACTGGATTCTGGTGAAGGTTTGGCGCGCAATTTCTCTCAGTTTGCCAAGGGTGAGGCCGATGTGTTTGTGCGCACGGACGAGGGACAACGTATTCTTGCGCGTTTCCATGATTGGCTAGGAAAGATTAAGGAAGCAAACAAGCTTTCGGAATCCCAACGTCTTCTACTGCACTTTGATCCACAATCTCACGTTGCGTATGATCGTATTCAACATGAAATACCCTATGAAAATGTTGTAGTGCTAAAGGTTCCTGACCCGCATTTGCGTAAGCCACTTACCGACATTCGCTTTGCCCCATACTCTCTTGTGACAGGCAAGCTTTCAGATGAACAAAGACGCCGGATTGAATCCGGTGTGCCTGTGGTGTTCCAGGGCGAACAGACAGGGCGTTACTATTATGGTGGCCCGGTCAGCCTTCGTAAGGTGCCGAAGGTGCCTAATGTTACCACTGGTTTTGAGAATTACTTCGAGCAGGCGCGCCGCGCTTATGAAGATGATGCCGGTGTTAAGTTCCCGAAAGATGCAGACATTAATATTCTGTTGATTCAGAAACCTATGCCGATTGCAAATACGCGTCCGGCGGGCGTTGATGCGAATATGCAATCGATTAAAGTGCCCCAACTATATTTTGATGGCTTGGTTTCACCACGTCTGGCTCATTTCAACGAAAAACATCCTCTGACTGGCCTTATTATCCCGGTCAACTATTCACTGCAGAAACTTGAAGAAGGCAAGCCTATCCGTTTCCGTGAGATGGAAGCAGGCATGGGCGCCAAGCTGAGTGCTGAAGAGGGACGCGAGACAGGCCATATTTATGAGTCTCGTAACCTGCAATCGGTCTCACGTATAAAGGTTTCTGATTTATATGATTTGGTCAGTTCCGGGGCTGTTACAGATACGCAGGCGCAGAAATATGGTTTTGGCAGTGCGTTTGACATGTGGGAAAAGGTCAACGAGGCTTTCATCACTCATGAATCCCCCAATCCAGGTGCAGAAGAAATTTATATGCTTGAGTTTGAGCCTGTGAATGAGAAGTCGTGGGTTTACTTCAACCCGCCAGAGGCGCCAGAGGCGGCTATCACATATGGTGGGCAGCCAGTGCCGCCATCTGCTTATCGCTGGGTGCCGTCTGCAGGCGCGAACGATAATAATATGGAGAATGTTTTTGTGACGAAACGTCGTCCGAAACGTAATCCCAAGCTGAAGCAGGGCTAATCTGATGCCCCGTTTATTTCTCGGTAGCTCTTTGGGACTGGCTTTGGCGGCGGCTTTCATGGCCAGTGCGCGTGCCGTTGATATTGCCCGCGATATATCGCTTGATATTGGACGCATTCCTTCCACTACTGATGGGGGCCGGGGTCATTATCGTGACGTACAAGAACGTCACAATTTTCAGGCCGGACGCCATGCTGGACCAAATCTTAGGGGTAGGGCGCCGCAGTTCAATAAATACGCCCATTTTTAATTAACATATTGTGCAGTACAATAAACGAACTGCGTAAGGTTCGGGCATAGCGTTTTAGGCTTAGAATTTCCTTGAAATCTAGGGGAAACCCCTGTAAAACCACGCCAATTGTTAAATTCACATGCGGGAACGGGTGGATGTCCGCCCTCCGGTGTTTTGCTGAAATCCGTAAGGAAATCAATAAGATACTCCCCGCAGAGGCATAACCGGAAAAGGAAAACTACTATGTCTGAATTCACTATGCGCCAACTGCTCGAGGCAGGCGTTCACTTCGGTCACCACACACGCCGCTGGAATCCGAAAATGAAACCATTCATTTTCGGTGTGCGTAACGGTGTACACATCCTCGATCTGCAACAAACTGTGCCGATGCTGGACCGCGCCCTGAAATCCATTCAGGAAATCACTGCTAATGGTGGCCGTGTTCTGTTTGTTGGTACAAAGCGCGCTGCTCAGGAAAAAGTAGCTGAAGCGGCTAAAAAGTCCGGTCAGTACTATGTGAACCACCGCTGGTTGGGTGGTATGCTGACCAACTGGAAAACCATTACAACATCGATCAACCGTCTGCGTGAGTTGGAAACAATCCTGGCTGGCGACGTTTCTGGTTATACCAAAAAAGAACAACTGATGATGAAGCGCGAGCACGAGAAGCTCGAGAAATCCATCGGCGGTATCAAGGAAATGGGTGGCCGTCCGGACGCTATTTTCATTATCGATACCAACAAAGAGAAAATTGCCATTCAGGAAGCCAATACACTGGGTATTCCTGTGTTTGCGGTGATTGACTCCAACTGTGATCCAGCGGGCATTACATACCCATTCCCAGGGAACGATGATGCTTTGCGTGCTGTTGAACTGTATTGCGACCTGTTCGCGAATGCTGTTCTGGCTGGTCTGCAGGCTGAAATGTCCAAATCCGGTAAAGATCTGGGCGCTGCCAAGAATCCAGTACAGAAACTGCCAACCGCTGAAGTGGCTGCAGAAGAAGTCGAAGTCAAAAAGCAGGCAACTGCTGGTTAATCTATAACTTTAAGAAAAAGGAATAAACCCATGGCAGAAATCACTGCTTCATTGGTAAAAGAACTGCGCGATAAAACAGGCGCAGGTATGATGGACGCTAAAAAAGCCCTGACGGAAGTTGGTGGTGATATGGAAGCGGCTGTGGACTGGTTGCGCAAAAAAGGCCTGGCAACTGCGGCTAAGAAATCTGGCCGTACAGCGGCAGAAGGTCTGGTTGCGGTTTCCTTCAAGGGCAATAAAGCTGCTGTTGTTGAAGTGAACGCTGAAACGGACTTTGTGGCTCGTAACGATCAGTTCCAGGCTTTTGCTAACAAAGCAGCTGAACTGGCGCTGGAAGCAAAAAGCGATATCGCTGTTCTGGCTGGCGCTACATACGAAGCTGGCAAAACCGTTCAGGAAAAACTGACAAACCTGATTGCGACAATTGGCGAAAACATGAGCCTGCGTCGTACGTCTGTTCTGGAAGTGAAAGACGGCGTTGTTGTTGGTTATGTCCACAACGCTATCAATCCAGGCCTCGGCAAGATCGGTGTTCTGGTTGCCCTTGAGTCCACAGGCGACAAAGCTAAGCTGGAAGCTCTGGGCAAGCAAATCGCTATGCACGTAGCCGCAGCTAATCCTCAATTCCTGGATAGTGCCTCTGTTACGGCAGAAGCTGTTGAGCGTGAAAAGAACGTGATCCGTGACACAGCAAAAGCCAGCGGTAAGCCTGCAGACATTATCGAGAAAATGCTCGAGGGCCGTATGCGCAAATTCTACGAAGAGATTTGCCTTCTAGACCAAGTGTTTGTAATGGATGGTGAAACCAAAGTCTCAAAAGTATTGGAAAATGCTGCCAAGGACGTTGGTGCGCCCGTGAAACTGGCTGGTTATGTACGTTTCCAGCTGGGCGAAGGCATCGAAAAAGAAGCCACAGACTTTGCTGCAGAAGTAGCAGCTGTCGTAAACGGCTAATTTTAAAATGATTAAAGTAAAAAGACCCGCTGTCTGGCTTTCCTGCCTGGTGGCGGGTCTTTTTATTGGTGTCTTGGCATCCGGACCGCTTCAGGCTGCAGGACGTGGTGTTCTGGAGGCTTTCGGCGTTCAGGGACAGCGCGTTGCCTATATTGGCCCCGGCAATGCGGGCCAAGGATCGCTGTTTCTATTTAATCCCCAAGGGGGGATAGAGGTGGAAATGGGCGCTTATGAGAGTGGCGGAGAAAAAGGCCAGTCTCTGCTCGGTTTGCATGGGCGCGACGGTAATCTTCGCCTTTTATTACGCTTATACGGGCAGAAAGATTCCCCTGTCATTGTTATGAAAGATAAAACCGGTGACGATAAGCTTATCATCGGTCTGGAGGGGAATAACGAGGCTCCTTATATCAAATATCGTAATGCCAAGGGCAGCATGGTTAATCTCCTGCAAGAATAGTTTAATAAGATGCCCAGTTATCTGGGCATTATTTTTGTTCGTATTTTTGTAGGGAAATCAGTTGCCATATCCTTGTTAGGCATTGCCTTTTCGGGGGCTGGGCTGGTATGACATGGGGGTTTAATATCCCCTAAAGACAGTGAGTATTATGCAATCTATCCAAGCCGTAAAAAAGGATGCCGCCCCAATGGCTAACCACAATCTGAAATTCAAACGTGTTCTCCTCAAAATGTCAGGTGAAGTCCTGATGGGTGATCGTGAATACGGTATTGATCCTGGCACCATTGAGCGTATTGCGGCAGACGTGAAAGAGGCCGTAAGTCTGGGCGTAGAGGTTTGCATCGTTGTGGGGGCGGGTAACATTTTCCGTGGCGTATCAGGCGCCTCTAACGGTATTGAACGTGTTACGGCGGATTATATGGGCATGCTGGGCACGGTGATGAATGCGCTGGCCCTGCAGTCTGCGCTGGAGAAAATCGAAGTACCGACACGCGTACAGTCCGCCATTCCTATGGATGCCGTGTGTGAACCCTTCCTGCGCCGTCGCGCCCTGCGCCATCTTGAGAAGGGCCGTGTTGTGATTTTTGCTGCCGGTTCCGGCAATCCGTTCTTTACAACGGATACACCAGCGGCGCTTCGCGCCTCGGAGATGAATTGTGAGGCGTTGTTCAAGGCAACCAAAGTGGATGGTGTTTACACAGCTGATCCTGTAAAGGATCCGACCGCTAAAAAATACGACCAGCTTTCATACATGGATGTGTTGACCAAGGATCTGAAAGTTATGGATGCGACAGCCGTATCGCTGGCGCGTGAGAACAATATTCCTATCGTTGTCTTCTCGATCAAGGACGGCGGCAGCTTTGCTGAAGTCGTTCAGGGCAAGGGCAGCTATACCATCGTTAAAGACTAAAATAAGAAGAAGGGATCCATCATGTCATTCAATCTTAATGATCTGCGTCAACGTATGGATGGCGCGCTTAATAACCTGAAAGAAGAATTCGCCGGTTTGCGCACAGGCCGTGCGTCATCCAGCATGCTGGAACCTGTGACGGTTGAGGTGTACGGATCGCGTATGCCGTTGAACCAGTTGGCAACAATCACGGCACCTGAGCCGCGTCTTTTGAACGTGCAAGTGTGGGATGGCTCTCAAGCCAAGACTGTTGAGAAAGCTATCCGTGACTCTGGGTTGGGTTTGAACCCTATTGGCGAAGGTGCGGTTATTCGCGTGCCTATTCCAGAATTGAATCAGGAACGTCGTGCGGAACTGACAAAAGTGGCCAGCAAGTATGCGGAGCAAACTCGTGTGGCTGTGCGCAATATTCGACGCGATGGTATGGATACCCTGAAAAAGCTGAAAAACGATGGTATGCCTGAAGACGAAAATAAACGTCATGGTGATGAAATTCAAAAATTGACCGATGATATCATTCAGAAAATTGACACAATGCTGAAGGACAAAGAAAAGGATATTATGACCGTATAGGTCTTCTTTTCGGGGTGGTCTTATGCAGCAAGTTCAACATATAGCGATTATTATGGATGGTAACGGACGGTGGGCGCAGGCTCGCGGTCTGCCGCGTACCATGGGTCACCGCCAGGGTGTTGAAGCTGTTAAGCGTGTTGTCGAAGCCGCTGCCGACATAGGTATTAAGTATCTCACGCTTTTTGGGTTTTCCTCTGAAAACTGGAGTCGCCCTGCAGAGGAAGTGACTGAGCTTATGCGTCTGCTGCGCATGTATCTGCGTGCAGAGACTGCGGAACTACATCGTAACAATATCCGTTTAAAAGTGATCGGGGATCGTACGGCTTTTGATCGGGAAATTGTCGAATTGATTGAGAATGCTGAGCGTCTGACAGAAAATAATACCGCCATTACGGTGATGATGGCCCTGAATTACGGTGGGCGTAATGAAATTCTTTCTGCTGCAGCTGCCTATGCTATGCATTGCCAGAAGAATGGTATCGCTCCCAACTTCGAGTCCGCAGAAGAATATATGCCGACATTTCTGCAGACGGCTAATGTTCCTGATCCAGAAATTTTGATCCGTACAAGTGGCGAGCAACGCATTAGCAATTTCCTGTTGTGGCAATGCGCTTATTCGGAAATGATTTTCAGCCCCACCTTATGGCCTGATTTTTCCCGCGCGGATCTTGAGCAGGCGCTTAAAGATTTTGCAGGTCGTGACCGTCGCTTTGGCGGTGTAAAGGTTGAATCCGTATGACAAGCGCTATGCCTGACAAACAACGTTTTTCGGGCTTGGGTATCAGAATTCTGTCCGGGTTGATTTTAGCCCCTTTAATGATTGCCATTATTGTGACGGGCGGGTTCTGGTTTACAGGGCTTATGGCTTTATCAGCGCTTGTCGCCCTATGTGAATGGTATGGCATGTCCAAAGCTGGCCCAAAACCATTCGCAACCTTGCTGCTAGGGTTTATTTACTTAATCATCAGTTACTGTTCCTACATCTTCATGCGGTTTGGTTTCGAAGCGGGGGCCTGGTTGGCGCTTGCGACCATGTTGTGTGTTTGGGCCAGTGATATTGGTGCTTATTTTGCTGGTAAATTTATCGGCGGCCCTAAGATGGCCCCAAAACTTAGCCCTAAGAAAACTTGGGCAGGGCTTGGCGGTTCGATGGTTTCCTGCGGTCTGATGCTTGTTGGGTGCTTATATGCAGGCCCGCAGTTGCAGGCACACCTCAACACAGATATCGGTATTACGTTTGCACAGGGTTGGTTGCCTGTCTTTATTGTGGGGACTCTACTGGGTATTGTGGGACAGGCGGGCGATATTTTTATTTCCTTCTTTAAGCGTCGTGCCCACCTTAAAGATACAGGTCACTTGATTCCCGGGCACGGCGGGTTGCTTGATCGTATTGATGCATTGCTGCTGGTGGCACCGGTCTTTTTTATTCTTTGCTGGGTTTTCCTGAAATGAAAACAGTCAGTATCCTGGGCTCTACAGGATCGGTAGGGCGCAGCACTGTTGATCTTATCCTTTCGCAGAAGCAAGACTTTTCCGTCCAGGTTCTGACGGCACAGTCAAATGTTGATTTGTTGGCTGAGCAGGCGCGTCAATTGAATGCAAAGCGTGCCGTGATTGGTGATGAAAATCTGTTCCATTCTTTAAAGGATAAACTTGCTGGTACAAACATTGAAGCGGCCGCCGGGCGTCGGGCTGTGATTGATGCTGGAGCATATCCCGCACAATGTATCATGGCCGCTATAGTCGGTATGGCAGGGCTTGAACCTTTAATGAAGGCGATTGAGCAAGGCGGTATTGTTGCGATTGCCAATAAAGAACCATTAGTCGCGGCAGGACCTTTGGTGAAGGCAATTGCTCAGAAACATGGCGCTACAATTCTGCCCGTGGATAGTGAGCATAATGCAATCTTCCAGGTGCTTGAGCCGGAAAATAAAGCAGCTATTGAGCGTCTGGTTTTAACGGCTTCAGGTGGGCCCTTCCGTACATGGACAAAAGAGCAAATGGCACGCGCGACACCTGCGCAGGCAGTGGCTCATCCAAACTGGTCAATGGGCGCCAAGATCTCTGTTGATAGCGCCAGCATGATGAACAAGGCGCTTGAAGTTATTGAAGCGCATTATCTGTTTGATATGCCTCATGACGAGATTGATGTTTTGGTTCATCCGCAATCGACGATCCATTCGATGGTTGAATATGCTGATGGGTCTTTCCTTGCGCAACTTGGTGCACCGGATATGAAGACGCCGATTGCTTATGCTTTGGCATGGCCACAACGGATGAAGACTTCGGGTGCGCGATTGGATCTGACGCAGCTTAAACGTCTGGATTTCGAGCCTATGGATCATGATAAATTCCCGTTATTGGGATTGGCTTATGATTGCCTTCAATCGGGTCAGGCGGCTTGTCTTACCTTTAATGCGGCGAACGAGGTGGCTGTTGCGGCGTTTCTTGCCGAAAGAATAGGTTTTTCAGCTATATACGATGTTGTTCTCGCGGCGTTGAATCGTGGCGAAAATCAGGCACCGCAAAAGCTTGAAGATATTCTTCTTTTAGACCACACTGTCCGACAGTTTAGTGAATCCTATATCTCTACGAGTAATCTTTGCCATAAACGTGCGGGGCTATAAACAGAATGCAACTCTTCGATACGCTACACCAATTTGCCCAAGGCACCTGGATTTACGGTGGTACATTTGTTTTGGTGCTCAGCATTCTGGTTTTTGTGCATGAATTTGGCCATTACTATATTGCCAAGCGTTGTGGCGTGCGGATTGAAAGTTTCTCTATTGGTTTTGGTAAGGAATTATTCGGCTGGACCGATAAACATGGTACACGCTGGCGCTTTGCGTTAATTCCCCTTGGGGGCTACGTCAAAATGTTTGGCGATGTAGATCCGGCCAGTGCCGGGCACACCACTGAAGTGGCTGAAGGCGGTCAGGTACGTCAGCATACAGCAGATGAGCGTAAAGTTGCTTTCTACTCCCAGTCAGTGGCGCGTCGTTCAGCAATTGTTTTTGCAGGTCCCGGTATCAATTTCCTGTTTGCTATCCTGATTATGTGGGGTCTGTACGTATTCTATGGTCAACCCTCAACGCCACCGGTTGTGGCTGGCGTAGTTGTGGATGCCGCTGCGGATCGTGCAGGTTTCCAGCCGCATGATGAGATTATCTCGATTGATGGCCGTCCCATACGTCGTTTTGAAGAGATTCGCCGTACTGTAACTTTGGGGCTGGATGTAGAGCGTACCTTCAAGGTGAAGCGCGGTGAAGAAGTCGTCACCATTAAAACCAAGCCTGATCGTCTGGAAGAAGAGGATCATTTTGGTTTTGCCAACACACGTGGGTTCCTGGGGCTTGTCAGCCCGGGGCTTGGCCTTGATGTAACGCAGATCAGTGAAATTAATAAAACTAAAGTTGAAAATAGCGAGCAGGCCCGTGAAATCCTGGTCGAGAATATGGACAAGGATATTGTTATCAAGGTCGGGCAAGGCGATGAGGCCAGTGTCTATACCGTCAGGCCGCTTGGCGAAAAGAACGTAAATATCGCCAAGGAAAGTGATCCTGAGTTTAACCGCCTAGTGATTTCCGATAATGATGAAGAGATTTTTTATAAATTGGCGCCTATGGAAGGTTTGATGGTCGCGGTTTATGAAACCAAGAATGTGATTATCGATACTTTGGGTGCTATCGGCCAGATGATTACCGGCACGCGCAGCGCCAAGGAATTGGGTGGTATTATCCGTATTGGTGCCCTTGCAGGTGACATGGCGCAAAGCGGGATTGTCGCGCTTTTGACCTTTACCGCGCTTCTTTCCATAAATCTTGGCCTTATTAATCTTTTCCCGATTCCGATGCTGGATGGGGGCCATTTGGTGTTCTACACGTTTGAAGCACTAAAGGGTTCACCTATTTCGGAGCAGATTCAGGAATATGCCTTCCGCATAGGCCTGGTGTTCCTGGTTGGAATCATGGTATTTGCTAATCTTAACGATCTCTTACAGCTCTTCCTCTAGGGCCGTTCTTAAGCTATTATCCCATTGCATCTACTAGCCTTCTGGGCTAGTTTTCCTTGCCTTAACCATAATCGGAATATGAAAAGAATCATGCGCTTATCTTCCGTCCTGCTCGCGGGTCTTGTTGTTTTGTCTGCGCCTTCCTTTGTTGCATCTAACGCACAGGCGCAAGGTTACGTACAAGCCTCCGGCCAACGCATTAATGAAATCCGTGTCCTTGGTACGGAGCGTATCGAACCTTCAACAGTTCTGACATATATGGATGTCCGTGTTGGTGACAACATGACAGAGGAAACCCTTGATCGCGCACTGAAAAGCCTTTTCGGTACAGGTCTGTTTGCGGACGTCACGCTGCGTCAGAAGGGTAATGTTCTGGAAGTGACACTTGTTGAAAACCCTGTGATCAACCAGGTTGCTTTTGAGGGTAATGACAAGATTGAAGATGAAGAGCTGATGGCTGAGGTGCAGGCACGCCCCCGTCAGGTTTTGACACGTAACAAGGTGCAGTCTGACGTTAATCGTTTATACCAGGTATATCAACGTAATGGCCGCTTCTCGGTCAATATTGAGCCGAAGATCATCAAGCTTGATCAGAATCGCGTGGATCTGGTGTTTGAGATTACCGAAGGCGAAGTTACCGTTATTAAAGGCATTCGCTTTGTTGGTAACGAAGCTTACGATGATGACAAGCTGCGTAGTGAAGTAACCAGTAAAGAGGACCGCTGGTATCGTTTCCTGGCGACTGATGACCGTTATGATCCAGACCGCATCAAGTATGACGAGGAGCGGCTGCGTAAGTTTTACCTCTCCCAGGGTTATGCGGATTTCCGTGTGGTATCGTCTACGGCGGAACTTTCCAAAGAGCGCGATGAATTCTATGTGACCTTTATGATCGAAGAGGGGCAGCGTTACCACGTGGGCGATGTGAAAATCATGTCTTCGCTGCGTAACTTTGATGCGTCTGTTCTGGCGCCTGAGATTACCTTCTCCGAAGGTGATTGGTATAATGCAGATGAAGTGGAATCGACTATTGAGGCCCTGACAAAGGCTCTTGAAGAAAAACAATTCCTGTTTGTGAATATTCGTCCAGATACCAATCGTGACCGTGAAAAGCGCACTGTCAGTGTAACGTTCCAAATCACTGAAACATCACCCGTGTATGTTGAGCGTATTGATATTAACGGTAACGTCCGTACGCTGGATAAAGTTATTCGCCGTGAGTTTTCTCTGGCTGAAGGTGACCCTTTCAATAAAACAAAGCTGGCTAAGTCTGAGGATAATATTCGTGATCTTGGCTACTTTGAGACGGTAGAGGTCCAGAATAAGCAAGGCTCTGCGCCAGATAAGACTGTTCTTGACGTAAGCGTTCAGGAGAAATCAACAGGTGAAATCTCTGTAGGGGCGGGTTTCTCTACAGCTGATGGTCCTTTGGCCGACTTCCGTATCCGCGAGCGTAACTTCCTTGGTCGTGGTCAAGATGTAACCTTAGCGGCAACTGTTGCAGGTGAGCGCACTGAATTCGATTTCTCTTTCACGGAACCGTATTTCCTCGACCGTGATTTTTCAGCAGGTGTTGACCTCTTCCATATTACCCGTGACCTGCAGGATGAGAGCTCTTACGACCAAAAACGTACGGGTGGTGCACTACGCGTTGGCTATCCGCTGTCTGAACACTGGCGCCAAGGCCTGCGTTATCGTTATGAGCAAAATGATATTTATAATGTGGATTCAGATGCTTCCCGTTACATTCGTGACCAGAGTGGTGAGCGCGTTACATCAGCTATTTCGCAACGTCTGACATATGATGACCGCGATAGCATCCTGACGCCTACTAACGGCTTGAATGCGTGGCTGGATACTGAGTTCGCAGGTCTGGGTGGCGATGCAAGCTATGTTTCCGGACAACTGGGAGCGTCATACTTCTATCCCGTAGCTGATCGCTGGATCCTTAATGTTCTTGGTGAGGCAGGCGCGATCGCCGGTGTTTCTGAGGATGTTGAAATCAACGAGCGCTTCTTCCTGGGCGGTGCGACGCTCCGTGGCTTTGAGCGCGCCGGCGTTGGCCCTCGCGACTCGGCAACTGACGACTCTCTCGGTGGTAATTATTTCTATCGCGGTTCCGTTGAGATGTCTTTCCCTATTGGGTTACCTGAAGAAATGGGCATTCTCGGACACGGGTTTACCGATTTTGGTACGTTGTGGGAACTGGATGAAACAGGGGCTGACATTCAGGATGATGGCACCATTCGGGCGACTGCTGGTGTGGGCGTCTCATGGCGTTCTCCCATGGGGCCTGTCCGTGCGGACGTTGCTGTTCCGTATTCCAAGGAAAACTATGACCGTGAAGAAGTTTTCCGCTTTAGCTTTGGTACACGTTTCTAAACACAAACAAACTTATTATTGAGGTTTAATGACTATGAAGAATGTAATTCTTTCCGTTTTGATGGCAGCCGGAATGGCGATGGCCCCTATGGCTGCAAAAGCTGAGGCTCCAAATGTGGGCATCGTTGATGTTAACTACATTATGGCTGAATCAATTGCTGCCAAAAGCCTGCAAAAGCAAATCAAGGACCAGAACACAGCGCTGCAAGCAGAATTTTCCAAGATTGAGCGTGAGCTGAAAGATATGGAAGCCGCTGTTCGTAAGGCGCAAGCTGACAAGGTTGGTGAAGAAGAGTTCAATAAAAAGCGTGCTGAATATGAGAAGAAGCTGTCTGAATCCCAGGCACTTTTCCAGAAGCGCGGTGGCGAACTCGAAAAGGCTAAAAATGAAGCTATTAAATCTCTGACAGAAGCGATCCTGAAGGAAACAGATCGTGTTGCCGCTGAAAAGAAAGTCAATCTGGTTCTGAGCAAGAACATGGTTATTCTCAGCTCCAAGGAAATGGATATCACCCAGGCTGTCTTTGAAGGCGTGAATAAAAACCTGAAAGACGTGAAACTTAAACTGGGAACGAACTAAGCTTTATGGCTGACCTACGTTTCTTTACCCGTACAGCTCCGAAAACATTAAGTGAGCTGGCCAGTTTATCCGGAGCCGATATCGGCTCCGGTTCTGATTCTGGTCGTGTTATTCAGGATGTGGCTGCTTTGGATAAGGCCGGTCCTGATGACATTTCTTTTCTGGATAACATTAAATATCGCGATGCCTTCAAGGGCACAAAGGCGGGGGCCTGTATCGTTTCCCCTGAGATGGCTGAGCACGCTCCATCCGGTGTTGCGTTACTTATTACAAAAACCCCCTATAAAGCTTATGCTTATGTTGCCCAGGCTTTTTATCCTGATCCATATCCTGCGGCATCTGTATCGCCCCACGCGCATCTACACAAAGATGCTGTATTGGGTGCAGGTTGCATTATCGCTGATGGCGTCGTTATCGAGGCTGGCGCCGAAATAGGCGAGGGTTCATGGATTGAGGCCAACGCTGTCATTGGCCGGAATGTTAAAATCGGTAAGGCATGCCGTGTTGGCGCGAATAGCGTTATCAGTCATGCAATGATTGGTAATAACGTTCGCATTTATCCAGGATGCTGTATCGGCCAGGATGGTTTTGGTTTTGCTATAGATCCCAAAGGCTATGTAAAAATTCCACAGCTCGGCCGTGTCGTCATTGAAGACAGTGTTGAGATTGGCGCAAATACCACAATTGATCGTGGGGCAGGTCCTGATACAGTTATTGGGCAAGGGTGCTGGATCGATAACATGGTTCACCTTGGTCACAATGTTCGATTGGGGCGGGGTTGTATTCTTGCGGGACAAGTAGGGATTTCTGGCAGCACCGTTCTGGAAGATTATGTTGTCATGGGTGGCCAGGTGGGTGTTGCGGGGCATTTGCGTATTGGTAGAGGTGCTCGAATCGCCGCAAAATCAGGTATCTTGCGCGATGTGCCGGCCGGTGAGGAGCAAATGGGTTATCCCGCTTTACCAATTAAGCAGTTTTTCAGGCATGTTGCCTTTCTTAACCGTGCCATACAAAGAAAATAGCAGGAGCAGGCTATGAGCGAAGTGTCAGTCATTGATATCAACCGGATCATGAAAATGATTCCGCATCGTTATCCTATTTTACTGGTTGATCGCATTCTTGAGTTTGTGCCCGGTGAGAGCGCGGTAGGGCTTAAGAATGTGACGATGAATGAACCTCACTTTCAGGGACATTTCCCCAATTTTCCTGTTATGCCGGGTGTGCTGATTGTTGAAGCTATGGCACAGACAGCAGCTATCCTCGTCGTGCAGACTATGGGTGCTGAGGCGGAAGGTAAGCTTGTCTATTTTATGAGCATAGATAGCGCCAAATTCCGCAAGCCTGTGGTGCCGGGCGACAGTGTTCATATCCATGTCACAAAGATCCAGAACCGCAAAACAGTGTGGAAATTCAAGGGAGAAGCTATGGTGGACGGCGTTCTTTGCGCTGAAGCCGAATTTAGCGCCATGATTGTTGATAACTAGGATTTGTAACACCACGCAATAAACCGTGATTTTCCTCGGGGCTGCCCGGATAATATATATTTGATATGACTGAATTAATCCATCCTACTGCTATTGTTTCTCCCGGTGCAAAGCTGGGTCAGAATGTCCAGATCGGCCCTTATTGCGTCGTGGGTGAGCGCGTCGTTTTGGGCGATAATGTTCGCCTTGTTTCTCATGTATGTGTTGATGGTCGTACGACTATTGGTGAAGGTACAATTATATATCCTTTCGCCTCTCTTGGTCATCCGCCGCAGGATTTAAAATACCACGGCGAAGATTCAGAGCTTATCATCGGTAAAAACAATACAATCCGTGAACATGTAACGATGAATCCGGGCACTGAGGGTGGTGGTATGAAAACCATTGTCGGTGACAATGGCCTCTTTATGATGTCTTGCCATGTCGCGCATGATTGTCAGCTTGGCCATAATGTTATCATGGCGAATAACGCGACTTTGGCAGGCCATGTGCAGGTGGGTGATTTTGTTCTCGTAGGGGGCTTGTCAGCTGTTCACCAGTTTGTTCGTATCGGCTCGCATGCGGTTATTGGCGGTATGTCCGGCGTTGAAAACGATGTCATTCCGTTTGGTCGCGTAAAAGGCGAGCGTGCATTCCTGGCTGGCCTTAACCTGATCGGGCTTGAACGCCGTGGTTTCGATAAAGATCAGATTCGTCTGTTGCAAAGAGCTTTTAACCAGCTTTTTGGGGACGAAGGCACGCTTGACCAGCGCATCGAAAGCGTCGAAAATGATTTTTCCATGAATGATACGATCATGGAAATTGTCAAATTCGCACGTGAGAAAACCCGCTTCCCGTTATGTCAGCCGCCAAAAAAAGCAGCCTGAAAGAACAGCTTGGTATAGAGCGCCTCGGTATTATTGCCGGGGGTGGCAACTTGCCAGCGCGGCTTCTTGCGGCTTGCGATCAGGCGGGCATTGAAGTCTTTGTCGTGGGATTTGAGGGGCAAACAGATAAATCTATTTATGAAGGTCGGGAATATCTTTGTTCCCGCATAGGTGCCGCAGGCACAATTATCAATACGCTCAAAAACCATGATATTCACGATCTTGTCATGATCGGGGCTATCAATCGTCCTACTCTTATTGATCTGAAACCGGATTTGCGCACGGCGCGTTTCTTTGCGCGTGTCAGCTTGCGTGCTGTGGGCGATGACGGCTTGCTGAAGGCCATGCGTGGTGAACTGGAGCGTGAAGGCTTCCGGTTACATGGCGTGCAGAAATTTGCTGACGATTTATTGGCTGAAGAAGGGCCGATTGGCCGTTACAAGCCTGCACGCCATGACTGGCCAGATATACGTAAGGGTGTCGATGTATTGCGTACATTAGGGCAATCGGATATCGGGCAGTCAATTATCATTCAAGATGGCGTTGTTCTGGGTATTGAAGCAGCAGAAGGTACAGACGAGCTGATACGTCGATGTGGCTCTTATCGTAAAAAGGGAAATAGCGGTGTTCTGGTTAAATTGGCAAAGCCGGGACAGGACGAGAGTCTGGATTTGCCTACTATTGGACCTGAGACCGTGCGTCTATGCGCAGAGGCAGGTCTTGTGGGGATAGCTATTGAATCTGGCCGTAGCTTAGTTGTAGAGCCACAGGAAGTTGCTGAGCTTGCCAATCATC
This sequence comes from uncultured Alphaproteobacteria bacterium, assembly GCA_946480475.1. The sequence continues at coordinate 85,360 of CAMLJM010000001.1, forward strand.
ATAAAATTTATGTGATATCGATTACCCCGGAAGAAATTCCCTATGAATAATCCCTCTTTTTATATGATTGCAGGTGAGCCATCGGGTGATTTGCTGGGTGGCCGCCTGATGCAGTCGATTAATCAGGCGACCAATAAACATGCGTGTTTCTATGGAATCGGCGGCAAAGCGATGCAGGGCCACGGCCTGGACAGCCTGTTCCCGATGACAGATCTTTCGGTGATGGGTTTGGCGGAAGTTTTGCCGCGTCTTCCTCTTATTCTTCATCGCATCAAGCAGACAATTTCCGATATTGTCGCAAAAAATCCGGATGTTGTCGTTACAATTGATGCGCCTGATTTTTCTTTCCGCGTTGCCAGGGGGCTTAAAGAGGCTGGTTATAAGGGCAGACTTATCCATTATGTGGCGCCCACTGTTTGGGCATGGCGTGCTGAGCGTGCGAAAAAGGTAGCGGCGCTTTATGATGGCATTATGTGCCTGCTGCCCTTTGAGCCTGGCTATTTTATTCGCGAAGGAATGAAGGCTGCTTTTGTCGGTCATTCCGTATTGGAAGAAGGTTGGGACCATACAGATCCTTCGGGTCTTCGCCTGCATTACGAAATTCCGGCAAACAAGAAGGTGCTGGGGCTTCTATTTGGTAGCCGTATCGGAGAGCTAAATCGGGTGGGTCCCGTTCTGCGCAAGGCTGCTTTAATAGTGGCCAAAGACAATCCCGACTTGCATATTGTTACGATTACTTTGCCGCACGTCCAAAAGCTGGCGCGTAATTTGTTGCAGGAAATACCCTGTACCCATACGGTTATTCTTGATCCTCATCATAAGTTCCATGGGTTCTCTGTCATGGATGCTGCGATTGCGACGTCCGGTACGGTTGGGCTGGAGCTGTCTGTGGCGGGCGTACCCCATGTGATCGGTTATAAAATGAGTCCGCTTACTCATGCTTTGATCCGTCCACGCATTAAGACAAAGTATGCTCATCTTACAAACATCCTGCTGGATTACCCCTTGGTGCCTGAGTTTATTCAGGGCGATTGCAAGCCTGAAGCACTGGCTCATGCGGCATCACTATACTTGCAGGATTATAACGCTGTAAAATACCAGAAAGATGGCTTCCGTTCGGCCATGCATATGATTCAGGGTGAATATGCGGGGACGCCATCGCAACAAGCTGCCGCTTTTGTATTGAGTTTCCTGTAAAGAAAAACGCCGCTATGAAGCGGCGTTCTCCTGTCGTTCCTCCAACGAAGCTTGTTATTTGCGTTTGTCGATTGGTACATAAGCGCGTTCTGTTGCGCCTGTGTACAATTGCCGCGGACGCCCGATTTTCAATGATGGTTCCTCGATCATCTCTTTCCATTGGGAAATCCAGCCCACTGTGCGCGCTACAGCAAAGAGTACTGTAAACATGCTGACAGGGAAGCCCATGGCTTTCAGGATAATGCCGGAATAGAAATCGACATTTGGGAACAGTTTGCGTTCAACGAAGTATGGATCGCTCAGGGCAATACGTTCTAACTCCATCGCCAATTCAAGATGCGGATCATTAATGTTCAGTTCCTTTAGAACAGCATCGCACTCCGCTTTCATCACTTTGGCGCGCGGATCATAATTCTTGTAGACGCGGTGACCAAAGCCCATGAGGCGCGTATTATCCTGCTTTTCTTTTACCTTACGCAGGAATTCAGGAATGTTGTCTTTGTGACCGATTTGTTCAAGCATTTCGATCACGGCTTGGTTGGCTCCGCCATGAGCAGGGCCCCACAGGGATGCAATCCCTGCCGCGATACAGGCAAACGGGTTGGCCTGCGATGAACCGGCAATACGCACGGTTGATGTCGAAGCGTTCTGTTCGTGGTCGGCGTGGAGGATAAAGATCTTATCCATAGCGCGAGAAAGAACGGGGTTCACTTTGTATGGTTCGGCAGGAACACCAAAGCACATATACAGGAAATTTTCGGCAAAGCTCAGATCATTACGCGGATACATGAAGGGCTGGCCGATTGAATATTTATAGGACATAGCGGCCAGTGTCGGCAGTTTTGCAATGAGACGATGTGCCGAGATCTCACGTTGTTCCGGATCCCAAATATCCAGAGAATCGTGATAGAAGGCGGATAATGCCGCTACAACACCGCACATAACGGCCATGGGGTGTGCATCGCGACGGAAGCCACGGAAGAAGAAATGCAATTGTTCATGCACCATCGTGTGATACGTGATGTTGTGCACGAAGTCTTCATATTGCTTGCCATTGGGCAAGTCGCCGTAAAGCAGCGCATAAGCCACTTCGAGGAATGTGCTGTGTTCTGCCAGTTCTTCGATTTTATAACCGCGATGCATCAACACACCTTTGTCACCATCAATATAGGTTATGCGTGATTTGCAGCTGGCTGTGGATGTATAGCTGGGGTCAAATGTGAACATGCCGGTTTCGTCGTACAATTTGCGCACATCGATGGTTTTTGGGCCTACCGTGCCTTCCAGAACCGGGAGCTTCCAGCTTTTGCCGGACTCATCATCAGTCAATGTAAATGTTTTACCGGGAACTTCGGCGGCTTTAGCCTCGGGCTTGGACATTTTGGAAACCTTTAAGGTAGGGGTGATTCACTAGAGAAAATATAATCCTGCTGTGCAGCAAGATCAAATCGTGAACCTGAATCTATCCCTAAGCGGTTAAAATATGGTTGAGACGGGCGAGCGTCTCGTCTTTTCCCAGAATCACGGCAGCATGGAAAACCGAGGGAGAAACTGTTGTTCCGGTTAGCGCTGCACGCAGGGGCATGGCGACCTTACCCAGTTTTCCGCCCTGTGTGTCGTTGGCGACTTCTTTACAGGCAGATTCAACGGATTCCGGGGTAAAATTCTCAAGCTGGTTGAACTTATCAGCAAGGATTTTAAGCACCGTCGGGTCTAGGTTGGCTTTGGCTTTTTCGTCAAAATCCAGTGGCACTGATTTGCAATAAAACGCGCCTTCATCTGCCATTTGCAGAAGTGTCCTGGCTCGGTTTTTCAGTTCATCCATACCAGCCAGCAGACGCTGGCGGCCTAAAGCGTCGACTTTTAGTCCTTTCTTTTCGATAAAAGGTACAACCAGGTCTACAAGGCGCTGGTTATCGGCCTCCTTCATATAATGGGCGTTTACATTCTCAAGCTTGGCGAAATCGAAGCGTGCAGGCGAACGGTGAACATGATCAAGATCAAACCATTCAATCGCTTGCGCAGTGCTGATGATTTCATCATCGCCGTGGCTCCAGCCCAGACGCAGTAAATAGTTGCGCATGGCTTCAGGCAGGTAACCCATATTTGCATATTCTGCGACACCGGTGGCGCCATGGCGTTTTGATAACTTTGCGCCATCGGGGCCGAGGATTAATGGCAAGTGGGCATATTCAGGAATTTTCCAACCCATGGCGTCGTAAATGATGTTTTGGCGGAATGTGTTGTTCAGGTGGTCATCGCCGCGAATAACGTGCGTAACGCCCATGTCATGGTCATCGACCACCACAGCCAGCATGTATGTCGGAGTGCCGTCAGAGCGCAGGATGATGAAGTCATCAAGTTGTTCGTTATTGACCACGACTTCGCCCTGTACATGATCTTTAACAACGCTTTCTCCGCCGATCGGGGCTTTAATGCGAATAACAGGTTTTATACCTTCGGGCGGTGTGGCTGTGCTATCGCGCCAGCGGCGATCATAGAATGCAAGCGAACCTTCCGCCTTTGCTTTTTCGCGCATGGCCTCCAGTTCCTCGGGTGAGCAATAACAATAGTAAGCCTTGCCTGCCTTTAACATCTCCCGCGCAACTTCAGCATGGCGGTCGCGGCGTTCAAACTGGGAGAGGACAGGGCCATCCCATGTCAGACCCAGCCACGTCAGGCCATCTTTGATAGATTCTACAAATTCAGGGGCGTAACGTGCGCGGTCTGTATCCTCGATACGGAATTGCATCTGGCCTTTATGGTGCTGTGCGAACAGCCAGTTATAAAGTGCAGTACGGGCTGTGCCGATGTGCATCAACCCCGTTGGAGATGGTGGAATTCTTGTAATAACGCCCATTTTTAAGCCCTTGTTTTAGCCCTTGTATTAGGTGAGGGAGAGTGTAAGGTTTTTCAGAATAAACGCAACAGGGAGCTTATGCCGGAATGGCCCGGGAAGGGGAAATTCAGGAGTTTATAGGTATTCGCGCCAGTCGGGAAACTGGCTGGCGCGAGCGCTTGGCCGCCATTCTGATGGCACAGAAGGATCGCCTGTTTCTGTTTGCGCCTATATGCATGGGTATTGGCGTCTGCACTTATTTTGGTCTTCGGTTTGAGCCTCTATGGTTACAGGCCCTTCTGCCATGGGTTTTATCAGGGGCTGTTCTAATGGTCTTATGGCCTAGACGCCTGAATAATCTGAAACTCTATTCTTCTTTCTTAGTGACAATTGCAATGTTTCTGGCATGCAGCGGCTTTGTGTTTTCAAAGTTACGCACTGAGATGGTCGCGACGCCTGTCCTTCACGAAACGATCAGGTATGCTGATGTTCAGGGGCGTGTATCCAGTATAGAGTTTTTGGAAGAGGGCCAGGGATTACGTTTGATCCTGAAGGATCTGGTTATTGAAGATCTTGCCGCCGATAAAACGCCCCATAGCATACGACTAAAAGTGCGCAAGGCTGATGGTATTAATCCCGGTGACCGCATCTCCATCCTGGCGGAGCTGAAACCGCCATCTGCGCCTGTTGCACCGGGTGCATTTGATTTTCAGCGTTTTGCCTATTTTAAGCAAATAGGGGCATTTGGATTTTCTTATAAAGATCCCGTACTTATGAGTCCTGCTGAGAGTACAGTGTCACTGTGGTTGGAACATTTGCGCCAGAAAGTCGGTGCCCGGATTATTGCGGCTATGCCTTCCAGAGAGGCGGGGATTGCGAATGCGCTGATGACAGGCGAACGTGCGGCCATTTCTGAGAAAGATAATCAGGAAATGCGCGATTCTGGTATCGTTCATATCATCTCGATTTCCGGTTTGCACATCAGCATGATTGCGGGCGTTGTCTTTTTTACAACAAGGTTCCTGATGGCATTGTTCCCGACATTTGCGATTTATCACCCCATTAAGAAATATGCGGCCATCATCGCTTTGATTGTGACCGTACTTTATATGTTTATGGTGGGAGGGACGGTCCCCACTGTACGCTCAGTCGTCATGACGGGAATTATTCTTTTGGCGATTATTCTCGACCGCATTCCACTTTCGTTGCGAGTAGTGGCGATTGCCGCCATGCTTATTTCAATATTGGCGCCTGAAGCTGTTATGGGGGCCAGCTTCCAGATGTCGTTTATGGCTGTTATGGGGCTTGTGGCATTTTATGAAGCCACCCGCACATACTGGGTTGATATGTATCGTCATTCTGGCTGGTTTAAACGGGGGCTGATTTATCTGGCCGGGGTTTGTATTACCACTGTGATCGCCAGTATCGCTACTGCACCTTTTAGTATTTATCATTTTCAGCAGTTTGCGAATTACGGGTTGATTGCCAATCTTCTGGCTGTGCCACTGACGTCCTTTATTGTCATGCCTGCCGCGCTTATTGCTTATGTTCTTATGCCGTTTAGCCTTGAAGGGCCTGCTTTGTGGGTTATGGGGCATGGATTAAGCGGAATGTTGTGGGTGTCGCATACGATTGCCAGCCTTCCCCATGCGGTGTGGAATCCACCTGCATGGCCGACAAGTGCGCTGATATCTTTTACTGTGGCGGGTATTTTTATGTGTCTCTTGCAAGGATGGGGAAAGACATTCGCCTTATTGCCGCTGCTGGCAGGGATTGTTCTTATAGGTATGTGGAAGACACCTGATGTCCTTGTAAGTAATTCAGGTAAATTGATGGCTATACATTCTGCTGATGACCAAATTTATATCTCTTCCAGAAGGTCTGATAAGTTTGTAGCTGAAGCCTGGGTGCGGTTATGGGGCCATGGGTCGGAAAAACCGCAATCGTTTGATGAAGGACCACTGACATGTGACGATGTGGGGTGTAGATATGATACTGGGGATGGAAAGATTTCCTTTTTGTACCATGCGAGCGCCCAAGCAGAAGATTGCGCGTGGGCTGATATTGTGATTGCTGATGATCCTTTAAAAATCAGGACATGCTCTGCACATGTTATTATTGATCGTTTTGACCTGTGGCGTAAGGGTGCCCATGCCGTTTGGCTTGATGATATGCGGGTTCAATCTGTTGCTGATGTCAGGGGAAGCAGGCCTTGGGTGATCAGCAATGCTGATTAAGGGGCCTTTCTTTTAGAGGCAAAGAACTCCCACAGGATGTCTGTAGCATCATATCCCATGTAGTTAGAGCCATCGTCAAATTCGCTGTATATTGCTTTAACGCTGCCAGGCCAATTGTGGCCGCTATTTTTTATGGTATGCAACGTCACGAGTGTTCCCTTTTTACAATTTGCCGTAGTGTAGACAGTGATGTTTCCCTTATTGCGGATGCTTTCAGTACCGGTACAGCCATTTTTCTCCCGCCAAAAGTTGTATGTGGATTTAATCGGTAGAAAGACACTTTCCGGCTTCATATAAGGTTTTATCTCAGAAGCGGTCGGCTTGCCGCCTTCAAACGGGACGGTTTTGTCGGCTAAACCATGAATCATGATAATGGGGACGGGTGACTGAGGTGCTGGTTGGTCATTAAATGTGCCGCCTTCAACTACCCCAATGGCGGCAATTTTATGTGATAGTGCAGCACCAGCACGATGGGCCAGCATACCGCCGTTAGACATACCGGCCAAATAAATACGCTTTGGGTTCGCGCCCTGGAATTTGACGAGCTTATCAATCAGCGCATTGAGAAAGGCAAGGTCATCCGGCTTGTCTTTCCATTCCAAGTCGCAGCATTGATCTGCATTCCATGTAAGCAAGGTGTCTTCAAGTTTACCGGAGCCATAAGGATAAACCGCAATAAATCCAAATTTATCGGCTTTATCGCTGAAACGTGTGGCCTTCTTAATTTGTTCCGCACTGCTTCTGCCGCCGTGAAGCACGATAACGACAGGAAGCCCTTCCGCCAAATTAACCGGTGTGGGAATAGGGATGTGCATCATGTATAGACGTTCGACACCGTTTACATCTATTTTGAATTCTTCGTGATTGCCAGGTACTGCCCATGCTGGTGATGAGAGTATAAGTAATCCCAGAAATAAGCAGAGTATGCGCATTAATGGTACGTGCGCATCAGGCTAACCAGTTTCCCCTGGACCTTTACACGTTCTGGTTCCAGAACGCGCGGTTCATATTCATCGTTTTCGGGCTCAAGAATGATTTTGTTGCCTGAACGGCGAATACGTTTCAGCGTGGCTTCGTGATCGTCAACCAACGCCACAACGATAGTGCCGTTTTCAGCAGTATCGCATTTCTGGATGATGACAGTATCACCATCATTGATTCCTGCATTGATCATGGAGTCACCGGCAATAGTCAGGGCATAATGTTCGCCGCGGCCCAGCATGGAAGGTGGGATTTCAATCGTAGCTGTTTCATCGCGCAGAGCCTCGATCGGCGTACCGGCAGCAATTCTACCATAGAGGGGAATAATTTCTGCCGTTGATGCTGTGGTTGCCATGTTCTGCACAGCACGGATGTTGCGGCTGACGCTGGCGGCGGAGGAAACATCATTCGCGGCTGGGGCATAACCTTCCGGCAGTTTTCTTACTTCAAGGGCGCGCGCACGATGGGGCAGGCGTTCAAGATATCCGCGTTCAACGAGAGCGCTGATCAGGCGATGTATGCCCGATTTTGATTTAAGGCCCAGAGCCTCTTTCATTTCTTCAAATGAAGGGGCGACGTCACCCTGCTGCATACGCTCGTGTATGAATAACAACAGGTCTTTCTGTTTCCGGGTCAGCATTTAGGGGCATTCTCCTGCTTATTTGTATACTATTTGTTCTTATTCTAGCTTGATTCTGCAGGAACTTCCACTATTTGTTCACTTTTGTTCTTGGAATGTATTATGAAATTCCCAGAAGGGTTCTTGTAGCGGCTGTCACATCAGGCTGGCGCATCAGGCTTTCGCCGACAAGAAATGCGGGAAAGCCTGCATTTTGCAGACGTTTAAGGTCGTCATGGCCATGGATTCCGCTTTCTGCAACGCGCAGGGTGTGGGCAGGCATAGTGGCGGCAATATCGAGGGCGGTATTTAGATCAACTTTCAGTGTTTTCAGGTTCCGACTGTTCACACCGACCATCTGAGGGTTAAGTTTCATAGCACGATCAAGCTCTTCACGATTGTGCACTTCGAAGAGGACATCAAGACTCAGGGATGTTGCAAGTTCATAGAGTTCCTTGGTCAACCCATCATCAAGGGCGGCCATGATAATTAACATGCAATCGGCACCCATGGCACGGGTTTCATAAACTTGATAGGCTTCGACTATGAAATCCTTACGCAGCACAGGTAGATCACAAGCGGCGCGCCCTTGTATCAAATATTCTGTTTTGCCCTGAAAGTAAGGTTCATCGGTCAGGATGGACAGACATGCCGCGCCACCAGCCTTATAAGCCCTGGCCAATTCAGCAGGATCGAAATCTTCACGTATTACGCCGACGCTGGGGGACGCTTTTTTGATCTCTGCAATAAGTGCGGGTAGTCCCGCAGCTTCTTTGGCGCGTAATGCATTGATAAAACCGCGTACGGGTGTTGCTGTTTTGGCTTGTTGTTCGAGATCAGCTTGCGATATTTTTGCTTTGCAGACCCCTACATGAGTGCGCTTATCGTCGCATATTTTTTGTAAAACACTCATGCCGCTCTCGTAAATTCAATGTATTCCGTCAGGATCTTTTTGGCTTTGCCACTATCAATCGCTTCGGCTGCCATATGGGCAGCTTTGGCGGGATCAACCGTTTTGTCAGCAATTAATAGTGCTGCAGCTGCATTCGCCAGAACAATATTGCGATAAGCGAAGATTTCACCATCGAGCAGACGCTTGAGCGCTTCAGCGTTATATTTTGCGTCACCGCCCATAAGTGATGGTGTTGATGAGTAATCAAGCCCGAAATATTGTGGCATGATATTTTCTATATCGACTTTATGGCGCTCCAGCTTTGCGATGCGGGTTTTGCCTGTGACGGTAATCTCATCAAGGCCATCCTGACCATGCACAATCCACGCTTTTTCTGCGCCTAATCTTTCCAGTGTGTGCGCCATGGGCGACAGCCATTTTTCATCGAAAACACCAATTAGTTGACGCTTTGTGCCTGCCGGGTTGGAAAGCGGGCCTAACAAGTTGAATATTGTGCGGAAGCCAAGCTTCTTGCGGATGGGTACAACATGCTTCATGGCGCTGTGATGGCGTGGCGCCATCAGGAAGGCAAAGTTGTATCGCGCCAATGCTTCTTCTATGGTTTCATGGTCAATATCCAGATTGACACCCAGCGCTTCTAATACGTCAGCGGCACCTGATTTTGAACTGGCGGCGCGATTGCCGTGTTTTGCAACGGGCACGTCGCAGGCGGCCACCACGAGGGCTACAGCGGTTGAGATGTTAAAGGTTCCGCTGCCATCACCACCAGTACCGCAACAATCTATCGCACCGGGGGGAGCTTTAATCGTGGCTGCTTTATCGCGCATGACACGTGCGGCGCCGGTGATCTCGTCCACGGTTTCACCCTTTTTCATCAGATAAGTGAGAAAAGCGGCAATATCGTCTTCAGAAGCTGCACCATCCATGATGGTTGTCATGGCTGTTATCATTTCCTGCTCGGAAAGATTTTCACCGATACGAAGCTTATCTAATGAGAGATTACTCATTGCGTCATCTTTACAAAATTACGCATCAGGTCGTGGCCGTGTGCCGTGGCAATGCTTTCGGGGTGGAATTGCACGCTGTGTAATGGCTTCGTTTTATGCATCAGGCCCATGATCTGGCCGTCGGACGTTTCCGCCGTAATTTCCAGCGTATCGGGCAGGGTAGCGCGCTCCACAATTAACGAATGGTAACGGGTCACGGGATAGGGGCTTGGCAGCCCGGCAAAAACGCTTTTATTGGTATGGGTAATGTCGGAAATCTTGCCATGCATAGGTTGGGGTGCGCGAATGACCTTGCCGCCAAAGGCCTGCCCCATCGCTTGCAGGCCCAGACAGACGCCAAATAAGGGGATATCATGATCGGCGGCGGCCTGAATTAAGCGCAGGCAAATACCCGCGTGATCTGGATCGCTAGGACCAGGAGAAATGACGATTCCAGAGGGCTTTAGCGCCAAAACCTCATCTACGCTGAGAGCGTCATTCCGATGAACGGTTGTTTCCGCCCCGAGATCACCAAGATACTGGACGAGGTTAAAAGTAAAACTGTCATAATTGTCGATCAGAACTAGCATGCCCTTTATATGAACGACCGGGGATAACATGGCAAGGAAGATTTACCCGGACTATGGGAAAGGGTTATGCTGAACCCATGAAAGACAAAAAGATACCCTTTATCCTTCGTCCCGTCGTTGTCGGCCTGTTCTTTGTAGCGGCGCTGGCAGTTTGTTCTCTAGCTTATCGCGCAAGCGAGCGGGCGGAAATTGCGGCAGAAAATGCAGCCCATGATTCAGAGATGGCGCGCTTGCAGGAAAGCCGCGCTTACTATGAGGGTAAAATTTCAGAGAAACCGCCGGTGGTAGCAACAGGGGAAATTGCACTGCCTGCCATGCCTGAAATTCCTGCGAATATACAAAATACACCTAAAGAACTGGTCGTACCGGATTATGCAGAAATTGTTCCTTCCCCCGCAGAGCCTGACTGGCAAAAGAATTCTGTCACTTATAACCATGATGGTTCAAAGGCGAAGATTGTCATCATCATCGATGATATGGGTATGGACCGGAAACATACGCGTGAGGCGTTAGCCTTGCCGTCGCCGGTTACGTTCGCTTGGCTACCTTACGCTGAGAATATTCAGCCTTTGGTCAATGAAGCCAAGGCTGCTGGCCATGAATCCATCGTCCATCTGCCAATGGAACCGGAGAGTACCAGCATTGATCCAGGACCGACGGTGTTAAAAACCAGTATGACGCCTGATCAACTGAAAGCCATGATTGATACAAATCTTTCGGCATTCACGGGATATGTTGGTTTTAACAATCATATGGGCAGTAAAATGACGCAGGATACCGTTGCCATGCAGATGGTTATGACTGAAGCGGCACGGCGCGGTATTTTGTTCGTTGATTCGCGTACGGCCCCTAATTCTATTGCAGATCAAACGGCAGCAGCCTTGGGTGTACCGCATGCAGTGCGGGACGTTTTCCTGGATCACTTTGAGGATATTCACAGCGTTCGTGCGGCATTGGAAAAAATGGAAGAAAAAGCCAGGCAGCAAGGTTATGCGATTGGCATTGGCCATCCTAAGGATAATACGTTAGCGGCCCTGAAGGAGTGGATCCCGACTTTGGCAGCAAAGGGTTTTGAGCTTGCGCCCGTCAGTGCTGTTGTAAGAACGACGGAGCCCGCTGCGGGGCGCGCTGCTGTAGCGCGCGTTTCCCAGGCAGCGATCAGCTCGCCTTTTGTAGTAGGGCCTCTTCAGCCGCTTGAATAAGAGCCCGGGCTTTGTTAACGGTTTCCTGATATTCGCTCTCGGGGTTGCTGTCTGCAACAACGCCGGCACCTGCCTGAACATATAGTTTTCCATCTTTTACAAGGCCTGTGCGCAATGTGATGCAGGTGTCTACATTTCCATCGCCATCAAAATATCCCACGCAGCCACCATAGAAAGAGCGTTTTTCAGGTTCCAGTTCATCAATAATTTCCATGGCCCGTATTTTAGGTGCGCCGCTAACGGTACCCGCAGGGAAACCTGCAAAAAGGGCATCCAGCGGATCAACGTCAGGGCGTATTGAACCTGTTACGTTGGAGACAATATGCATCACATGAGAGTAGGTTTCGATCACGAACTGCTCTGTAACTTTTACGCTGCCTATCTGGGATACGCGGCCCACATCATTGCGGCCCAAATCCAGCAGCATTAAATGCTCTGAGCGTTCTTTCGGATCCGCGAGTAAATCTTCAGTCAATGCTTTGTCTTCGGCAGAGTTGGCGCCGCGTTTGCGTGTTCCTGCGATTGGCCTGATGGTGACTTGCCCCTCACGCACACGAACGAGAATTTCGGGGCTTGATCCTACGAGTGAGAAATCAGGTGTTTGAATGTGGAACAGAAATGGGGACGGATTCAGGCGACGTAATGACCGGTAAAGTTCAATCGAGGGTAAATCGAAGGGTACGTTAAATCGTTGCGATGGAACGACCTGGAATATATCTCCCGCGCGGATATATTCTTTTGCGGCTTCCACGGCGGCTTCATATTGCCCTTGCGTCATGTTTGACGATATGGGCAGGGGTAATGACAATTCTGATTTATTGCTATCATCCTGATACGGGGCGCGTAATTTCTCAATGACCGCATCTATCCGCTCTAGTGCCTCTTCGTAGATATCCTGTGCTGGAATTGAGGTGTTTTCGGCTGTGACACGCACTGGTGTTGCGATGCATGCCATTTGTTTGACGTTGTCAAAGATGACCATGACTGTCGGGCGGATCATTATGGCCTGGGGGATGTTCAGCGGATCGGGGTTCTGATTGGGTAGATCCTCAACCAGATTAACCATGCTGTAACCGAAATAACCAAAAAGGCCTGATGCTGCCATTGGTGGCACGTCACCTGTAACATCCAGTTTTGATCCAGCGATCAAGTGTTTGAAGTGTTCAATGGCTGATTCGGAAACGCGTTCCCAGCTTTCACTGTCTGTGCTGACTTCTGGTGTGCCGTTCTGGCAGCGCCAGAATAAATCAGGATAGAGGCCTATGGCAGAATAGCGCCCCAGAACAGCGCCACCCTCGACAGACTCAAACAGAAGTGAGAAAGGCTGCTCTTTGTTTAGCTTTAGGTATGCTGCTACGGGTGTGTAAAGGTCAGCGGGCACCCAGCGCCAGACAAGCTGCGATAATCCCTTTTCAAAATTATGCTGAAAGTCTGTCGGAGTGCTGGGTGTTGCGCTCATTTAGAATTGCTGTTCGCTGTTGGTTTCGTACAGGCGCGCCAATGCGTCCTGATTAATCTTGGCGCCATATTTGTTTTCCAGCTCTTTGAAGAAGACGGCAAATATTTCATTCTGCGCGTTTTGCTGGGCCGTTTTGCGAATGGCTTCCAGATCTTCTTTGCTGGCTTTCGACGGATCAGGCATTTTTACAGCGGTAACTGTTGCCAGCACATAAGAGTCCTTGGCGGGTGTAAGCTGATAGGTGCCTTTGCTATTCTCAAACAGAAGTTTCTTTAAAGGTTCTGTAAGAGGTGCTTCTGCCGCCTTTCCGTTATCAATCGTGACAGTTTTGATCGTAGCGCCTGTTTCCTTGGCGATTTCTTCCAGGGATTTTCCAGCCTTGGCAGCCTGAAGTGCCTCTGTAGCTTGACGACGCGTGATAATATCTTGCTGGTCGGCAATCCAAAGCTTGGCAAGGTCAGCTTTCGCGCTATCAAAATCTTTGTAGGTTTTAGGTGTTACTGTTTCCATTTGGACAACGGCATATGTGCCATCAGGTAGTTCTTGTACCGAAGATGTTTCGCCGGCCTCCAGGCTAAAGGCTGTTTCAAGGATGTCCTGACGTGATTTTGCAAAGGCAGCGAGACCCTCCTTGTTGTCAGGGGTCGAACCATCCTGACGTACGGGGCCGACTTTCTTTACTTCCAAGTGGAAATCTTTGGCAAGCTTATCCAGCGCTTCACCGCTGGCTAGAGCATCATCAATCTGATTGGATGTTTCAACAATCTGATTGGCGGCTTTTTCTTCCACCAGTTCTTTTTTGATGGCTTCCTTAACGCTGTCGAATGGTTTTACTTTTGAGGCGACCGTGTCTTTCATAACCAACACGTGCCAACCTAATGAGGTCTGAACGGGTTCTGCAACTTCGCCTTTATTCAAGGCAAAAGCGGCGTCAGCAATTTCTTTTGAAAGGCCTGCTTCTTCGAATGCTTCTTCGCCAATATAGGATTTGCCTGCAGCTTCCTTAAGGGCTTTGCCAGCTTTTACCTGTTCGTAAGCTTCCTTAGCTTCGCCTTCAGATGTGAAAAGCGCTTGCTGCAGGATGCGTTTTTCTTTTTCGGTGTATTCGTCAATACGCTCGTCGTAAAGCGCCTGAAGTTCTTCATCTGAAACATCAATGGTTTTGCGTGCGGCTTCATCGGTAAGAACGGCGACGGTAAATACGCGTGTCTCAGGTACGGCATATTTCTCTTGTCCGGATTGGTAGAAAGGTTTCAGTACTTCATCTGTGGGCTTCTCTGCGCCTTTGGCATCAGCGTTTGAAAATACCAATGCTTTGATTGTGCGCTCTTCGTGCTGTTGTTGGTAAAGGGCATTTACTTCAGCATCTGATACAACAGTGGCAGCGCTTTGCAGGCTTCCGCGCATGGTCAGATTGGTCAGCTCACCACGCATCATGGCGATAAATTCGCCTTCTGTCAGGTTTTGCGACATCAGGATGCGTTTGAAGGCATCGGCTGTGCTCATGCCGTCCTTGGCATAGGGGGCAACCAGAGCAGCAATGCGCTCTGCGATGACTTTATTATCCACGACGATGCCTTGGTCATGAGCCGCTTTTTGCATCAGGATCGTGCTGACTTGCTGTCCGAGATACTGATTAACGAGTCCAAGTTTATAGGCCATGTTGATATCCATCAGACCTTGCTGGTTGATGGCGCGGCGCACAGTGCGATCAAATTCAACAGCGCTGATTTTTTGCCCTGCCACCGTGGCAACGACATTGTTTTGTGTTCCACCAGAGCGGAAGAAGCCGCCTACGTCCATAAGGGCCATACCTGCTACGGCCAGTAAAAGGAACGAAAAGATTATAAACTTAACGATTTTAGAGCCGGCGCCTACGCGCATCGCATTCAGCATTTTTTGACCTCATATGAACAGTTGCCGCGACTATAAAGGCACCAAAACTCAGGAGCAACAGAGGATTGCATTGTTTTCCACTTCAGGGTAAGAAGTCGGTCCATGACAAAATCCTCGAAAAAACTGATTGCCGGTAACTGGAAGATGAATGGAAACAGTGCTTCTGCACTGGCGCTTGTAAAGGCGCTTGCTGAGGGGCTTTCCGCTGAAACATCAC
Source organism: uncultured Alphaproteobacteria bacterium (assembly GCA_946480475.1). The sequence goes on from CAMLJM010000001.1 coordinate 100,496, forward strand.
TTCTGGACAGGAACGATTTCGTGATAGCGCCTCCTTATGTGCACCTAGGGCAGGTGAAGTCGGCTCTTACAGGGGTTTCTATTGCTTTGTCCGCGCAGGATTGTGCGCTCACACAGGATGGGGCTTATACAGGGGATATCTCTGTGAATATGCTGTCTGACATCGGCTGTGATTATGTAATATTGGGCCACTCGGAACGCCGTCAATACCATGCGGAAACAGATGGACAAATTGCAGCTAAAGCAGCCCTTTGTTATGAAAAAAACTTGACAGCGATCATCTGTGTGGGCGAGACAGAGGTGCAGCGCGCGGAAGGACGTCATGAAGCGGTTGTGGGCGAGCAGTTGTCCAAGGCTATCCCGGCCCGTGCGACAGCGGGAAATACCGTAATTGCCTACGAGCCTGTATGGGCGATTGGCACAGGGAAAACCGCTACGCCGGATGACGTAAAAGCCATGCACAGCTTTATCAGGCAACGTCTGAAGGAACAGCTTGCAGAGGGCAGCAATATGCGTATTCTGTACGGCGGTTCCGTCAAGCCAGACAATGCAGAAGCCCTGATGTCGACTGAAAATGTCGATGGCGCTCTTGTGGGCGGGGCGAGTCTGAAGGCAGACCAGTTCCTGGCTATTGCCCGGGCTGTGAAATAGATTACGCCGACCGCGTTAAGGACATAAATTAGTCCGCATTAGGACAAAAAATTGAAGTGAGTTTGAAATGATCCAGGTTGTACTTGTTATCCATCTGATTTTGGCTGTTTCGATTATCGGCCTGGTGCTGATCCAGCGCTCCGAAGGGGGCGGCCTGGGTATCGGTGGTGGCGGGGGCCTGGGTGGTTTAGCATCCCCGCAATCGACAGCTAACGTCCTGACAAAAGCCACAGGCATTTGTGCTGCATTGTTTTTTGTAACCAGCATGACGCTGGCTGTTCTTTCAGAAGGTAAGAACACGGGTAGTATCGTTGACCATCTGGATAAAGTTTCTATTTCCCAAGAAGCATCCAAAGAAGAAGCAAAAGAGGCGAAGGAGCCTGCAGCAAAAGAAGAAGCTGCTGATAAAGCTCCCTCGGTTCCTGTAGCGGAGTAAAATACTATAATGACAAGGTTTGTATTCATCACGGGCGGCGTGGTCTCTTCTTTAGGGAAAGGTCTCGCGTCCGCGGCTCTCGGCGCTTTGCTTCAGGCAAGGGGATACACAACCCGCCTCTGCAAAATGGACCCTTACCTGAATGTTGATCCAGGCACGATGAGCCCATTCCAGCACGGCGAAGTGTTTGTGACTGATGATGGCGCTGAAACCGACCTTGATCTAGGTCACTATGAACGTTTTACAGGACGTTCGGCACAAAAGAGCGACAACATCACTACAGGCCGTATCTACATGAACGTGCTGCAGCGTGAGCGCCGTGGCGATTATTTGGGCGCGACTGTTCAAGTCATTCCGCACATCACGGACGAAATTAAGAACTTCATTCGCGAGAAAGACGGTTCTGCCGATTTCGTGCTGGTTGAAGTGGGCGGTACTGTTGGTGATATCGAAGGTTTGCCGTTCCTGGAAGCCATTCGCCAGTTTGGCAATGAAATGGGTGACGAGCGTTCATTGTTCATTCATGTGACGCTGCTGCCCTACATCCCGGCTGCTGGTGAGCTGAAGACAAAGCCGACACAGCACTCTGTGAAAGAATTGATGAGTGTGGGTATTCGCCCACGCATCCTGCTCTGCCGTTCTGATCGTCCGATTGAGCAGGAAGAGCTGCGTAAGATCGGCCTGTTCTGCAATATTGACGAGAAGAAAGTTATTCCGGCTCTCGATGTTTCCACCATTTATGAAGTGCCGCTGACATACCACCGCGAAGGTCTGGATGTGCAGGTTCTGGACTGCTTTGGCATCAAGGAACCGAAGCGCCCCGATTTAAAGGTCTGGAACGATATCGTTCATCGCGTAAAAGAGCCGGAAGGTGTCGTTGATATCGCTGTTGTTGGTAAATACACGAATCTGACCGACAGCTATAAATCACTGAATGAAGCGCTCGTGCATGGCGGTATTGCTAATAATGTAAAAGTTAATCTGCGTTTTATTGAATCGACAACGTTCGAGCAGGAAAATCCGGCTGATTATCTGCATAATATTCATGGCATTCTGGTTCCTGGTGGTTTTGGCGAACGCGGTGCGATGGGCAAGGTGAAGGCCGCGCAATTCGCACGTGAACGTAAGGTTCCTTATTTTGGAATTTGTTTTGGTATGCAGCTTGCTGTCGTTGAGGCAGCACGTAACCTGCTGGGCCTTGAAGGTGCAAGTTCCACTGAATTTGGCGCTTGCAAAGATCCTATTGTTGGTTTGATGACGGAGTGGGTAAAGGGCAACGAAAAAGAAGAGCGCAAGGCTGATGGCGACATGGGCGGCACCATGCGTCTTGGTGCTTATACCGCCATGCTTAAAAAGGGCAGTAAGGCCGCGAACATTTATGGTTCAACTGAAATCAGCGAGCGTCATCGTCACCGCTACGAAGTGAACACCAATTACAAGGACCGTCTGGAGCAGCATGGTCTGCGTTTCTCAGGTATGTCACCGGATGGTATCCTGCCGGAGATTGTTGAGTACGAAGATCACCCCTGGTTTATAGGTGTTCAATTCCATCCGGAACTAAAATCAAAACCGTTTGATCCGCATCCGCTGTTTGTCAGCTTTATCGATGCTGCGATCAACCAGAGCCGTATGGTTTAATCTCGATTTTCCCATAAAAGGGGCTTCAATTTTGCCACTTTCATCCCTATATTATCGGGCATGAAAACGATATCGCTCGGCAAAGTTCAGATTGCCAATAATCTTCCCTTTACGTTGCTCGCAGGTCCCTGCGTTCTTGAAAGCCGTGACCATGCTTTCATGATGTGTGGCGCGCTGAAAGAGCTGACGACCAAGCTCGGTATCCCGTTTATTTACAAGACCTCATTCGACAAAGCCAACCGCACATCAGTAAAGGCCGAACGCGGCATGGGCATCGATGCGGCGATGAAGATTTTTCAAGACATTAGAAAAGAATTCGATGTGCCAGTGGTGACGGATGTTCACGCGCCCGAGCAATGTTCCATCGTCGCGGAAGCTGTCGATGTGTTGCAGATCCCCGCATTTCTTTGCCGTCAGACGGATTTGTTGCTGGCTGCGGGTCAGACAGGTAAGGCTATTAATGTAAAGAAGGGTCAGTTCCTTGCGCCGTGGGATATGAAGAACGTCGCCGATAAAATCGCCAGCACAGGCAATGACAATATCATGTTGTGCGAACGTGGCGTGACGTTCGGATACAACACGCTGGTGAATGATATGCGTGCGTTGCCGATCATGGCGGAAACAGGTTACCCGGTTGTGTTCGATGCTACACATTCTGTGCAGTCACCGGGCGGGAAAGGGAATGCCACAGGTGGTGATCGTAGAATGGTGCCGCCGCTTTCCCGTGCAGCTGTGGCGATTGGTGTTGCCGCTGTATTCATGGAAACGCACCAGGACCCAGACAATGCACCATCTGATGGGCCTAACATGGTCAAGCTGAACGATATGGAATCAGTTTTGCGCACCATGATGCAGATCGATGAAATCGCCAAGAATGTCTGAGAAGATTATATTTCTTGATTTTGATGGCCCGCTTTCTAATCCGCGGGTCATTCTTTATGCGGGGCATGATAATGCCATTGATCCTGTAGCTATAGGTGCACTGAATAATCTTTGTGAAGCGACGGGTATCAAGATCGTATGTACCAGCACACGTACAATCCCCGGTAATCAGGAGAATTTTGAGGAAACCGTCGCCATGCTGGCACTTGCTGGTCTGAACCCGGAACACCTGCACAAAGACTGGTCATGTTTCTATGACATGGTTACGCCTCGCAAGGCGCATATTCGTCAGTGGCTATCCGAGCATCCTGAGGTGACACATTATGCCATTATTGATGATGAAGCCGTAGGTTTGCCTCATATGGTGCGTGTGACTGAGATGGATGGTTTGCAGGTAAGGCATTTTGAGAAATTGGCAAAACTGCTCGATTTCAAATTGATCGATGTTTTTAATCGGGCAAGACAAAAAAACCACGACATCAAGATGATGGCAGAACGCACCATGAGGTTATCCTTATGAGTAGAAAGTTATCTTTCTTGATTTTGATGTGCCTGTCACAAATGCCAGGATTTGATGTAGCAGTAACGGGGCAGGGGCCGATCCCGGTTGCAGAATCCGTATAAGGCTCCTGACTTTCAAACCTCAGTGAGATTGAGGTTCGGGTGTAAGTAATTTTCCAAGTTTTTTAAGGGCGCTTTTTTCTATTCTAAATGCCTCTGCTTTGCTGACCCCTATTTGAGAACCCAGGTCCTGAAAAGTAGCCTCTTCCCATTCATCGGATAGAAAATGCATTCTGATGACTTCCTGCTCTTTAGGGCTTAGTTGCTCAAGTGCGGGGCAGATTCTCTGCATCAACTCTTTAAATTCCACAGCCTCTGCAGGCTCTGGTATGTTCTCTTCATCCAGGAAATCGAGCATGGGTTTGCCATTCAAGTTTTGCTGTGGTTCATCCAATGAAGAGCTCGCTACAGCCATGGCTGAATATTTTGCGGTGGCCTTTAGTTTAATGCCGCTGAGTTTGGACAGCTCTTCCAGGCCTGGGTAACGCCCCGATGCCACAAAAAATTTTTCACGTATTCGTTCCAAATCTCTGACGTGTCTGATTGTTACCACACTGTGACGAACCGTATGGCCGCAATTTTCTATGTGATTCTGAATCTCTCCGCGAATAAAATGCCCTGCGTAGCTTAGAAAGTTTGTGCCGCTTTCTAGATCGTATTTTTCAGCGGCAATGAGTAGGCCGATACGCGCCTGCTGATGCAAATCATCAAGCGGGATGTCATGTTTCTTTCTCATATAATCATAAGCGGTTTTCCGGCAAAATTTGTCGTGAGCCGCCAATAACGCTTTAAAAGCATTTTCGTCGCTATTTGTTTTCCATGCGCGGAGAAGAGCGAGTTCTTCTTCTTTTGTGATCTGCCTGATTTTTCTCATGATTACCTGCAACGTTCTCATCAATATACATAATTCAGTCTGGGACTAGAACAAAAAAATAATACATTGATATTATTGAATTATTTTTTATGAGGGTGATGTTAGGTCTTTACTCTTATTTTATACTTTCGCCAAGGCAAAAGCCCGGAAAAATACTGGAATTGCCTCATGTTTTTCTATATCTCCTCTATTAACATTTTCATCAAGGAGTCGTCGCATGAGCGCCATTATCGATATCGTTGCCCGTGAAATTCTGGATAGCCGTGGAAATCCCACAGTGGAAGTTGATGTGACATTGGAAACAGGCGCCCATGGTCGTGCGGCTGTGCCGTCAGGTGCGTCGACAGGCGCCCACGAAGCTGTTGAGTTGCGTGATGGTGATAAGAAGCGTTATGGCGGCAAGGGCGTTCTGAAAGCTGTTGAAGCCGTAAACAACGACATCTTTGAATTGTTGAACGGCCAAGATGCAGAAGAGCAAATCCATATCGATCAACTGATGATCGAACTGGACGGTACACCGAACAAGGGCAAGCTAGGTGCGAACGCTATTCTCGGTGTTTCTCTGGCGGTTGCCAAAGCAATGGCGGATGAGCTGGATGTGCCGCTGTATCGTTACCTCGGTGGTACGTTCGCGCACCTGCTGCCAACACCTATGATGAACATCATCAATGGCGGTGCGCATGCTGACAACCCGATTGATTTCCAGGAATTCATGATCCTGCCTGTGGGCGCGCCAACATTCGCAGAAGCCATTCGTTGCGGTTCCGAAGTGTTCCATGCACTGAAGAAAGAGCTGTCAGCAGCTGGCCTGAACACCAACGTGGGGGATGAGGGCGGTTTCGCACCGGCTGTAAAATCCACAACAGATGCGCTGGATTACATTATGAAAGCTATCGAAGCCGCCGGTTACAAAGCTGGTGAAGATGTGGTTCTGGGTCTGGATTGTGCTTCGACAGAATTCTACAAGGGCGGCAAGTACGTCATGGAAGGCGAAGGCAAAATGCTGACTTCTGACGAGATGGTCAAGTTCTACGAAGACCTGTGCGCAAAATACCCAATCGTATCCATCGAAGATGGTATGGCCGAAGATGACTGGGATGGTTGGGTTGCGCTGACTAAAGCCCTGGGTGATCGTGTTCAGCTCGTCGGTGATGACCTGTTCGTGACAAACTCTGAACGTCTGGCGCGTGGTATCGAAATGGGTGCCGCGAATGCGATCCTTGTGAAGGTCAATCAAATTGGTTCCCTGACCGAAACGCTGGATGCTATCCAGATGGCGCAGAAGGCCGGTTACGGCGTGGTTCTATCACACCGTTCCGGTGAAACCGAAGATTCCACGATTGCTGATATCGCGGTGGCTGTGAATGCGGGCCAGATTAAAACAGGTTCCCTGTCACGTTCTGATCGTACAGCCAAGTACAATCAGTTGATCCGTATTGAAGACTTGCTGGGTCCTCAGGCGCAATATGCAGGTGCATCTATCCTGCGTGCTAAGCCAGATGTTAGCAAAAAGGCAAAAAAGAACGCTGCTTAATTCAATTTTACTAAAGAAAAGAGGGGCCGTCTGGATGGTTCTCCTTCCTTTTTTGTATTTCAGATTCAATTTTTTTGAATCCGGCAAGCATCAGCTTATTATGGTTGATGTTTTGGCGAAGGCGTCGCCTTTTGGCAGGTGAAATCCAGAATTTATTGACGGTATCCATGTCTTCAGCCAGTTGCTTCTGCAGATCGGCTTCAAGATCATCTATTTTCTCTTTTATGAATTGCTCTTTTTGTTCCGGCGTGAAGTCCCTTGTCATCGCGATGTCTCTAGTCAGCCTGAACAATGTCCATGGAATATAGCAAATTAATATCAACGGAACGACGATAAGGATCAGGACTCCGCTTTCTGTTTCAGGCTTAATGATGGGAAATACGATGCAGAATAGGGCACCACCAGCAATACCCAGAGTTAGTGCTAGGAGGATTCCCTGACCTAGCCATCTAATAGTGGTATTTCGGCTGATGCCCATAAAGTATGCTGCTGCCATGGCAGCGACAGCTATCAATATGAATTTCATTTTATATAGAAATCTTCTGTTTCATGCGTTTTAGCAGTTTCCGATTGGAAGGGACAGAGCAGAAGCAGACGGGGACTCATTCTCATTGCTCATTAAAAAAATTTATCACCGGATCGTGAATTATGTCTGAATTATATGATGTTCTCTGTATGTTCACGGATAAGTGGCTGACTCTACTGCATTTTCTGACTTATCCCCATTGCTTTCCGGAATCAGATGTGATTCACTAGGGATATGAAGAGGCTTCTCCAGCAACATCATGTAGTTAAACACAATTTTGTGGCAATCATCGGATTTTGCCTGTGTTTTTATTTTTCATATCATATTGTTTCTGGAGAGCGTAGTTACTTGCGTCTTATGTCATTGGAACGCAATATTGAACGCCTGACGCATCAGTATGAAGACCTGAACCATGAACGTCAGTCACTTGAGAACAAAGTGGCTATGCTTCGTCCAGGATCTATAGATCCAGATCTGCTGGAAGAGCGTGCCCGCGCCGTGCTGGGTTATCAGCATCCTGATGAATTCGTCGTTATTCGTCAGAACTGAATTGTTCTGCACCGCACAAAATCGGCTGCCAGAATCTGGTTTTTTGCTGAGAAATCATATATGAAAGTGTCCGTATTTCTTGGATTTTCTGGAACTCCTTAAGGAGGAGCATGTCTGTGTCATCCGTATCTGAAGCGGGCGGAAAAAAGCCCCGTTTGAAAGCTGTTTCAAATACCAATCCTAAACCTGATGTCGGCGAGATGAAAAAGCTCTATCGCGATATGCTGATGATCCGTCGCTTTGAAGAAAAAGCCGGTCAGTTGTACGGTATGGGCCTGATTGGTGGTTTCTGCCACCTTTATATTGGTCAGGAAGCTGTTGTTACAGGTATCCAGTCTGTGCAGGAGCCGCAGGACACGGTTATCACGGCGTATCGCGATCATGGCCACATGCTGGCTTGCGGTATGGACCCGAAAGGCGTGATGGCGGAACTGACAGGCCGCAAGGGTGGCTACTCTGCGGGTAAGGGCGGTTCCATGCACATGTTCAGTAAAGAAGCGAACTTCTTTGGCGGTCACGGTATCGTCGGCGCCAGCGGTTGCCTGGGTACAGGTCTTGGCTTTGCGCATAAATACAATGGTGATGGCGGTGTGGCTGTCGCCTATATGGGTGACGGTTCTGCGAACCAGGGCCAGCTTTATGAATCATACAACATGGCGTCCCTGTGGAAGCTGCCGGTTCTCTATGTCATTGAGAATAATGGATACGCGATGGGCACCAGCAATGCGCGTCACGCGGCAGGCTCACTCTATCGTCGTGGCGAAGGCTTCGGCATTCCGGGCGAGCAGGTTGATGGCATGGACGTTTTCACCGTTCAGGCGGCGGCACGTCAGGCGCTTGATTATGTTCGTTCCGGTAACGGCCCGTACATCCTCGAAGTCATGACATACCGCTATCGTGGTCACTCTATGTCTGATCCGGGCAAATATCGCTCGAAGGAAGAAGTTGAGAAATACCGCACGGAGCGTGATCCGATTGAGGCGCTCAAGAAACTGCTCGAAGCAGAAGGCGTCACAGAAGAGGCGCTGAAGCCCATCGAGAAGGAAGTAAAAGAGATTGTCAACGAGTCCGCGCAGTTTGCTCAGGAGTCTCCTGAGCCTGCTCCGGAAGAGCTGTGGACGGACATTCTAATTGAGGTCAAAGAATAATGGCCATTCAACGCATCAATACCAATCAGCGTCTGTCTCAGGTGGTTGTTCATGGTGGTCTGGTTTATATTTCCGGCCAGGTCTCGATTCAAAATCGCGGCAAGAGTATCACCGATCAGACAACCGAGATCCTCGGCGCGATTGAAAAATATCTGGCTGATACCGGCAGCGATAAAAATCACATGCTGTCTGCCACCGTCTGGCTTTCCGATATGGCGAGTTATGACGAGTTCAACAAGGTATGGGACGAATGGGTGCCGCAAGGTCAGGCGCCGTCCCGAGCTTGCGTTGAAGCCAAACTCGTATTCCCCGATTTTAATGTTGAAGTGGCAGTCATTGCCGCCGTCAAGGAGTAGATATGCCTACAGATATCCTTATGCCCGCACTTTCCCCGACGATGACAGAGGGCAAACTGGCCCGCTGGACGAAGAAGGAAGGCGATACTGTAAAGCCCGGCGATGTGATCGCCGAGATTGAAACTGACAAGGCGACCATGGAAGTGGAAGCTGTTGATGAAGGCAAGATCGGCAAGATCGTTATTCCGGAAGGCACAGAAGGCGTGGCCGTGAATGCGGTTATCGCGATCCTGCTGGAGGATGGCGAAGGCGCTGATAAAATTATCGTGAAAGCCCCGGTGACAGATATTCCTTGCGTACCACAATCTGCTGATGCGCCAGCGATGGTTCATTCCGCGTCCACAGTGACACAGGCGGGCGGCAAAGCAATTGCTAACCGCGATATCCTGTATGCACAGGGTGAGGTGCTGGAGCCACAACCGTTCGACGAAGCCGCTTACATGGCTGACACCGTGACGATGACAGTGCGTGAAGCGCTGCGTGCCGGTATGTCCGAAGAAATGCGCCGTGACGAAACTGTTTACCTGATGGGTGAGGAAGTTGCTCAGTACCAAGGGGCTTACAAGGTTTCCCAAGGCATGCTGGAGGAATTTGGCGAAAAACGCGTGATCGATACACCAATTACAGAATACGGCTTCGCCGGTATCGCTGTGGGCTCTGCTTTCAAAGGCCTGAAGCCGATTGTTGAGTTCATGACAATGAACTTCGCGATGCAGGCGATTGACCACATCATCAACTCTGCTGCCAAGACGCTTTACATGGCTGGCGGTCAGCTGGGTTGCCCGATCGTGTTCCGTGGTCCTAACGGCGCGGCATCTCGCGTGGGCGCACAGCACAGCCAGTGCTACGCTTCATGGTACGGTCATATCCCTGGCCTGAAAGTGGTGGCGCCGTGGTCTGCGGCGGATGCCAAGGGCCTGATGAAGGCGGCGATCCGTGACCCGAATCCGGTTGTGGTTCTTGAAAACGAAATCATGTACGGCCAGAGCTTCGAAGTGCCTAAGGATGAGGATTACATCATTCCTATTGGTCGTGCGAAAATCGAACGCGAAGGCACGGATGTCACCATCGTGGCTTACTCGATCATGGTAGGCAAGGCTCTGGAAGCTGCCAAGAAACTGGAAGAGCAGGGCATCAGCGCGGAAGTGATCAACCTCCGTACCATTCGCCCGCTGGACCGCTGGACGATTGTGGAGTCCGTTAAGAAAACCAACCGCTGTGTGAGCGTCGAGGAAAGCTGGCCGTTCGCCGGTATCGGTTCTGAAATTGCGGCCCTGATCAACGAGCATGCGTTTGATTATCTGGATGCTCCCGTTCGTCGTGTCTGCGCTGCCGATGTGCCTCTGCCCTATGCAGCCAATCTTGAAAAACTCGCTCTGCCGCAAGTTGATGAAATTGTGCATGTTGTGAAAGAAGTTTGCTATGCCCGTTAATGTAACAATGCCCGCCCTGTCGCCGACGATGACCGAAGGCAAGCTTGCCCGCTGGACAAAGAAGGAAGGCGACAAGATTAAATCCGGTGATGTGATCGCCGAGATTGAAACCGACAAGGCGACCATGGAAGTGGAAGCTGTTGATGAGGGTGTTCTGGGCAAGATCCTTGTTGCCGAAGGCACTGAGGGTGTTGCTGTTAACACCATTATCGCCATGATCCTTGAAGAAGGGGAAACAGCGAATGATATCGGTGCGGCACCGAAATCGGCTCCCGTTGCAGCATCAGCACCAAAAGCGGAAACCAAACTGGCTTCGGCTCCTGTGGCAGTATCTACTCCTACAGCGAAAACTGGCTCCCGCGTGTTCGCAACACCGCTGGCACGTCGTATGGCGGCGCAACTGGGTATTGATCTGTCGAAAGTACAAGGTACAGGCCCGCATGGCCGTATCGTCAAGGCTGACCTTGCAAAGGGTGGTGCGCCGAAAGCTGCTGCTTCTGCACCGGCGTCATCCACATCACGCACGCCGTCTGTTGGCATTGATGCCAAGAAGCAGGCTGATTTGCTGGGCATGACTTATAAGGAACTGCCGAACAATAATATCAGGAAAGTAGTGGCATCACGTCTGCTGGAATCAAAGCAAACCATTCCGCATTTCTACCTGACCGTGGAATGCCGTCTGGATGATCTGATGGCGGCGCGTGAGCGTATCAACGCTGAAGCCAAGGGTGCGTTCAAACTGTCCGTAAACGATTTCGTTGTGAAGGCCTGCGCGATGGCGTTGAAGGCTTATCCGGCGGCAAATGTTTCATGGACAGATGATGCGATCCTGCAATTCGATCATGCTGATATTTCTGTTGCGGTTTCCACACCGAACGGTTTGATCACTCCGATTGTGAAGGCGGCTGAGACCAAAGGCCTGCGTCAGATTTCGGAAGAGGTCAAAGACCTCGCTGGTCGCGCCCGCGAAGGCAAGCTGAAGCCTGTTGAATTCCAGGGCGGCACATTCTCGGTTTCCAACCTTGGCATGTTTGGCATCAGCGAATTCTCAGCCATCATTAACCCGCCGCAAGCTTGTATTCTGGCTGTTGGTGCAGGCGAAGAAAAACCGTACGTTGAAGATGGCGTGATCAAGGTCGGTACATTCATGAAATGTACGTTATCGGTTGATCACCGTGCGGTTGATGGCTCTGTGGGTGCTGAATTCCTGCAGTTCTTCAAGCGCTATATCGAGAACCCTGTAAATATGCTGGTTTAACAATTCTGCTGAGGTTCTAAGCAGGCACTTTCTTATGAAAGTTTTTTCATCAGGAGGGAACTCAATGAACCTGTTTGCAGTTATTGCAGTTAAATATATTGCAGGGAGTTTAAATCATGGTTTTTCGTATTGAGGTTGCCGGCGTGTCTGATCACGCTAAGGCGGAATTTTGTAATGAATTTGAGCGGCGCGGCGCTTATGTGATACGTGGTAACTCGATCGCATTTAAGTCGAGGAATAAGGATGTTCCGTTAAGCATGCGTTTTAATGAGCAAATGCTCTCCCTGATTACCAAAGCATCCCTGATTGAGTCTGCCGACCTTTCTCATGAAGTGATTGTGAGCGATTTCTCTCTGTTTGAAGAACATATTTACAATGACCTTCGGATGGGCTTAACAAGTGAGTTTAAAGACCGCAGCCACCCGGCTTACGCTGCCTGGCGGGTGTGTCAGGATGTTATAAAGCTTAAACGCCAAAGTTTAGGGGATCCTGATATGTTTGTTCTTTTAGAGCCCTCAGTTCTGACTCAGGATGAAGTGGACTTAAACAGAAGAATTCTTCACGGGTTCATGAATACTACAAACGATGAAATTTTTAGAGTTAAGTTGTTGGTGAGTGCGGGTAGTACAGGCGGTGTGCAAGCATTCGAGCAATTCTTTGAGCAGCTTTCCTGCATAAAAGCCCCGCCTTCGCAGGGGTATCAGTCCGTTGCCCCGCATATGAAATAATAATTCATTTATTTCAAATCGTTAACACCCTTTTTCTGTACAAGAAATTCAGGTAATCTTTGCCCTGTCATAATTGGGGGGCAAGATATTTATGCGTATGCATTGGACTGTATTTCAACATGGCGATGACCATGTCGAAGGGCAAATATGGGAACCTGAACAACCCACAGATAAAGTCGTTTTGTTTTGCCCCGGCTATCCCGGTATGGGCGCGCCGCATTTTGAGCAGCGCCATGCCGGAACCCTGGTTCAGGCGGGGTTTGCTGTTGTAGTATTACGCCACTGCGGCACACGTTTGAATAGCCCGACAGCGCCTGCTATGGTGAATAATGCAGGTCGGCTGCGCCATGGCCGTGAACATAATCAGACGCATCTGGGCGGCGGGCCGTCAACCGTAAAGTATTGGTTAGGCGAGCCATGGATTGCTTTGCAAACACTAACCAATGTTTACAAGAGTATTTACATCTGGGGCAGCAGCTTTGGGGCTGTTTCGGCGCTTTGGTCGCTGACAACACCGGGCGCGCCATTGAAAAATATCCGTCAGGTACTCCTTGTGGCTGGGGCTCAGGGGATCATTGATCCTGATCCTGCCAAGGACATTATGCGTATCTGGAAGACAGAGTATATGAATGTACCGCGCATTACTGACAAGGTATCACTTGTTTCAGCAGAGGATGATTGTAAATCATTGGCGCATGCTTATAAACATTTGCCGGAGCGTGTACGGAATTTACCGCATGATATCCATCTGACTTATTTGGTGGTTTCAAATGACGAGATTGTGACGCTAGGTGATAGCGAACGTTTCAAGGCTGCAATTGGCGGGCATGGTGAGATTGTTATTGATGATCTTGATAAGGCGTATATAGAGCATGGGTTAATGGCGCACGATATGCCGGATTACCCGACTGAAAAATTACTGGCGTTGATAAAGGAATAGATTATGGCTGAGCAGAATTTTGATATCGTTGTGATCGGTGGCGGTCCCGGTGGTTATGTAGCGGCGATCCGCGCGGCGCAACTGGGTTTCAAAACCGCTGTTGTCGAGGCCAATCACCTGGGCGGTATATGCCTGAACTGGGGTTGTATTCCGACCAAGGCGTTGCTGCGTTCCAGCGAGATTAACCATCTCATCAAACATGCTGACCAGTTTGGTTTCAAAATCGATGGTTACAGCTTTGATTTGAAGAAAATCGTTGAGCGTTCACGCGGCGTCGCCAAACAGCTTTCTGGCGGCATTGGCCATTTACTCAAAAAAAATAAGGTTGCCGTATTTGATGGCTGGGGCAAGCTGGCGGGCAAGGGCAAAGTGACAGTTGAGAAGGATGGCAAGGTGTTCGAAACGCTGGCCGCCAAGCATATCATTATTGCCACAGGCGCGCGGGCACGTGTCATTCCGGGCATGGAGCCGGACGGCAAGCTGATCTGGACATACCGCGAGGCAATGGTGCCGACAGAGATGCCAAAATCCCTGATCGTTGTGGGTTCTGGTGCTATTGGTATCGAGTTCGCCAGCTTCTACCGTAACCTTGGTGCTGAAGTGACCGTGATAGAGATGATGGATCGGGTGATGCCAGTTGAGGATGAAGAAATATCCCTCTTCGCTCGCAAGCAGTTTGAAAAGCAGGGCATGAAGATTATTACGGGCGCCAAGCTTGCCAAGCTGGAGAAGGGCGCCCATAACGTTACCGCCCACGTTGAGGTTGCTGGCAAAACTGAAAAGATCACCGCTGACCGCGTGATCATGGCTGTTGGTATTGTGGCGAATACGGAGAATATCGGCCTTGAGAATACCAAGGTCAAAACCGAGCGGGGCAATATCATAACCGACGAATATCTACAAACGGCGGAGCCGGGTGTTTATGCGATTGGTGATGTGGCGGGCGCGCCGTGGCTCGCTCATAAGGCATCCCACGAAGGTGTTATCTGCGTCGAGAAAATTAAGGGCCTGAACGATGTACATCCGATGGTCAAAACCAATATTCCGGGTTGCACTTATTGTATGCCGCAAGTGGCATCTGTCGGTCTGACCGAGAAAGCAGCCAAAGAAAAAGGCTATGAGCTGAAAGTCGGTCGTTTCCCGTTTATCGGTAACGGCAAGGCGATTGCCTTGGGTGAGCCGGAAGGGCTCGTTAAAACCATCTTTGATGCCAAAACCGGGGAATTGCTTGGGGCGCATATGGTGGGGGCCGAAGTCACAGAAATGATTCAGGGCTATGTTATAGGAAAGACTATGGAGGCTACTGAGGTGGAGTTTATGCATACAATCTTTGCGCATCCGACCCTATCGGAAATGATGCATGAAAGTGTGTTATCGGCGTACGGTAAAGCCCTGCATTTCTAATTAAAGCCAAGGATTCCTGCAGTTGTCAGCATCGAGATACGCTCGTTCATGGCGACGGGCGATACGACGTGCGCTGCTGCCAATTCTTCAGTGCCGCACATCTTTCCTGAATATATAAGCGTAAGCAATGTTTTGCGTGGAATAAGCAAGCTCATAGCGAACTCGTTTGCCTCGTGCTCCTGTCTTATAGGGGTATTTAAACTGAAATGTTCTAAGGTTTCGGCAGGGTGGGTTGTGTGCTGAAGTACAATATGGCCAAGTGCATGAGCAACCGCAAATCTCTTTCTTAGTAAAGGCTCGTCTTTATCATAGGTAATAACGGGCTTACCTTCCTCGTATGTCAGACAGGCTGGGCTTTTGGCATCGGAGATTGCGCGCAGTTGCACCCCCAATGCATGTGCGGCAGTTCCAGGATTAATTGGCAACAAGCCATTATTCCAGTGCTGCTGTAGAAGAAATTGCGCAGCTGCTTCAGGGTCTTGGGGGTAAAGAGTCATAGCAATGGTGCCCTCTTCGGAGCCTAGAGGAAAAGCGTACCCCTGTAAAAGCTTATTTTCTTTACTTATTTTCAATGCTGCCCTATATTTGTGTTATTATATAACATAACACTACTCAATCTGCTTTAAAAAATGGAAAAGCTGCGCCGCAATATTGTCTGGTTTGTAATTGCATCAGAGGTTTCACACCTCTTTTGTTGCGTGCTTCCAACTTTGGCAGCGTTGCTTAGTTTGGCTGTAGGCGTAGGGTTGCTTCCCACAGCTTTCACGGCACTCCATGATGTCATTCATGGATATGAAATCCCGATCATTACATTCTCGGCCATTATGCTGGGGTTAGGCTGGTGGGCATATTGGCTTGCAAGACGTACGGACTGCCACGCTTTAGGTCATGATGAACATGCATGTCATAAAACTACTGATCGTTCTAAAGTCTACCTTTTGATAGGAACAGTTTTATTTGTCATGAACTTTCTGATCTTTATTACTCTGCATTCGTCCTTAAATGATCGTGCGGCGCATCATCACGCGGAAACCATATCCCATAGTATATAGATAAAATTTGAAGCTTCGCACTCAGGCTTTTTCTTTTGCAAATAAGAATAATGACTAAGGCATCTGCATATTCTTCGGGTCTAATATTCTTTACATCTTAATACCTTCATTAAAAGCATTGGTTGTGGCATGACGATTGCAACCTTTTACGGAATAAGGTCATGTGAGGCTTTTCGGCACATGACTACATACCGGGGAAAGGGTGAGTCATGAGTGTCCAATCAGACGCGAAATCAGCGGAAGCAATTGATCAGAGTATAATCAAAGAGCACATAAACTACCTAAATTCTATGCATGATACTCCGGCCATCAGGTTGGATGCAGAGTTCTATCAGGTTGATGACATTGATGGCGCGACTGAGGGTGTTACAGGTTCTGGTAATCTTAATTATCTTGTTCTTCAGTCACAACAAACAAATGAATCCAGCCTACTGAATAACCCGTTTGATGTCATGAAGGGTGGGGATATCACCGGTAGTGATGTGCCGGGTGGCACTTTCACCAATGGAGACGCCAGTACGCGTGGTTTCGGCAATTCTCAGGATGACGATAACGGCATGTCTATGGCGGGGCATGCCGATGATATTTTTAGCGTAGGAGGCTTAGGAAATACAGGTTCTGATATCCCAGCCATGGGCGCGGGTATTGGTGCGGGTGTGTCAACCCTTAAGGCACGGGGTTTTACTGGTGGCGGTGATTTCAATTATGAGAACGACATAGATATCACTAATCCTCCGTCTCCTCCAGAGGAGCCACCAGAAGAGCCTCCTGTAGAACCGCCGGAAGAGCCGCCTGTTAATGATGATGTAGATTTAACAGTTGATATTGATACCCCTGTTCTGGATGTTGATCTTGATACGGTTCTTGATCCCATTGAAGATATACTGGGCGATGTCGACATTGATGTTGATACTATTATAGATAATATTTTGCCCGGAGATCATGGCCTGTTGCCAGATATAGGCGCCTCGGCTGATGCGGTGCTCGGCGGTACAACCTTAATCGGAACGGATCTTTCCGAGATTACAGGGCCGTTGGATCCTGTGATTTCGGGTGCGACTAATCTCCTTGATGATGTGATTGGTGGTGTAGAGTCTTTATTGCCAAGTGCTCTCGTTGAGCCTGTTACCAGCATTGTGAATTCCGTACTTGATCTTACGGGTCTTGGCGGCAACCCTGATGGTGATACGGATTTACTTCTGAATCTGGGCGCTGTTATTCCGGGTTTTAATACATTGGAAACCACGTTAGATGTTCCTCTCAATCCCGTAGAAACGTTGCTGGGTGACATAGATATAACAGTTGATGCCGATGCATTGGTTGAGGATTTAGGAGATCACTTGTTCTCTGTTGCCAACGATATTCATGATTTTGATATCGCCGGGGTTGTAAATACGGTTATCGGTGAGGGTGGTATACTCCAGGACGCAGATGGCATTTTGCCGCAGCTTACTGTTGGCCTTGATGTGGCAACTGATATTCTGCCTGATTTATCCGAGAACTTAGCTACAGATGATGTTCTGAATGATGCAGCTGACTTTGCGGCTGATGTTTTAGCGAATGCCGATGTAGTGTTTCCAATAGAGGATTTGATCGGGAACGAACCATTAGGAAGCGATGTTCTGGGCGGGCTTCTCGACAGCATTCCAGGGGGTGATGATGCCACAGCGCCTGATAGCGACACTGATCTTTCTTTGGATACAAATGTGGAACTTTTAGGCCTCGAAGCTCCTGATTTGGATGCGGATGTGCCGCTCGACATTATTGAATCGCTGATAGGTGACATTGACGTTGATATCGATGTTAACTCGCTTACAGAGCCCGAAAGCGTAACAGATATCCTGGAAGGGGCGCTTGCTGGTGACATCGATGGCGTACTTGATGGTCTTGGCACGGATATAGGGCTTGATGTTAACCTCGATCTTCTGGGTGGGGATGTTATTGATACGGTGATTCCTGATCTAGGTGACGTCAGTGGAGATGTTGCCGGTGCGGGATCGGGAACCGCTGTTGAGGGGCTGGGAGAGGCTGTCGGTAGCTTGTTAGGCGGACCAATCGTACCGGATGTTTTGCCTGATCCTGTCGGCACCCTAACTGAAGGATTGGGAAGTGTCATCGATACCACGCCTGTGTTGGGTGGCCTTGGTGGCATGCTAGGAGGCGGCGGTGGTCTTTTTGGCTAGATCCGCGTTATCTGCCCAGTCTGCGGTAAGGGGAAACTTTCATGAAACATCAATCTAATATTATTCGGGAAGTACAAAAACTTCCCGCAATTAAGAAGAATGTCAGCATTCTTCTTCTGTCTTCGGTGATTATAAATCTTCTTTCGCTGGGTTTGCCCATTCTTACGCTGCAAGTTTATGATCGCATCTTGCCTAATCCAGGCTCGGGAACGCTCCCCATCCTTATATCTGCTTTGTGTGTGGTGGTGATACTTGAAGTCATTATGCGTCTTTCACGTACATATCTAATCAGTTGGAAAGGGGCTGCTTTTGAGTATGAAACCATGAGCAAAGCCATAAAGGGCATACTTAATTCCGATCTTGCCGTTGTGAATTCAGCTGGTATAGGAGAAAACCTAAACAGACTATCTGCAATATCGCGCTTGCGTGATTTTTATAATGGGTACACGATGATCACCATCATCGATCTTGCTTTCGCCATGATTTTTATGGGTCTTATTGCCTATATTGGCGGTCCTCTTGTGCTGGTGCCTTTATCCATCTTAGGGTTATTTCTAGCTTCCTCAATTTATTATGGCCGAAAGCTGAAAAGCGGGCTTGCCGAACGAGATTATGCAGATGACCGGCGCTACAATTTTATGATTGGCACGCTGGAGGGCATTCATACTCTGAAAGCCATGGGGCTTGAAGAACATTTTATGCGCAGATACGAACGTTACGAGCGCAGTTCTACACTGTCGAATTATAGCGTTACAATAGCTGCCTCATCATCATTCAATGCAGCTGGAACCTATGCTCATGCAATTATTGCAGCCACTATAGCTATTGGAGCGCTCGCCGTTTTAGGTGGCGACATGACAGCAGGCGGCCTGATCGCCTGTATCCTATTGTCCGGACGCTTGATGCAGCCGGTCCAGCGCAGTCTTGGTTTATGGGCGCGTTATCAGGATTTCCAAGTTGCTCAGGAAAAAGCTAACCAGATACTGAATTTACCTCAAGTACAGTGGCGGGACAGGTCAACTTCGGGCCAGAGGATGTGTAACTCTTTGTCCGTTTTGAGTTTGCGTGATGTAGGGTACTACATCCATTCACAAAATCGCTGGCTGTTCAATAAGGTCAATCTGCATATGAAACAGGGAATTACCATTCATATTACAGGCGGGCACGGAGTAGGACGTACGGTTTTACTCAATATGATAGCCGGGATTCAAAAACCTTCGGATGGCCAGATCCTGATTGATGGTCGTGATATTCAGGATTTCAATAAGGATGAACTTGTAAAAAAGGTGGGTATTATTAGCGCCGAGAGTGAGATATTTCGCGGCACTATCGCGGATAATCTGACACGTTTTGGCCTAACAGATTTTGATGGCATGCACGATATTCTTGACTCCCTGGGGGTTGAGCGCGATGTCAATAAACTGCCCTTGGGTTATGATACTTTCCTGCACGGTGTTGAGCCTGATGCCGTAACACCAGGATTAAAACAGAGAATTGCCGTGGCACGCACTCTGGCATTGCGCCCAAAAATCATATTGTTCGATGATGCTGATCGCAATCTTGACCGCAATGGTTACAAAAACATCATTTCGACGCTGGGGGGGCTCCGCCGCGATACCTGCCTGATACTGGTCACGGATGATAAATATATTTCTCGTCTTGCTCATTTCCACTTCGAATTAACACCTGGAGGCCTTGTGCCTGTTCAACCTACCGTGCATAAGCAGGAGGAGGTCGGTCATGCAGCCTAAACAGGAGCCAAAATATACAACAGAAAGTTTATCATCTGAGATGGTTCTGAATGAGGCTATTCAGAATTTAAAACAGCGTCTTGTAAATTCTGTTTGGCGTAGCCGTAGAAACCGTACTCCTTGGGAAGTTTGTATCTGTGCGTTGGCTCTCACTTTAGAGCCGGATTGTGATTGGCGCAGATTATCGGATTCTGTCCCTTATGGATTGAAAAGCTATGGTTTCGACGAATTTCTGGACAGCATTGCCAATTTTGGGTATCTGGCGCGTCCGGCATACCTTTCTGCTGATGACATTGACGAGCGTTTAATGCCTTGTCTATTTCTCTCCCGGAAAGGGAAAAAGCCTTATATTATTATATCGTCAACCCATGTTTACGACTGCTCCGCCCAGAAATTTCTGAGCGAGATTCCTGATCCTGCCGGTGAGGTATGGTTTTTTGAGGAATATATAGTCGCTCGCTCTCCCCTTTCAGCGCAAACGCGTAAAGCTGCAGGTCACACATGGTTCAGGGCCGTTCTTAAACGTTTTGCAAAAACATATTGGCAGATATTTGCCATTGGACTCTTCTTAAATCTGGCAGCCTTGTCTGCTCCGTTGTTCATTATGACCGTTTATGATCGGGTTATTTCTGCTCATACGCCAGACGTACTAGCCATGTTGGTTGTGGGGGTGGGTGTGGCATTGATTATGGAGTGGTTCTTGCGTCAAGGTCAGGCCCGCATTCTATCAGGCTTTGCCAGCCGTCTTGATAATATAGTCAGTAATGAGATTTTTGGCCGGTTATTGTCCCTAGCCCCGGGATATATCGAGCGGGCTTCCGTACCTGCGCAAGTGGCGCGTATGAAAACATTTGAGTCTGTAAGAGATTTCTTCAGTGGTGCTGTGTTCCTTTCGCTTCTGGAAATGCCATTTTCAATTCTGGCTCTGATTACAATTGCTATTATTGCAGGACCTTTGTGTTTGGTGCCTTTGTCGGTGACTGTTCTATATGCTCTTCTGTTCATTACAGTATGGCGTAAAGTGCGAGTTAGCATCCGTGATGCTGCCAAAGCTACATCGGCGCGCCAGCAATTCTCACTGGAAACATTCGAGAAGTTACCCTCGATTCGTACTTTCGGCCTTACAGATATTTGGCAAAAGAAGTATGAAGAACTGACGGCTCGGGAGGTTCATGCTCATTTCAAATTGCAGTGGCTTGGCAACGTGGGCGAAACGTTGGCACATGGGCTTACAATTATGTCGTCCGTTGCCGTTGTCAGCTTTGGTGTTCATCTTATCTGGGCTGGACAGATGAGTGCGGGGGCCCTGGTTGCGACCATGATCTTATGCTGGCGGGTTCTGACACCGTTCTACAGTTTATGCACAATGGTGCCACGTCTTGACCAGCTGCGTAATAGCATTCGTCAAGTTAACGACTTAATGAGTATCGAGGAAGAGAAAGCACTGGGCGAGGTACCTAAACGAGCCCTGACCTGGAAGGGTGAAGTGACATTCACACAGGTTGGTTTGCGTTATCCAGGCGATATTAATCCCGTTTTCTCAGGGTTAACCTTTAATGTGAAACCAGGTGAGTTAGCTTTGATTACAGGGGATAATGGCTCAGGCAAGACCAGCCTCCTGAAAATGATACTGGGTATGTATGCACCACAGGTCGGATCTATCCATATTGATGGACATGACATCCGTCAGCTTGATCCGCAAGAATTGCGCCATCACATATCATATATTTCACAGTATCCGCATTTCTTCGATGGGTCTATCGAGAGCAACTTGAGACTGGCATCCCCGTTGGCAACGGCTAAGGAAATGGAGATGGCATTAAAGCAGGCTAACATATGGAACGACATTCAGCATTTTCCCAGAGGGTTGCAATCACGCATTGGTGGTGAAGATGCAACATATATCTCTACCAGCATGGCTTTCAGATTGTGTATGGCGCGTGCTTATCTTCATAATGCTCCAATTTTACTGATTGATGAACTGCCCAATGCTTTGATGAATGACCCGGCAGGCATCGAGCTTGTAGATAGTATTCTGCGACTGAAGAAAGGGCGAACAGTCTTTATGGTGACGTATCGTAATGACCTTATGGCGGTTGCCGATCATATTATTGCACTGCGCCGCCGACGCGCACCGATTGTAGGGCCCGCTAAACTGGTTAATCAAAAACTTAAAGAACTCTCATAGCAGGGAATAGGAGAGAGCCATGTCAATCATAAAAGATATAGAAAACATATTTACAAAGAAAGGCGAACGTCAGCAGTTACGCTACCTTACCCATTCCGCGCGTTTACAAGAAACGTTACCTTCTCACATGGCGCGCGCCACCATTCTTATGATCAGTATTACCGTTATATCCTTTATTGGCTGGTCAGGGTTTACGAATATTAACGAGGTAGCGCGTGCACCCGGTGAGGTTGTTCCTCAGGGTGCGCAGCAGGTTGTGCAACACCTGGAAGGTGGCATTGTCGACGAGATTAATGTTGAAGAAGGCAAACTTGTGAATGCGGGCGATGTCCTTATGCGTTTGAGTGGCACAGGATTTAATGAGGACCTGGGGCAAATAGAGGAACGTCAACTATACCTGACTCTGCAACAGGAACGGCTTAAAGCCTTTATCGACGGTAAGAAACCTGATTTTACAAAGTTTCAGTCTGCAACAGATGAGCAAATTACGAATCAAAAGCGCATGTATCAATCTATGCTGGATGCCCGGGAAAGCGAACGTAACATTGTGCGTGAACAAATAAATCAGAAACAGAATACCATCAAGGCACTGCAATCCCGTCAGGCGACAATTAGCGAAAATCTGGGCATTACCCAAGACCTGCTAGACCGCAAAGCCCAATTGGAAACTAAAGGCTATGTTTCAAAGATCAGTTTTCTTGAAACCCAGCAAGAGGCTAACGCCATGCGTGGTGAAAGTCAGCAAATATACGCGCAGGTAGAGGAAGCCCGCTCTGCAGTCAAAGAGTATAAGGATCGATTGGCATCTTTGAATACGCGGTTCCGTGACGAAGCATGGAAGCAACTCGAGGCTGTTGAAAATGATATCGCGGAGAACGTCAAGATACAGGACAAAATGAAAGGTCGCGTTGACCGTCTTGAAGTTGCGGCGCCTGCACGCGGTCTTGTTAAGAGCCTGAGTGTCACTACAAAGGGTAGCGTTGTCACACCGGGGCAGACTCTGATGGAAATCGTTCCCATGGACCGGCCTATGGTCGTGGATATTCGCATCTCACCACGTCATATTGGTCATCTAAAATTGGGTCAACCGGTTCAGGTGAAAGTCAGTTCATTCGACTATAGCCGTTATGGCGCCGTTGCTGGCAGCCTTGAATATATATCTCCCTCAACGTTCCAAAATGACGCTGGAGAAAGATATTATAAGGGACGTGTTACCTTGTCACAGAACCATGTAGGAAATACTCCTGACAAGAATGTCATTATGCCGGGGATGACTGTTATGGCAGATATTGTCACGGGCGACAAAACTATTCTGCAATATCTTCTAAAGCCTATACGTAACTCAATTCAGACAGCCATGACAGAGCGTTAATCAATTACGGGCATTAAGTTTTACCTTGTCTTTTTTAAGAAGGGCAAAGCTTTTTTCTAATAGATCGTCTGTGATGAAAGGCTTGGAGAGATACTCCTGAGCGCCCATTTGCATGCCTAGTTCAATATCACGTTCTTCGAACCGGGCGCTAAGAATAATAACGGGTATGTCTTTTGTATGAGTGTCGGTGCGGATATTCTTAAGGACGGCCAGCCCCTCAAGACCGGGCATCATACGATCCAGAATAACAAGATCAGGAAGATCTTTCTGAATGCGATCCCATGCCAGCTTGCCATCATCGATCAGAATGGTTTTAAAACCTGCATGGCGGAATTTGCTGTCCAGAAGCTGTTGTACGAGTTCGTCATTATCGACGATCATGACCGTATAACGCGCCGCTTCCATAATATCCTCAACCCGTTTTATCAGTTTTTCCGGGTCAAATGGCTTTACTATGAAATCAATAGCGCCACCATGATAAGCTGTTGTTTCTTCCTGCTTAGAGGTGCTGCCTGTCAATATAAGGATGGGTATATTTTCTAATCCAGGTGTTTGTTTTAACTCTCGAAGCACTTCATGGCCGTTCATTCCAGGCATGCTGATATCCAGAATGACAAGATCTGGCTGGTTCCTTGAAACTGCACGCAGGGCTGCGGTTCCACTCTCCGCCAAAGTGACGATAATGCCATTCTGGCGCAATTGAGACTCCAGAACATGGCTGACCTGTGGATCGTCATCAACGACGACGACGTGAAATGTCTTTGGCAATGCCTGTTGTTTGATATTCCCAAACAGCCTTTTATTGGCAGGCCGCTTTTTATTGTGGGCGTTATCCTGACAGGCTTTTAGCAACTTCAGTATTACAAGGCGCAATTTTTCCTGTTCTTCATCAGGAATGCGGCCAACAGGGAACTCCTCTACAAGGCTTACAATATGCAGATCGACTTCACGGCCCACATCTGTAATTTGAGGAAAGCCAAAGAGGGTGCCTGATCCCGCTAATCCATGTGCGATTGATTGTGCACGCTGAAGATCATCCTTTCTCAGATTTCCCGCCGAGATAAGGCTGACGATATTATTTAATGCCTCGGCGCTATGCTCAAGACGATCCAAGTAGCTATCCGTAAGTTTTTGGTAATCACCTTCGAAAGCGGGCATATTTTTTGTCATTTTTAATCTCTTAGGCTGCGGCATAAGGTTTTGTTATATCCAGTACCTGTCGTACTTTAGAAAAATCAAATATATCATTTGTGCGTACACCGGATTCCATGTCTATCCAGGTTGTTTGATCGTTGGCAACGTGCGCAATCATTTCAAGATTACGGGCAACATTGGCAGGATTGATGCCACCGGCATATCCACATTTATGACCCGGTATGGGGGCAGGCCAAGCGTCAGGACTTATGCCCCTGCCAGCCGAAGTATCAAACAATAAAGTATGGTTTGGTATGGAATTCAGCAAGGGCAGGAGATGCTTGTTTTTATCTGTATATTGAACAATGAATTCCCAGGAAGTTAACGCCTTGATACGAGATAGCAGTTTTTTTTCATCATAGAGACCTGCCATATTGCCAAATTCAAGATTGAGTTGAATCCGCTTAAAGCCTCTCATGATATCTGTGATTTCAGTCTTACCTTCGATGAAATCGAGCAACCCCTGACCACAAAGATGCAAGGCGGAGTTATGGCCTTTGTATTCTTTGCTGTAACGGGCGATCCAGTCATAAGAGGGGCAACGGGGTTGACCTGCCTGAGCCGGAAGCCACAAGACAGCCCATTCTACGAAGGGAAATTCCTGCGCCATAGCCTCAAGGTCTTTCAAGGCAACGGCATCGTCGGCCCCCGTAATTGAGCAATATTGAATTTTCAAATTGAAATCTCCGCGATCCTCAGCACTGAAATTATAAGGTGTGTTACATTTTTAACAATAATGAAAGAAGCCGCACACCAAGTATGCGGCTTCTGCTGTAAACACCTATTTCAGATCTTATTCATAATATGTTGATTTGGATTTTGTTGTGCTCTTGTTCATCAGGCCTTCAGGATCTTTGGATGCTTCGGTTTCAACAGTGGCTTTTTTATTGCCATATTCATCAACTTCGACATCTGTTGTTTTTTCCGTTTTGTAGGTTGTGCCGCTTGATGTTTGTGTTGTTGAACTGCTTTTATATGTTCCTGGCGCTTTATGGGCAGGGTTAGAAGAGCAGGCTGCAAGGCCTAAAGCCGCTGTTGCCATGAGTGTAAGTGCTAGTGTTTTCATCCTAATAAATCTCCGTGAAATTGATGTCTCCCCCGCCTTAAAAATGGCTTGGAATACAGTGATTTAAGCCCCCCGGGGGGAGTGTTCGAGAAAGTAACGAAGAGGGTGTTTTTTTAGTTCCGGATGAAACCTTATGGACTGAGTTCAGGGGGCGGAAGAGTGAGATTCGAACTCACGGAGGGCGTGAACCCTCGACAGTTTTTACATTCTATCCAGCACCACACAAAGTAACCATTTTTCACAAAAAATACTTATTTGTAATCAAAATTCATAGAAAATAAGTGTTTTTCAGGGTACTATGGCCTCTGTAACCAAGATTCACAGAAAGTAAGCATTTTACATGGCAGATAAGAAAAGTCAGTATTTTTCGGAAGCTGTTACCGTTTTTCAGGAAAAGCGGCTGCCAGAGGCTGCGGTTCCTGTCGGTTATGCCGCCTTGATACACGCCTATAAACTTGCCGTTCCTCTGCCACGGATTTTATCTGCTATCGGCACACGTCACAGCATTTTTGAAAAAGACGGGTGGCGTATTTTTACGCCCCGCCATATGCCGGATGCAACCTTGGAAGGGCAACTCGTTTTTGCCCTGAAATATGAAGGGCTAGATTTGGCTGTTTTGAAGCGGCTTTTTGAGGCCGCTGATCCCCAAGAGACTGCAGCCATGATTGCGGACAAACCAACCAGCGCCTATATGCGCCGCATCTGGTTTTTGTACGAATGGCTGCTGGATAGACGGCTTGGTCTGCCTGATGCCAAAACAGGATCTTATGCCGAGGTGCTGGACACAAAGCAGCAATATGCAGGGGAGGGTAAAAACTCCACCCGGCATAGGGTTAAAAACAATCTGCCGGGAACGCGGGATTTCTGTCCTTTGGTGTTCCGGACACCTGAACTTGAATCTTATATCGAGAAAAATCTGGCGGGCCGGGCAAAAAATGCGGTCGGCAATATCTCTGCTGATATTCTGGCGCGAACGGCGGCGTTTTTACTGCTGAAAGATTCAAAATCCTCATATGCGATTGAAGGGGAATCCCCGCCGCAAGACCGTATTCAGCGTTGGGGGCGGGCGATAGGCGAAGCCGGAAAACAGCCCCTTGACCTGCAAGAACTCCTGCGTTTGCAGAAAATCGTTATTGGTAACGATAACCGCTTTATTCAAATGGGCCTTCGCACGGAAGGGGGATTTGTAGGAGAGCATGAACAGGGAAGCCGTTTGCCTTTGCCTGAGCATATCAGCGCAAGGCATGAGGATTTAAATAGCCTTGTTCAGGGCTTGATTGACTTTGACAATCAGTACGCGGCCAAACTGGATTCCGTTATGGCCGCAAGCATTCTGGCTTTCGGGTTCGTCTATATCCATCCATTCGAAGATGGTAATGGCCGGATTCACCGTTATCTTATCCATCACATTTTATCCGAACGCGGCTTTAATCCGCCGGGTGTTGTCTTTCCTGTATCTGCCGCCATTCTGGAGCGTATAGACGAATATCGTACCGCCTTGGAAACGTATTCCAAGCGGCTGCTGCCCCTGATTGAATGGGAACCAACCGACAAAATGAACGTCCGTGTTTTAAATGATACAGGCGATTTTTACCGCTATTTTGATGCTACGCCCCACGCCCAGTTTTTATATTCATGCGTGGAGCAGACAATCGACATTGATTTACCGCAAGAGATCAAGTTTCTGCGGCGCTATGACCAATTCAGAGCCAAGATCGAAGCCTTGATTGAAATGCCCTCCTCGACAGTCGATTTGCTGTTCAATTTCTTGAAACAAAATGAAGGTAGGCTTTCCAAACGGGCGAGAGAAAGAGAGTTTGCTGCGCTGGAAGAAAAGGAAATTGAATATATCGAGTCTGCTTATGCAGAGGTTTTTAGCGAGAGCTAGCTGCTAGAGAAATGGCGGAAGAGGTGAGATTCGAACTCACGGAGGGCGTGAACCCTCGACAGTTTTCAAGACTGTTGCAATCAACCACTCTGCCACTCTTCCATGCCTGAAAATGTATCAAAATCAGTTGGTTATTCTGATTCCTTAATGTAATACATTAGAAATATGGGCTTGACCCACAACATTCCCTGACGCAGTGTTTTAGCGAAGGAGTTCGCCATATGCAAGATGTGAATAATATTCCCCACATTTCCCCTGAAGAGGCCCTGGATAGGCTACAAGACGGCGCGGCTGTTTTGATCGATGTACGAGAGCCAGATGAGCTGGATGTTATCGCTATTGAGGGGGCTGTGAACGTGCCTGTGTCTGCTTTTGATCCGGAGGCCGTTATTAAGGCTGCAGGCGATAAAGAGATTGTTTTTTTCTGTAAGATGGGCGGTCGAGCGATCAATGTCTGGCAATATTTTACCCAAAACACGGGCAGGAATGCTGTATGTATGACAGGGAGTATTACGGCATGGGTTGCTAAGGGGTTGCCTGTGGTGAGGGGCTAGGGGATGGAGTTCATCGCCTCTAAAATAATATGGCTGCTTATGGCGCCTGCCAATGTCATTGGCATTTGCGTGGTACTGGCTTTTATTTCGCGTATTTGCCGCTGGTGGCACGGCGTTGATTTTTTTCTAGTTTCTGCATTTTTGCTTTTTCTAGCCTTTGGTATTATTCCTACAGGCCCATCGTTGCTGGCCTATCTGGAATCTCAGCATGAGCGCCCTGCGAAGCTTCCTGATGATATCGACGGAGTGATTATCCTTGGTGGCGCTTTTGATACTTATCTTTCCAATATTTATGGGCAGCCTGTTTTGAATGATGGTGTTGAGCGCGTTCTCGATGGCGTTATGATTGCGCGTTATTACAAAGATGCCACGCTTGTGTTTAGCGGGGGTAGCGGTAGATTGACGCACCGTGAGCGTACAGAAGCAGAGGATGCGGCCATATTCCTCCAAAGCTACCCTGATTTAAATGGGCGGACACGGTTTGAAGATCAGTCGCGTAATACCTGGCAGAATGCTGTTATGACCAAGAATCTGGTTAACCCGCAGCCAGGCCAAAAATGGGTTCTGGTGACATCGGCCTATCATATGCCGCGTGCGGTGGAGATGTTCAAGAAAGCTGGATGGCCCCGCATGGTGTTATGGCCCACTGATTACCGCACAAAAGGCCGCATGGATTTCATGCCGCATAAGCTGGATATTTTGGGGAACCTGTACCAAAGCCATCTGGCGATCCGCGAGATTATCGGGCAAGCTGTTTCCGATATCCGTCATAAATATAAAATATGAGTATGTGTGTGATGTCAGGGTTTGTAGAAGCATCAAAAAGAATAAAAAGAGTATGGGAGCGTTTCATGAATAATAATCGCCGGGGTGCCTTGCTGGCGCTGGCGGGGTTGCCACTGCTATTTGCAAATGTCAGTGCGTTTGCGCAGGCACCCTCATCTTCAGGTAAATTCGAGCAGATTGTTAAAAGCGTTCGTGCTGAGGCTTTGTCACGTGGTGTATCAGAAGCAACATTAAACCGCGCCTTGAATAACATTTCACCGCTGACTGTGGAGCAATTTGAGAATAACCAGCCGGAAACAAGTCGTACGATTACCTTTGCGCAGTATTATGGACGACATGTCACGCCAGATACTTTGAATAAGGCCAAGGCCTTCCGTCGTACTTATGCCAGTATTTTTGACAAAGCTGAGCGCGATTATGGTGTGCCATCTGCAGTTATTCTGGCCATCCTGAATATTGAGTCCCGATTTGGCGTCAATACAGGCGATCAGAAAGTCATTCCGGCTTTACTAACGCTGGTACGCGATGTGAAGGGGGATAGCGATCGCGCCCGTGAAAGACGTGCGATGTTTCATGAAGAGGCTGTTCAGGCGTTAATGCTGCTTGAAGACGGTGAGGAAAATATACTTACTTCGTTAGGGTCCTGGGCTGGTGCTGTTGGTCCTGGCCAATTTATGCCCAGCAGTATTCGCAAATACGGTGTTGATGGCAATCACGACGGCCATGTGAATATGTGGAATGATTATAATGACATCATTCCTTCTATAGCTCATTACCTGCAGCAAAAAGGATGGAAGAGTGATCAGCGTTGGGGGCGTAAGGTGCAGTTGCCCGAAGGTTTTGATAAAGCCTTACTAACCGATACATTGAAACACCAGACCAATAAAACGCCGAATGAGTGGGCTGCCCTGGGTGTAAAATTGCCGGACGGGGGCAGACTACCCGATAACAATGATCTGCGGGCCATGCTGATTGCGCCGAATTACAATGTTAAAGCGGGTGCGTTCTCTGGTCCTGTTTATATGGTTTACGATAACTTCCGTACGACGATGGAATATAATAAATCCTATAAATATGCCCTTACAGTGCTACAAATGGCTGATGCCATCGGTAATGCGCCTGTCATATCACCTGCGGCGCATGCGCCCTATAACCAGTAAAGTTTGATAATGAATAATCGTTTTCTTCTGCTTGCTTTCGTTTTTCTTCTCTCTGCCTGTACGGAAACGCAGTATGTGGCGCAGATGGGTAAAGAATGGGGTGGTACTTTGGGTGCGCCCAATTCGTCAGCCACGCAGCAGGGCACTTTTAAAATCGGCAATCCCTATAAGGTTGAAGGCCGTACTTATACGCCACGGGAACAATATGATCTTGTCGAGACAGGTATCGCTTCGTGGTACGGCCCGGGCTTTGACGGCAAGAAAACGGCTAATGGTGAAATATTTGATAAACGTGAATTAACCGCTGCACATCGTACTCTGCAGATGCCCTCGCTCGTGCGTGTAACCAATCTGGATAATGGCCGGTCTATCATTGTGCGGATTAATGACCGCGGTCCTTTTAAACGTAATCGCGTCATTGACGTTTCTGAGAAAGCTGCTGAATTGTTAGGGTTCAAGGGTATAGGCACGGCCAAGGTCAAGCTGGAAGTGCTGCAACAGGAAAGCCTTCGCATTGCCCAGGTCGCGCGCATGGGGGAAAGCACCAAAGGTTATGAAGCTGCATTGGCAAATGACGCTCCTGGTGATGTACTGGAAACCGTAGCCTATGATACTTCGTCAGGCTCGATTTCTGTTCAGCCTGTAGCCAGCGAAACTTTGACAGCACCTTCTGATTATGGTGCGCCCGTACAGACCGCCTTACCGGGGCATATTCGTAATGGCGAGTTTTACCCAGACCCTGTGGTTCAGGAGCGCCCTGTTGGCAGCACGAATATTTATGTACAGGCTGGCGCGTTCAGCGTTTATGACAATGCAATAGGTTTGCGCGACAAACTGTCTGTCTTGGATAAGGCTGTCGTGACAGAATCCGATGTTCGCGGACAACATTTTTACCGCGTTAGGCTGGGTCCGGTTGGCAGTGTTAATGAAGCCGATGTTTTGCTCAACAGAGTTGTGAATTCCGGGCATAAAGACGCCATCATCGTGGTTGAATAATCGGCCAAAATCCCTATTCTGTGGGGGACTTTCCCCCTTGGATTAGAGGATTCTAATGGCACGCTCAATTTTTTCCATATTCTTATCATTTTTGCTGATTGTGGTTGCTTTGCCAGCTGAGGCGCAAGACACAACGGCGAAGCAGGCTATCGTGATCGATTACGATACGGGCTTTGTTCTTTATGAAAAGAATGCTGACGAAAAAATGGCGCCATCATCGATGACCAAGGTGATGACAACTTATCTGGCGCTGGATGCGTTAGAGCAAGGGCGGATCAAGGCTGACCAAACATTCCACATAAGTGAGAAAGCGTGGAAGACGGGTGGCTCACGCATGTTCGTGCAAGTGGGTACGGATGTAAAAGTGGAAGATCTGTTGCGCGGCATGATCGTTCAGTCGGGGAATGACGCTACAGTAGCTATTGCAGAAGGGTTGTCAGGTTCTGAAGAAGAATTCGCGCGCGCCATGAACCAGAAAGCCAAGGAATTCGGCATGACGGGTACGCACTTCACAAACTCCCATGGTTTGGCTGAAGATGAACATTATTCAACGGCACGTGATCTGGGAATTCTTGCTATTCATGCAATTGCCGATCACCCCCAGCACTATCACTACCACTCCGAAAAGGAATTTACTTACAACAACATCAAGCAGGGCAACCGTAACCCCCTTCTTTACCGCAATATCGGTGCTGATGGCCTAAAGACAGGCCATACAGATGCGGGCGGTTATGGTTTGATTGGTACCGCCAAAAACGACAAAGGCCGCCGTGTTGTTATCGTTGTAAATGGATTGGAAAGCGACAAGGAACGCGCTGAACAATCTGCATCGCTTATATCATGGGCACTCAATGCATTTGATGATGTTACTCTGTTTAAAGCGGGGGATGTTGTTGATCAGGCCGATGTCCTTCTGGGTAAACAAGCCTTTGTGCCTTTGACAATTACCAAAGATGTACGCGTACCAGTTCCCACATCATTGCGTAATGATCTGAAAGTTGAAGTTACTTATAAGGGTCCGTTGCAGGCCCCTATCAAGAAGGGGGATGTTGTGGGTGCATTAAAGATCAGCATTCCCCGTGTTAAAGACTTTGAGGTACCCTTAGTCGCCGCTGCTGACGTTGAGAAAATTGGTTTCTTTGCCGGCGCTTTCGCCAAGGGATTGATGCTTGTCGATGGCGGTAAATAGAACCGATTATGGTGCGCGGTATTTTCATCACCCTGGAAGGCGGGGAGGGCGCGGGTAAAAGTACCCAGATACGCCTTCTGGCTGAAACCTTGCGAAAGCAGGGGTGTGAAGTCGTGATTACACGCGAGCCAGGCGGCACGCCTGAAGCTGAGAAAATTCGTGATTTTCTTGTGAAGCGTGATGGTGGCAATTGGACACCTATGGCCGAATGTCTGCTTCTGTATGCGGGCCGCCAAATGCATGTTGAAAATCTTATCAAGCCAGCGTTGACTGAAGGAAAGATTGTAATTTCTGACCGGTTTGCCGATTCAACGCGTGCTTATCAAAGTTATGGCCACGGATTGCCGCTGGCAACAATTGAAGAGCTGAACAAATTATCGCTCGGTGATTTTGAGCCTGATCTGACTTTCATTCTGGATTTGCCTGTTGAGGTGGGATTGGCCCGCGCCGGTAAGCGAATGGAAAAAGATCAATCGCAGGAAGACAGATTTGAGCGTATAGGCGGCGGTTTTCATGAGCGCCTGCGTCAGGGTTACCTGGATATTGCCAAACGTGATTCCAAGCGGTGTGTGGTTATAGATGCCACAAAGAATATTCAGGAGATTGCTGCAGACTTAAGTTCTCATGTTCAGGAGAAGCTGGCATGAGCATGTTTGACGACTTTGAGGATGATGATCTGACGGATGAAATCGCGGTAGCGCCCGCTGTTTCTTCTGGCGGTTTACAACCACCCAGGCAAATGACAGAATGTTTTGGGCATGAAAATGCTGAACAAAATATTATTAACCTGATTAATTCCAAGCATTTACCGCATGCCATGATTTTTTCAGGGCCACAGGGTATTGGTAAGTCTACATTTGCCTTCCGTCTCGCACGCTATCTCCTGAAATATGGCGTTCCTGTTGAAGAAGAAGGTGGCGGTTTATTTGGTGAGCCTTTGCCTGTGGCCAAAGTAGAAAGTTTGCGCGTTGATCCGCAGGACCAATCTGCACGCATGGTTGCTGCTAGCGGTCACCCCGATCTTCTGACTGTTGAACGTGAGTTTGATGAGAAGAAAAACAGATATAAAGATGCAGTAGGCATTGATGCCGTGCGGAAGATTGCCCCCTTTATGCATATGACAGCTTCTTTCAATGGTTGGCGGGTGGCGATTGTTGACGATGCCGATACCATGACGAATGAGGCACAGAACGCCATTCTGAAGGTTTTGGAAGAGCCGCCACCGCAGGCAATGCTTATACTGATTTGCCACCGCCCGGGTATGATGATCCCTACCATTCGTTCGCGTAGCCGTGTGCTTCATTTCCAGCCGCTGGCGTTGGATGTTTTCTCAAAACTGCTACGCCGACTAGAGCCCGGACTTAAAGATTCTGATCTTGCTACGCTATATGCGATTACGGGCGGCAGTGTAGGGCAGGGTATTCGTCTGATTGAAGAGGGCGGATTGGAAGTTATTTATAAGGTTTCAGGCCTGCTATCGCAGTGGCCGCAATGGGACTGGCCGCAGATTCATGGTTTGGCAGATAATTTGTCCAAGCCAGGTCAAGAGGATAGCTACAGAAGTTTTGTTGAAGTTTTTCAATGGTCGGTTGAGGCGCTTTTGCGCGCCAGGGCACGGCAAGATGTGCTGCCATCACCCGTTGATAATGCCCAGATGGTGCAGCTAGCCAATCATTATTCCATGGAAGAGTGGCTGGATATCTGCGAACGCTTGAAGGCGCATTTTGCAGCCATTGATTTTTCCAATCTAGATAAGCGCCAAGCTATTATGGGCGCTTTTACAATTTTCGATGAGGCCAGAAAGGCGGCTTAAGATGACAAGCAAATCCCCTTATTACATTACGACGGCGATTGCCTATGTGAATGGATCGCCACACTTAGGGCATGCTTATGAGGTCATACTCACGGATGTTCTGGCACGATTCAGACGTCTTGATGGCCATCAGGTTTTCTTCCTGACGGGCACTGACGAGCATGGTGAAAAGATTGCCACTACAGCTGAAAAGAACGGCATGGCCCCTAAGGACTTCTGTGACCGGTATGCTGCTGAATTCCAGGAGATGGATAAAATTCTGAATATCAGCCAGGATGATTTTATTCGTACAACGCAGCCGCGCCATTATCAGGCATCTCAAACCATCTGGGATGAAATCACGAAAAATGGTGATATTTATCTGGGTAAATATGAGGGCTGGTATTCTGTTCGTGATGAGGCTTATTTTGGTGAAGATGAGCTGACCACACAGGGCGACAAGAAATTTGCTCCTACGGGTGCAGAAGTCACATGGCGCGAAGAACCCAGCTATTTCTTCAGGCTCTCAGCTTACACACAAAAATTACTCGATCTCTATGAGAAACATCCTGAGTTCATCGAGCCTGAAGCGCGCCGTAATGAAATTGTGGCCTTTGTGAAACAGGAAGGGGGGCTGAAAGACCTCTCGATTTCCCGTACCAGCTTTGACTGGGGGGTTCCTGTTCCGAAAGATGACCGCCATGTCATGTATGTCTGGCTGGACGCGCTTACGAATTATATTACGGGTGTTGGCTACCCCGATCGCAACAGCGATACTTTCAAAACATTCTGGCCCGCTAATGTTCATGTAATTGGCAAGGATATTATCCGTTTCCACGCGATTTTCTGGCCGGCTTTCCTGATGGCCGCAAAGATTGATCTGCCGAAGAAAATTTTTGCACATGGCTTTATCAATGTTGAAGGCCAGAAAATGTCAAAATCAGTCGGTAACGTCCTTTCGCCACAAGATCTGGTTAACCGTTACGGCCTGGACCAAACACGTTATTTCCTGATGCGTGAGATTCCGCATGGCCAAGACGGTAACTTTGCCCATGATCAGGCCGTATTAAGGATTAATAGTGATCTTGCAAACTCCTTAGGCAATCTGGCGCAGCGTACGCTGTCAATGATTGCAAAGAATTGTGGCGAGGCGGTGCCTAATCCTGGGGTGTTTACTGAGGATGATAAGGCGCTACTTGATCTGGTGCATATTCGTATGTTGCCGACAGTACGTCATGAATATGATCGTTTCTATATTCATCGCGCTATTGAAGAGATTATGCGTGTTGCTTATGAGGCAAATAGCTATATTGATCGCCAGGCGCCGTGGGGTCTTAAAAAGACGGATCCACAACGTATGGAAACAGTTCTGTATGTCCTGGCAGAGGTTATTCGTTGTTTGGCTTTGATTATGCTGCCATTGACCCCAGACTCAGCAGGCAAGATGCTTGACCAACTTGCTATTCCTGAGAATGAGCGCAACTTCTCCTATCTGGGTGCGTCGCATGCATTGAAGGCAGGAACGAAGCTACCTACTCCACAGGGTATTTTCCCGCGTATTGTTGAAAGCGAAGAGCAGAAGGCCGCTGGTTAGGATGATTATTAGTTCATGGGCGGTTCTGACGATGTGTGCTGCCGTCTTCTGGGGGCTGGCTTATGCCTTGTTGGGCAAGGTTATGCACTCAGGGGTAAGCTCTGCTTTTGCTTTAGTGACCATCGGCATTTGCACCCTGAGCGCTTACAGTATTGTTCTTTTTAAAAGCGGCACATTCCAAAACGGTATGGAAATCCTGCAGCAGAATAAGATGATCTTTGTCTGTATGCTGGCGGTGGCAATATGCCTGATTTCAGGCCAATTCCTTGTTTATAAAGCCATTTCGCTAAAAGATGCGCCGCATGTGGCTATCCTTGAAATTAGTTATCCGGTTTTTACTTGTATATTTACATGGGCATTGTTCCGGAACCTGGAGTTATCCTGGAATATTGTTGTGGGCGGCATTTTGATCTTCATTGGTTCCGCCATGGTTCTTTTTAAATCGAGTTCATAAGGAAATGTATATCGATTCGCATTGTCATCTTAATCATGAACGCTTGCTGCACCTGGGTGGAACTGAGCAAGTGGTTAAGAACGCGTGTCAGGCCGGTGTCAACGGCATGCTTTCTATCTGCTGTCGCATTTCAGATGAGTTTCCTGAGATCGTTAAGATGGTGGGGCCGTTGGAGAACGTGTGGTGCACGATTGCGACACATCCGCACGAAGCGAGCGCACCCGAGGAGAAGGCTGTTTCTTACGAAGAATTAGTTAGACTGGCGAAATCCAATCCTAAGATTGTGGGCATTGGTGAAAGCGGGCTCGATTATTTTTATGAGCTGGCTACGGTTGAGGATCAGCAGACAAGTTTCCGTCGTCATATTCGTGCCTGTATAGAGACTGACCTGCCGCTGGTTGTTCATGCCCGCGATGCAGACGACGATATTATTCGTATTATCCGGGAGGAGGGGGCAGGAACAAACCTAAAAGGGGTTATGCATTGTTTCACAGCTAGCCGAAAAATGGGAGAAGAGGCGCTTGATTGTGGCTTCTACATCTCATTTTCTGGAATTGTTACATTCAAAAAATCTGTTGAACTGCAAGCATTTGCCAAAGATGTTCCGGCAGATCGCATTCTGATTGAAACAGACGCGCCATACCTGGCCCCGGAGCCATTTCGCGGAAAGATTAACGAACCAGCCCTCGTCGTGCACACTGCTGAGATGATTGCTAAACTACGTGGTGTTAACCTTGATGAATTTGCTAGGCAAACAAGCCGTAACTTCTTTGCCTTGTTTAGCAAGGCAAATCTGGTGGCCTCATGAAACTTAAGGTCACGATATTAGGCTGTGGTAATTCTGCTGGCGTGCCATCGATTGGCAATGTATGGGGTCAATGCGACCCTAATGAACCACGGAATCGTCGTACCAGGCCCAGCATTGCGATTCAATCAGACTCAACAACACTCATTGTTGATACCGGTCCGGATTTCAAAGCCCAGATCAACAGCACAGATATTGGCAGAGTCCATGCTGTTTTCTATTCACATGCACACAGTGATCATATTCATGGTATTGATGAATTACGGGTCCTAAGACTTCGTCATAAAGAATTGATACCTGTCTATAGCAACCAGGCAACCATTAACGATTTGCGCCTGCGTTTTAGCTATATGTTCTCAGAAATCGATCCTGAGGGATTATATCCGCAGGTTTTGCAGCCTCATATTCTTGATCCACAGCATTACGGTCAGCCTTTCAAAATTGGTGATATTGATGTTGTTCCATTCGAGCAAAGTCACGGTTCGGCCGGTGCATCTTTGGGGCTGCGTGTTGGTAATCTGGCTTATTCGACGGATATGCATGATCTTGATCAGCAGGCTTTAGAGACTCTGGTTGGAATTGATACCTGGATAGTCGACGCAGCAGCATACAAGATGCCGCATAATTTTGTGCATTCGACACTAAAGCATGTTTTTGAATTGAATGAGATTGTTCAGGCTAAGAATGTGTATCTGACGCATATGCCAAGCTTCATGGATTATAAAACCTTGATCGATGAGCTTCCATCCGGGTATGCGCCGGCCTATGACGGGCTTATTCTAGAAGCTCAGACCTAATAAAAAAGCCGCTACAAATGCGATACAATTGCCAATCCCAAGAGCATCACTTTCCCCTGGCCTTTATTTCCCATAATATACATTATCACATCATTATCATAGTAAAAGATAGTTCAAAACTCTTCAGTAAATGTTGTCCCCCAACGACTTCTTTGGCTTTTATTGTAGTGATGTTTTCAGCAGGTTTATTATATTTCTGGCTTGATTAAGCTCAAGAAGCTCTAGGGCGCTTACGGTTCGCAAACCATCTGGGGCAATGAACTGCATGTACGGTTTTCCCAGCAGCTTTTCTGCACTACTGAGCAAAATATCATGTATTTGCAGCGATGCTGCATTGAGCTGGTTTGTAAGAATATCCATGCGATACATGTCCAGTCCGGATGTTATAATCTGATCCACCTGAGCATTCAATTCAACCCAATCCTGGACTAATTCGTTCATGGCTTCAGTTTGCTCAAGGGTAAGATTTAGCCTCAAATCCGCTTTGGCATCACGCTCTCGTAAGCCTTGTTCGGCTGCTGTTAGAAAGCGGGCTGTGAGGCTTACAAGATGTCCCAGATTAATGTGACTACTGTAATCAGGCATATGGGACTCAGGGTTTTAATTTTGTAATAGTTGCGCCATTAGCTGAGAGTTGCTCTACACCTTCAGGCCGAGGAATATGCTCGCCTGTAAGTCTGAAATACTCGCCATTTAGCTCACACAACGTGTAAAGGCGATTTCCTACGAAAGTACCGTTATCTTCTTTGCGGTGTGACATCGCAAATAAGATGCTGTTCATTTCCTCAACTTTCGCACGTGATTTGCCAGTGGCAAATGATCTGGCCATGTTATGCATCTGTTGAAAATATTCTGCTCTGGCTATTTCGAGCGCTGTATTAAAGGCTACATACTCCGAAGTATCGCTTGAGAACATGTCACGGGCACTCTTAAACTTTTCGATGACATAGCCAAATGTATTTGTATGAATATCCTCTACCCGTGATGCTGTAGTCCATGGTTCATCCCGGCACATTTTCCTTACACTATCCGCGGTAAGCTTGCCGGGATCTATAAGGGCCTGGATCTGCTCACGGTAGATATTTCTGGCGTGCTCAGCGGCATCCAGGAAGTCCTGCTGTTCTGTTGAGCCATCTGGCATGAGTTTGGCGATGTTTTGAAATTGTTCAGGGACGTTACCGAATTTAATATGCCCCGCTTTTTGTATTACCCAAGGCTCAAGGTCGCACTTCTGGCGTAAAGTCTCTTGCGAGATCGTCATAATTGTTTTTCCCTGTTCAATAATGTTTGTTTATTGCGTGTTTTTTTCTATTCAACAGATCAGGTGTGGTAGCGTCAAGATTGTTTCTTCTGTCCCGCACAAGGTTATATAAGTTATGTCCAATGCCCCTATTCATGAGCTTATTGCCGTAATGAAACGTCTGCGCGATCCTCATGGCGGCTGCCCATGGGATATCGAGCAGGATTTCAAATCGATTGCGCCCTACACCATTGAAGAGGCTTACGAAGTCTTTGATGCGATTGAGCAAGGGGATATGGCTGCGCTTGAGGATGAACTGGGCGATTTGCTGCTACAGGTTGTTTATCATGCACAGATGGCCAGTGAAGCCGGGTATTTTGATTTCGACGATGTTGCTGCCCACGTTACCGCCAAAATGATTCACCGCCACCCGCATGTGTTTGGTGATGCCAAAGCGGCTAGCGCGGCTGATGTTGAGGGCCGCATTTGGGAAGATCAGAAAGCCCAGGAAAAACGCAAAAAAAATCAAGATAGTATATTGGCTGATGTGCCTTTGGCTCTTCCTGCGGTCCTGCGCGCACAGAAATTGCAAAAGCGTGCCGCCCGAGTTGGCTTTGAATGGCCCGAGGCGATTCAGGTATTGGATAAACTGGAAGAAGAAATCCAGGAGCTTCGTCAAGCAATTGAGAATAAGGATCAAGCCAATATCCATGAGGAAATCGGCGATGCACTATTCTGTGTGATCAATTATGGCCGTATGATCGGTGTTGATTGTGAAACAGCACTGCGTGATGTTAACCAGAAATTCGAACGCCGTTTTCGTGGCATTGAGCGTGAGTTGAAAGCGCGTGGCAGAACGTTTGAGCAAACAACGCTCGACGAGATGGAATCCATCTGGATTGCAGAAAAGCTAAAAGAAAAGAAATCAGCGTAAGCGTTTGATTAGTGCGCTGGTATCAAATCGTCCATTCCCGGCGGCTGATAATTCTTTGTAATATGATAGAATAATTTCTGTGCCAGGCACTTGTGCACCGTGGCGCTTTGCTTCTTCAATCGCAATTCCCAGGTCCTTGATCATCCAGTCGAGGGCAAATCCGAAATCGAATTTATCCTGCAGCATGGTCGAGCTGCGGTTTTCCATCTGCCATGATTGTGCGGCCCCCTTGGAAATAACGGCTAGCACCTCCTCCATATTTAATCCGGCCTTCTGACCGAATGCCAAGGCCTCGGATAGGCCCTGTACCGTGGCAGCAATACAAATCTGGTTGAGCATCTTGGCTGTCTGACCTGTCCCGGATTCACCTATTAAGCGTACTTCCTTGCCGTAGGCCTGACGTATAATGGGGGCCACAACATCAAATGAGCCCTGATCGCCGCCCACCATGACGGAGAGGGCACCCCTCTCGGCCCCTGCCTGACCACCGGAGACGGGGGCGTCGAGAAAGCTTACATTCTTTTGCTTGAATATCTCATACATGTGACGACTGATATCGGCTGATACAGTTGTATGATCAACAATAATGGCGCCTGGTTTGGCGGTTTCGATGACACCATCTTTACCCGTAAGTACTTGCTCGAGGTCTCGGTCATTCCCCACGCACAGAAAGATAATATCGGCTTCACGGGCAACGTCTGCAGGTGTCTGCGCTGCACTACCTCTGAATTGTTTGGTCCAGGTTCCAGCTTTGGCAAAGGTGCGGTTATAAACCGTTACATTTAAGTCCGTCTTATCGGCAAGATGTCCGGCCATGGGGTACCCCATAACGCCAAGGCCCAGAAAGGATGCGTTCTCAATCATACATTTTTGCTCTGTTGGTAATCAGCAATCAATTTTTTAAGAAAGTGGTCGTGAAGGGATTGCCAGTTATCTTTATCTTTGACCACGAGAATGCCGCCCATGCGGGTCTGCGGCGTATATTCGGCGCCATCCCACTTTGTCAGGTAGCCGCCCGCTTCTTCTATCATCAGTTGACCTGAAAGATGGTCCCAAGGCTTTACACGTGTATAGATTCCGAAATCCATCAGTCCCTGTGCAAGGCGTAAATATTCATGACCTGCGCAGCCGATTGTAAACATTTGTTGAACGCCTTTTTCCTGCTCTAGCATATAGGGGCGCATGGTCTTAGGAAAATAGCGTAGGCCTACAAAGCCAGACATATTTTCTAGCGGCTTAGGATCAGGTTGTAACCTTAGTTTCTTATCATTGATGACGGCTCCCGCCCCGCGCTCGGCAATCATCATCCGGCTGGATAGAGGATCATAAATCCACGATATTTGCGTGCGGCCATTTACGACCAGCGCAAGCATGGTGCAGAAATCCTCTTTGCCATGTGCAAAATTATATGTTCCATCAACGGGGTCGGTAACCCATATGGGGCGGCTGACATTATCTAATGCATCCAGACTAATTTCCCCTGATGATACACCTTCCTCCCCAAGAACTTCGGAACCAGGCAGGACATCTGGCAGAATTCTGATGAGGGCCAGTTCCATTTCCTTATCAGCCACTGTTACCAGATCAGTGGGGCTGGTCTTGCTCATGATTTCATGGCTTGCGAGTTGACGGAAACGCGGCAGAATATGAATGGCCGCCTGCTCGCGCAGGACATCAGCAATCTTATGCGGATCGACTGTTTTTGCCATTTTGTTGTTCTTCCAGTGGTTCTATACCAAAACGATCCTTAAACCTTCCCATATCGGCAGGGTCAATATCAACAATGATTTTGGTTATATGATCCTCTGATTCCTGTTTTATGACATAGGCGCGTTCATGTAACCAGCTTAGGATATCGCCACGAGATGAATCAAAATTGTATACGACTGTCCTGTGGTGTTCGGATACGATTCCTTGAATAGCATTTAGTAAATTGTCTGTGCCTTGCCCTGTTAAAGCCGATATGGCTATTTGCTGTGGCTGAAAACTGACCTGATGAACGAGCTCTTCTCTGTCATGCTCGTTGAGGCGATCAATCTTGTTCATGACCTCTATAATGCGTTTATCAGTATCGTATTCGATTCCCAGATCATGCAATATCTGAATAACATCTTCACGCTGCGCCAGTGTATCGGGGCGTGAAGCATCACGAACGTGCAATATAACGTCAGCAAATTGCACTTGCTCCAATGTGGCGCGGAAAGCGGCGACAAGATGCGTCGGCAGGTCAGAAATGAAACCCACAGTGTCAGACAAAATAACTTCTTGTTTATTTGCCAGTTTGATACTGCGCATGGTGGGGTCAAGTGTTGCGAACAGTAAGTCTTTGGCGAACACTTCTGCCCCTGTCAGGCGGTTAAACAAGGTAGATTTGCCGGCATTGGTGTATCCGACCAGTGCCACCACGGGCATGGGTATACGCTCACGACCCCTGCGCTGGATTTCACGTGTGCGGCGCACTTGTTCCAGGTCTTTCTTCAAGCGAATGATCTTGTCGGAAATAATACGACGATCGAGTTCGATCTGGGTTTCGCCGGGGCCGCCCATAAAGCCAGCGCCCCCGCGCTGACGCTCAAGGTGGGTCCATGCGCGCACAAGGCGTGATTTCTGGAATTCCAGTGCGGCAACTTCAACCTGCAACTGGCCTTCTTTGGTTTGGGCGCGCGCACCGAAAATTTCAAGGATCAGGCCTGTTCTATCAATGACCTTGGTATTCCATGCTTCTTCCAGGTTTTTCTGCTGGATAGGGGCCAGTGCATGATTGACGAAAACGATTGTGGGCTGTTCGTCTTCGCAATAATCAGCAATTTCTTTGACCACCCCTGCCCCCAGCAAGGTTCCGGGATTAGGGCGCGTCACCTTAACCGTGCGGGCATCAAGAATTTCAAGATCAATTGCTTTGGTCAGACCGATGGCTTCTTCCATCTGTTCATCAACAGAAGGTTCATAAACGCTTTTGTCATCCGGTTTAGCCATGCGAAAAAGCACCGGGTGGACAATAAAGACCGTATCCCGATGCTTTTTGTTATTCATATCTTGAGGAGTAGCGATTACTCGCCGCCTTCTTTGCCGACTTCTTCGTTATCATACAGCGACAGAGGGCCGCCCGGCATGATTGTAGAAATCGCATGCTTGTAAACCAACTGCACATGCGCATCGCGACGCAGCAGCATGGAGAAATTGTCGAACCAGGTCACGACACCCTGAAGTTTTACGCCGTTCACCAGGAACACCGTCACACTCATCTTTTCTTTACGGATTTTGTTCAGGAAGACGTCCTGAACGTTTTGATTTTTTTCAGTCATAGTAGTTTGTCTCTTCTTTATTATTATGGTTTCGCGTTTTTATTATTAGCCCGTCAGGAAGGTCTGATCAGGTGCCAAATAAGTAGTGTATCTGGTGCGCCGCGGCAAGCCCTATTTAGGTATTATTATC
Source organism: uncultured Alphaproteobacteria bacterium (assembly GCA_946480475.1). The sequence goes on from CAMLJM010000001.1 coordinate 143,843, forward strand.
GCCTTGAAAACTAAGGTCTTTTATAACTCTAGAGCGCTGAGCAGGTCTTGGCAGTCATTAAAAACATAAGCAGGGCTATGTTTTTCAATGAGTTCTGGCCTTTCTGTACCATGCAGGATTAAGACGGCCAGACAGGCAGAATCAGCAGCGGCCAGCATGTCTGTTTCTGTGTCCCCCACGAACCAGATTAACGATTCTTCGGGTTTTATCTGGATGGCGCTTAATGCCTTACGAATGGGTTCACCAGATGGCTTATCGCGTTCCGCATAGCCAGACCCGGCATGCACTGCGATATATTTATCCCATCCCAGATGATCAATCTCGCGCTGAAGAAACTCATGGCGCTTATTACTGACAATTCCCACGGGGATACCGGCCTTGTGTAAGCGGCGTAAAGTCACTTCAGCATTTTTCAATGGCGAGAGATGATTGAGAATATTCTTATCCATGTAATGACGTAGAATGGTAATGGCCTCTTCAACCCGGTCACCATATATTTTTGGATAAAGCTCACGTGAAGAAAACTTCATTTCCTTGTGAAACTGATCTTCCGTCCAGTGGTCTAATCCAAAGTGACTACGGACATAATTGTGAGCGATGAGAAGGCCCGGCAGAGTATCTACCAGCGTCCCATCCCAGTCAAAGAATATGGCATCAGGCTTACTCATTAAAAGTCCTTAGGCCGTCCAGGCCAGTTCATCGCCGCGCTGACCTGCAGCATATGCACGATATTCTTCATACAATCGTTTTGCCACAGGGCCAGGCTGGCCAGCACCAATTTTCTTACCATCCAGTTCGATAATAGGAACAACAAGAGCAACAGCACTGGTATTGAAGGCTTCGTCAGCTTCGTAAGCTTCCTTCATTGTAAAGGGACGTTCTTCAACGGTCATTTGCAATTCAGCGCATATTTTAGTTATCGCTGTCCGTGTAACACCGCGCAGAATAGCTTGCGTTGCCTGGCGAGTAATAATTTTACCGCCTTTCACAATCCAGGCATTGCTAGAGGAACCTTCGGTTACATACCCTTCTGAATCAACCATCCAGGCTTCATATGCTCCCTTCTCTACTGCGGTTTGTTTAGCAAGAACCTGGGGAAGCAAAGCAACGGATTTGATATCGGGACGTTTCCAGCGAATGTCGGGTGTGCTGATGGCTTTTGCACCATTTATAACGGCAACATTACCATCAAACTTGAATGGCCATGTCGTCATCACCAATGTAGGGCGAATATCTGAGCCGGGAAACTTGAAATCGCGTTTTGTAGCGCCACGGGTAATCTGAATGTATATATTCGCATTACGCAGTCGGTTCTTGCGCACCAACTCTCGCATAATCATGCTCAGAGTATTACGTGGTACCGGCATGTCAATTGATAGCTCTTTTAATGAACGCTCAAGCCTGTCCAAATGACCACGCTCATCAGCCATTTTGCCATTAATCAAGGCAACGACTTCATAGATGCCGTCTGCGAATTGGTAACCACGGTCTTCAATATGGACATTTGCTTCATTGTGGCGGGCAAAGGCACCATTAACGTAGGCATAACGCGGCATATTACACACTCTCTTTTTTTGTTTTAGAATAAGTCTACCTGCACCATAAACATCTGTTCGACACGGCGCACCTGGTCGGCTGAAGTGAGCACGATCACATGGTCATGCGGTTTGATAACCAGATCATGGCTAAGCGGCAAAATTTTGCCGTCACGTATTATAGCGCCAAGACGCACATCAGCTGGCAGGTCCAGATCTTCAATTGCTTTATTGGTCATATGCGATGTTTCAGAAACTTCGGCTTCAATAACTTCCGCATGTCCATCTTCCAGCGTATGAAGAGCTTTAATACGGCCACGGCGCACATAACGCATAATCGTAGATACAGTAGATGCGCGTGGTGACACAACGGCATCAATCCCAAGCTGACTTGAAAGTGGTGAATAAGTAGAGCCATTTACGAGTGCAATGGCGCGATCAGCCCCCATCTTCTTGGCCATGGCGGCACCCAACAAGTTAGCTTCATCATCATTGGTGATAGTAATGACTGTCTCTGCCTGGGCAATGTTGGCTTCCTCCAGAAGGTCACGGTGCAGAGCATCGCCATGCAATACGGTAACACGTGGCAGTTTCTCGGCAAGAAACATGGCGCGCTCGCGGCTATGTTCAATAATTTTGAGATTAAGTTGCGGAAATTGCGATGTCAGTTTATTAGCCAGATAGTAACCAACATTGCCACCACCTAAGAGAACTATGCTTCGCGCCTGCTTCTCTTCGTGGCCGAAAGCGGCTAAGGCGCGATTGATATGCAGAGTATCGGTAAAGAAAAATATTTCATCGCCTGTTTCCATGCGATCGTCGCCACGAGGCACAATAAGCTCGCCATTGCGGCGAATACTCCCGATAACCAGCGATAAATCGGGAAAAAGAGTGCTAAGCTGACGCAGTTGCACATGAGCCACAGGGCTGTTCGGCGGCAAAATGGCGCCTACCAGATAAACACGGCCATCTGCCAGAAGCGCCACATTGGTTGTCCCCGGAACAATCAGGCGCTGAACGATTGAGTTTGCGATCTCAACTTCCGGCGAGATGATTACATCAATCGGCATATGCGAGCGGCTGAACAGGTTGGACCATGCGGGGTCCAAATAGGTTTGGTTACGAATACGTGCGATCTTTTTAGGAATATTAAAAAGCGAATGTCCGACCTGACACGCCAACATGTTCACTTCATCGGAGTTTGTTACAGCAATCAGCATGTCCGCATTATTAGCGCCTGCTGACGATAAAACATCAGGGCTTGAGGCAAAGCCGCGTATGCAACGCGCATCAAGATCAGCGCTGGCTTGGGCAACTTTATCCGGATCGTTGTCGATCAGGGTCACATCGTTATCTTCGCGAGCAAGATAGGTTGCGATACTGAACCCAACTTGCCCTGCTCCACAAATAATTACACGCATGAAAATTATCCCGTGAACTAGGCGGTATTCCGCAGAGATTCTGCCTCATCACCGTTATCGCTGTCATTTTGCTTTGCTCCGGCGGAAATGCCAAGCTGTTTTAGTTTACGATGCAGGGCGGCGCGCTCCATGCCCACGAACTGGGCTGTTTTGGATATATTGCCACCAAAGCGGCGCAGTTGCGAGGTTAGATACTCACGCTCAAAAATCTCACGTGCTTCGCGTAATGGGACGGACATGAAATCTGCGGTGCTTTCAGCGCCTTCCTGATGTTCATTCACTTTTACCGACACAACTTCAGAAGGCAAGTGTTCGGTCTGGATAACTCCCCCAGCAACATTACCACTAGCCATAATCATGATTCGTTCAACAACGTTACGCAGTTGGCGGACGTTCCCAGGCCAGTTGCATGATTGCAGCGCCGCCAGGGCGCCCGGTGAGAACGTGAGCGCCGGAATACCAGCCTGACGCGAGTAAGATTGCACAAAGTAATCTACGATCGCGGGAATATCATCAGGATGCTGCCGCAATGCCGGCATTTCAATCGGCACGACATTCAGACGATAATAAAGATCCTGACGGAAATCTCCGGCCTTAATGGCTTCCTCCAGATTGCGGTTTGTTGAGGCCAGAATGCGTACATCGGCCTCAATCAAGTCCTTGCCGCCAATGCGTTGGAATTTCTGCTCCTGTAGAACACGAACGATCTTACCTTGTGTTTCCAGCGGCATGTCTGCCACTTCATCAAGGAAAAGGGTACCTGTATGCGCTTGCTCCAACACGCCTGCGCGCGCGCTTTCGTTCATTATTCCGGGTTCGTTACCAAATAGCTCCATCTCCAGGCGTTCCGGACGCATGGTTGCGCAATTCAGAACCATGAATGGTCCATCAGAGCGTTGAGAGAGCTTATGTATCATGCGTGCGGCAACGTCTTTACCTGTTCCCGGCTCACCTGTCAGCAAGACACGGCTGCTTGTCTGTGCGACGCGGCCAATATTATTCCGCAAGTTGGCTGTCATACTTGATGAACCCACAAGCTCTGCGGGACCTTCAGCCTTTTCCCGAAGTTTTTCGTTTTCTTTCTTCAGATGCGCCGATTCAAGAGCGCGCTCAACCATCAGAATAAGGCGATCAGTTTTAAAAGGCTTTTCAATAAAATCATAAGCCCCGCGCTGAATAGCGCTGACCGCCGTTTCGATGGTGCCGTGACCACTGATCATAATAACAGGAAGTAAGGGGTGTTGTTCTTTAACGGTTTCAAGAATCTTAAGGCCATCGTGTTCACTGTACTGCAACCAGATATCCTGAATGATCAGATCCGGCACACGTTCTGAAATTTTTTCGTAGGCGTGTTTGGAATTGCCAGCCTGACGTAAGGTATACCCTTCATCTTCGAGGATACCCTGGATCATTGTGCGGATATCCGCTTCGTCATCAACAATCAGAATGTCAGCTGGTTTAGCCATTAGGCAACTTCCTTACGTGTTTCATGCTGTGTCAGCGGCAGTATCAATGATACGCATGCGCCGCCTAAGTCTTCCCAACCTGGCATGGATTTAATACCATCTGTCTGTCCCAGAATAACCGAGCCTTTATGGTCTTCCATGATCTTTTTAACGATAGCGAGTCCCAATCCGGTTCCCGTCTCTCGTGTTGTTACATAAGGCTCCATCAGACGTCCTGCCTCTTCCCCTTTGGGTAGGCCCAAGCCGTTATCAATTACCGAGATGACAATCTCATGATTATCAGCACGACGTGAAAGCAGAATGAGCATTCTTCCCTCTGTACCATCGCGTTCCCTGCGCGCTGTAACGGAATCAATCGCATTCTGAATAATATTGGTGAAGGCCTGACGTATCTGCTGTGCATCAAAGTCCATACGAAGAACGGTACCAAAACCTGTCTGGTTCAGAAACTTGATATCAATGTCGGCATGCGCCTGCTGTTGCAGTGTCATCATGTCACGCACATGGCGCACAATATCATCTTCCTTAAAGATTGGCAGCGGCATGCGGGCAAAAGCTGAGAATTCATTTACCATGCGGCCAATATCTTCAACGTGATGAATAATGGTATCCGTGCATTGAGCAAAAATTTCAGGCTCTTCACTGATCTGTTTTAGATATTTGCGCTTCAGGCGCTCTGCAGATAATTGAATAGGGGTCAGCGGATTTTTGATTTCATGTGCGATACGGCGCGCTACATCAGCCCATGCCGCTTTACGCTGTGCGGACTGTAATTCCGTAATATCATCAAAAGTCAGGATAGCGCCTTTATCTTCTTCGCCGATCATTTCAATGGCAATTCTGATCAGAAGCGTACGGCGTGTTTCATCGCTGCGGCTATATGGGACTTCACCTTGTGTAATCTTGCCAGGTTTGTTGCGCGCGGTTGTCAGTAGCTCGGCGATCTCAGGCAATACTTCATTGATATTTCGCCCTGCCAGCTCTTCCGGCTTTAACTCAAAAATATTGGCAGCCGATGAGTTGGCAATGGTTACCTTGCCGGTTTGATCAACCCCCATGACGCCGGAGGATACACCTGCCAGCACGGTTTCAGTAAAGCGGCGGCGTTCATCCATCTGTCGGTTCGCAGCAATCAGTTCTGCGCGTTGCTCCTCTAGCTGGCTTGTCATACGATTAAAGGCAAGACCAAGTTGATCAAATTCGTCGCCGCGATCCGTATTTTCCACGCGGGCTGTCAAGTCACCCGCACGAATGCGATCTGTCGCGGTCGTCAATGCAGCAATAGGTGAAACAAGGTAGCGGGCAAAGATAAGGCCACCCCACATAGCGGATAATAGAAGTACCAAGGCCACAACCACGAAAATCATGGTAATTTTTACTTGCAGGTTTGAATACTGAGTTTCCAGTTGCTTATATGCTGCGACAGCCTTTTTGGTATCGGACAAGTGACGTAATACTGTGGAGTCAACCATACGGCCCACATACAAATATGCATCCAGGAAATTATTGAGCTTCACGAGGGCGCGAATACGATCATCAGCTGAATCTGTAACCAGCACTGTCTCACCCATATCGGCCTGATCAAAAACCGAGGGGGGTACGCCTTCCAGTGAAAGTGTGAATGTTAGCCCTGACTCGGCCAGAACTTTTCCTGATCTTTCCACCACCATGGCTTCTGACAGATTCCGTACAAAAAGCTGCGTTTTCATGACGCTTTTAAAAGCATCCTGATTGGTGGTCAGAATAATCGCCTGACGGTCAAGGTCGTTGGCCATGGCCAAGATATCAGCGCGGATGACCTGATGGTGCTCCTGCAGATAAGCTTCGGCGACAGCTTCTGACTCTGTTACCGCTGTGCGGATACGTTCGCTGAACCATGTCTGCACACCGTAATATAGGAACACGGCAGAAAAGACGGTCATAATTACGGCTGGCAGAGCGGCGATCAGACTGAACGTAAAAGCAAGACGCATATGCAGGCGCGAACCTGCCAGCCCCCTTCTGTGTCCTGTCCAGACGGAAATGATCCTTCGTGCGATAACAGCGATAAGCAGGATCAGAAAAATAAGGTCGAGGTTCAGGAGCCAGATAACTGTGTTGGTATCATTCCCAAACGGCGGCACTTCCGACAGCGCCATATAAGTCAGAATGCCACAGCCTAGTGCCATAGCGATGAGGACCAGCGCAAAGCCGTTTGACCACATACTGTTGCGCGGATGCCACAGTCTTTGCAGCACGCGCCCAAAGGCGCCGCCAAAATCGCTGGACTGTATGTTTGTACTCAATGGCTTGTCCTGATTAATAAATTGACTTTAGAGTGCTGCCCTACTATCCAAAATTCTAGGCAGACACGCAACTTACAATCCTATGGAAATTATTTCAACTTCTGCAGTGCCAGAGTATCACGTATTAATCGTCGCCGGTGGACAAGGTGTACGCGCAGGGGGAGGTATACCTAAACAGTATCAAAATATTTTAAATAATTCTGTTTTATATCAATCAATTAAATGTTTTACTTCATGTAAAACATTTAATATTGTCACGAATCCTGAACATATAACTCTATTTGAGAAAGCCACAGAAGGCTTGGCTGGTTTGAAACCTCCTGTCACAGGGGGAAAAGAACGGCGCGATAGTGTCTATAATGGCCTAAAAGCCCTGAATCACTTGAAACCTGATGACATTATCCTGATTCATGATGCTGCCCGCCCTTTTGTTTCCGCCGATGAAATTCATCGTGTAGTCGCCGAAGCCGCTAAAACGGGGGCGGCCACTCTGGCTTTACCCGTCAGCGATACATTACGTCACGACGATGGTCATACGATTGACCGTACCGGCGTGTGGGCCATACAGACGCCTCAGGCCTTTCGTTATAGCTTGATTTGCGAGGCGCATGAAAAGGCGGATTCTGCCAAAACATACACAGATGATAGCGCTATGGTAGCAGCCTTGGGATATCCTGTCAGTTATGTCATGGGTTCGCGCATGAATTTCAAAATTACAACGGCGGATGACCTTTCTTTTGCCCGTATGCTAGGATCAGCCACGATGGAAACACGCACCGGTTCCGGTTATGACGTTCACGCATTTAAGGATGAAGCCGCAACGCACATTATGCTGGGCGGTGTGGCTGTTCCACATACACGGGCGATTGATGCGCATTCTGATGGGGATGTCGCCCTGCATGCGCTAACTGATGCCTTGTTGGCCACTATGGCTGCGGGCGATATCGGCCAGCATTTTCCGCCAAGCGACCTCCAATGGAAAAATGCTGATAGTACCCTTTTCCTGAAAAAGGCTGCAGAAATGGTGCGGGCCAAGGGCGGTCGGATTATCAATCTTGATATCACCATTGTTTGCGAGCGACCCAAGGTAGGGCCGCATAGAGAGGCTATGCAGGATAAGATTGCTGAAGTTTGCGGTCTCAGCGGTGGCTGCGTAAGCGTAAAAGCCACCACCAGCGAGAGATTGGGTTTCACAGGCCGTGAAGAAGGTATTGTCGCACAAGCGTTGGC
>CAMLJM010000002.1 GCA_946480475.1 uncultured Alphaproteobacteria bacterium
TGTTGAGCGTATCGCCAATAACAGCAGGCTGTTCATGAATTTCCTTGATCATGAAGTGACGATATTCGCCCTTGCCCGTTGTGGCACCGGATTGTGCGGTGATACGAATCGGGCGTTTTTGCACTTGGCCAGCCTTGTTATAAATCGTCACGCCTTCGCGTGTAACAACGACGCGGTCACCATCCTCAAGGAAGGAAATCTTTTTAGTAAGCGGCGCCAGCGCGTAGGAGTCTGATGCCATATACATCTCACCCTCACCGTAACCCACAGCGAGTGGCGTCCCCTGACGCACGCCGATCAACAGGTTATCCTCTCCCGTGAACAACAGCGCCAACGCATAAGCACCTTCAAGGCGATCAAAGGCCGCCATTGCGGCTTCCTGTGGTTTCATGCCCTGTTTCAGGTTACGGGTTACAAGGTGAGCAACGACTTCTGTATCGGTTTCGGTTTCAAAGCGGCACTGATCCTTCTGCAATTCATCACGCAGGGCGACATAGTTCTCGATAATGCCGTTATGCACGACAGCCACGCGGTCGGTTGCATGCGGGTGCGCGTTATTTTCGGTAGGTCCCCCATGCGTTGCCCAGCGCGTATGGCCGATACCAGCCGTGCCCTTGATGGATGATTTCTTGAGCTTGGCCTCAAGATTGCCGAGCTTGCCTTCCGCGCGCAGGCGTTCGATCTTGCCATCATACAGCGTCGCGATACCGGCACTGTCATAACCGCGATATTCAAGGCGACGTAGCCCCTCGACCAGCAGCGGGGCCACCTCTTTATCCTGAGAAAGAATACCTACAATTCCACACATGATTTAGTCCTTAATCTCTTTCTAGTTTATCTTCCAGTATAACCGTGCTCTACGAGCATTCCATCTGAGGAATCGGCCCATTCTGAGCATTTGCCAGTCGCAGGCCTTTTCATGCTTTTTCCTTCAGTTCTATCCATCAAATCCTGCACTGCATATTCGTATTCAGAATAAGGAACGGCACAAAATCCCTCACATTCGGAACCATCCTTGCAGACCTTACCTTTGTCGCCCGTCTTCTTTGAGCACCGCATCTCCCCTGCATCACGAATTATCTTACCTTCGCGTTTACATTGAGACTCAAAATTTTTCCATTCCTCGGTTACACTGGCCTGCTTTTCGAAGTCGCTCCATTCTTCGCGCGTAACGTAAGTACATGTTGATGGCAGTGTAAGTACGTCATATTTATTTCTAATAACCACCCCTCTGTATATTTTGCCACTCTCCATAGCAGAAGGGTTACAGCCATTATTATGATTCACATATACAGTCTCTGTTGGGAGCGAGCCCTTGTAAGTAGCCAAGGGTCTAATTCTATAGGCGGTCCCATGTTCGGTTTGTGTTGGTTTACCGTTTAGAGAGGCACCTCCGTCTGACTTGAACTCAGCCTTGCTACTTTCTAGAACTTCAAATATCCCGATAAATGCTGCATTACCAATCTTTTCAAGTCTTTTATTATCCTCATTAATACAAGTACAGGCATGAGCCTGAATTGCTATTAAACAGATAATCAGTGTCAGGAATATTATTCTCATTTCTTCTTCATCACCGGTTTGCGCAGATTGCTTTGGCGCGCACGGGCGATGCCGAGTTTATCTTTGGGTACATCCTGCGTGATGGTGCTGCCTGCAGCCAGATAAGCGCCGTCACCAATTGTTACAGGCGCAATCAGGTTGACGTTGCTGCCGACCATGACGTTTTTGCCGATCACGGTTTTGTGTTTGTTGACGCCGTCGTAATTGGCGGTAATGGCACCGCAGCTATAGTTCACGCCTTCGCCCAGTACGGCATCACCGATGTAAGCGAGGTGCCCGGCCTTGACGCCCTTGCCGAGCTTGGCATTTTTCACCTCAACGAAATTGCCGATATGAACATTTTCCGCCAGTTCGGCACCGGGGCGCAGACGTACGAACGGGCCAATGCTGACGCCCTTTTTAAGAACTGCACCCTCGATATGAGAGAAGGCGCGAATGGTCACGTTATCATCAATCTTAACGCCAGGGCCTATATAGACGTTCGGTTCAATCACGACATCCTTGCCGATTTCCGTGTCGTAGCTGAAATAGACGGATGCTGGATCATGCATGGTTACACCGGCCTCGAGCGCGTTCAGGCGCATAGCGGACTGGACGATATATTCCATCATCGCGAGATCAACGCGTGAGTTGACGCCCTGCACCTCATCAAGGTCTTCAGTGATCGCAATACGTGTTTTGTAACCATCCTTCGCGGCAATCGCCGGGAGGTCAGTTACGTAGAATTCTTTCTGCGCGTTTTTATTGGTGAGCTTGCCCAGCCATTTGGCAAGGTGGGCGCCATCGACACAGAAAGCCCCTGTGTTACAGAGATTGATCTTACGTTGCTCTGCCGTGGCGTCCTTGTGCTCGACAATTTTTGAAAGCGTGCCATCGGCGTTCTCAACCAGGCGGCCAAAGGCTGGTGGCGGATCGTAATAAGCACCCAGGACAGCCAGTCCTGTTTCCTTGTCATGATGGCGGGCCTTGATGAGGTTTTTCAATGTTGATGTCGTGATCAACGGCATATCGCCGAGCAGAATCAGGACATCACCCTTGAAACCTTTAAGCGCGGGTAACGCCGCCTTTACCGCGTCACCGGTACCCAGCGCCTTTTGCTGGATGACGGATTTATGGGCAGATACTTCCTGACGCAGATTATCCATGTCGGGTGCCGTGACGACCACAACACGTGCAGGCTTCAGCTTATTCACAGTATCCAGCAGCCAGTGAATGAGCGGGCGGCCACCCAGATGATGCATAACCTTGGGCAGGTTTGATTTCATCCGCGTGCCGCGCCCTGCGGCCAGGATTACAACAGCCAGTTCTGGTTTTGTTTTTTTTGTCGTCATGTTTTTGTCGTCACGTTTCCTAGCGGAGTTCGTTTAATAAACTGACCCCTCTTTTATCTGGAATAAAGGAGGGGTCAAATCAATTCACGTTGTGTTTCAGCGCGTTGCAGGCCGATTACCCTGCAGAAGGCGACTACTCCTCCCGTGCGGCGGCTTTGATTACCTTGTGCCCGTTTGTGTATTCGGTCAGGTGCATAAACAGCGTACCATATTCGGTTTTCACACGGATTTTTACCGGCACGGCGGGCATATCGTCGCTGACCTTGGCAAACCAGACAGTCGGCAGGCTGCCCTGCTGGCGGCCCTGTTCCTGGATTGACATCCAGCCGCGCGGCTTGCTGTGCCATTCGCCTGTCATCGGCTTTACTTCCACGACGCAACGCGCCGTTTCGCCGCTATAGACGTTGTAATCCGTAGGATTGAGCACTTCATCCATTTCGTGTTTGAAGGTCATTTCGAAACGGCGTTTACCGTCAAAGACTTCGGACTTGCCTTCGCATTTGCCGGTGTTTTGCACGTGTTTCATGACTTCCAGAGTGCCGGTCAGAACGTCGGTTGACTGGCTGACCAGATCATCTGTCAGATCGGTCGGGCTTTTATCTTCACCCGCCTCAATCACTTTCAGACCTTTGAAACTGCCGTCACGGCCATAGGAGTATTCTTTCAATTCATCTTCGCCACGCCACGTCGCTGTCGAGCGGTGCAGTTCAGGGCGGTCACCTTCTTTACCTAATTTCCAGCCTCTGGTTTCGAAAGTACCGCGCCACGGAACAAGCTTTTCCAGAAAACCAATTGTCTGCGCTCCCAGTTTCAGGTCGTACCGGTCCTTATTTCCGTAATTTACATCAAGCTTTGCCTTCACCGCATGAATACCGCCCGCATAGACATCGTAATACATCGTCTGCACGGCAGAGGTCTTAGATGTCGGGGCTTGTGTTCCTTCCGCCTGAACGGCATGAACGGAAGCCGAAGCCAACACGCAGCACGCAGACATCAATATGACAAGGGGCATATGTTTCATGATTTTTTCCAAAAAAGGACAGCGGGGCGGGATCATCAATGCTTATACCCCTTTATATTGCATGAGCGGAGACAGAATGTAAAATGCTAGATACGCCTTCGCCTTTTTCCGGAATTTTATGAAGCAACACTCTCAAAAGGGAAATGTACTGTTTTTGATCCTGATCGCGGTCGCTCTGTTCGCGGCGCTCGGGTTTGCGGTGACACAGACATTGCGCAACAGTCCCAAAGATTCGCAAAAGGATAGCCAGCGGATTCGCGCTGCGGAGCTGACGCAGTATCCCACCTTTATCGGTGAAGCGGTCATGCGCATGAAATTTCGCGGTATTGAGGATACAGACCTCTGCTTTGATTCACCATTATGGGGCAATAACGATTACTATCATGCTGGCTGCGATGACGATAAACACAAGGTCTTTCTGGCCCATGGCGGTGAAGTTGCCTGGACGCCGCCAGCAGAAGGCGCCAACAGTGGTGAAAACTGGTACATCACAGGACAGAGTTGTGTGATCGGTGTCGGCAAGTCGCAGGATGTCGATTGCAATGGCGACAGCACTGGTGACAGTGAAGAGATCATTATGTTTCTTCCCAATATCTCACGTGCGCTTTGTCTTGAAATCAACGAGAAGCTTGGTATTGCCAACCCGGGGGGCAATCCACCGAAAGCATCGGGCGATTTATGGCCAGCAGGCATGCCGGTATTCGCCGGTAACTTTGCCGATGGCGGCCGCATCGACAGCCTGGGCAGTGGCGATGCCGATATACTAGCAGGCCATAGTTTTGGATGCGTTGAAGGCGGTGGCACCCCCCCTGCCGGAACATATGCCTATTTTCATGTACTTGTGAGACGTTAGGAAAATCATGACACTTTCTGATGCTTTGTCTGTGGCGGATATGGAAGCCATTATCAATACCACCTGGGAAGATCGCAGTAATATCGGCATCTCGACCACAGGCCGTATACGCGATGCCGTTAAATACGCATTGCAGCTCCTTGATAAAGGCAAACTGCGTGTTGCAGAGCCCATGAATGACGGAACGTGGCGTACACACGAATGGGTCAAGAAAGCGATTCTGCTGTCATTTCGCCTGAATCGAAATGAAGAGATCAAGGGTGCCCCGGGCGATACCATCTGGTGGGATAAAGTACCGCCCAAATTTGATCGCTGGGTGGGCGGTGAATTTGTCGATGCCGGATTTCGCGCCGTGCCGGGAAGTTATGTACGCTACGGATCATTCATTGCCAAGGATGTCGTACTGATGCCTTCGTTCGTGAACATCGGTGCTCATGTCGGTGAAGGCACGATGGTGGATACATGGGCCACGATTGGATCCTGCGCGCAGATCGGCAAGCGTTGCCACATTTCCGGTGGCACAGGCATAGGCGGCGTACTGGAACCATTGCAGGCCGCCCCTGTTATTATTGAGGACGATGTTTTTATCGGCGCGCGCAGTGAAATTGCCGAGGGCGTGCGCGTGGGTACCGGCGCGGTTATATCAATGGGGGTTTTTATCGGGGCATCCACCAAGATCATTGACCGGGAGAGCGGCGAGATTATATATGGCCGCGTACCCCCTTACGCTGTGGTGGTTCCAGGCACATTGCCTGCGGCCCCCCGGGCGGATGGGAAACCAGCCCCTTCGCTGGCTTGTGCGGTCATTGTTAAGAAGGTTGATGCCCAGACGCGGTCAAAAACGGCCCTAAATGACCTTCTAAGAGACTGATATTACTGGCGTATTTATTATTTTGCTTTGTGTGTAACCTTCGTGATACACATGTTCAATTTTATGGAAACAAAATCAGGCTTATTACCGTGCTGGATTTAACGGCAACACATGCAAAAGCCCAACAAATACCGTCACCCGAACTGGCGGATTTGGTCTATATAAATTCTGAACGCGCCGCCGCCGCAGCCACCCCGGAAATCATGGACTTTGTTGCGAAATGGCTGACGGCCCATAACTACGGAATGGGCCTCGCCTGTTTCGACCTTTTGCGTGAGAAGAAATGCCCGCCAGGAGGGCAGAAAAAATCACTGACGCGACAAGACGGGGAAACCCCCTCTATCGTGCACGAGCTGAGTCAGGCTCTCTATACGATCTCCCTTATCGAAGCAGGCTACAACCTTCCTGATGCCGAAATGTTGTTATGTCTGAACTTCACACATGACCTGGGCGAGGAATTCGATATCACTAAAAAGGGTTTCATTCAGAACCTTTACGATCACGGCATTCCCCCATCAAAACGCACACGTGTTCTGGGCGATCTCTTTGAGAACATGACCAAATCACGGGCCGGTGTTTATAAGCATGAGGATAACCAGTCTTATTTCGATCTCATGCTGGAACACCCCCTCACAGTGATAGCAAAATTTCAGGATCGTATTCACAATATGGCCACGTTGATTGGCGTCAAGAAACTGGAAAAACACAGGGCATATATCACGGAGACCATGGAACTTCGCGACACGCTCAAGAAAGCACAATCTCTTTATCCAGAGTTTAGCCCTGTATTTGACATCATGAATAAAATTGTATCAACGCAGATTTATTATAACGCCTATTTCCTAAATAAAACCCACGCCACAGATCCGCTTGAATTCAATTACGGCGCTATACCGCGCTTAAGCCGGATCTCACAACTGCCCCTGGGCATTGATCCGCTTAAAATCGTTCAGACACGAGCTGAAAATAAACTGCAATGGGCTGCCCATTACAGAGGCCCTCTTCCCACCCAGATATAGATCGCTTGCGGATTCTGAGTGCTCTGGTACTCTGCCTTTCATGACATTGATTGATCCCGTTGCCCTGACGCAGGCCCTTGTGCGTTGCCCCAGTGTTACGCCTGCCGACGTGGGAGCACAGGATGTTATGCGCGACGCCTTGCAGGCACTTGGTTTTCAGTGTCACAACCTGCCTTTCGGCAATATCAAAAATTTGTTTGCCCGTATTGGCGTACAAGGGCCACATTTATGTTTTTGCGGTCATACGGACGTTGTACCCGCCGGTAACACAGCATCATGGACACACGATCCCTTTAGCGCCACGATCATGGATGGCAGGATTATCGGTCGTGGCACCGCAGACATGAAGGGGAATATCGCTGCCTTTGTCGCGGCCACTTCGCAATATCTGAAAACCAATCCGGATTTCAAAGGCTCCATCAGCTTCCTGATTACCGGCGACGAAGAGGCCGAAGCCATTAATGGCACCGTTAAAGTTCTTGAATGGATGAAAGAGCATGAGCAACTAGCCGATTTCTATCTCGTGGGCGAACCCAGCAATCCCGAGAAAATTGGCGATGAGATCAAGATTGGCAGGCGGGGCTCATTAAATGGTGTTCTGACAGTGAAGGGGGTACAGGGGCATGTGGCATACCCCGAGCGGGCTGATAACCCCCTGCCGAAACTTGTCAAACTTGTAGAAATTCTGAGCACCCATATATTCGATATGGGGACAGCCCATTTTTCCCGCACCAATCTGGAGATTACTTCGATTGATGTCGGCAACAAGACTGCCAATATCATTCCGGCACAAGGTGAAGCCCATTTCAATATTCGCTTCAATGACACCTGGACAGCCGAGACGCTGACGAAAAAGATCAGAAACCTGCTAGATGGTACGGGTATATCCTATGAGCTTGAAACAAGCTCTAACGCTGAATCCTTTGTAACAAAAGTGGGTGTGCTGACAGACCTTGTAAGCACTGCCGTTTCTGAGGTAACGGGACACACGCCAAAGCTTTCCACGGGTGGTGGCACATCAGACGCGCGTTTTGCTTCCCTATACGGCCCGGTTGTTGAGTTTGGCCTTATCAACAAGACCATTCATAAAGTTGATGAACATGTGATGATCGATGACCTGCATTTGGTCACGGCCATATACCAAAAAATCCTGGAACGCTACTTCGGGTAATCAACACGCATGAGATACAGGCCGCCTGCCGGTGCCGTAGGTCCGCCTTTGGTACGATCGCGCCGCTCCAGTGCCGTTTTGATATCTTCGGGTTTCCACTTCCCCTCGCCTACCAAAGACAGCGTACCCACCATATTGCGCACCTGATGATGCAGGAAGGAACGGCCCTCGACGTGGACGCGGATTTCTATACCCCCCTGACCGTCATAATCAAAAGATTCAATATCAAGGCGATCAAGCGTTTTCACGGGTGATTTTGACTGGCATTCACTGTCACGGAATGTTGTGAAATCGTGCTGTCCCAAGAGATACTGCGCCCCTTTTCTCATAGCATCGACATCGAATTGCCGCCACGTCTGCCATACAAAGCCCTCATCTATGGTCACATGCGCCGAACGGGAGAGAATGCGGTAAGTATAAAGTTTGTTGATGGCCGAGAAGCGCGCGTGAAAATCCTGATCAACGACTTCTGCTTTTAATATGGCGACAGGCTGGGGACGCAGATGCGCATTGATAGCTTTCGCCAGATCATAAGCTGTTAACTTACGGTCACCATAATCGAGATCGAAGTGGGCAATCTGGCCGCGCCCATGTACACCAGCATCGGTGCGGCCCGCCACATGGATGGTTATGCGCTGCTGACAGAATTTATGAATAGCATCCTCAATAGCAAGTTGCACAGAAGGGATGCCGGATTCCTGCCTTTGCCAACCGGCAAACGGGCGGCCATCATATTCGACTGTTATTTTCCAGCGCTGAATTGTCATAGGCGGGAAATAGCGGTTTTTACGCGCTTGAGCAAGCCCTGAAAAGTAGGTCTAATAGTCACTGTACGCGAATCAGAGCGCCAGCCTTCTAAAAGAGCGCCTGAACACGACAACAGGGAGTATGACGAATGGCCTTACATAAGGGCGCACTGTCGGCGGAATTCGGCAGGCGCAGACGCGGGCTTACACTGGGAGAAGCGCTTCCCGTTCTCGCGGATTATGAGCACCCTTTGTCAGGGGCGCGTCTTATTCTTGCTAAAATTGAACGCAAGCCCCATCCGCCAAATGGCGTTTATATCGTAGGATGGTTGCCGCCGGACGAAACGATCATGTGGTTCTTCAAGAATTTTGAGACACAGGCGCAGGCACGTGCCGCTTTCCAGGCCCAGAAGAGAATAGGCCCGCCTGTTAAGAACGATTTTCAATATGACCCCCAGATGAATGATGTATATGACTGGGAAGATCAATTCCGCCTGAAAACCAGGGAGTTGAGTCTGGATGAGATGAGAACACTTACTTCGAATTTATCGGAAATTTTTAATGTGGCGGCGCCTGATGTCGTTTACAAGCCCGGCAAAAAGAAAAAAACTTACGCGGAGGCCAGTCTGCAAGATAGTGTAATCACCATGTACAGACCTAATATCGCTTTGCTGCTCCACGAATTTGCGCATTTGATTAATGACCAGATTAACAAGGATAAATGGGCATGGCACGGTGCAGGGTTCATGCGCACATATCTTAGTATTCTGTCCCTGTTTCCTTCGATCAAGGAGGAAGAGCAGTTGCTAAGTTCAGCACTGGAGAGAAAATTGAGAATCGCCAATACGGAAGACGTGCCCGCGTGCAGGTTATTACAACGTTGGCTGAAGCATCATCAAACAGTCGGTGAGCCCAGCACCAAACCTTCACCGACATAGTTACCGTTAAGGGCAGCCGCTATATCCATCGGCTTGGCGTTATCCGGCTGAACCTTCACCAACTTTAAGATCGTTCCATCGCCGCAAGCAACATGACCCTTACGATCCATGAAAGTCCCCGGGGTTTTAGTTGTCCTGTCAGGGACAGGTGTTGCTTCCAGTACCTTTAGACGATGACCCTTGCCGTTATAAGTGAAAACACCAGGCCAGGGATTGAGGCCGCGTATCTGACAATCTATTTCCGTTGCTGTCTGCTGCCAGTTGATCAGACCGTCTTCTTTCTTCAGCATCGGCGCATAGGTGGAAAGCCCATCGTCCTGGGCGGTCATGGGGGGCAGGGCTTGCCTTAAAGCAATATCGTCTATCACCTCATGAATCATCGCAGCACCCAAGGCTGCCAATTCTGCATACAGGCTTGCCGACGTGGTCTCCGGACGAATGGGAACCGCGCGACGCGATATAACAGGACCTGTATCCAGCCCCTCTTCCATTTTCATGATGCAGTTGCCGCTTTCCTGATCACCTTTCCAGATCGCATGCTGGATCGGTGAAGCACCACGCCAGCGCGGCAGCAGGGAGCCGTGTATATTCAGGCAACCATATTTGGGTCCTTCGATAATATCTTTCGGCAGTATCAGACCGTAAGCGGCCACTACTGCGATATCAGGCTGCAACATCAAAAATTCTTTGCGGGCCTGTTCGTCTTTTTTGAGAGAACGCGGTGTGAGTACAGGGATATCATGGCGGATTGCCACTTCGTGTACGGGGGAGTTCTGTACCTGCTGCCCCCGCCCCTTGGGGCGCGGTGGCTGTGAATATACTGCGATCACCTTATGCCGGGTTGACACCAGCCTTTCCAGAGCCGGCACGGCAAAGTCAGGTGTGCCCATAAAGATGATTTTGAGCGGCTGCGACAATTAAAGAATCTCGCCTGCTTTACGTAGCTTTTCAATCTTGCGCACGATCATATCGCGTTTCAGCTTGGAAATATGATCAATAAAAAGAACACCATTCAGATGATCAAGCTCATGCTGCACACAATGGGACATGGCATTCTCTGCAAGCAGTTCGGCAGGGTTACCATTGTAATCGATATACTGAAGGCGCACAGACGCCGGACGCTCGACCTCGGCATATTGCCCGGGTATGGATAGGCAACCCTCTTCCATCACGCTCATTTCCTCAGAACGCCAGACGATCTCCGGATTGATAATATGTACAGGACGGGGGTCGCCACCTTCGCGCGGCGCCATGTCCATAACGAAGACACGATTTAATAAATTAACCTGGTTTGCCGCCAGACCGATACCGCTTGCCTCATACATCGTTTCCAGCATGTTATCGAGCTGCTTGCGCAGTTCATCTGTCACGGTCTGCACAGGTTGTGCGACTGTTTTCAGTGTCGGGTGCGGAATATTGATGATCGTATACGGGCTGGTCATGATATCAGCCGCTCCGTGCGGCTCCCCTCATTATCATTTATGTCGGAATCGGCAGAAGACAAAGGTGCTCCCGTCAATGCGCGCGGCAGAGATTCTATATATTGCGGGTCTTCCAATGTTTTGCCTGCGGTCTGCACATGGAGATCTTTGAGCTTACGCGCTGCTGGCAGGACCATGCGCTCAAGAGAACCCATCGCTTTGTTGTATCCGTCGAGCGCCTGCCCCAAGCCGCGCCCCGCTTTCTCAAGATGGGTGTTGAATGTGGAAAGGCGACTGTAGAGATCAGCCCCCAGCGCCGAAATATCCTGCGCATTACGCGCAAGCTCTACCTGACGCCAGCTTAAACCCACAACACGCAGCAGTGCCATCATCAATGTGGGCGAGGCAATAATGATGCGATTCTCTGAAGCAAAATCAACAAGCGTTGTATCTGCACGCAAGGCCGCACTAAATAAATGCTCAGAGGGCAGGAACAATACGACAAAGTCCGGCGAATTCAGTTGCTCCCAATAATTCTTGCTGCCCAGCGCCTTGACATGTGCGCGGACCTGACCCGCCAAGTCGGACAGAAGTTTTTTATAATCAGTCTCAGACATCTCTTCCTGCAGGCGGTCGGCAAACTGGTTGACCGGCGCTTTGGCATCGACCACGATATTAAACCCGTCCTGCAGCTTGATCACGACATCCGGACGCATGCGGCCCGCTTCGGCATTCATCGACACTTGTGTTTCGTAATGAACGCCCTTCAACAGGCCAGAGTTATCCAGCAGGCGCTCAAGAATATATTCACCCCATTTGCCCTGGGCTGTCGGACTGCGCAGTGCGCCGGAAAGTTTTGCGGTTTCGCGGTGCAGATTGAGTAGATCCTCACGAATGGCGGTATCTGTTCCCTTAAGCTGCTCGACAGCGGCATTTAACTGCTGGAGATGGTCGCCCACAGGTTTTACCAGCTGCTCAATCGCTTTATGGCGTTTATCCAGATCATGGCTGCCATCGGCCTGTGCCTGCTTCAGCTTTTCCTGCGCCAGTTGCAAAAACTGCTCGCTGCTGTTCCTAAGCGCTTCCTGCGCCGTACGGGCAAACAGGCCATCCAGTTCACCACGACTCAGTTGTTCAGCCTCCATCCGGGCTTTCAGGGCGGCACGATCACGTTCGAGCCTGATAATTGTGAGGCCCGCAAAAATGACAGTGACAGCGATACCGGCGGCTGCCCCCAAACCCAGGGACGCCGCATCCAGTGTTGCTAAAAAGCCCGTAATTTCCGTATCTGCCATTTTCAAACCTTCTTATTGGTGTAAAATATGCCGATGATGAACACAAGACGCAAATCAGGTTTTAACCTCTCCCGCGCTGCCCACCCCAGAAATGAGGCGGGAAATGCCATGATTTATATCCTTATCGCTGTGGTGCTGTTCGGCGCGCTGACCATGATGGTGGCCCGGCAGGGCGATAATAGCGAAACGGGCGCCATGAATAGCGAACGCGCCGAAATTGCCGCCGCCCAGATCATTCAGACATCCATGCAGCTGAAACAGGGAATCGACCAGATGCTTTATTCAGGCAGCGAGAGGGACCCGAATACACCCGACGATGATCTGGTATTCACAACCCCGGATGATGAACCTGCTTTCAGCACGCCACCCAATACGCATAAAGTCTTTCATCCGGCTGGCGGCGGCCTGATTCTGCAGCCTATACCGCCGCAGGCCATCGATCAGGTATCCGCAAACCCGCCTGCTCGCTGGTATATTGGCCGCTTTATTAATGTTGAATGGACAAATACGACAGCGCAGGAAGTTATACTGACAGCGCACCAGATCAATGAGACTGTATGCCGTGCCATTAATCAAAAATTGCTGGGTGATCCCACACCCTTGGCAGCCACCGTCCATCCCCGGTCCATTCTGGTGGACGCTTCACTTTATAGCGGCACCAACCCTACTGACTGGACCACGACAAATTGCCCTGCATGCGAAGATAAGATTGCCGGATGCCTGGTCGGCCCTAGCGAAGTGCCTGGCGAGAATATCTATAGTTTCTATAGTATTGTTATTTCGCGTTAAGCTGTAACCGGCGGCGTTCCAGATATAACGCGCCCAACTCTACCAGCAATATAGCGGTAAAGATCAGCCCGCATCCCAACCACCCCATAGGGCTCAGGCGATCACCTAGAAATATCATGCCCGCGAGTGCCGCGAATAACGCTTCGCCCGCCAGAATGACAGCCGCGTCAGATGCCGGTGTATGCTGCTGGCCTACCGCCTGAAGCGTATAAGCGATGCCGCCTGAAACAACGCCCGCATAAAGGAGTTGCAGCGCATTGTCGGTCAGTATCTGCCATGAGATATCTTCCAACAGGAATGCCAGCAACAAACCGGTAAATGCGCAGGCACTATACTGCAATGCGGAATAAAATAATGGTCGTGTGGTTTTTTGTACGATGTAGCCGATCAACACCACCTGAACGGCAAAGCAGGCCGCGCATAAAAGAACCATCAGGTCGCCATAACTGAATTTTGTAAGCGAGGCACCGTTCAGGAACCATGTACCCGCGACTGCCAACAGGCAGGCCGGTACAACAATCCAGGCCGGGCGGCGGCGGAAAATCAACCACCCGGCAAAAGGAACGCCGACCACGTATAGCCCGGTCAAAAAGCCGGCATTGGTCACGCTGGTATGTTTAATGCCTATTTGTTGCAGGATAACACCGGCAACAAATGTACCGCACAACATCAAGACCCAACCTAAATTGATTTTTCCAGTGATGGGTTTCTTTTTTGTTTCAAGAAACGCAAAGGGGGCCACGACAAGAAGAGAGAGCAGGAAGCGCACACCCACAAACCCGTAAGGACCCAGACCTTCCATGCCCGTTTTCTGCGCAATGAATGCTGTGCCCCATATCATGGCTGTCAACAACAGCAGGGAATCTGCCTGCAAGCGTGACATCAGCTTTTCGCCGTGGAGAGAACCAGAGAGCGCAGCTCAGGGATGCCGCTGCCCTCATGGGAACTTGTCAGGATCGGTTCAGGAAAGGCGGCGGGATGTTTTTTAAGCGTTGCGGCAATGCTCTGCAGCACTTCCTGCATTTCAGCGGACTTGCCTTTATCAGCCTTGGTCAGGACAACACGGTACGCGACCGCACACTCATCCAGCATATCCATGATTTCCTCATCGCTTTCCTTGAAACCATGACGGCTGTCGATGAGCAACAACACACAGCGCAAGGTCTGACGCCCGCGCAAGTAATCGCGTATCAGATAGTTCCATTGCTTCTTCTGCGCCTTGGACACTTTGGCGTAGCCGTAACCCGGCATATCGACCAGAAACAAATGGCCACCCAAATCAAAGAAGTTCAATTGCTGCGTGCGGCCCGGCGTATCGGATGTACGCGCCAGTGTCTTACGGCCCGTCAAAGCGTTAATCAGTGATGATTTGCCAACATTGGAACGTCCGGCAAAAGCGATTTCAGGCAGCGTTGCTGGCGGCAGCGCATCAAGATTATTGACCGCACCAATAAATTCGCACGGTCCCGCAAAGGCCTTGCGGCCCTGCTCGATGAGTGCCGGATCATCCATCATTTTTTCTTCTTCTTGCGCGGTTTCGGCGCCGACACGGCTTTAGGTGTTGTATCGTCATCGTGGCCGAATATAGCTTCTTCTGCTTTCTTCTCCAGCATCTCGAGTTCCGGATGGACAGCAGGGCCTTTCTCGATCGCTGCCTCCATTTTCTTTTCACTGCGATCGCGGAACAGGTGCGGCTGCACGCCCATGGAACGCATGATGATATATTGCTGCACGATGGAAAGCGCGTTGCTGAATGTCCAGTAAACGACCAAGCCTGCTGCAAACTTCGCCATGATGAATGTCAGCATGTAAGGCATGATGTCCATCATGGCCTTTTGCATTTTATCCTGTGGCGGCGGGTTCAGTTTCTTCTGCAGAACCATGAAGAAGCCCATCATCACCGGCCATGCGCCAATCATCAGGAAGGAAGGCGGATTCCAGGGAATAAGGCCGAACAGATTAAACACTGTTGTCGGGTCCATTGCCGAGAGGTCATGTATCCAGCCGAAGAACGGCGCATGACGCATTTCAATCGTCACCATCAAGATTTTGTAAAGCGCAAAAAAGATGGGAATCTGGATCAGGATTGGCAAGCACCCGGCCATCGGATTGACCTTTTCACGCTCATATAGCTTGACCAGTTCCTGTTGCAGCATTTCGCGGTTGTCGCCGTAACGATTGCGAATCTCCGTCATCATCGGCGAAATCTTTTTAAGTTTCGCAAATGAACGGAACGATGCGTTTGCCAGCGGGAACACGCAAGCGCGCACAATGACGGTCAGGCATATGATAGCTATACCGAAGTTGCCGAACAGGTGGCCAAAGAAGTGGAGGATGTAAAAGAAGGGCTTGGTCAGGAAGTAATAGAGCCCAAAATCAACGGCGAGATCAAAATGAGACAGATTAAGATCTTTACTGTATTGCTCGAGCAGTTTTACCTCTTTGGCACCCGCAAAAATACGGATATGCGCCGTACTTTCAGCGCCCGGCTCAATCTGGCGGCCCGCACCCATGGCATCGACCTGAAAATGTTCCTTCTCATCAGCTGATTTAGGCGCCGTGTAGCTGAAACGATATTTTACAACCTGGTTCTGCTCCATAATAATACTGGTCAGCCAGTATTTTTGAGTGATGCCGATCCATCCTGATGTCGCATCAAATTCGTCAGCGATATTCTTCTTCGCCATATCGCGGTATTTGTACTCGTGCAGCTTACCCCCTATATAGCCGATAGGGCCTTCGTGGACAGCCTTGGCACGTTCCATATGCGCTGGCAGGCCATAGGAACCCACAAGGGCATAAGGATATAATGTGACAGGCTTGCCGGAATTATTAATGACCTTTTGCTTCACATCGATCATATAATTTTCATCAATGCTGATCTCGCGTTCAAAGCGCAATCCCGCCCCATTGTCCCATACCATTGTGACGGGCGTTGTATGGGTCAGTTCGCTATTACCCTCGATACGCCAGCGTGAATCCTTGCCCGGAACGGCAACAGAATTGCCTGAAGACAGCCATCCATACTCGGCATATTGCGGGTTTTCTGTTCCGGTAGGCTCCAGCAGCACAACATTGTCGCTACCGCCCAATGTCTGCATGTATTTGTTCAGGCTGATATCGTCGATGCGGTTACCCGTCAGCGCGATAGAGCCTGTAATGGCAGCGTTGTGCAGTTTGAAGCGTTCACTTTCGGCCAGTACTTCTTCGCGAGGACGCACCGTCACGGGCGCTGTGATGCCTGCTGCCAGATTGATATTGCGCTCTTCGGCGGCCTTGGCGGCGATCGCCTGCGCTTCACGCATTTTCTCAATACGGGGTTTCATGACGAAGTGATCGAAACCGAACCAGATCACCAGGGCCAGCATCAGGAAGATCACCAGGTTGCGGCGATCGTCGGGGTGCATCTGGTCTTTGCCGGGCGTCATCGGTTTTTGCGTCATGGTGATAAAGTCTCGTCTTTACGATCAGGGTTTACTTCAGTATTCGGGATGCCGCGTTTATAGCGCATCAGGCTGCGCCATTCAAACTGATCCGGCACAGGATCAAGCCCGTGGCGACCCGACCAGGGGTGGCAGGAACAAACGCGGGCACCAGTCAGAAACAGACCTTTTATGGGACCATGACGCTCCAGGGCTTCCTGAGCATAGCTGGAACAAGTAGGATAAAACCGGCATTGCCGCCCGACAAAAGGTGAAAGAAAGAACCTGTAGAGCCTGATCAGGCCCTGTAAAACGCCCAGAACTGCGCGGGTTATGGGGTTTCTTTCAGGCATTCGAGCCTCTTCAGGCACCAGCTTAAATCGCTGCAGAGTTTGTCATAGGGCAAATTTTCCGATTCCGGGCGGCCGATCAGAACGTAATCGACCCCCTTACGCGCTTTTGAGGGCAAAACATCATAGGCCACTGCCCGTAGACGTCGGCGAATACGGTTGCGTACAACCGCAGATTTGCTGAGTTTTTTAGTGACGGTCAGGCCGAATTTTACAACCTCATGGCCCGCAGGAGCCGCCATCAGGATAACACCGGGCGAAACCCATTTTTTCCCGTTATTCTGGACGTGCAGGAATTCCGCGCGGTTTTTTAGGCCGGGGGTCTGAGAGATATGCTGTTTTATCGACTGTTTCATACCGGAACCCTAAAAAACAAAGCGGGCGCTAGTGGCGCCCGCCGTTTCAGGCCTAAATCCTAATAAAGGAATTAAGCACTCAGCTTTTTACGACCTTTAGCGCGGCGCGCAGCCAGAACCAGACGGCCACCAACAGTTGCCATACGGGCACGGAAGCCATGGCGACGAGCGCGAACGATGCGGCTTGGTTGATAAGTACGTTTCATAATGCAGGCTCCGTAAAAGTCATCAAAATCGGTTGAGAGCGCTTGTATAAAGGGTTCTGGAGGCAGAGTCAATCTTTTCCACAGCCGGAAAATCAAGGTTTTTATAAATACATTCCATAATAATAAAGTTAATAGCTTCATTTTATTCAGATTTTCTTTGACGCTCCGCCTCCAAACTTTTAATCTTGCGCGATGGCGGGTTTCTTATAACCGCCCTTGTTCCCAAGTTTCTATAAGGAAGAAAGCTTTTCCATGTACGACGACAATAACTGGAATCCTGTGACAGGCGATGAACTCGCCGGCTTTCTGGAGCAGATCAATCCGGTCGATGGCCGCCTGCGTGCTTCTGCAGCGCAAACACAGGTCGCCTGGCGTCCGCTGCCTTTTTATGACCAGGTGGTTCTGATCCGTGTACGCGATGCGTCCTGGACGCCCCGTAACATCAATATTTATTACCTGACATTCCAAGGTAACCTATATCGCCTGAACGGCACTTCGCCCCCGATCCACGAAGTGAATGCACAAGCACCTATCAAAATTACAGAAGAAAATGTACTCGAATATTTGCGTTTCTTCTGCTTCTTTGTGCGTGGCGAAGAAGGGCCGTTCCTGATTGCCGAATCCATGGACGATGCGGATATCCCGAAAAACATGGACCCCCAAACCAAGGCCGTTATGGAAGGCGTTGTTCGTCCTGCCACTTACGAAGGCAAGAATGAAAAAGGCGAATTCCTGTGCGATGGTGTCGTATTCTATTCGAACGCCCTCTTCCTGGCGAACTTTTCAGTACAGCCGGGCGGCATGATTGAAATGCTGAACGATGAGCCTGTTGCTGGCGACCTGCCTGTCCGTGTGGACGCGCCTGTCGCTTAAAGCATCTCGTTTATTAAGATTTACAAGGCAAGCCCAGCTGGACAGCCGGGTTTTCTTTATTTATCATATAAGCAACATGCCGGATTCGACTGGCATCCTTTCCTAACCGCTTCGGTTGCCCTTTGCTGATACAGCTTTTGAGAAAATACGGACTTTACGCAACAATTCTCATTTTCATACTGGGAAGTGCGCCTGCACAGGCACAATCCAGCCGTATGTATGTTGCAGGCTACATGGGCCTGAATACCATGGGCGCGCAGGATTTTTCACACCCCACCAGCAGTGGCTCAGTCGATTTCAAGAACGGGACATCATTTGCCGGTGCCTTGGGTTTGCGTTTAACGCCTAATCTGCGGATTGAAGGTGAAATATCATATACGCGCAATGACCTGACCAGCATGACACTGAACACAGGTACGGGGGGGCCGGTCGGCAAAAACCTCAAAACCTGGCTCTATATGGCACACGCCTATTATGACTTTGACGTGAACTGGCGCAATTTGAGTCCTTATGTCAGTGCGGGCCTAGGTATGGCGATGCATGATGGCGCTGTTGCGGGTGCTCCCGGCGGCCTGATGGATGCTTCCGATACATCCTACGAACTGGCTTACTCTGTCGGTACCGGTCTTAAATATCAGATGAAACCGGGACTGGCCTTAACCGGGGGTTACCGTTATGTCGGTACAACGTCACTAGGCATCGGTGATTACGAAATTGATTACAATGCCCATGAATTCCGCGCCGGTCTGCAATACGACCTGCCGGTCGATATGTTCAAGTAATCTTATATCCCCCTAGTTACTGGCTTTCATAAGCCCTATCCCTTATATTTATGACAGTCCGTCAAAGGGGTAACGCATGGCTGCAAAATCCGGAACAACAAAGAAGAATCGCTACGATGTCGTTGTCGTGGGCGGCGGCCTTGCAGGCCTGACAACAACAGCGCTTTTGGCATCATCGGGCGTTAAGGTCGTGTGTATCGATCGCGAAGCGCCGCCCGTCACGCTGACTGAGAATTTTGATGGCCGTACAACGGCGATTTCATGGGGTTCGCGCAAAGTTCTCGAAGCCGCCGGCATATGGGATATGATTGCGCCCGCAGCCTGCCCTATTCAGACCATTCACATTCTCGACGGCGATAGCCCCTTATTGCTGGAGTTTGATAGTGAGGAAGTGGGGGGCCGCACCTTTGGCTGGATTGCCGAGAACCTTGCCATTCGTCAGGCGCTGTATAAACGCGTATCGGCCCTTAAGGCAGCGCATCATCTGGCCCCTGCCGCGGTCAGCGATTTCAATGTTTACGACGATCATGTTTGCGTTCATCTGGCTGATGGTACAACGGTAGAAGGCGCCTTGGTCATTGGTGCCGACGGGCGGCAGTCATTCACACGTGAATGGATGGGCATTGGTGCGCGGTCATGGTCTTATCACCAACGTGCCCTTGTATGTAATGTCGAACATGAATTTCCCCATAACAACGTAGCTGTTGAGCATTTCCACCCCACAGGACCTTTCGCCACTTTACCGATGTTTGATTCCCCTGCCGGGGCACACCGTTCTTCCGTGGTGTGGACCGAGCATTGCGCCCTTAAAGATTCGGCGTTGCACTGGGACCAGCAAAGTTTCGATGCCGGGCTAACCGCACGCTTCCCCAACTCTTATGGCCGTGTACGGCAGATTGGAAAACGGTACAGCTATCCGCTCAGCCTCATTCACGCGCATGAATATATCGCCCCGCGCATGGCTTTGGTTGCGGATGCCGCACATGGCATACATCCGATTGCAGGCCAGGGGCTCAATCTGGGATTCCGCGATATTGCCGAATTGGGAAGCCTGATTGTTGAGTCTGTGAGAGAAGGTTCTGATCCCGGTCGTGATGATTTGCTGCAAACCTACCAGCAAAAACGCCGCCTTGATAATATCGGCATGGCCGGAGCCACCGACGGTCTCACGCGATTATTCTCCAATGATTTGATGCCTGTCCGAGCGGCGCGCCGCCTAGGCCTGCGTGCCGTAGCGCGCTTACCGATTGCCAAGAAGTTTTTCATGAACCAAGCTATGGGGGCCGCAGGGCTGCTGCCCGCGCTTATTCGCGAGGAAGCAGCATGAAAAAATATACCTTAAGCATCATTCTTTGTCTTTTGATGCTGATGCCTGCTGCCCAGGCGCAAAGATCACTCATGGAACCGCAGCCCCTGCCCCCCGCATCTGAAATGGTGCCGGTACCAAAAGACTGGCAGAAGCTTTGGGTGATCAAGACCTGCGAGAAGGGCAAAATGGGTTACCGTTTTTCTGATTATTTCCTGCAGGTGTCGGTTGCGGGTGGCAGTAAACTTTTCCGTATTGGCGGCTTCAAAGATAATGGCAATGGACGTTATAGCATGGTGATGCCCGGTGAAACCGTCCAGTTGCTGCAAGGTACGCAGAACAACCTGATCCAGATTTTTGGCACACAGCAGGCTAACTTTTCTGTCGAGGCCCTGGAAAAGAAAAAGATTATGGTGCCGCATATTTATTTCGAGAACTGTGAGGGCGTGAAGCCCGGCGTTGTTCAGGAAAATGAAGAGATGAGAGCGCTATTACCGCGTTTAGATCAAATTCACAAGAACTGTCCCACACGTCCGGATATCAGCAAGAAGGAATGCCAGAGAGCCATCTTCGGGTTGTTTGATTCCAGTAGTGATGGTTTTCTGGATCAGAAAGAAATGGAATATGGCTGGGATGTAGCCATTAACAACAGTTCATTCGGCACATGCGGCAGTGCGGCTACGCCTGCCGATATGTTGCGCCGTGAGGGTGCGGAGTATTTCGCATGGATCTTTAAGAATTTGGACAAGAACACTGATCAGAAAATTTCATTCGATGAAATTTACGGACAGTGGGAGGTCATGGCTGGCGACGCCCTGATGTCAGGAGCCACCAATCTTTTGATATCTGCTGAGAAGCCGATAGGATTATTGCCACCAGAAATTCACGCCACCTGCGTTAATTGCTGTATAGCAACACCCTGATCAGGCTAGGGATCCGGCACCTGGGCCCGAACCCGGCCCTTGAATCTTCCTCTGATCCAAAAGCGCCACATCGGGGCCATTGGTTCCTGGCGCAGGCGTAGCGATTTCCGGTTTGGGCTGTCCCAGTTGCGCCATTGGCGTAGGCGCTTGATCCGGCTTTGTTGCGTCATATACAGGCTTTTTGGACGAGTCCGTACCCAAGGCGCGATCAACACTCTGTGAGAACCTTCCGATTACGGCGCCATCACCATTACCGTATGTTGTGATCGCCGGTACGCTTGCAAATTTTGCGGCATTCCCTGTAAGGCTGCCGATCATGTTCTTGATGCCATTAATCAGCATAGGAAGAATATTACCAAGAAAGGCGCCAAATCCGCCACCGCCGCTCAGCATGCTGCCGAGATCAAAACCGCCTTTGCCGCCCGGGCCGCCGGAGCCGCCAAACAATCCACCGAACATAGCGCTCATGGTCAAACGGTTTTTGGCCGCCGCGTCTCCTGATAAGGCATCACGACCCAACTGCGGATTTTCTGCAATCTGCGTGAATACGTTATCGCGCATCTGCTCAGGAATTTCATCAATGCCCTTGTTTGCCTTGACAAAGAACTCAGGATCCTTCTGCATTTCCTGCAAAGCCTTCAGAGCATCCTGTGGTGTCTTAGCATCCTTACCCATCATGGCATTCATAGCCTGTGTCAGGCTCTGGCTTTTTTCAGCGCGTGCTGAAAATTCTTCAAAGCCTGGCATCTTTGTAATCTTGACGCTTTCTTCGCCCAGCTTTGTACGCAAAGCCAATTCAGCATCAGAAATGGGTTGCGCCGGAGGTGCCGCCACCACGGTGACAGGTTCCGCCTTGGCAGGAGCTGTTTTTGCCGACTCAGATTTTGCTGCGGCTGGTGCATTGGCCGCACCCGCAGGGGCTGGTGCCGCCGTAGTTTGTGCGGGCGCTGCAGCCGTTGTGGTTACTACCGGTGCTGCAGGCTTGACGCCTTCAACACCCATAATTGTAGCCAGCTTTAGGGGATTTTTGTTTACTTCATCAAGAATCGTGGGATCTTTAGCAATCAACTTCTCAGCGGCGGCCAACGTACCCTTAGGATCCTTATTCAGTTTCTCAATGATCTTATTCTGTACATCCAGAGGCAGGCGCTTCTCGAGCGTTTCCTGCAGGGAGAAAATGGTTTTTGCTTGTGCCGGATGCTTTACGGCCATTTCCGAGGCAAATGCACCCAGGCGCAATTTCGTCATTACATCCAGTGTTGGTTCTACAGCCATTTTATTTGTCCCTCTTTTTATTTTGTATTCTTAACCGTTTATATTTAACTCAGGCCATCCCGCACAACGAGCGGCACTATACTCATATCGTTTACAAACTCTTCGCCCTGAAAAACAACACACACTGTCTTTGCGCGGCGCAAATATTTCTTTACCGTAGGCGGCACACGCATCCCGAAATCCTGGATCTTTCCGCTAAGGCTTACCAGCACCAGCGTTTCAAGATCGAGATCGTATTCAACCCACTTCAGCACTTCCGGCAATTTTTTGTCGTGAACCAGCCATACGTCTGAATCAGGACTGATCGCCAGATCTACTTTCATCTGCGACATGAGCGAGGGATAGACCGGCGAATCTGGATCCGATTTTTGCGGTGCAAAGTCGGGAAAAGCAAAGTTTTCCAGATCTTTAGTCATGCTGCCCTCTATTCTTAATTAAGTTAATAATACCAGAAATACGGTGACGGATGCAAACTTGGGGATGGTAAATATTATGACATTTTATCAATGTATATCAAATATTTACCTATTCTTCGACCTCGACGATCGTGCGCAGCCCATTCAGGTCTGTTTCTTCCAGCGGCCTAGGTATCGCTAGATTAGGTTTACCCTTAACAATAGCCGGGATGCTCTTGTTAAACAGTTCCAGCTGCTCTTCGGTTATGTCTGTACGGTTGATCTTGATATTACGGGCGATGATCTGCCCCTGCGGATCGTTACCAAACGTGCAATCGATAATATTAGAGCGCTGTTCACCATACTGGCCCGTGTAGGTATAAAATATTTTCCAGGCGCGGCCATAGTTCTCATAAGAAATGACACGCATGCCCTGCGGATTATTGGCATGAAGCTCGGCATAAGTGCGGCAGATACCGTAGTCCATGGTTCCCTGGAGCGGCTGCATACCAAACCAGATCACGACGACCAGCAGAAGAAAGACGCCGCCTGCAATCATCTTTTGAATCTTGCGTTTCTTGGCCCTTTGGGCGGCCGTCATTTTCTTCTTGGGTTTTTTGCCACCTACCGTGACGAGTGGGGCGGCTTCCTGCTTCTTAGGACTCATGACGCCGCCCTAATGCGTGAGTTTTCCTTTTCAGCTTTCAAAGCTTCTGCTTTAGCAACTAGTTCTTCCACCAGTTCGTCCACAACAGCGCTTGTCATAGCACCCTTCGCTTCATTGGCTTTCTCGCTCTTCATCAGTACGCGGCGCTTGATTTCCGTACGCGCGCTGCCGCCCGGGAAAATCATCGCCAGCATATTACGCGCAGGGCCTGCACCGATACGGTTGTAAAGACGATTGCGAAGCGCCACATCTTCCATAGAGGTGGAAAGCGCCCATAACTCAATCGGACCCAGGGTATTAATCAGGAACTGCTCGTAGCGTCCCTCTGTTGTACCCAGGACGAATAACGCGGGCGCACCGCCTGCCTTTGGACCTGTCAGTTTATAGCGAATGACGTCACGCGCCGTATCTGAAAGACCGAAACGTTCACGCACGTTTTCAACAGCCGCATCAGAAATTGCGGTACCCAGAACCCATACGCCTGTCGCCAAATCGATCATGTCTTGGCTGAAATCGTCGAGAAGCTGGGATGCAAGAATGATCTGTACGCCGCGTTTACGTCCTTCACGCACGTCACGAATAATCTGGCCGCGTACGGATGATGAGGAGCTGGTGCGGTGGAATTCGTCATAGCCCAGACGCTTGGGCGACTCGGCGATATCCTGCAAACGCTTCTCGTGATAGAGGCGGAATTTCTCAGGCACGAATTGCAGAGATTCCATCCCCATCCACCAGCTGCGCACCAGAACATGTCGCGCCAGCATGTACATGATGGATGTCTGACGGTCAGCGACTTCATCACCCTGCGGCGCTACGTCCATCAAGTCGAGCGCGCAAACGCGCGTTGCGCCGATATCAAACTGTGTCACCGATGACAGGATCGGCAATTCACGAATAGCCGAAGTAATCATACGTTCGAACGCATTGATCACACTTTCAGCGCTGGTGCCGACTGAAGTCTGTTCCAGCAAACTGCGGATTTGCGGGCGGCGCGCCGCCGTAATCGTATCGCCCAATGTCGGAACAGCGTGACGTTGCGCCAGACCAGCCACATGGTGCTGGCCCAGATCAAACATCTTATCGACCACATCCCACCAGTAAGGATCAGTTGGCAGGTGCACGTTGAATTTTTGCAGAGCTTCATCCACCTCGGGATCAAGTCTTGGCAGATATGGACGCGGCTCGGCGTTAGCCGCACCGTCATCGCGCCAACGGAACATTTCATCAACAACCAAGCCCGCAAGCTGCTGGATACCATCGTACGGTTTCTCGTAACCAGGCGGTGTGCAGAGCAGTGTCAGGAGTTCTACGAGGTAGCTGCGTTCATCCATCAGCGGATAGCGCATGCCCAGCTGCGTATCGAACGGGTTAATCGCGTACTTATGCGCCATCTGCAGGCGGTAATAGGCAACCTCGTGCTGGCGACTGATCGGCAGCGCTTCCTTAATCAGAGAAACAAGACCTGAAGAAGATGGTCCGATATCAACGATGGCCACAAATGGCAGCTTCGAAAGGCCTGGCGAGAGAATCGTTCCCAGGTTCAGTGTATTCAGCAGAACGGATTTACCGGCGCCGGGCTGCGCGAACACAAGGTCAAACCATGTTGTCGTCACGTTTGTACCTGTCTGATACGGCCAAACTTTACCGTCTGGCGTACGCAGGATAATAGCCCCATGCAGGAAGGGGCTGGAAGGCCGCTGCCACGGCAGCAGCTTCATCACTTCATACATCGGCGCAATCGCCGCTGGCGCCGTACCCATACAATGGATACCGAGCGCCGATGACATGACACAATCGAGCGGATCACCGGAGAATTCACTGACCTGGCAGTAACCCCAGCTTTCAACAGACTGCGCCAGAACAGAGAGGCGCGTTTCCACTGTTTCGTGGTCTTCCGCCCATGTAGCAAATGAGATACGCAAACGCACGACAGGTTCCCGACGCGCGAGAATAGCAAGGCCCTCGAGAGAGAATTTGATCTGCTTATTCAGCGAATTCGTAACCGATAGAATAGAGGCTGCAAATGTGCGCATAGCACCCGTCTGCGCGCCGCCACCCTCAATCAGGAAGGATACACGATAGGGAATGTCGGCCTCAAACAGGCGTGTCAGCAATTGCGTGAACGGAGCCGCATCCATAGGCGCCAGCGTCATATCAATGCCAGCCCAGTAGATTGTGCCGATCTGGCAGATATGCTGATCAACGACGCGCGCATCGGCAGCGACAAGCTGCTGGCGTACCGGCGGCCAGAGAATGTCAGACATGTCCGATGCAGAAGTCGGTGCACGCGGTGGGATGGGGTCACCTGGTAAACATACACGCCAGTCTTCACTGGAACGGTCAGGATGCATATTGTTCCGCACGGCGCGCATCGCTTCATGCACCTCTATCAGACGCGCCTTTACGCCTAATTCATCAAGAGCCGTCAGACCTGCGGAAATAAAACTCTTATGGCGTACGCGCAGCATATCCAGGGCGGCAATCGGATTTTGCGCTTGACCTGCAGGCAGCCATTTTTTTTCTTTGGCCTCTTTGGCGGCGCGCGCCACTTCGTTTTTAGTAAGCGCGCTGGGGCGCGTCCACATGACGAAGTAGCATTCTTCGTATGACAGGAATTTCGAGAGGTTTTTTACACGTTCATCAAAAACGTCACCAACTTCCAGACCCATGTTACGCGCCGCATTTCGGCTGGGCTTGATGAAGTGTTCAATCTGGCGCACGGTACGATCAGGATCTCGTACATAGAAAACCTGCATAGCATGACCCTGACGGTCAAACTTGGCGCCGATCTTAATCGTGGCCCCTTCGATGATGTTTTTATATTCCTGATCGCCGATGATGGTCCGGCACCCTTCTATCTTGATAAAGGACAATAGAGAACCATCCATGGATACCATGGTGAACTCATCATCAGCCGTCTCAAGACGTATAAAACTTTCCAACGGCTGCTTGAGTGCGACTTGGAAGGGGGCAAATAACTTAGAGAGGTAGCTCATAAGGGGAGATCCGAACCTTAAGAAAACAGAACGTCTTCTAGTATAACGGGTTTAACTTGCGGAAAAAATAGACAAATTCAGCATTAGTACCCTGCCGCTGAAAATCTTTTTATAAATATGAAAATATACGAGGCGCTTTCTCAAGCTGCTGATTTTTTAGGCGCTATCGAACGGTAAATATCAATCCATTGACGCGGCAGCATGCCGCCAAAAGGGCCATCCTTAGAGCGCCAATATGCCAAAATCTGCGGGAACTGATTAAACTCCAGATCCGCTTCCTTGATAATACGCCGATCCAACGGGAAAAGACGAATACCTTCGATCTTCGTTGCAGCCCCTTCGTAAGCTTTGCCACTAATATAGTCACGCAGCACCGATGAAAGTATAAACGGGTCATCCGTACCCAGACGGTTACGAGCCTCTTCACGACGCTGCATGAAAATGTCCAGCGTGCGGCGGGCTGCATCAGCAACCGGGCCTTGGGAGATGCGGGCTACATAGACAGCGCGCGCGACATGATGGAGATCAGCCTGGCTGATCTCCGGCAGCCAGATCAATACGCCTGAGCGCATTTGCGCGACCTGGTCGAGATTGAAACATTGATGGCAAAAAATACAAAGGGTGCGCAGATTTTCCGGGCGCGTATCTATAGGATTGCCATTTAGGTAAAGGATATCCTGGTATTTCGCCGACTGGAAACCACAGCAGGCACAGGTGTTCTGATCGCGATCCAGTATTTTCTGGCGCGCTTCTGGCGATAGTTTCGCCGTCGTTTTTCCGTTTGAAGGACTCTGGGCATTGGCAGAAACCCGCGCAATGCCCAGAGTAATAGGTAATGATTTCATTAGGCTAAATTATTGCCATTCGATCTCTGAAACCGATGCAACAGATGCACCAGCACCATCGCCAACTGTTTCGAACATAGCTTCGAAAATCATAGGCAGGGCCAGAAGAGCACCACCGGCAGCCAGACGAATTGCACCGTCTTTAATCGGTGTCTGGCCAGGATTTTCAACGTGATCCTTGATTTTCATAACGCCAAGAACGCCCAGCAGAATACCGAACATGTATGACAGAGATGAGAGCAAGAATGGAAGCTGAGAAATAGAAGTATTGATATTCTCAGCAATGTTGCTGAAGTTGTTAGCGTGTGCGTTTGTAGAAGTCATTGTATAGCCTGCTACGAATGCAGCCGACATTTGCAGTGACTTGTTTCTGATCAGTTTGGTCATAGTTTTCCTCCTCATACCAAATTTGAACAATCACATAGTGAAGTTTACACCATAATCCGCCAAGCCCAAAGTCTCTTGAACGGCATTCATTAGTGGCCCCAGATTGACCGCCAATGCGCCCCCGAATAAGTGGGTTAGACCCGCCATTAGGGAAGCATTGTGACTACCTTCGGCCACATCCCTGAGAATGAACCAGCCTCTTATGAAGCTGACCCACCCAAGAATCATCATAAATATCAAAATAGTGCTAATAACACCGAGGATATGCTGCTGCTCCTCGTCTTCCAGGCCACCTGTATATGACAACACACTCACGTTAGCCACATCAGGCGTTGCAAACATGGATGAACTCCAGGCACCCATCATAGCATCGACGGATAAAAGCGCACCCGCCACAATAAATGTCATAAGTGTGCCGGCACCACCCGGGCCACGAGGGCCGTCTTGCGAAGATTTCAGCAGGCGTAAAACGCCAACAACAACCAGTGTCAGACCTGCCAGGTAGCAGAATGCGTTCATAGCCCACATCAGGGGATCATGAATGTCCGACATCAGGCGCTGCATCATGGAATCCAGGCCTTCGCCGCCTGCTTCACCGGAGAACGCCCCTAAAGTGATCGCATCAATATTATCGTCATTCATCGTCCGCCAGGCTGCTTCAACCACGATCGGCAGCGCCAGCAGACCGCCACCCGCCAACAGGCGTTTTAGACCTTCGGAAAGGTGGGTTTGGTGCGGGT
Organism: uncultured Alphaproteobacteria bacterium; assembly: GCA_946480475.1. The sequence continues at coordinate 28,539 of CAMLJM010000002.1, forward strand.
TTTGTACGTGTTCATATAATTTTATGATACCCAGCACGCCCAGAGTAATACCGGCCATATAGCTGAGTGACGCAATCAGAAAAGGTAATTCTGCGGACGAATCGATGGTATTGCCGATCACGTCGCTTAGCTGCGCGTGAGCAACCGTTGGCTCCATGGCCGAAGCCACGGGGATAAGAAGGGCCAGGAATTTTCCTGCTCTTTTCAGCATTTTACCGCCTTTATACACACACCCGGTTTTATACGATACCACTCGTACAACCTTCCCTTTATTAAATCACATTTTATCTAAATTGTGCAAATTATCCCTACAGAGAGTCATTCTGAGGTCTAACCCCTTAAGAAATAGTTTATATCACTATTTCCATATAGTCTATGGGTTAGCCCTGCATTATTGGGTAAGAGTCCCGGTGGAACCCTTTACAACCCAGCGATTGCCGCTGAGTTCAATGGCCTGAATTTTGCCCAGTCCACTCAATACATCGCCCACACGAATGGTTCTCATGTCGCCGCCATCCTTAGGGGATACCATGGCTGAACCAGGCTGCGCCGAACGCAGAACCCATGTCACCGATTTGGCCGCTGGTTTTTCCACCTTTACAGGGGTTACCGTTTCGGGTTCAGGGGCGGGGGCAGATTCTGTTTTGGGTGTATCGACAGCATTCACGATTGCGGGCGCTGCTGCTTTTGACTCAACAGGAACTTCCGGCTCTTCTTCCGGAGCCGGGACAAAGGTTGGCTGTTCCACTTTTGCCAAATCTGCCGGGGGCGCTGATTTATCAGCAGCGCCGGATTCGATCTTGGCAATTTTCTGTTCAAGGGATTTCAGCGCGGCATTCACCGATGTCAGATCGGCTGTTGCCGCTGGGGCGGCTTTTAAAGTCGCGACATCTGAAGATGTTTGATGAACGCTGCTTTCCAGGCTAGCAATACGTCCTTCAAATGTGTCAAGGCGCGCCAGAACCACGCTGAGCTTCTGTTCAATGCCCTTAGCCGCATCGGCTGAAATACCCGCAGATGCAGCTTCCGTTGCAGGAGTTGCTGTTTCAGCAGCAGGCGCTGCCAGCATAATATCTTTAGCCGAAGGCAATGTACCGCTGAAGCCTGTCGGCGCTTCCGGCGTCGGGGTTGGTGCTGCTATCGGTGCAGGCATAGGGGGAGCGCTGACAACCTCGACAGGCTGCTGTTCAGGGCTGCTAGGAAGCGCCGCTGCAGGTACCTCTGCCTGTGTCGGAGTTTCCGCTAATGCCGGAGGCGCTTCTGCCGCAGGCAAAGGCTCCAATGGAGCTTCAGGTGCAGATGCCTGGTCATCTGGCGTTGGCAAAAGCGGGCCGGGCGTTGTCGGCGCAGCAGCTTGCTCAACAGGCTGTGATGCGGGGACTTCGGCAGGCATCGGTATCGATGTTTCTGTTTGCGCTGTAGCCGGTTGTTCCGTTGCTGCTGGCGGTTTGCCGGAGACGGAAGGCGCCAAGGCCTTGAGGTATATAAAACCGCCGCCGCCTATCAGCGCCACCAGGATTACAACGACATTGAAAAGGCCGCCCTTTTTCTTTTTGGCAGGCTTTTCAGCAGGCTGGTCTTCGCCGGAAGCATCATCACCGGATTCTTCCTCGAAATTTTCCTCATCCCATGATTCCTCTTCAGAGAATTCCCCGTCGCCGAAAGATTCCTCATCGTAGTTAAAATCCTCCCCCCCTTCTTCCAGGGAAGGGTCGAATTCATCCTGATCGGGATTGCTTGCCGTCATTTATACCACCTTACGTATGATTTGCACGATCACGCGCTTATGATTTGTTAGGATCCTTAGTTACGGGCTGCAGGAACAGAATACCCACAGCTGTACCCGCCTGAACCTTGACCATAGGCTCGACTTCGCCTGCCTGTTCATCCATGATCTCGCTGATTTTACCCGCACCTTCTTCAACACCCTTGAAGATTTCCTGGCGTGTATCCAGCTCTTCCTCGGACTCTACGACAGTATCACCGGATACGGATACGGTTGTCGTGCCCGATTCAGCGATAGCAGAACCCATACCCTCAACGAAGGCCGCTGCCGCTGGCAAAATAACGCGTTCGAAGAAGCGACGGTCAATTTCCGTAGCCAGACCCACATTGGCCGTTGACGGGTCAATCGCAATAACATCCGCTTTATAGCTAACACCATCCACAACAATTGTGCCGAATGTCAGAACCAGATAGTCGTTTTCAACCTTAAAGCTGCCGAGAATACGCGCCCCTGCCAAAGGACCGCTCATGACCTGCGCCAGCACAGGGCCTGGAACATCCGAGTTTGCCTCGGTAATCAGCTGAGCATATTCAATCGTACCTGCGGGCTGGATGATCTCAAGATTGACGACAGAAGGCTGCTGAGCGTTTTGTGCTGCCGCCATTTGCTCCTGCTTGAGTTTTTCCTTCTCTGCGGCGCGCTTTTTATCCATCCAGTCAGTTGATGTTATAACTTCCGACTGCGGAGCTTCGCTCACTTGAGCATCCAGAATCGTCTGCATTTGCGTCGCCATCGACTTTGCCAGCTTGTCGATCACCTGGGCGTTCGGATCTACCTGCGGAGTCGTTGGGCGTTGTTGCAACGCTTCGCGCTTTTGACGCTCTTCCTGAATTTTCCGCCATCTTTCCAGCGGATCTTCTTCCGCTGTGGCGCCAATTTCCGGCAGCGCCAATTTTTCGTCCGGGGCATTAATAGGCACGGGAATAGCGCTGGTACCCTTACGAGCCGCATCTTCAGCAGCCAGTTCGTTGGTTTCCGTGAGCGCACGTTCCATTTCAGGAGACACCTGCTCCATACCAATGTCACCCGTTACTTGCTTGGGAGCGCGTACGCGGGATTTGGTTTCAACTTCTTTCTCACCGCCAAACAGTACAATACCGCCGATGATAGTCGCCACCGCCGCCACAACAATCCCGACCTTAACCATGGGATTGCTTAGAGTGCTGCCACCGCCACCTTCGAACTCGTCAAACGACTCTTCGGTATCGGCTCCACCAGCCTCGAACTCTTCCGGCTCCAGGCCCTCGTCATTCTCATTATTCGACATTCGTCATATCCTTTTCGCTCAGTCGGGCACGCACCATTTCCCCCTTGTCGGAGAGAAGAAGCACGGAAGCTTTCTTAAGGGCATATACATTCATGCCATCGGCAGATGAAACAGAACTCATCCATGAGGGCGATAATAAAGTAAGTGGCGTACGTACATATGTTATGCCATTCACAACGTATGCGCTTGTGCGGGTATCGACACCCTCGACAGCGAGCCTTTCGCCCCCCTCAGGCGCAACACCCTCAAGAACCGCATTCATATGACCGCCACCGGCAGACATGGAAGACGTGCTGGCCGCAATCAGGGATGGTTTTGCGAAAGGTCCATCTTCGGGTAGGCGCGCATCGAAGCGGTAGTATACTTTTTCACGCTGTGTTTCGAGCGTGAAAGGAATGCTGGTTTTCATGCCGATCAGCTGGACGTTAATGTTGCCATACGCAAAATCAGCCATTGGAGAAATTGCTATGCGGTTTCCACCAGGCTCGGATTTAATGATCTCGAAGTTGCCCGCCCAGCCAATATCACCGATAGGCCACGGTTCGCCGGAGGCGTCGACAAAATTCAATGTCGTAATATGACCCGTTGCCAGTTTCAGTACTGTCGGGGTTGAGCCCGGGTCCAAAGACACGTCTTCGGTAACAATTTCAGGTTTTGGATAAGGGTAAACAGGCGTTTCAACAGCCTGCTTTGTTTGATCGTAGCGTTCCAGCAATGCGCGGATTTCATCCGGACGCAGGGGTATAAGGCCTGTAATCGCCGCATTGAAAGCCTGCTTACGTATTTCAGCCTCTATCTGTTCGGGGCTTTTTGTAACTTCTACAGGGCCTTGCTGCGCGAAAGGGTTATTGCTTGTGCCGGAACCCGCCCCAGAATCAGTCGGCAGCTGGAAACCGGGGGAACGAGGGCTGACATCCTCACCACTCGGCAACGCTGACGATGCGGAAGGATCGTCCGCTGCATCGAGGCCCGGCAGGCCGGTTGCCAGAGAAGGCGCTTCCTGTGCGTATACAGGCGCGGTCGTCATCAGGGCCGCCGCCAATACGCCTAATGATAACTGGCGGTAAGTCATATATGTTTTTGCACCATCACTCATAAAGAACATCCCCAATATCCGGCCTTAACATCCCATTCGTAATCTATTTGTTTCTCGCCACGGCGATCCACTGCTCAATACCAACGCCGCTCGGGCTTTCCAAACGGGGTACGCGCACAATAACCAGCGTTACAAGCAAGTTATCCGTTCTGGTTTTAGCGCCCGCCTGATATGTCAGCGACATCGGCACCTGAACAACCCACTGATAACGGCCCTGAACAATGCCTTCTGATTGAATAACGGGGGCACCTGTCGGCGTTGCGGTCACCACCTGCTGGTTTATTTCTACGGTTTCAACGATACGGGCGCGCTGCAAAGCAGATGAGAAGCTTTCCCAGCCGCGACGCGTAAAGTTGCGAGACGCCTCTTGCAGGCGGCGGCGATAGTCATTGAAGCCGAAAGTCATAACCTCTGTTGCGGCTTGCGCCACCCAAGACATGAGTGCGGGGGAACTTAGGTTTGGCTCGCTCAGAGGCGCCATAGGAATCAGGCGGCCATCTTCTGTCGTCGCAAAATAGCGATATTCCATCCTGTTTGTTTTGACGACGTAGATCATCACGCCGATCTGCGCCACGATTACAAGCACCAGCAGCAACACCACACGCAACATTGTACGGTAGCCGTCACGGTAGAACTCATTACGAACAACGACAGCGCCTAAATTTCCCAGCGGAGGAGGCGTTTCACCGTCGTTTTCAGCAGCGGGCGCGGATGTGCGCGCAGCAGGGGCACGGCGCGGATTACCAGCACCTGTGCGCGGAGATCCTGATTTTGTTGGTCTTTCGGTCGCCATCTTTCCTAGCCGCCATCATAGAACACTTGAAACACGTCCCGCCTGCCCGGATTGAACATAATGCGCGACATTGCCTGCTTTCCGGGCAAGGTTTGACCGAATCGCACTTCCTATCTAACAGAAATTATGGACTTTTACCAAGCCTGAAAACGCAAACACGATGTCCCGGTGCACACTCCGCGTGGCCGAGGGGCTTTTAAGGCCGGTCTTTAATTATTATGTCATTCTATACTTTTTTCATGATTAGGGAAAACAATCTGTTTTTTATTACACTTAAATGTGGGGAAAGCTTGTGCGTTTGAAAAAGGAATATGATAAAATTGAAATGTTATATTCTTAAGTATAAGTAATTGCGGGGTTTTTTCGGTATGACAAGGCTTGCCAGGCGCATAAGCCAGGCTTTGAGGCCGCTGCGGATATCTGCGGCAGTTCAAACGGCTGGGGTTAAACGCCCGCGCCGCATAGGCCGCTTCATTATCCTCGTGATGATGATTTTCACCCTGACAACAGCCGTGCCTCAGCAACAGCAGGCACAGGCTTGCGGCGATTACTGTCTTTGCGAAACAGCTTTCCACGCCATTTTGCGAAGCGCGCTGACTTTTGAAAGTATCGCTACAGCCGCCTACATCACAGCCCAGTTCGTCATGCACCGCGAGATTTATTGGGATCGCTGGATGTGGGGCTTCAACATCGGCAACTCGCTGATGATGTGGACAAATGAAATATCGACAACGGCGATGGCGCAAATGTTTGCTGTCGGCGCCTTCTTTGATGCCAAGCATCAGCTGGAAACGCAGCGCTTGTTGCAAATGAAAATGGCTGATGCGCACCGTGATTACAAACCCGATGTGGGCATGTGCACGATTGGAACAATTGCGCGCGGCCTGGGGCAAACGAGCCGTAGTGGCGAGTTTACAGCGCATGCCATCGTCGAAAATCAAATTGATCGTCTGACAGGCGTACGGAATTCCATCGCGGCTGGCGGCGGCTCAAGCGATAAGGATGCCCGTATCAGACTCTTACGCAGTCGTTTTTGCGACACCCGTGATGCCAGTGGCCGTATGGGTGCCGCTTTCTGCAACCCCGCCACGGCTGTTGAAGGCCGCAATCGCGATGTCGATTTTAACATGACCGTGATGGAGCCGCTGACCATTAACGTTGATTTTTCTGACGGCGGCAACCCTACCGGCCCCGAGCAGGATGTTATGGGCCTTTCAGCCAACCTTTACGCCCATAAAGTTTTCTCGCCCTTCCCGGATCACTTGCTGAATAATGTTCGCGGACAATCCTTTATGCAGGCACAGCGCGCCATCGCCGCGAAGCGCAGTGTGGCGACATATTCATTCGGCAGCATTGTTGGTATGAAATCCGCAGGCAGCGCAGCCTCCGCTGACAGGGCGCCCTACCTGCGCGCAGTTCTTGAGCAGTTAGGCGCCCCTGCCGCAGATACCGCGAGCTATATCGGTGCTCGCCCCAGCTATTACGCGCAAATGGAGCTGCTGACCAAGAAAATTTACCAGGATCCGGAATTCTACACTAACCTTTACGACGCGCCTGCCAATGTCGAGCGGAAATCCGCCGCCATACGCGCCATACGCCTGACGCAGGATATGGATAAGTTCAATAGCGCACTGCGCAGTGAACAAAGCCTTTCCGTCCTGCTTGAGCTTTATATCGAAGACCTGCAGAAAGATGTTGTCAACACAGACGGAGCGATCGGCGAATGATGAGATATGCACATCATATCCTGATCCTGTTTTCTCTGCTGGCGCTGGGTGCTGGCGCCGCTTTGTATCCGCAACCGGCTTTGGCAGGCGCCTGCGTTAACTGTACGGACGTCCAGAACGAGAACGAAGATACACGCGACCATATGGAAGATGAGCACGAAGATACACGCGACCATATTGATGATGAATTTGAGATCTGGGAAGACTGGCTAGAGAATACTTTCGTTCCTGCTTTCATGCCGCCGCAGTATCTTGCTGATCTGGTTGAACAGGTTACTGTAACAGCTGCGTACCAGGTTTTTGCCATTGGCACCTTGTTCGACGCCAAGCAGGAGCTGGAAGTTCAGCGTATCTTCCAAAAGAAAGTCGCAGAAGCGCAGCGCGACTACCAGCCTAGCGTTGGCGTATGCACCGTTGCGACGACCATACGTTCATTGGCCGCGGCTGAGCGTCGCGCCGAGACCACAACTTTTGTCTTGAGCCAACGCGCCCAAGACCGACAGATCGGCAATATGCATAGCGCTGCTGCAGGCGGCGGCTACAGTGACAAGAAGAGCCGTCTCGAGCAGTTCCGCCGCCGTTATTGCGATTCGCATGACCATAACGATGTATTCATGGCCATCTGCCGTACAGGGAACGGGGGTCGCCAAGCCAGCTTAAACAAAGACATTGATTATAATCGCACTGTCGATCGTCATCGGACCATGAATATCGATTTCACGGACGATACGCTGACAGCCGACGAGGAAGATGTCATGGCGCTTGCCAGCAACCTTTATTCTCACGAAGTTTTCAATCGCATCCCTGAGGCAGATTATAACGGCGGCAATATAAGCAGCCGCGCCAACCGCTTGCGCATGCTACTGGAACAACGCCAGATCATTGCCAAGCGTAGCGTCGCGGAAAATTCCTTCAATACAATTGTTGGCATGAAATCTTACGGCTCCCCCGAGACAGACGATGACACGGTAGGAAGCTCAGCCGATACATCACGCTATTTGCGGATCATTCTGGAGCAGTTGGGCATGAGCGCCCAGGAGATTGATCTGTTTCTGGGCCGCCCTGACGAGGACGAGCCGGGCAACCAGCCCAGTTATTTTGCGCAAATGGAAATTGTGACCAAGAAAGCCTTTCAGCAGCCTACGTTCTATGCCGATCTTTACGATAAGCCCGCCAATGTTGACCGCAAAAAAGTCGCCTTGCAAGCTATTGGCCTGATGCAGGATTTTGATACGTGGCAAAGTTATCTCAGAATTGAGGCCCTTCTTTCAGTTCTGCTTGAAACGGAAGTTGAGCGTTATCAGGGCGTGACCGAGAATCCCGCAGCCGGAGGCGCGCAATGATACGCAAGACATCAAAAGCTTCCGTCCTTCACAAATTTGCAGCAACAGTTGCCTTTGTATGTTTGGTAGCCTTATTGGTGGGGCCCATCAGCATTCCCAAGGCGCGCGCAACCAGCTGCTGCCCGCAGATTGCCGCCTGTACGATCATGGAAAACGCCATGTCGCAGGCGATGGAAACGACCATGCATCAGATCTTGCGTGAATCAATTACACAAAACTTCATTTATCAGGAACGCTGGTTTGTTGACGATTTCTTCCGGGATTATATTTTACGCGGCCTGATGAATATGGCGGAACAGCTTGTCACCATCGGCGAGGCGCAAGTCTTTACTTTTGGCGCCTTTATGGATGCGAAAGAAGAGTTGGAAGCACAGCGCCTGTTTGGTGAGAAAAGAGCTGAAGCGCATCGCGATTACAAGCCAGATGTTGGCATGTGTACAGTCGGTACAGCCGCGCGCGGTCTGGCTGTTAACGACAGGAATGCCGAATCCATGGCTAACGCCTTGACCAAGCGCATGATCGATAGGCAGATGGGGCTGCATTATAGTGCGGGCAATGACGGGGAAGCATCAGATGTCGCAGGACGCATTGAGCAATTCCGCCGCCGTTTCTGCGATCGCCACAGCAACAGCGGCAATACAGCCAATTTATGCCTTGCCGCTGCTAACGGCCCGCATATCAATAAAGATATCGACTACGCCGGAACATTGGGCCTCCGTCGCACGATCAATCTCAATCTGAATAATAATACCTTAGCCGACCCGGAAACAGACGATGAGAACATTTTTGCACTCGCATCCAACTTGTACGGTAATATCGTTTTTGAAAGGACGCCCACCCCAGTAGAGAATGTTCAGGGCGAAGAAGGCCGCCTGGGCGGGGATATGGTCTGGTATCTGGACAAACGCGCCATTACAGCCAAACGCAGCGTCGCCCAAAATTCGTTCAACGAAATTGCGGCCATGAAGGCGCGCGGCACCGCTGCATCCGAAACGGCTGGTAATTACCTGTTTGGCGTTTTCCAGCAGTTGGGAGTCGCCGATGAAGCGCAAGCGCGCCAGATGTTGGGTTCCAATCCAAGCTATTACGCCTTGCTGGAAACTATATCGCAGAAAATTTATCAGGACGCCGAGTTCTATACCAATCTTTACGACTCACCTACAAATGTCCTGCGTAAGAATATAGCCATGCAGGCGATCAACCTGATGCTGGACCGCGATACATATAAAAGTGAGCTGCGTACCGAGGCTCTGCTGACCCAATTACTGGAAGCGGAGATGATTCGTTACCAGAAGGAACTGATCAACAATCTTAACCAGATGGATAACCAGGCGGCCCCGCAACCATGATAACAATGGCTCGATATATGGCAGGTTTCCGTACCGCCTTCCTTCTGCCACTGCTTATGGCGGCGACAATATCGATATTGTCGCCGCGCGAGGCACAGGCGTTTGGCGTTTGCTATTGCGATGGTTGCATTTGTACATCTGAAGAGTTTTCCGAGAACATGAGCCATAACTCGGAACTGCATAACGAAACCCGTTTCGACCATTTCGGTATGGTTTTTCCGCCGCTGCCTTTCCTGAATTACGGTTACTTCGATTCATCATTCTTCCCTGGCAGTATTGAGGGGGAAGACCAAGGTACTGAACGCATAGGACAGCACCAGGAATTCGTATGGCAGCTCTGGTTTGATAATTTCCTGCCCGTCTGGCAGGATGCGGCAGAACAACTAACCACAGTCATGGTCTGGCACACATTTGCGATCGGCGCCTTTATTGATGCGAAACATCAACTGGAAACGCAAACCCTGTTCCAGGAACGCACCGCGGAGATTCACAAGCGTTATCACCCCAGCGTTGGCATGTGCGTATTCGGCACAAATATAAGGAGCCTTGCCGCCAGCGAACGTAATAGCCGTTTGGTCACGCATACTTTGAATCAACGTTTGCTGGATCGTCAATTGGGCACAGAAGGCGGCTCCGCTGTGACAAGTGTCCATAGTGAACAGGATAGCCGCGTACGTTATTTCATTGAACATGTCTGCGACCGCTTTGATAATAACCGCATTAGCGACAATCCTGCGTCGGGCTTTGCCGAAATCTGCGAAACAGAGCCCCGAGACGAGGGAACGGTCAATCTGGATCTCGACTTTACCCGTCTGATCATGAATCCACGTACATTGAACGTCGATTTTGTAAATACGGGCGACCCTGACAACGAATGGGGAACCCACGTATTCAATCTAGCCGCCAACTTATATGGCCATAAGGTGCCGCGCAGCCTGAATATTGGCGCCACCACAGAGACGGGCAAACAAAGCCAAGCCTTGAATATACGGTCAACCGTTGCTAAGCGATCCATAGCCCAGACATCTTTCAGCGCCATTGTGGGCCTGAAAGCGCGCGGCACAGAGGGGAGCGGCGAAGACAATACGCTTGAATATATGACTATGCTGCTGCAAGAGCTGGGCCTGGATGAAGATGAAGTTACTGAATTCATAGGCGAACGCCCCAGCTACTATGCCCAGCTTGAAGTTCTGGCAAAGAAAATTTACCAAAATCCTGATTTCTACCGCGAACTCTATGACAAGCCTGAGAACACCAAACGTAAGAGCGTGGCTATGCAGGCCATTGCATCCATGCTCGATCGTGAAATGTTTGATAGCCAGTTACGCGCGGAGGCCATGATTTCCCAGCTACTAGAGTTGAAAGTGATCAAAGCCCAAGATGAAGTGGAAGACTCCTTCTCCAGAAAAGGAGGCCCATGATGAGACAATCTTTTCTGAGGGATGCGCTTAAGAAAACAACCCTTCTGGGCCTGATGGCTATCGCCCTGTCATCTGTTTCTCATTCTGCCCATGCGACACAACTGTCGCTCGACAGGCCTGGCCAGCGCGATCACCTGGACGATGCGCTGAATAATAACTGGATGCCCACATTTCCTGAGATGGCGGACCAGTTTTCAGCAACCATTATGCATCAAATATTCGGCATCGGCGCCATTCTCGATGCCAAACACCAGCTGGAAACACAGCGTCTTCTCGGCCAATTACGCGCTGAAGCCCATAAGAATTATCGCGGATCTGACCAGATGTGCCGTTATGGCACGAATGTGCGCAGCCTTGCCGCGACTGAAGAAATGGGCCGCGTTAACAAGCGCATATTATCCCAGATACTGCAACAGCGCCTGACGTTGCGTGGCGGTTCTGCCGGTGAGCGCGGCCGTTATTTCGACCAGCGCAACCGTTTCGACCAGTTCCGCCGTATATATTGTGATCCTGCTGAAAATGGCGGCACCATGCGTGATGCCGATATGCCGACAGCCAGCGTCTGTACGACAGCCGCAGGGGGAGATCGTGTTAATAAGGACATTGACTATACACGTCTGATTGACAGCCGCCTGACACTGGATGTGAATTTTACAAACAACGTCCTGACAGATGACGAGCAGGACATTCTGGCCCTCGCCCGCAACTTATATTCTCATGAATTGCTGGACTACAAACCTGATGACGTTCTGGCGCGCCAAGGGAATGATCATAACGTCCTGAAAATGCGCTCTCTGCATGCCCTGCGTAGCGTGGCCCATAACAGTTTTTCCGAAATTGTGGGGATGAAATCTTCCGGTAGCGGCACTGTTTCGACTTTTATGGACGAAATTATTGAAGAGCTGGGCATCCCTGCAGCAGACGTAAATGCTTACCTGGGCGAGAACCCGAGTTACTTCGCCCAAATGGAAGTCTTGACCCGCAAAATGTACCAGAACCCGGTTTTCTATACGAACCTCTACACTTCACCGGAAAACCTGAAGCGCACCGGTGTCGCGCTGCAAGCGTTACAGTTGATGCATGACCGTGACCGTTTTGAAGCCAGCCTGCGCCGTGAAATGCTGCTCTCCACCATTCTGGAAATGAAACTGCGTGAATCACAGGCTGGCGTGGAACAGCTTATATCCGATCACACTAATTCCATTGTAGGCGAATAGCCAATCCTTTGATTTAACTATATAAATTATAAATTCCTCGATAAGGGGCGCTTGGCACCCTTCTTGCAAAATATCTTCGTAAGTCCTGTTTTTCGTTTTTTCGAAAAGAACAGGTGTGCGCCCTGGCTTTGGCAATTTATTGAGGAAAACCATGTCCTTAAGCGGTTTAGATGCAGCTTTATCCGGCCTGCGAGTTGCCCAGCAGCAACTGAATGTCATCTCGAATAACGTCGCCAATGTCGGCACGGATGGCTATACACGGAAAATTTTGCCGCAATCAACCCTGGCCATTCAGGGTAAAGCCGCGGGCGTTCGTGGCGACGCGATTGTCCGCAATGTCGATATGTATCTGCAGCGTGATTATTGGACGCAGATAAGCGCTACAAGTTTCTACGACACGAAAATAGAGTATCTGGACCGCATTCAGCAATTCCACGGCTCACCAGAGCAGGAATTGTCGGTTTCAGCCCAGATTGCCAAGTTGCGCGACAATTTTGCCTCTCTTTCCGACAGTCCCGAAGATACGTTTCTGCAGCGCTCGACCATCCAGCAGGCGCAAGTTGTTGCCCAGAAATTCAATGACTTTTCTGACCTGTTAAACGAAATGCGTAATGATACGCAGGAAGACATGTCACTTTTAGTCCAGACCATTAATGACAAGCTGGAAACCATTGCAGCCACCAACCGTGACATTCGTCTCGACAGCGCCTTTGGTAAAACCACAGCAGCATCCTCCGACCTGCGCGATAAAACCATTAAAGAATTGTCGGAACTCATGGATATTTCGTTCTTTACCCGCTCTGATGGCGTACTAGTAGTGCAAACGCGTCAGGGTGTGCAACTGGCCGCTGAGACGGCGGAAGAAGTATTCTTCGAGATCACATCTCCCTTGGGACCCGATAGTATTTATCCCGATGATGCGGCAGGCATATATGTGGGCGGAGATCCTGTCGACAACCCGACTGCGATCAATATCACCCATACCGGGCTGGGCGGCCAGTTGGGCGCACTGGTTGAGTTAAGAGACGATATATTGCCGCGCCAGCAGGCGCAGCTTGATGAACTGGCTCATAAAATGGCATTGCGCTTCGAGGCGCAGGGCCTGCGGCTGTTCACGGATTCTACAGGAGCCGTGCCAGCGGATACAGCGCCCGTTCCAGAAATTCCAGGCCCGCCCACAATACCCGCGATTCCTGTCGCCTATGTGGGATTTGCCCGCGAGATTCAGGTCAACCAGAGCATTATAGACAATAACGCCCTTATCCAGACCGGCACTGCCAATACGGATGTGCCCGTACAATCCGGTTCCAACGAAGTTTTACGTCGTGTCGCGCAGTTCGTGTTTGGTGAGATTGAGTATCAGGAGGCCGTCGGTAACGTTGATATACGTTCTACCGCGACGGGCGCTACAACAATGCAGAACTGGCTTGGCCTGTTCTCACAGAATACAGTTACCAGCTCGCTGGATCTTTCGAATTTCTCTGATTTGCAGGCCCTGATCGATTCAGGTGGCGATGTATTTGACCCGATTACCCCAGGCCCGCCCTACAATGATGAATTCAATATTACGTTCGACGACCCGCGCATTACGCCAGCCGTAGCCGCCCAGACATATACGTTAAGCCTGTCCGCGATTCAGGCGGCATTCCCTATCGGGGGCGCGATCACCAATGCTGCGGACCAGCTGGCAGCGGCGATCAATAACTTAGTACCCGCCACAGATCCTGCCTTTGCCGTATCGGCCAGCGTCAACTCCTACGGGCAGTTGGTTATACAATCACGTGCCAATATTACCATGGATTCATCTACACCTGTAGGCGGGATGCGTGAAGAGGGCTTTGCCCTGATGGGCTTTGCCGATGGCACCTCCACGACGAATGACCCTTATATTGAAATCCAGGTGGGCAATGACACGCCTGTTCGTATCAATATCGAACCTGATGATACTGAAGTAACGCTTGCTGCAAAGCTGGAATATAACAGCCTCACAGGCACGGGCATTCCTGGACTTTTTGTGGATATTGATCCCGCCACAGGCTTCCTGACACTGCGCCCTGGCAGTGATGATAGCAATGGTGGGCCTGTATTTGGTGGCGATATCAAAATCCTGGGCGGACCCTTCACATCAGATGGTACGGGTGGCTCCGGCGTTTCCGCTGGCGCCACAGTTATTACCGCTCTGTTTGGTAACAACAGCCCTGTTGCGAATGTAAGATACGATACGACATCCCCCTTCCGTTATAACAATCTGGGGCCGGGCGCTTCTTTAAATACGGGTATCATCAGTTCAACCACACTGATCGATTATTCGCAGAAAATGGTCAACCAGCAAACGGAAGAAGTATTGTTGGCTGAAGCACGCCGCGATGACGAGCAATCTTTCCGTGATCTGTTGCAGACAGAATACATGGAAAAATCGACTGTAAATATCGACGAAGAACTATCTCACCTGATTGTCGTGCAGACAGCTTATGCGGCAGCCGCACGCATGGTGAGCGCTATCGATGATTTATTCAGAGAACTGATTGACGCGGTACGTTAACCGCAGAGGCAAGAGAGGATATAAACCATGGCATTCGTATCGACGTTAGGACAGGCTCTGGACCAGGTTGAGCGCCTGAAAACCCTGCAAAGCCAGCTGGGCACACTGCAGACACAGCTTACGACGGGCAAGAAGACCGATGTTTACAAAGGTCTGGGTACTGATGTTATTGCATCCAAGAAAGCGCGCGCTGGTTTCAATGCATTGGACAATTACCTGAACAACATCACCATTGCCGATCGCCGTATCAATATGATGATGAACACGATTGGTGAGATCCGCACACAGGCTGAAGGCCTGCTGGGTTCGATGGAACTGCAAACACAAACCGGCGAATATGAAATGGAGACGCTGGGAAAGTATGCCGAAAATCTGGATGAGTTCCTCAATAACCTGCTGAACGAGAAAGATGGCGACCGCTACCTCATGAGCGGTGCCAGCACATTGGAAAAACCCCTTACAAACACGGGCGGCCTTGATACATATACCAGCAAGCAGGTAACAGACTGGGTGAACGGCGTGATCACCACTGATCAGTTTATCCAAAGCTATCAGGACCGCACACAACTTACCGATACTATCGTTGGCTATAGCGCAGAGCTTGCCAGCGGCAGCGCGAAAGATGTGACGATCCGCGTCGATGATAACGCTGAGGTTGAATATACGGTTAAAGCCAATTCCCAGCCTTTTCGCGATATTCTGGTTGCCATCAGCATGATGAAGAATATCGACAAGGTTCTGGATGAAGTGACCGTTGACCTTGATGATCCCCTGCCACCAGGGCCAGGCAGCCCCGTCGTGCCACCCGGCGCCGATAACGCAGAAAGAAATGAGAATTTCTACCGCGTATTTAACGATATTGCGACCATGATGAATAAAGCCCTGGATCAACTGGATACGGAAAGCTTTAAGTTGTCACAAGCGCACGCGCAGATTACGCAGATTGCTGACAATCATAAGGTTGAGAAAAACGCGCTAGCAGCCACGATTGATAATGTTGAGAACGTCGATATCAATGAAGTAGCGTTAAAACTCAATACCCTGACAATCCAGTTGGAAGCGTCATACCGGGTGACGGCCACGGTCAGCTCACTCAACCTTGCCCAGTTCCTTTCCTAAAACAAAAAAGGCGCTCAAAAGAGCGCCTTTTTAATTCTCTATCAGGGATAGTTCTCAACCAGCAGTACGGAAGGGCCTTTTGGCAGGTTCGGATGCAGCTTGCCCTGCGGACGGGGCTCTGTCGTTCCATAGAGCCCGAATACTTTTGTAACAGCTTCAGGGAATGTGCCGTGCAGGCTAAGGGATGTCGGCAATTTGTAATCGTAACCTGAATCCCAGATAACTTCGACACCCGCTTTCTCAGCCCATTCTGTCAGTACCTCACGCAGATTGCGATTGCTATCTGCCTGCCAGAAACTTACCTGGAAAGGGTCGAGAACCGGACCTTTTGTTTCTATAGAAGCGTTCTGTGTTGCAGGGCGATCCTGCAGTACGCTATCCGGAGAATCGCGTACCGACTCATCAGCGTAAGAGATTTTTTGCGGACGCAGAGGCGTCGGCTCGACGGGTAGTGGCGCTGCTACAGCCGGAGCCGCAGGTGCCAGGGAGGCCGCTTTTTCGGCTGCGGGCGCAGCAGGTTCCACCATTTCTTCGGGTGATACTTCATTCTCGATCAGTACAGCCTTATCCTCGGGCGGACGTGGCGCCTGATTGCCCTTGGCATGATCAGGCGTAAAGACTGAACCGAAGAAGCCTTTAGGTGGCGTACGGCGCGGATAATTGTTTGCTGTACCTTCGCCCTTTGCAGGGGTGTCTACAGAAGACGCCGACAGCGGTTCGGCGCCAGC
Organism: uncultured Alphaproteobacteria bacterium; assembly: GCA_946480475.1. The sequence goes on from CAMLJM010000002.1 coordinate 44,927, forward strand.
TGGGGTGGGAGTTGATTCAGATGTTTCCTCAACAATAGGCTCCGCCATCGGGTTTGTCTTTGCTGTCGCACCACTGCGTACGATGACAGCCGTACCAACAACGTCAGCGCGCAAATCATGAGGTTGCAGCGCTTCGTTCAGCACTTCATTCCAGGGCTTGCCGCCGTTCCAGGAAATCTTCAGGCCCGGATTGACGTTCGAGGCGAATGAGTAAGCATATTCTGCAGGGACGATCTGACCCAGCGCCAAAGCCAGAGGAATATCGCTGCCAAAGCCAACAGCTTCTGCAAAAGGACCTGCCGGTGCCGGCGGCGCTAAATTCTCGGTCACGCGAGAAACGGGTAGCGCGGTGCTCTCTTTTTCAATCTGGGGTGTGGTCGGTTCAGCAGGAAGCGCTTCGGCAGGCGCAGAAGTTTGCGCACCTGGAATAGGCATCAACTCACTTTTATCAACGCCTTCAGCGGGTGCGGCCGGAACCAAGGGCGCATCAGTATCTGTCGCACTGATAACAGGAGCCGCAGGCGGAGGCGACCATTCAAAACCTGCATATGCTGGCGCGGCCAGCAACCCGGTCATCAGGGCCAAACCCGCCATGCGGGAAATAACCACGCTTTTGTTTTTCATGTGAAAGCGCCTTTCATACATCTTGTCGGAAACAAACAGGGCTGCCCCTTGGGCGGCTCCCGTAAATATGTCTAGACAATAATGTGCAAGGCCAGAAATGACAATAGTCGCTCCTTGCAAATCAGGCGGAAAAGCGTAAAAAATCGGGTATGACCACAAAAACTGCGGTTACCCAAAATCCTTGAGGGTGCGGTGACGCATACTCAACCAGCCGGGGCGAAAATCCCCGAATAGCCACACACGAAACGCCCTTAAAGCAGCAGGGAATGTTAGTCCCCGTTTTTCCATCAGTTTAAAGATAATTGTGGAAATGATCACGAACGTAAGCGTGATGGGGCGCGCATACACAAGTAATGCGAAATAGGGGATACCGGCGCGCGCATCCATATTGAAAAAACGGACCGGGCGCATGGTGTTACGCCAGTGCCAGTTCTGCTTTTCTATAAGGGTATCGTCTTCTGCTGTTGCCATATTATTCTCCGCACCGACAGTTACGCGGCCATTCTAACAGAATTGCAGAAAAGGGTGAATGGTTGGTAAATAATTCCAAACCAATCCTTTTAAGCTTTTAACCCCCTCCGGTGCTGGAGGCAAGGAGGAGATACCAACGGCGTTCAATAGAGCCGTTCTCGAATACAATACGGGCTGATTGCGCCATGGTCTGGCCATAGGCCGGAATCATGCGCTGAATGGTCGGTGGCCAGTTAACGAAATCCATATCCATTAATTTTTCGCGCACCTCGGCAGGGAACACCATCCACTCACGTACACCCATACGGCCGCCATTGACCTTAGGAACCAGCGCCTGCGTCACGATCATACGCAAACAATCCATCAAGGCGTACGCGCGTTCTGAACGTTCAGCTGCATCGAAGGTTGAAACCATACGCTGAATCGTTGCCGCCACACCTGTTGTATGTGTCGTGGTATAGACAGCGTGCCCGGTCTGTGCGGCTTCGATCGAAGCGGAGATTGTTTCGCGGTCACGCGATTCACCCACCAGAATAACTTCGGGTTTACGACGCAGAGCATTACGTACACCCCGTGCGAAATCGGGTAAGTGGCGCGGAATTTCGGTTTGAGATACCAAAGAACGCGGTGAGCGAATGGCATCGTACGTATATTCAATCGGCGATTCATAAGTCAGCATCTTGCCGCAGCCGTGCGGACGTTCCAGCAGCATACGGTTACCCGCTGCCAGCAAAGTCGATTTACCTGAACCTGTAGGACCCGTAATAATTACGATACCCTGACGTGGCGCCCAGTTGTCGACGATTTCTTTCTCTACGTTCAGATCTTTTAACGAAGGCGGGGAACTTGGCAGAACACGCATCGTGACCTGAGCCGAATCACGGCCACGCGAAAGGATAGCCGTGATGTTCACACGAAAACGAATGCGGGTATAACGGTCCGGGCGCACTTCGTAAGACAAATCGAGATCCGTACCCGAAGCCAGACGCGCCTGCGCTTCCGGACCATATATCTTGTGAAGCACAGCACTCATGTCCGCCGCATCCAGCGCACGGAAAGTACCCGGATAAAGACCGCCATCAAGTTCATGATAAATCTGACGGTCCGTCTGGAAAGTAATATCAGAGGCACCCTTCTTTACTGACCACAGCAAAAAGGGGTCAATATGGTCCTGTGAAAAACGGCCAGGTTCATCAGGCCAGGTTTGGCCTTTGCTGTCCTTGCCTTTAAGAAGGCTTATCGGCTTGCGGGCTGCCATTTCTCGGTCCCCGGAACGAAAGCGGGTTTACCAGCGATCGATACGTTACGATCCCCAACGCGCATCTGATCCTGTGCTGTGGTTACGCCACGATCCAGCAGCAGGGCGTAAGGTGGCGACACCATACCTTGCGCCAGCAGAAGACGATAGCGCACCATGCCGTTATAATCAGCCGAAAGTTGATTCAGGTCGTCAGTAAAAATTTCATCAGCCTGCTCGAGACCTTTTTCCCAGCCTTCACGCACCCAGATAATCCAGTTTTCACGTTCCAGATCTGTCGTAGGACGCAGGACTTCTGGCGGCGGCAGAACTTCGCCCCAGTCGCGCTCGAGATAGTTACGCCATTGACGGGGGGCACTTACGATTTGGGCATTACGAATAATTTCATATACACGGTCTGAAACGGCAGCTTCCTGGCCGGTGCCTTCAATCAGCAAAGCATTCACATTCTCGGAAACGATAGGAGGCTCAATCAACAAACCTGACGGTGCCGGAATCAGCAGCTGGCGGAAGTCAAACGTCTTATCCAGTTGCGTCACACGCGTTTCAAGCTCCTGACGAATTTCGTAGGTACGCCATGCCAAACCACCGCGCGCGCCATAAGAAAGGGCCGCTTCTTTTAAAGCATCCTTGCGCAGGTCGTAAGCGAAACCTTCGGCTTTGGCTTTGTCCGCATCCAATGTTTGAATCGGTGCAATACCACCCTGAAGATTTTCAAGTTCAACCAGTGGCGGCGGCTTCGGAGAGGTGCTGGCTTCATCTATATCCATGGCTCGTACGCTTATCGCGCCCATCGTCACAGACAATGACATCACCAGTACAAAAGAAAACCTGACAGCATTCATCAGTTTTGTACGCACGTGCTTATCCCCCGACACCGGCATTCGGTGCATACTGAATTTCAACAACGCGGCGCGTGCCATCAACACGGATATCGGCGCGCATGCCTAGCTGCAAACCAATATTACGCAATACGTCAATAACAGGTTTGTTTTCAACGTCCAGCGAAACGACAACCGGCGTTGCTGGCGTATTGCCTACGATGTTAAAGGAGTAACCAGCGCGGTCAGCCAGCGTTTTTGTAATCTGCTCGACAGGACCCACCCAGTTTACAGTGATGGCGCGACGCAGCTCAGGCGGGGCGCTTTCAATCGGCGCGACAGCAATTCCCGGTGCACGGGCCTGCTCAACAGCGGCCAGTGTTTCGAGTGCGACAGAAGCGCGGTCTGCAGCTTCGGCGAGTTGTGCTGATACCTTATCCGGTGACGCCACAACCTGAGGCGTGCTTTTAAAAATCGGCGTACCCGTTGAACAGGCGCTGAGCATACAGGCGCAGGCCATAAGTGTCAGGGTGCAGAACTTGCGTGCGGGGCGATACATGCGAAATACCTCGGACAAAACCTCTATAGTGAACCCGCCGGATCGCGGTTAAAAATCCGCGGGCCGGGATATTGTCACAAAACTAGCCTTTTAAAACAAGCGGAACAAGCTCTCTTTTGCCAGATTGTCCCCTTCCCGGGGATTAAAGCGTTTTTTGGAAACTTTTCGTTACTGCCCGGCACGCATGAGGCCATGGCGATTCATGGATTTCAGGACCTTCGTCTTATAAACCTTGCCAATATTGGGGGTGCGGGAGTGATAATTGGAAATAGCCTGAGCCAGAGAACCCGTTTCGTTCAGATGGCGACGTAAAATCCAGGCGGCTACGCCCACATTTGTGCAGGGATCATCCCGGACCCACTGCTTTGCCGTGGCTTTGCTGACTCCCCACTGCCCTGAAAGCTCATCAAGCCAGAGCGTATTGATCTGCATGGGTCCTAAATCGTAGCTGCCGTTCTGGTTTGGCCCTACTTCCTGGCCCACGCGTCCGCCTTCTACCTGGTATATGCCCAGAAGAACATGGGGCGGCAACTCGTAGGTTTCCGCCGCCAGCAACAGGCAGGCTGCAAAGACTTTTCCGATCATGTGATCTTTCTAGCCTAACACATCCAAGAATGCCAGTGTGGCATTATTATGTATTATCGCCACTAGCGCTTTTTTGTGCGCCGGGCTTGAAGAAGGCCATGGGGTTATAAGGACCCGGCGGTGCCGCTTGGGCCGTTTCTTGTGGTATATTTTGTTGTATTTCAACAGGTTGCCGTACTGGTTGTGCCTGTGGCTGAGGCGCCCTTTGGCTGGAACCCTCGCCCTGACGGGCACGCAAGGACTGTCCCAAAACCATCAACAGGGATAAATGGCGGTCAAATTCAGTCCACAGTGGGTCCAATGGCAATACGCCGCCATTTGCCTGCGCAGCCTGCTGGCGGGCAGTATCATCCAGCGCCAGAACGCGGCGCGTTTCTGCGCGGTGCGCCTCACAATAAAGCGGCACCATGGCACGCAACAGAGCCAGTTCGGCAAATTTCAAATCGGATGCATCGGCATCAGGAACCACTTGTGCTGCCAATGATGAGGCCTGACGTGACAGACGCTCGGTTACATCCTGCACCATTTTCTTTTCCGGGCGGCCAAATGAATATCCTGCAATCGTCACCACCACAGGAGTCAATGCCTGCAGGCACTGGATCATGACTTGCGTATCATCTGTAGCGGGGATACCGGCCTCAAGCGCGGCCAGTCGCGCAGTGTTACCCGCTGCCGGGGCGAAATTGTCAGCGAATGTCAGCGCCGCCGAAAGGGCCGTAACCAGACGCTGGATATCCGCCTCTGCAGGCACCTTACCGGTTTGAGCATAGTGACCTGCCACCAGAGGACCCGATAAAGCAGCCAGCGCCAGCCTGATCGATTCGGCATCGCTACCCGTTTCGCGTATATCCATCACGGTAGTGAGAGATACGCCCGATTGCACAGCGCGCGCCAGCAGTTCAGCAACGACAGCCGCTTCTGTGCGCCCTTCGCCTTTATGCGCCTCCGCCGCCGCCAGCAGCGGTGCGCCAAGTTTTTCCAGGATCTGCAGCAAGTAAGCCGAGCGCGGATTCATAACTTTATTCCCTATTGCGTTGTTTTGAGATCAGCCAGTAGCGCTTTCAGGTCCTTTGCACGACCCTGCACAATCTTCACTTTGCCATCCTGCGCGCGGTAAATGCTGAGAGGCGTTACGTTCAGTTTCCATGACTGCATAATCGCCATGTTGCGCTCTACGCCCTGTTCATTGATGCCGGGCGTAACAGGCAGCGCATCCTTATCACTATCCAGATGACGGAACCAGCGTTCCTGCGCATTGGGAACAGCCAATAATAATGCGGCCTGCGCGCGCGTTTCATCACGGAATCCCACCGGGATCATGCGCACCTGAAGATTGCCGCCTTCGATGTCCTTGCGCAGCGTTTTCATGAATTCATGGCAGTAGGGACACTGAGGATCGAGGAACATGTATATAACAGGCGCTGTTTCGCTCCCCAGCATCTTCCAGTTACTGGATTCGATATCAGCGAATAATTGTTCCGAGGGCGATTTCAGCGATTTCGTGATTTCACCTTCTTTAGGAAGATTGTCAGTTACTGATGCTTTTGGATCGGTGGTCTGCGCCTTCAAAATATCCAGCACTTCGCCGCCTTCTTTCTGCAGCTTGCTGACCTGTTCCAGTGTAATCATTTTACCTGTCTTATCGAATAACATACCGAGCAGCACATATTCACGATCAGGCGTTACATAAAAATATTGTTCCTGGCCGTTCTGGATAGCCATCCAGGCATCGAGGCCCGCTTCGTTACCCATATAACGGAGTTGAGCGCCCTCTTTGGCCATGGTTTCCAGGGGTGCTGGCAGCGGCGGCTCTTTCGGGACAGAGTTCTGCGCCGCAGCCGGAGTGGACATAATCACAGCCACAAACAGGCTCAGCAATAACCGGGAACGCTGGGACATAGGAACTCTCCGTTCATTTTCTAAAAGGTGGCGCCATTCTAAGGCAGACGTTCACAGAATTCAAACATCATTCAAACATGCTCTGGGCTTTATATAAGCTTCTGATAGAATACCGCCAGCGCATCTGATGGAGTTTCAAACGCTATGAACAATACATGGATTATCGTTGCCGTCATCCTGATCCCGCTTGTGTTCGTGATCATGCTGTACAACCGCCTGATCGCCCTGCGTCAGACGCGCAAGAATGCTTTCTCGGATATCGATGTACAACTAAAGCAGCGTTTTGACCTGGTGCCCCAGCTTGTAGAAACCGTTAAGGGTTATGCAGGCCACGAGAAAACCGTTTTTGAAAATGTTACGGAAGCCCGGGCCCGCGTCGGTCGTTCAGGTGGCAGCGGCCCTGCAAGTGAGCGTTTACAGGCGGAGGGCGCATTAGGAGCCGCCATGATGAACCTGTTTGCCGTAGCAGAAAATTATCCGGCATTGAAAGCGGATCAGAATTTCCAGCAGCTACAGGCTGAGCTTTCCGATATTGAGAACAAGATTGCCGCCGCACGCCGCTTCTTTAACAGCGCCACCAATGAATATAATACGGCTGTTCAGCAATTCCCGGCCAATCTGATTGCGGGCATGTTTGGTTTCAAAGAAGAGGCATTCTTCGAAGTCGGCGCTGAAGAATCCGCCCTTATACAAAAAGCACCCAACGTCAAGTTTTAGGATGTGAGCCGTGGCCTTTAAAACGATCGGCCTGAGCACCCATATCTGGAATAATAACCTGCGCTCCTTGCTGCTGCTGGGCTTCTATCCCTTGTTACTAACAGGCATAGTATGGGCGATATGCTTCCTGATGGGCGCAAGCATCATGCCGCAGCCGGGCGTATCAGGGGCCGATTTCGACTTTAGCAGACCCGCCTCTTTTGCGACGCACGCGGCGATTGAATACCTGCCCCTGATCATCACGGTCGTTCTGATATGGTTTATGGTCGCCTGGTTCTTTAATACGCGCATGGTGCGCGCCCTGTCTCATTCACGGCCTGTGACGCGCAAGGAAGAACCCGCACTTTATAACATGCTTGAAAATCTTTGCATCACTGCAGGCATGCCGATGCCCAAGCTGGAGATTATCGAGTCCCATGCGCGTAATGCCTTTGCCAGCGGCGTGGATCAACGCAGCTATACGATTACTGTCACGCGCGGCCTGCTGAATGCATTGAAACCCGATGAGGTTGAAGCTGTACTGGGCCACGAACTGACACATATCATGAACCGCGATGTCAGGTTATTGATTGTGTCAGTGATCTTTACCGGCATGTTAGGATTTGCCGCGCAGATGGCCTGGAGCAGTTTCCGTTATAATTTATGGGCGGGTTCGGGGCGCAACTACAGCCGCAGCCGCAACAACCAGGGCAACGGCCTGCCGGTCATGTTATTCATTCTCGGGGTCATGGCCATTTTGTGGCTTGGTTATTTTGCCACATTGTTCACGCGTTTCGCGCTGTCTCGTAGCCGTGAGTTTATGGCGGACGCCGGGTCCATCCAGTTAACAAAGAATCCGGAAGCCATGATGCGTGCGCTGATGCGCATCGCACAGCGCGATCGCATACCTGAAGCCACAGGTGATATTGCGCTCATGTGCATTGAAAACTCTCACCCGTTTATGGGGTTGTTCGCCACCCATCCGCCGATTGAAGTGCGTATCCGCGCGATCAGCGAAGCAACAAATACGCCTGTGCCTGACGCCCCGGAAACACACCGCGCCACGAACGAGGAACGATTCAGTGCACCCCAGCAAGGCAATCCCTGGATAACGCGCGGTAGACCCTTGAGAAACAAACAGAATCCCCCTGCGAATCCATGGTCACAATCGTGACATAATTGGTGTCCGGTTTTGCTGGTATGGGCTTGGAAATCTGTTAAAATTATATATATAGCTTCGTATAGACTTTTCACTCATAGGAGAGAGAGACCACAATGCAACCTGACCGCTATACAACAACGCCTGCTACCGCCGCCCGGACATCTGTCGATGCCGGCCTGCGCAGCCACATGCAGAGCATCTATAACCGGATGACCCTGGGTGTTCTTGTCACAGCCATCGTTTCGTACATCGTGGCGAACACACCGGCCTTGCTTCAGATGTTCTTAGGTGGCCCGCAAGCTTACATCGTCATGTTTGCGCCTTTGGCCGTGGTTTGGTTCGGTTTTAACCCGATGACCATGTCATCCAGCAAACTGAAGACTTCTTTCTTTGTCATCAGTGTGCTCTACGGTATCAGCTTCGCGACGATTTTCATCGCTTACGCCAAGGAAGATATTGCACGCGCTTTCTTCATTGCTTCCGCCATGTTCGCAGGCTTAAGCATTTTTGGCTATAGCACCAAGAAGAACCTGGATGCCATGGGTACATTCGCTGTGATGGGTGTGATCGGCGCCCTGATCCTCAGTCTGGTCAACCTGTTTGTGGGTTCCAGCGCGCTGATGAATGTGATTTCTGTCGTTTCCATCATCGCCTTTTCCGGCATGACTGCATGGCAGACGCAAACCATGAAAGAAATGTATAGTGCCGCGCATGGTGCCGAAGGTAACAGCCGTATGGCATGGTCAGCGGCGCTGACACTGTATATCAGCTTTATCGCCCTGTTTACGCATATCCTGCATTTTATCGGCAATAACCGCTAATCTGCGTATATTAGAGATTGCTTTAAAGGCCCGCTCTGGCGGGCCTTTTTGCATGCGGTTGTGCTCATTTATAATTCTTCAATCCTAGAGCATTTAAAATTGTATATGGTCGAATGGAAGGGAGAACCAGATTGACCCGCACCTCACACAATGGTCCGCATTATGAGCGTAGCGTAGATCCCGACATCGCCGGACATCATTATGCTGCCGGTGACAACGAGAGAAGGGAAGTACCTACCCAGGCCATGGGGCGTCGTGCACCCGTCGCCAGTACCTACAATTCATCCTTTATCGGTATATCCCCGGTTATGCAGGCGTTATATGAACAAATAACGCGCGCGGCGAAAAGCCAGGCACCCGTATTCATCATGGGAGAGACGGGTACAGGCAAAGAGGTATGTGCCGAGACCATTCACAGACACAGCACACGCCATGACAAACCTTTCATCGCCATCAATTGCGCGGCCATTCCTCGTGATCTTTTGGAATCAGAACTATTTGGCCATGTAAAAGGTGCATTCACTGGTGCCATCAGCGACCGTGAAGGTGCAGCCGCACTTGCTGACGGCGGCACATTGTTTCTGGACGAGGTGGCCGAAATGGCCCCCGATATGCAGACAAAACTATTACGGTTCCTGCAGAATTTCAGCTTCCGCAAAGTGGGGGGCAACACCCTTGAAACCACAGATGTCAGAATCGTATGCGCCACAAATCGCGACCCGCTGGCAGAGATTCAGGCAGGGCACTTGCGGGAGGATCTATTCTTTCGTTTACATGTTATACCGCTTCAAATACCGCCGCTGCATAAACGCGGCGACGACGTACTGGACATCGCTTATGCCCTGCTCCGCCGTTACAGTTGTGAGGAAAAGAAACGCCTGATCGATTTCAACAGCGATGTCTGCGATTTCTTCCGTGCCTATAGCTGGCCCGGTAATGTGCGTCAGTTGCAGAACGTTATTCGTTATATCTGCGTTATGCACGACAGCGAAACCGTGAGCATGGATATGCTGCCCCGGATCATGCTGCATGAAGAACCACAGCCATCCTGCAACTCAGGGCATATCAATTCCCAGATAGATGGGAACGGTCTTCCTGATGTGATGGAGGACATGACGCTTGCGGATATCGAACGGCATGTGATTGAAAATACCGTGCGGCGCATGGATGGAAATGTGCCGCTTGCCGCGGCGCATTTAGGGGTAGCGCCCTCGACGCTTTATCGTAAAAGATTGTCCTGGGAAGTCCCCGAACTCTTGGAAAACCCTCAAATTAGACCCGGAAACTAATAATCGCGACCCTACTGCCCCCGTTTTGAGGCGGTTTTTCTCTTGAAATCGACGCGCAAGCCCGCTAATTTCCCCCTACCTTAGGAAAAGGGCTCGTAGCTCAGCTGGGAGAGCGCTGCAATGGCATTGCAGAGGTCGACGGTTCGATCCCGTTCGAGTCCACCATCATCTAAGTCCCCCTATAGACATCAATAACTTACTGATAAAGAACCCCTTTATCTTCTCTGTGCTCCAGTCAACTGTTACATTGAGGCATGGAGAAGATGTCAGGACATACGCGCCTTACCCGCAGGGGGGCTATCTATTACTTTAGAGCCGTTGTGCCTGTAGATATAAAAGGTACCTACGGCAAATCCGAAGAGACCTTTTCCCTCAAGACCAGTGATTACAAAGAGGCTCTCAAAAAGGTACGCACTGAATCTGTCCGTATAGATAAAAAGTTTGAAGATCACAGGAAGAAACTGGCTTTAGAAAAGCAGCCTCCCTTATATAATCATGCGTGGCTTCGCAGATGGTCTACTAGACAAGAATAAATTGGATGAGATCCAAAAACAGTCACAAGCTGATAAAGCAGTCCCCTAAACATAGCGGCCAGTCAGGGTTGTGTTGTTCACGAAAGACTCGGAGTTGTCCACAGCAAGAATCATTAAAAAGGGGGGCAATGATTCGGATTCGCTGTTGTGATGGGGTAGTATGGTCCTATTGAAAGAAAAGGCCGGGCTGCAACCCGACCTTATCTAATAAATCCGCAATTGTTGTAACTGTCTGCGGATCGGTAGTTTGTATTCCAGAATCCTAACTTTTTCTGGCCCCTCCCGTCAATAAGACAGTTGCTTAACTTCTAAAAAAGGAAAGCAATTATGCCAACTTTTGTTATTTCATATGACCTTAACAAACAAAAAAACTATCCAAAGCTTTGGGAGGAACTTAGGCGGCTTGGCTGTATTAGAGCTCTAGATTCCGTTTGGATCGGCAATATCAAAGCCACAGCTCAGACCCTTGTAAATCATCTAAGCCCCTTTGTGGATCAGGATGATAGCCTCTTAGTAGCTGAAACAGATGCTTCCAAGGTTGCTTTTAAGAGACCTTATGAGGGCACGAAGGAATGGGTCCAGCAGCAAGCTAAATAAGTTAGGGGGGCTTCCGCCCCCTCTCTCTTTATTCTATAGGATTTGCTACAGTTGGGTGCTACATTAATACGATCTGCACAGAGAATAAGTCATTGATGCGCCTTGATTCTTAGTGCTGGTGGTAAGATCCCGTTCGAGTCCACCATCATCTATTAATTTAAGGATAATTTGTCGTGACGGTATAAGTACCGGTATAAGTGCCGCCTGCCTGCGCTGCGCCCACTTGGATGCGCGCACCGACACCGAAATTAAGGTTGGGTGAACCGCTGGTCGCCGTCACGGCGATAGAAGGCACAGGGGTGGGACTGCCGCTCACCTGCAGCATAAAATTATCAATCGCCATATTGTTGGCGCCATTACTCAGGTTTCCAGGTCCGGCGACCGTGATCAACGTTGTACCGACAATTCCTGTAAGAATGCAAAAACCGGGTATGGAACTGCCAATAGGAGACAAGCATCCCGTGGTCGAAATACTGCCTGTAGGTGTAAGCGTGGCCGTACTTAAAACGCCGCAAGCGGCGAACGTGCCAAATTCTATACCCTGGCTACAATTAAGCATCTGTGCCGCTGCCTGCCGTGCCGAGCCGACAACAGTCATTGCCAAGACAGATAACGTAACGAATAAAGGTTTGGATGAAGCGATTTCCATGACGAAACCAGTCTAGCGCGTGCCGTCAGCCAAGAAAAGCATTTGTGCCGCAGCAATATTATTATGACATAATACGCAGCGTTCTATATAGCTATGATAAGGCCGCTGTCATACAGCGTTTGTGCATTAAGGCCCGTAGTTCCCAAAAGTTCCGCTACTTGCGTAAAATTCGATCCCGTACCTGCACCATCCGCATCGACCCGCATAATTGTGCTGCCGCCCACTGTCTGGAACTGGAGGTAATCATCGATATCGCTCACGCCCGGTGTGAAACCGGTCAGAATATTCGCAATATCCAGCCTGTCGTTATCAGAAACTGTGTAATCGACGATCGAATCGACGGCATCTATGGCTGTGAACCTGAAAGTGTCAGCGCCCGCACCGCCAAATAATACGTCAGCACCTGCGCCACCGATAAGAATATCGGCGCCAGCACCACCTTCGAGGATATCACTGCCCGCAGCGCCATTCAGCGTATCGTTGCCATTCTGACCATCCAGGTAATCTGCAAACGCCGTACCTGTCAGGGTATTGCCAGAGTTGTTACCCGTATATGTATTACCGCCCAACAGAACACTGAGTGTAAAAGTGCCTGTCTGTGCGCCGCCATAGGCGCCGACATCGATATAATAGGTGCCCGTTGTTGTCGGCGTATAGTAGGCGAGTGAATCATAACCCACGCCGCCATCATCATCGCCCGCATTCACCTGCGTGCCGCCGGAATTCAGAATTCTATATATACGGGGATCGTCCATAGTCCCGGCTTCGGTGGGACTACCGCGCATCCAGATCGCATATTTTGTACCCGCTGTCAGCGTGACGCTGTAATAATCGCGATCACCGCCTGAATCGATCGTGCCGCTGCCGCTGCCGCCCACAGGTATGGGCGCGGCTGTTCCCGGCGTGTTTCCAACATCCCCTTCGTTTACGTCAGTAATTGTGACCAATATACTTTGATCATCATAGAGCGTACCATCAGAGGCCCGAACCAGAACATCGTATGCATTGTCGGCACCGGAATCGGTTGGAACCTCATAGTTGGGAGCCGTTATGAAACTCAGCGCGCCTGTTGCGGCATTGATCGTGAACAGGGCCATATCAAGCCCCCCCACGATCGAGTAGGTGAGTGTCGTTGCAGCATCAGAGTCAGTCGCCGTCACTGTCGTTACGGCTGTGCCATTTTCAGCAATAGATATAGAGGCCGTCGCGCCGCCGCCATTCGACGTGATGGTGGGGGCTTCGTTCGCGTTTGTGATGGATACCGAGATTGTCTGCTCGTCATACAAAGATCCATCGGAAACGCGGACGATGACATCGTAAACGTTGTTCCCGCCCGCGTCTGTCGGTGATTCAAAATTCGGGGCCGTTATAAAACTCAGGACGCCCGTGGCAGAATTGATCGTGAAACGCGCTGAATCGGCCCCCCCGGATATAGAGTAAAAGAACGTTGTTGGCGTATCCGGGTCAGTCGCCGTCACTGTCGTTACGGCTGTGCCATTTTCAGCAATAGATATAGAGGCCGTCGCGCCGCCGCCATTCGACGTGATGGTAGGTGTATCGTTTGCGTTCAGTACATTTACAGTCAGCGTATTGGGCGTTGTATCGTAAAGCCCCTTCGCATCGCGCACAGAGAATGTAAAAGACGTATAAGGCGAGCCTACAGCGTCTGTCACCGGTGTGAAAACCAGATTGCCCGCATTAATATTGGCGATGGTTATGAACTGACCTGCGGTTACAGCTACACCGCTTAGTCTCAGCGTCCCGGCTCCGGGCAACGTATCTACGCGTACGCCCGACATATAGTCGAGAGCATTCGAATCGTTGAAACCAAAGTTTGCCGCTGTAAGGACATGTGGCACATCCTCATTAGCGCTGATTGTGGCATTCGTACCTGTCGGGTTCACATTCATCAGATTGGCAATGGATAATGTGCCGTTCGCAAACGCGACATTCTCGAAATTCGATATGCTATCCGTTCCATCCGTGGCATTGACAAGCGTATATATACTACCCAGAAGGCTCACATTATAATCCGCCCAGTTGCCTGAAACAGAATAAGTATCTACGCCGGCTCCGCCATCAGCAACGTCGTTACCGCCGCCGCCATAAATGGTGTCGTTACCCCCCTCACCGTACAGCGTGTCGTTACCAACGCCCCCATACAGAACATCATCTTCGGAACCGCCATAAAGAGTATCATTGCCCGCACCGCCATAGAGCGTATCCAGACCACTCTCGCCATAGAGCATGTCGTCATTAGCGTCGCCATAGAGCGTGTCGTTGTCGAAACCGCCATAAAGAGTATCGTTACCGGCACCGGCAGTAATGATATCATTACCAGCATCACCATAGAGGTAATCAATGCCAGCGCCGCCGGAAATTGTGTCGTCACCTTCCTCGCCGTAAACAATATCGTCGCCGAGACCGCCGATCAGAGTATCGTTGTCAATGCCGCCATTGATCAGATCATTATTATCGCCGCCATTGATAACATCCACGCCGTTACCACCGTGTAGAATATCATTGCCACCCTCGCCATAGAGGTAATCGTCACCTCCTTCGCCTATAAGGATGTCATTGCCTGCGGCACCGAATATTCTGTCGCCACCAATGCCGCCAAATATGGCATCATCGCTGTCGCGGCCTATAATGCGATCAGAACCCGCGCCACCATTGATGACATCGCTGTCTGGCTTGACCTGAATTATATCATCGCCGTTCGTGCCTGTCGTAGTTTCACTGCCGAGATCGCTGATAACAGGCGCCGTACGACCAAATAAATGATCGACGTTTGCCACGTTGACAGATGATGTCTGGCCATTGGTCAGGTTCATCAGGGTAATGTAAGTCGTATCCACCGTTTTGCCGTTAATGCGCACGTCGTCAATCTGAATGCTGCGACCGCCTTCAGCGCCGTCATTAAACCGGAATTGCAGTGTGCTGGGCTGAGTGCCTGCGTATTCGAGTTCAAAACGCAAATAGCTTAAGCCAGATCCTGTGTGCTGCATGATCTGTACCGAAGAAACAACGGCGCCATTCACCAGCACCTCTAGCGTAGGCGCTGTTAAGCCATAAGTGGCGCTGGCATCTATTTCAAAATGGAAGTGTGCCATCGTACGATGTGCCTAAGCCCTTGTTTCCCCAAGACAGAATGCAATTATCCCGTCTCTATCATCACAGAAAATGGTTAAGCCTTTATTTCAATAAGGATTACCCTGATACCATCTTGAAGAAAATATCCTAGGATTTAGCTAAAATTTGTTAAAATTTTAGGTAATATAATTACTTAAAATACATTATTTTTAGGTATATCAATACCTTACCATTTTTTACTCTTAAGATCAGGGCGGGGGTATTTTTGTACCTTTATATATATGGGTAATATTTTGCTGGAGTTGAGAAGGCATAAAAACGGGTGCAGCCTTTACATGAGATACAACCTCTTCAAAATAATGACGGGCAAAGAGATGTTTTTTTATATCCTGCTCATGCGTGATCTCCCAGGCCGCTTCTTTCAGGAGCAATCCATACGCCAGTACATGGCTCATGATCTTTAAGTAATCGGCTTCTACCTGCTCGGCCGCTTCTTTCGGCTTTGTACGTAATTGCGCAAAAGAGTCTTCCAGGAACCGAAGGCGCGTATTCAGCTGCCCTTTATCAAAAGCCATTGGATCATCGGGCAAGCTATCGGAAAGCTGACGCAAGCGTTTGATAAAGATGGCATCGCCTGGATATTTACCCGCGATCAACCTTACGATTTCCTTGGCCTGTACCTGCTCCGGCCCCTCCCATACGGTTAGGACCTGCGCATCGCGATTAAGCCGTGTAATGGGGTAATCCTCCACGTAACCAGCGGCCCCATGCAGTATCTTAGCGCGGCCCGTCATAAACTCGGCTTGCTCCGCTGTCCTGAATTTGGCAAGCGCTGTTACAAGCCGCGCCCAGATAGCGTCTTCTGCCGTGCCTTTTTCTGCATGGTCAAATCCTTGCGCTGACTCGAACGCCAGGGCACAACCCGCCATCCAGTGCGTCGTCATTTCTGCAATATTGATATGCGTAGGCGTTTCATCAGCGAGCTTCTTGCTGAAAGGCTCGCGGTGAGATGCCCAGCACATCGTCTCCATGAATGCTTCGCGCATGACACCTGCTGCTGCCATGGCGTTATGCACACGGGAACATCCCAGAACTTCCATCATGACTTTCAGGCCTTGACCGGGCGGCACCAGTTCATATACCAGGGCGCCATTAAGCTGTATCTCACCCGTAGCCAGTGCGCGCGTACCCATCTTTTCTTTCAGATGCGTAACCTCATATTCATTCGCAATCAGCCAGTCATCGTCAATGTGTGATGGCACCAGATATAGCCCAATACCTTTATCCCCATCACCAGCGCCGCGTTTACGCATGGTTGCCAACGCAACACCAGAACCCGCATTCGATGTAAACCACTTCAGGCCATAAGCACGTAGTGACCCATCATCCTGCGGCACAACTTCTGTGACTGTCTGGGCGATGTTGGTGCCGCTACGAGGCTCTGTGCCCCACGTACCCGCTGTCTTGGCCTTACCATCATTGCGTAGCAATTCAGGCAGGAAGCGTGCTTTCAAATCTGGCGTGCCGTATTTTTCCAAAGCGATCGCCACGGGATGCGCCATGGCAGGCGGGCAACCGACTGAAATGTCACCCAGGATGTATTGCACACAGAAGAGCAAAAGGTGGCGCTCAGGGCTCTTCTCATCCATGATGTCTGCGAAGAAGTCGCGCTTATATAATTCCTGCAAAGCTGCCAGGTACCGATCATTCAGATGGACAACGCCACGGCGTGCGCCAGGGTGCGCGGGATTGATAATATCTTTCACGAGAACAGGGGGATGAATGCGATCACTATAATCAGCCTGGTCCTTCAGCGTGGTCGCCACATAATCGCCGAACGCTACCAGGTCAGCCCAGCGGCGCGCATGGAAGCCAGGATCGACACGCTTCAGGAAGCGTTCAAAGTTTGTATCGAATGTTACCGGATTGATGCCGCGATTTCTTACGGGCCATGGGTGGGGGGTCATTGTTCCTGCCTGATAAATTCATTTTCTTTTTTCAGGTCTAAATTAGTCAGACAACCGACCCTTGCCAATAGGTCTTCAAAATTTGAAGAGACGCAGCAGGGGAACTCAGGGGCCACTAAAGGGTTTGTTTTTTAATTCGCTCTTTGGTAAAAAAGGTATGTAGGGACACAGATTCTCCCTTTAGAATCAAAGAGAAGGAAGTTTTTGATGCGCAAAATTGTATTTTTGGTTATGGTAATCGGCGTTATGGGCGGCCTGTCAGCCTGTTCCAATACCGTCGAAGGCATGGGCCGCGACATTGAAAACGCCGGGCAGTCTATACAGAACATGTAAGGCAGGCCTATATCGTTCCTTAAAAGGAGAAACGGGCATGACAAAGATTCTAAAAACCGTCCTGATGATCGCAGGCCTTGTGGCGCTTGCATATGCAGGCCCCTCTCAGGCGGCCGAGGTAACTGGCTTCGGACCCTCTTTTACAAATAAGGCGCCCGCGGCCTTGGATGATGCGGTAAGCGACCCTTTAATCGCGCAGGACGATAATATCAGCGCCGAAGGCTTGAATGAGATTGCACCTGCAGCCGGCGATCCCCATCCACAAACAACGGATTCACCGGATGATGTTTCCGTCAGCGATGAAGTTTCAGATTCTGATGCCATAATCGAAACGCTGGTTACTGAATAGCAAAAATGCAGATCAAACAAAAGGCGCTCCACTGAGCACCTTTTCTATTTTCTTTTCTAGGCTGTTCCGGCCACCTGTTGCTGGCTCTGGCGAATTTCTTCACCGAAACGCTGCATGTACAGCGCGCGGAAATCAACCGGCGTCAGCAGTAATGGCAACATACCGGCGTTTTGTGTCAGGTTCGCAATAATCTGACGCACAAACGGGAAAGCGTAACGTGGGGCTTCGATATGCAGCAATGGATGGTGCTGCTCTTCCGGCACGCCATCAAGTGATACGAGAACGCTATAGAGGACTTCCGTTACAAAAGCGACGCTGTCATCACGGCGCGCCTGTACGCGAATACCGAGTTGTGCTTCATACATGAACTTGTACTGCTTACTTTCCGCAGGCCTTGCCTCAATGGAAAAGTTGACATCCATGGTAGGGCGACCGCCCTTGGTTTCATAAATCAAGGCAGGCTGAGGGTTCTCAAATGAAATATCGCGCACGAACTGAGCATGAAAGATCATAGGCAGGGCTTTCAATGTCGCGGGATTCGCGACGGCTTCAGCATCTGTCATACCTTTTTCAATATCATCGCTCATTTTGTTCTATCCTTTCTATATCAATCCGGCGAAATTCGGCATCAATGATCTCTTCTTCCGCCGTGGTCATTTCGCGAAATCCTGTTCGTTTCAGCAAGATTTCGCGCAACCAGTTCCGCAGCATAGGCACCAGCAGCGCAAATGCAAGAATATCTGTAAAGAAGCCGGGCAGCACCAACAGAACACCTGCCAGCGCCAAACAAAAGCCGTCAAACATTTGCTGCAGGGGAACCTGGCCGCGACGCCCCACTTCCTGCATGGCCATCAGCGTGCTAACACCTTGATATCTAACAATAATAGATCCAGCTATCCCAGCCAGAATACAAAGCAGGATTGTATTCCATACACCGATGGCGCTACCTACTTGAATGAACAGCGCTATCTCAATGACAGGCAACAATAAAATCAGCCAAAAAAAGATTGCCATCAGTGCGTCTTGCCTCTTGTACGCCCGGGTAAGGGCTTTAAAATAAATGTGATACACTATTTATATAGGTCATAGAGGATAATTCAACGTGCCAGCAGATCTTTTGATATATGCACTTGTTGCCGCAGGACTGGTGTTCTGGCTACGCAGTATTCTGGGTACGCGTAATGGCAGCGAACGTGAAAGGCCAAATCCTTTCACTCCCGAGGCGCAAGAGGCACGTGAAGCGCAAAAGGCGCGCGAGCGCGCTGCCAAAGCAACCGGTGCCGCAACGCCGACGAGCGGTCCGGCGCCAGCTTTAGGCCTGGGCGCCAATCTTGAGCCGGGCATGCCCCCTGCCCTTGACCGCAATATGTCTGTATTAGCCAGCGCGGAACCTGGACTGATGGAGATTGCACGCGCAGACCGCAGCTTTGATACGCTCAACTTCCTGCGTGGTGCGCAGGATGCGTTCGTTATGATTGTTGAAGCCTTTGCCCATGGCGACCGGGATACCCTCAAGCCTTTATTGGCGGAGCCTGTGTTCAAAGCTTTCGCGCAAGTTATAACCGAGCGCGAAACTACAGGCCAGAAAGCCAGCGTTGAGATTCATGCGATTAAGAAAGCTGAAATCATTGCAGCACGCCTGGAGCGTCGGGATGCTTTTGTCACTGTGCGTTTCACGGCCGAAGAAACCAACGTCTTGCGCGATAGCACTGATTTGATCCTGCATGGCAACCCCGAACGTGTGACAGAAACAATTGATGTGTGGACATTTGTCCGTGATACAAGATCACGCGAGCCGGGCTGGCTGCTTATCGAAACAAATGATGAGGATGCGGCGCAGCAGGAACACAAAACTGTTCCGGATGCATAAGTCCAGAATCCCTTACTGCCATTGAACTGATCGTCATTTCCGTGCACAATCGCTGCATGAAAATCCGCACCCTTTTATTGGTTTCCTGTCTTGCTCTTTCGGCCTGTACGACGACAGCGCCCAGCGAGAAGACGTCCCCTTATGCCCCGGAAGAAACGCCGCTGACACTGAGAATGGTGAATTTCAGCGACCTACCGGGATGGGAACGCGACGACCTTTCGGGCGCGATCGAAGCGTTGGGGCGCTCCTGCGCCAAACTAAAAGGGCAAGATCAGAATAAGGATTTTGGCGATCCTGCATGGGGCATTTCTGTCGGCAACTGGGCCCCGGCCTGCAGCAAGATAGAAAGCGGACAAGCGGCGGCTGATCCGCACGCCTTCTTCGAGTTTTTCTTTTTCCCTTATGAGGCCACGGCAGGCTCTTATAAGGAAGGCCTTTTTACAGGATATTACGAAGCCGCACTTAAAGGCTCCCGCACGCGCAGTGATACATACAACACGCCTCTGTTGAAAAGGCCTGATGATCTGATCATGGTTGAGCTGGGTGAGTTCCGCGATACACTCAAAGGTCAGCGCATCGCTGGACGCGTTGTTAATGGCTCCCTCAAACCCTACGAAACAAGGGCCGATATCGAAGCTGGCAAGTTAAGCAATGCGGTACCGCTTGTTTATGTTGATGACCCTGTTGATGCCTTCTTCCTGCAGGTACAGGGTTCCGGCCGTGTGATGCTGGATGACGGCAGCGAAATGCGGGTTGGTTATGCAGCCCAAAATGGCCATGTCTATTATGCGATTGGCCGCGAACTGGTGAAACGTAACCTGATGGATAAGGATCAGGTGTCGATGCAATCTATCCGCGAGTGGCTTGATACCCATCCTGACCAGGCTGCTGAATTTATGAATCTAAATCCCTCTTACGTCTTCTTTGAAGAACTTAGGGGGGAGGGTCCACTGGGCGCACAAAATGTTGCTTTAACACCGATGCGTTCGATGGCTGTGGACCATACAAAAGTGCCCTACAGCACGCCACTATGGCTTGATATTAAAGAACCTGTGCCGGGTGCTGTCGACTTGCAACGCCTTGTGATTGCCCAGGATACGGGTGGCGCCATCAAAGGCCCGATTCGGGGTGATTTTTACTGGGGTTATGGACCTGAAGCCACACATAATGCCGGCCTCATGAAGGCACCGGGTCGTTACTGGCTGTTACTGCCGCGTACCGGTCTTGACTAAGAATTATAATTTAACAGGAGAGACGAATGACAAAATTGAATCTAAAAGACTACGACGTTACCCCTGATCGTGGCTTTCTGACACCCCATAATATGGACCATGTGAAACTACCCGCAGAGTTTGATCCCATCGTCAATGCGCGCCAAGCCATGTCGGGCTGGATCACGTCAGGCCGTTGCCAGACCTTTATGAATCAACTGCCTGAAATCGACATGGATAAGCACCTGCCCAAACTGGACGATGCCCAAGTACGCATGTTAATGGTGCATTACTCTTTCATCGTACAGGCCTATGTCTGGGGCGAGACAGATGCCGCCAAGGTTCTGCCGCGTAATCTGGCAGTGCCTTACTGCAAATTATCAGAGCGCATCGGCCAGTTCCCGCTGCTACCCTATTCCTCTTATACGCTTGATAACTGGGGCAAGCTGGACCCTAAAGGGCCCATCACGCTTGATAATATTTACGTGATCCAGAATTTCTACGGCGGTGCCGATGAAAACTGGTTCATCATGGTGCACATTGAAATTGAAGCCAAGGCTGGTGCCGCATTAGCAGCCATTCCTGATCTGCTTGAAGCTGTTGATGCCGAGGATCTTGCTAAAGTGATCGCTGGACTGAAGGCCATTCGTGCCGCTTGGGAGAAGATCAATCCTGTGTTTGATCGTATGCCCGAGAAATGCGATCCGTATATTTATTATCACCGCGTTCGTCCCTATATTCACGGCTGGAAAGGTAACCCCGCCCTGCCCGACGGTCTGATTTATGAGGGCGTTGATAAGTATAAGGGGCAACCACAACCATTCCGAGGCCAGACAGGCTCACAAAGCTCAATCGTGCCAACCATGGACGCCCTGATGCAGATCACACACGAAAATGACCCCCTGAAAGAGTTCCTGGACGAATTGCACCAATACCGCCCGCCACGTCATCGCAAACTGATTGAAGATGTCGGCGCGCGCAGCAAGCTGCGTGATTTTGTGAAGGCGCAAAACAACACCGAACTCACAGATCTTTACGATGACATCATCGATCACGTACAAAAATTCCGTACGCGCCATCTGGAATACGCTGCCAATTACATCAATAAACAGGCACGCGATTCAGAAGGTAACCCCGTGGATATTGGTACGGGGGGTACGCCATTCATGAAATATCTGAAGAAACATCGTGATGAAAGCCGCCATCATTTTCTTAATCCTGCCCGTGAGCAGAAGCTCGCGAGTTAGCAATAATTCCAGAATGTAAAAAACCCCGCTAAATAGCGGGGTTTTTCTTATTCGTTCATTCAGCGATTAGATACCTGTCTGGCAGGATGCTGCGCCTTCCAGTGCTGCGCTAGGATCGTTGTTATAACTCATACTTACGATTGTGCCGCCAGAAGCCGCCGCCATCGCATCACCCCAGCAGGTGCTTTCGCCGAACTGTTGGTTTTGCTGTGTCTGCTGACCATCTGGCTGGCCGCCGCCTGCTGCAGGTTCCAGGTTAGCCAGCTGCTCGACCAGGCTGGAGAATTTCTGAGGCTTCGGAGGCGTGTTGCCACCAGCAGCAGGGGTAATGCTGTTGAGGAATGCGCCTAGATTACCAGAGAATCCCGGGATGATTGGCAGACCTGTAATTGTCAGACTTAAGGGGCCATTACCTGGTGTGAAGCCATTGATCGGACGATAGGCGTCCTTATCATTGATACCTGGCACTTCGCCAAAGAAGAACAAGCCCAGAGAGTTCAGATCTGTGTAGTGGTAAATCTTGGCTTCAATCGCATCAAACTGCGATTTTGTCAGGATACCGCCTTGGCTTGCCGGGCTGAAACCATCATATGTAGCATTTATGCCATCAATGATTGTTGGAGTACCGGGGTTGAACAATGCGCCGTTCAGCAGCTCCACATAGTATTGTGACTGACCGCTAAAGTTGGTGGTGCCAATTGTATCACCCGCCAGGTTCAGATCCGCCGACACTTCACCGAACTGAGGCATATCCATGTAGAAAGTTATGATTTGCTCTGGTCCGAAGCCCAGGAACTCGCCTTCAGGTCCGAATATCGGCGCGCCAGGCAGTGTGAATGTGAACGGGACTTGCGTATAACCCACGATACCGAACTGCGTTGCCGGATCAAACTGCAAGCCAACTTCGCCACCGATAATGGTGTTGGTTGCGCCTGTGAGATCGATCAGACCACTTTCAAAACGGGCGCCGACTTTGTTATTCGTCAGGGTATTGCCCGTCAGAATTACGTCGCCGTTGTTGAAGCCGCTGGCCAGGAAGCCATTGGTGCCGCTGTTCAGAACACGGTTGATGTCGATTGTTGACATCGCCATGTTACGCACTTCGATACCATCATTGCCAGAGTCGACCACATCGTTGTTACGGATCATTACCAGCTGAGATGACGGGCCTTCGAAGAGCTTCGGCATGAATTGTTCGCGGTCGCTGCTTTCTGCGCCTTCTACGACGATGCCGTCATCGTAAGCGTTGGTGACCGTGTTAGTATCTATCAATGCGGAAGCCACATTACGAACATCGATACCATCGCCGTTCAGCCCTTCAACGAGAGGCATGAACAGAATCTCTCTACCCTCATCATTTCCATCTTCGTTGCCATCGCCTTCGTCATCGCCAGCGTTCATCTGGCCAGCATCGGTGATAACGTTGTTAGCAATAATCAGGCTATAGTAGTCACCGGACTCTTCACCCTCTCCCTCTTCGAGAAGAGCGAAGGTCGGCATAATGTAACCGTTGCCAATGTTATAGGCCGCGATGCCGTCATCGCCTGTTGTCGTAACAAAGTTACGCAGGATACGGGCTTCGTCAGCATAACCAACTTCGATGCCGTCATCGCCAGCGTTTGTGACCACGTTGTCGTTAACGTTTACGTAGTCAAAGCTGGTGACACGAATACCGTCATATGCGACATCTGTCACATTGTTGTTCAGAACATCAACAGCATAGCCATAGTCAGCCACGATACCGTTCCGGGCACCACTTACATTGTTACGGGCTTCGTCTGCACCGCCGATGGTTACAAATTCACCATCATAAACGTTGATGCCGTCAGAACCGATGCTATTCGCATAATTCTGGCCAATCTGGTTGCCTGTGATTGTCAGGTAACCGTAAACGCCGTCAGCGGAGATGCCGTGTGTACCGGTTTGATCAATCGTGTTGCCATCAATTGTCAGGTTGTAACCGTCTTCGCCACGAACGCCTGACAGTCCTGTATCACGGATAACGTTATCCAGAACATTGCTGTTTGCTGTACCTGACATCCATACGCCCACGCGGTCAACACCTGTAACCCTGTTGTTTTCAACGGTTATGTTGTTGCCGCCGGAAACGCGGATACCATCCCATTGTGCGTTGGTGATAACGTTGCGGTCAGAACCTTCGCCACCTACAACAACATTGTTGCTGTTCTTGACGCTGATACCACTGCCCACAGCATTGCCTGTTGAACGGGTGTCATTGATGCGGTTGCCCTTAATCCATGCACTATTGGAACGGTCAACCAGGATGCCATCGCCGTTGATGTTGCCATCAAGCATGCCGACCTTGTTATCCAGAACGCGGGCATGCGCGCTTGTTACAACGCTGATACCGTTCGCACCAGTATTGTTGATGCGGTTTTCTTCAATTTGCGCACCGGAAGAGTTTTCAACATAGATACCGACTTTGCCGATATTGCCGCCGTTTTCACCGATCTTGTTGTTCAGAACATCAAGATCGGCCACGCCGACAGCGGAGATGCCGTTCGTGCCGGTGTTGTCGATACGGTTGTTGAAAATATCAACATGATTGCTGCCTGAACCTTCGACACGAATACCGGATAGGCCTGTACCGTTCACGCGGTTGCCGTTGGCCACAGCATTGGTCTGGCTGTTCAGCCAGATGCCTGTTGAACCAACATCAGAGACATTGTTGCCCTTAATCTGATTGCTGTTGCCCCGGTCCAGACGGATACCGTCACGTGCAGCGCCTTCAACCTTGTTCTGAACCACTTTGGTACGGTCGCTATTATCCAGACGGATACCATCGTTGAAACCGGTGATGTGGTTGGCCTTCAGGCGTGTAACCAGCCAGCTGCCTTCGCCGCCGATTTCAGCATCATCGCTGCTGCCTTTCAGCTGGATGCCGCTGCCGCCGTTAGCGCCTTCACCCTGAACAATGCGGTTGCCCTGGATTTTCAGGCGCTGTGCATTATTGGCGACGATACCGTTCTTCACGTCTTCGATATTGTTACCGTCGAACAGGACCGTGCCGAGCAGCGCCACATCCCAACCGCCGATGACAACATCATTGCTGCCATCGATATTAATACCGGTTGTGAAGTTGCTGATATCGTTACCCTTAACGTTTGCGTTATGGCTGCCGGAAACGATGTCGATACCGGTGACAGAATTACCTGTCAGGCTGTTATCGAGAACATCAGCATAGGTTGTACCGTAGAGTTTCACGCCGTAGTGCACGTTGCTGATTGTATTGTTTACGACATCGTTTTGTGCGCCGCCTGAAATGGATACGCCTGTATCAAAGCTGCCTATGCGATTGTCCTTGTCAATTGTTTTCCAGTAACCTTGCCACGGCCAGAAACCTGTTTTGACCCAAACGGTTTCATCATGATCACCAATATTCACATTCGCGCTGTTGGTAATCTTAACACCCGTCCCGCTGCTGGAGCCGCGGCCAACAATATCATTGTTATAAACGTCGAGGCCGTTTGCTGCATCAGCCACAATACCGTTCAGTGCTGTCGCAATGTCATTGTTAATGACATCGGCATTTGTTGTATTCTTCACAACGATGCCAGCACCGCCAATATTGTTTGCGCCGCCAACTGCGCCTGTTTTATTTGTGTAACCAATGTAGTTATTGGACACTGTCAGACCGGATACATGATCTGCGTTCACGCCGTTATTGCTAACGTTATGCAGGACGTTACCGGATACTGTGTTGGTGCCGCCATTCAGGTACATCATCACGCCATGACCGCTGTTGGAGACAGTGTTGTCAGACACAGTAATGTTGGAACCCCAGTCCACGGCAATGCCGCCGTATGGCGCACCAATTGACCATGTTGTGTTGTTTACAACATTGTTCTTGATGGTCAGGTTGGTTGCATTACCGGCATAGATTCCCACGCGGTTAATGCTGGAAACGTTATTGTTTTCAACAACAACACCGTTACCGCCACTGATTTTAACACCATCCCAATCAGCGTTGGTGATGGTATTGCGCAATGCGCCTGCACCGCCCACCAGAGCGCCATTACTGTTTTTCACGAAGATGCCGCTACCGACGTCGTTAGAGCCGGACGTTTCATCAATCGTGTTGCCTGTAATCGCCAGACGACCAACGTTATCCGCGCGTACGCCGTCCCCCTTGATGTTATTCGCAGCGCCCAGCGTACCCACCAGGTTGTTGGTGATGTTGCTGCCGGACAGATCTGCACGGGTTGCCACGTTGACCACTTCGATACCATGGCTGCCTGTATTATCCACCATGTTCTGGTCGATGGTTGGGCCGCCCCAAACTTCGCCAGCGCCTGTGTTATCAGCGTGGATACCCGCGCCCACTGTGCCGTTTACAGTATTCAGTTGTACCAGCAGGCCTTGTGCGCCCGTGCTGTGGATACCAGCACCGCCTACGTTGGTTACGTCGTTGCCGATAACCTTGGCGCTGTTGGTGTTATCCAGACGAATACCATGGCTGCCTGTTTCACTGATGTCGTTCAATGTCACAGTCAGACGATCATTGCTGCCGATCAGGTTCAGCCCGTAACCAGCCGTGCGTGTTACATCGTTGCCCTCAACCTTGGTTGTGCTTCCGCCATTGCCCCAAAGCAACAGAACGCCATCGCCACCGATATTGCTTACGGCACCTTTGGTGCCGAGGTTATCTGTGTAACCGATGAAATTGTTGGTAATAGCGTTGGTACCGTTTGCGAAGTCAGAACGGATTGCTGCGCCTGCAATGTTATAAATAACGTTGTTTTTCAGGTCATAGTTGCTGTTGCCTACCAGATAGATCGCGCTGCCGGCAAAGTTTCTATATGTGTTGCCGTCAATCACCAGACCATCAACACCGTTTGCGTATGTACCGTATGTCGCCACACCCAGACCATCGAACACGAACGGGTCAATGTTAACGCCGCTTGCGGTGACGGTAATCAGATTGCCAGCCGTACCCAGACCTGCATTCGTCACATCATAACGCAGCGTTGCGCCATCGAGTCCGTACAGTTTCAGGGATTTCCAGACCAGCAGGTTTTCTGTGTAGGTGCCTGCGTTTACGTTCACGGTGCCGTTTACAACAGACGCGTTGATTGCTTCCTGAATCAGGCCGGACTGTTGTGCGCCCGCATCGGTTACATAGAGGTTATCCATGCTACCCTGATAGCCAGCGGTTGCCGGTTGTTGGTCAATACCGGAACCTTGATACGGGGATACATCAACCTTGTTCAGGCCGGTGATTTTCGCCGCTACGCCCGCTTCGCTTGTTGTGCCCCACCAGTTGAAGGACGCATCAACAATGTTGTTTGTGGTGTTGACGATATTCTTGCCGTTCGCTTGGGAACCGTTAGCTTCAGCAAAGCTGTTGTCGTATACTTTTACGCCGCTCACCGTCACCAGCGAGTTATCAACGTAGATGCCGTTGGCTGAGCCATGGATCCAGTTATTCTCGATACGAACATTATTGCTGCCGTCGCGCAGACGGATGCCGTCTGCTGTGTTGCCGTTCAGGTCGTTTGCCTGGATCATCGCGCCACGGCTGGCGTCAGCGTAAATACCGATGCTGTTGCCGTTTACGGTGTTGTCGTAAACTTTGATGTTTTCGCTGCGCTTGAGGATAATACCTTTGTCACGGTTGTTGTTAGCCACATTACCGGAAACGGTTACAGCTCCCAGAACAGCAGGGTCCGTATCCTGAATGCGGATACCGTCTGTGTTGCCGGTTGTTGTGTTGTCAGACACGGTTACAGCGCCCAAGGCGTTCTTTACAAATATGCCGATACCTGTCTGCCAGCCGCTTGCGGAGCGGCCAGAATCTGTATCGCGGTTATTTGTTGTTATGTTGTTCTGCACCAGTGTTGTGCCTGAAGCGCCATCAACAACGATACCGTTAATGAAGCCGGAAACATCGTTGCCGTCTTCTGCATCAGCACCACCAATGGTCAGGCCATTGACGTTTTGCGTCCAGATACCAACGCCCTTGCCATTACCGGTCAGCGTGTTGTCAGCAATAACAGCATTGGTGCCGCGTACGCGCAGAGCGGCTGAAGTTGTTTCGCCATCGAATGTGTTGCCTGTAACGTTTGAACCGTTGGATTCAATCGCCACCAGCTGATTTGAACCCGCATCGCCCACAACACTGTTGTTTGTGAATGTCAGGTTCGAATGACCTTTGTTCAGGGCCACCAGTTGACGCGGTACATTCGGAACAGTGAACTGATTACCTGTTGCCCCAACGGCACCCACATAGGTTTTGCCGTCAAAGATGTTGCCGTCGATGACGAAATCGCTGTTTACGAGATTGTATTCCGTTACCAGCGCTTCATCACCATTCGCGGTGATGCGGTTACCGCGAACGGTTGCACCCGCATGGTTACCCTGGAAGTACAGGGCCGCGTTTTCAACGGCCGGGTTACCATTGTCGAAACCAACAACCGTGAAGCCCGCATCGGTACCGCCGATTGTTGCGCCATTGACGCCATCGGTTACGACGATTGTGCCCAATGCGCCCACGCCGGAGATACCGGCGATTGTTGTAAAGTCACGGCCATTCAATGAGCGCAGGGTTAGCGCTTTGTTCAGAACAACGTTTTCTGTGAAAGCGCCGTCTTCAACGTAAACAGTACCGCCCGCCGCTGTCGCACCGATACCAACATTGATGGAGGCATTATCTGTGAAGCCGTAGTAACGTGCAGCGCCAGCAGCTTTCACCAGTGTTTTGTTAACACCGGCTGTGCCTTCCAGGCTCACCGTTGCGTCATTACCAGCGATTGCCAGATCATAAGGCGTGCCGAAGAAGGTGTTGCCTTCGCCGATCGTTACATGGGCGCTCATACCTGTGTCGTAATTCGTGCTTTCAACCAGAATGCCGTATTTATTCATGTAAGCGAAATCGACATTTTTGATCAACGCACTGCTAACAGCGCCTGTGTAAAGGCTGGTATCTGTTGCCCAAACGCCGATATCCGTGTTTTTCACCAGGCCGCCGTCGATAACAGCGCGGTTAGGGTTGGTTACGTTTGTCAGCTGATAGCCTACGCCTGCACCAGCGCCTTCAATATTATTGTCCTTGAAGAGCGTACCTACGCCACCCATCTGGGACAGGATATCAATCCCGATCCAGTTTCCATTAACGGCGCCGCCAGCATTGATAGTGTTGTTGCTGATCTGGAAGCCACTTTGTGTTCCGTATGAAAGATTGTTACGAATACCGATAACGGAAGCCAGTATCTTGTTGCCGTCGATCAATGTGAGTGCGCCATCCGGGCGACCCTCCCAGAAGTTTTCCGTCGTGATGCCGACACGTACGCCGCCGTGAGCTTCATCACCCACGGTGTTGTTCAGCACGTTGAAATACTGGTTTTCACCAATGTAGATGCCGTGTTGGGCGATGTTAGCGATCAGGTTGTCCTGAATCACGCCATCAACCACAGCACCGCCCCAAGAGATAACACCAAAGGACGCATTCAGAACGCGGTTGTTTTTAAAGTTCAGGTTATCCGCATTAAATGTCCAGACAGCATCTCCGGTGCCTGAAGCAGAACCCTCGATTGTCAGGCCATCAACGGTCACATTCTGCGCATCCACCAGCAGTGAGTATGTGCTTGGGCCTTGCAGAATTGTTTCAGCGCCGCGGCTCGCATCTGTGCCAGCGAGACCATCATTAGCGCCCTTCAGGGTCAGGCCCTTGTTTATATAGAGGCTCTCTGCATATGCACCTGCCGCCACATCGACGGTGGCGCCGCCCGCATCATCAGCGAGCCATACTGCCTGTTGAATCAGAGCGTTGTTAGACAGCACATTCACAGAATCTGCATTGCTGGATATGCGCAGATCATCCAGCAGCATTGTGTCGCCGCCTACGGCGGCACGGCTATAAAGCTTGCTGTCCAAGTTAACGGTGTTTGCTACAACCTGCAGGTTACCGTTACCCATGATCAGGTTTTTATTGAAGTTTACGATACCGGAATCCAAACGGAGATTGCCGTTTGTGATTGTGCTTGTTCCCGGCGTAACCACAGAGGAGCAGCCAGACGGCGTTGCGCCCGACTCACAGGCAGCCTTTCTGGATGTCCAGCTTTGATGGGCTCCGTTGTATGCGCCTTGGTTATTATAATCGGCGCGTTGTGGTTCAGGCTCGGTAAATGTATTTACAGTTGTGCTGCTTGTGGTGTGCGTGCTGACATCAATGTCACCCGTGCCGACACCTGTGCTTGATGTGTTTGTGCCTACATCAATGTAATTATCGGCCTGCACTGTCACGAGTGCGTTAGTGTGCAGGTCGTTCGCCAGCGATGTAGAGCTGATAAAATTGGAATTATTCAGGCTGCCGCTGTGAATAACAGCAAACAGAGGATCAAGCAGGAACTGACCACTGAGGCCATTTGCGGAATAGGTGCTTACAGAACCGTCATAGCCAACTTCATTAGCAGCAGACACCTCTACGAAACCGCCGTTACCGCCTTCAGACCCCCCCATGGCGAACACTTTGCCGCGGAAGATGGCTTTATCAAAGCCGTAGAAATATACGTCACCGCCATTGCCGTTTGTTATCGCGCTCGCGTTTGTAACGGTATCCTGATCAGCGGAAACGACTTCACCGGTTACTGAAACAGAACCGCCGCCATTTTTACCGGATGCATCAAGGATAGCGCCGTTTGCCACCTTAACTGTACCCTGCTTGCCGCCTGAAAGAACGATCTTGCCGCCCACAACCGTCGCGCTGGATGCGCTGACAACGCCGCTCATGTTGATGACATCATCAACGGCAGCTTTCGCTGTCTGTACGGACATGGCCACAACGCCGCCTTCGGCATCTATTACGCCCGAATTTTTAATCAGGCCGTCTGTTGATTTATCATCAACGGCGATTTCGATCAGATTGTCACCGTAAAGATCGAGCGTCACCTTGTCACCGGAAGCCATGGCCACTTTGCCAAGCTTGGCGCTGATAACACCATTATTTGTCACTTGCGGCGCCACGAAAGCAGCGAGGCCCGCTTCAGCCACAGAGATCGTGCCATTCAGGACGATCTGGCCGCCGGTGTTCACGCCTTCGAATATCAGTTTGTTGTCGAGAATATTCTGGTCGCTGATGTGACCTGTAGAAGCAATCAGGCCGCCCACATTTACAACGGAACCTTCGCCAAAGATTGTACCCTGGGCATCAAAAATATAAACCTGACCGTTCGCGTTCAGCGTACCCATGACGAAGGTTGGGTCACCCTCGATATCATAGAGAACGTATTTGGACGTTGTGTTTGGCTGCATGACATTGACTGTCCAGCCGGCGTTGATATCACCATCGCCGCGTACTTTTACAAAACCATCGTTGGTGGAAATGTTCGTCGTGTTTGCCACGCTGGTATCGATGCTGATCGCACCGACATCGGCTACGTGATCGCCCCAGTTATCCGCATTGGCGGGCGTATTGAGCGCCATCAAACCTGCTGCTGCGAGCGTTGTTGAAGTCAGCAATTTTGCCATCTTCGTGCTCTTTGCTTTTGTAATTTGTTTTTTCGCAGCGGGTGATTTTGTTGCGCTCATGTTAATAGCCTTCCTTTTGGAATGTCTGCTTTTCAAATATCTCGTCATCAATTACGCGAGTGGAAACTTAAGCCAGGGGCGGGCATTTATTTTTATTTTTCCGCACCTTGCGGGCCTTTATTCACAAGAACCCCTTCTACTACCGCAATGTCAGATGGAGCACTTTATAGTCGTAATACCTTGGGACTGGCAAGGAATTGTTAAGCGTTTGTTAACCTTTGGCGCTTCTGTTTTTATCCAAATTTATGAAAAAAGACACCGGGCAAGCCTCAATGCCTTACGACTCTTGGGTTTCCAGAATTTAGGTAATTTTATTGCGTTTTTAAAAGTACAGTATCCTTCCCCTGACAGGGGTGGCTTGGCTTTTGGGTGGGGCTCATCCAGAATGACGGCAGCTTACTGTTTGCTCTTGTTCATAAGGGCCTTTTTGTCATACAAGGACAGTCATTTACGGGGCCTTTTTAAGGCCTGATCGATTTCATTGAAGAGGGGTTATGGGGAAAATGCGTTTTTGGTCACGCCATGTGGTGCTCGGTGCGCTGTCAGCCGCCAGCTTGTTAGCCGTTACGTCGGGAGCGCATGCACAGTTGAACGCACAAACAGGCACAGCCAGCCCGGGCCGCGTTGAAGAACAGATTCAGTCCGGTGCCGTTTTTGAACCGCGCGTCATGCCCCGCGTCGAAGTGAAAGAAAGCGCGATCACCAATGCCCCTGCCGGCGCCGAGAAGATCTCATTAAGACTCGAGCGCCTGAACATTGAAGGGGCAAGCGTTTATTCCGAGGAGGAATTAGGCCGTGTTTTTGCCGACAAGATCGGACAGAACGTTACGTTGGCCGATGTATACGGTATCGCTGCCGACCTCACGCGCAAGTACCGCAATGACGGCTATATCCTGACGCAGGTTGTTGTGCCCCCGCAAACTATCGAGGGTGGTACGGTTAAACTGGTTGTTGTTGAAGGCTACATCAATAACGTCGAGGTGCGCGGTGAAGGTGATCATGTGAATGATGCCGTAAGTCTGGCACAAAGCTATTCTTCCCTCGTCAGCGGCGGATCGAGCGCGCTAAATGTGCGCCAGCTTGAACGCACATTGCTTATGATCAACGATATTCCAGGCGTTAGCGCGCGTGGCATCCTGAGCCCTTCAGAAACAACGCCGGGCGCTGCAGACCTGCTGGTGATCGTGCAGCGTGATACGTTCGAAGGCCAGGTTAGCCTTGATAACTTCGGTAGCCGTTACCTGGGTCCCGTGCAGTTTGGCGCCTCTGCCGCGCTGCAAGGCCTGATGGGTTGGAATGAGCGCTTCACCGGTCAGGTCGCTTACGCGCCAGGCGATGATATGCGCGATGAATTAAGCTATATCGGCCTTGGTTACGATATGCCCATTGGGACATATGGCACAGTTTTGAACATTGCTGGCAGCTATACCAACACGGAGCCTGGTTATACACTTGAGCAATTCGATGTGGATGGCGATTCCCGCTTTATCTCTGTCGGCTTCAGCCATCCTTTCGTGCGCACCCGCAACTTCAATGTAACAGGTCGTACATCTTTCGACTGGCGCAATGTTGATACAGACAACAATATCGAACCTGACCGTAAAGACCACATCCGCGCGATCCGCGTAGGTGGCCGCGTCGAG
The DNA here is from genome assembly GCA_946480475.1 of uncultured Alphaproteobacteria bacterium. Next base: position 78,150 of record CAMLJM010000002.1, read on the forward strand.
TTCATCGATACGCTTCTCAATGTTGCTTACAACGTATTCGACGTTGAGGTGGGCCATGGCCTGAACGTTCTGAACGCCACGTCTGATAGCGATACAAACGTGAGCCGCCCTGGCGCTGACTGGGACTTCTTCAAGATGGAGGCTGAATATCAACGCCTGCAGCGTGTAACATCGAAAGTAAATTTCCTGTTTGCGATGAAAGGTCAGATTTCTGATGAAGCTTTGTGGAGTTCCGAAGAATTTGGCCTGGGCGGCGTGAGCTATGGCCGGGCTTACGATCCATCCGAAGTAACGGGTGATGATGGTATCGCCGGCAAGATCGAGTTGCAGTGGAATGAGCCTATGCAACTGGGCGTCCTGGAGAATTATCAGCTATTCAGTTTCTATGACGCCGGTGTTGTATGGGACAAAGACGCCACGACAGCAAAACTGAAGCGTGAGGAATTGACTTCTGCCGGTTTTGGCATCCGTGCTGATTTTACCTCATCAACACAAGCAGGCGCTTTCATTGCATGGCCGCTTAACCGTGATATTGCCACGCAAGAAGATGATGACCCGCGCGTTTACATGAATGTCAGCCACCGGTTCTAATCGGTCGCAGCAAATGAAAACCCGCCAAACGGCGGGTTTTTTTATTATCGCTTGACCCACATGGGATCCTTAATTTCCTTTAGCAACATTTCGTGGGCCGCCAATTCTTCAGGACTAGGCGCGAAGATGCGCGGTTCACGATATTCACGTTGGCGCACGGATTGAATAGATACAACCTCACCCGTCAAATTAGCAGGGCCTTCCTGCGCCAGCCCTAGCCCGTGTTGACGGCCGCCCATCATCTCTAGATAGACTTCGGCCAGAAGCTGCGCATCGAGCAAAGCTCCATGCAGCTCGCGTCCTGAGTTATCTATCTGGAAGCGACGGCAGAGAGCATCAAGGCTAGCCGGAGAACCGGGAAACTTCTTACGGGCAATCGCCAATGTATCCGTCACGCGCTTTTCCGGGATGGGCTTGTGGCCCACCTTCTTCAATTCGGCATTGATGAATTTCATATCGAATTCAGCATTGTGAATAACGAGGTGACCTTCGGCGATGAAATCGAGGAAGTCCGTATAAATCTGGGAGAAGACGGGCTTGTCTTTCAGGAAAGCCGCTGTCAACCCGTGAACCGCAACCGCTTCCGCTGGCACGTCACGTTCTGGGTTGATGTAAATATGATACGTGCGCCCTGTAGGCACATAGTTCATCACTTCGACACAGCCGATTTCCACCAGCCGGTCGCCCTGTGAAGGATCCATACCGGTTGTTTCTGTGTCGAGGATGATTTCACGCATGCCTTCTCTCCGCCTGCGGCAGTGCCTGTGCCAGCCAATCCTTCATAAAGATTTCCGTGGCGCTTGTCATCTGCTCTATATATTGCGCTGTGTCAGCAATAAGTGTGCGGTGGAGATCCGGTTTCTTCACAAAGATACCCGCGTCATGCACATACCAGTCAGCCAGGATATCCGCCGTTACCTCTATATGACACTGGAAAGCCAAGGCGTTACGGCCATAGCTGTAAATCTGGTGCGCATATTGCTGACTGCTTGCCAACAATGTTGCTCCCTTTGGCAGGTCAAATGTATCGCCATGCCATTGCATAATCTTTTTACCCTTAAACGCGCGTACGGAGTGATTATCAGCTTCTGGAAGCCATGTGAGATCAAACCAACCAATCTCCGGCCCCTGAGTCCCTTTGTAAACCTTCTCACCCAATGCCGCCGCCATGAGCTGCGCCCCCAGGCAAATTCCCAATGTTGGCTTATCGGCTGCCAGACGGCGCTCGAGTATCTGTTTTTCCTGCTTTAAGAAAGGATAATCGTCAGATTGATAAACGCCTGGGGAGCCGCCAAGCACCACAAGAACATCTGCATCGTGGGCTTTCTGATTATCGATTGCTTCGTAAGCCGTGTTCACGACCTGACAATCTATCCCTTGTTCGATCATAACCTTGCGGAGCGTCCCTGGCGTGTTTGAAGACATGTGCTGGAATATGATGGCTTTCATAGGCTACTCCTTCAGTAAAGTAATAATACGTGCAAGTTCCTGTCTTGTTTCTTCCATACTGTTACCGGTTTCTACAATGAAATCGGCACGCTTTCTTTTGTCGGCATCGGGCATTTGTGCCGCCAGAATGGCTGCAAATTTTTCTTCGGTCATTCCGGGACGCGCCATGACGCGCTGTTTTTGTACATGCGCGGGCGCGCTTACAACGATGACCCTATCAACGCGTTTTTCTGCCCCTGTCTCATAAAGAAGCGGAATGTCCAGCACAGCCAAGGCCGCCTCTTTCTGAGCAAGATCGGCAAGAAATCTTTTCTGAGAATTTATGACGAGGGGGTGCAGGATAGATTCCAATTTGCGGCGCTTTTCATCATTGCCGAATATCAAAGCGCCTAACGCCTGACGATTTATACTGCGTTCATCCACATTCAAGGTGCCGGGAAAGGCCGTAGCGACAACCTCGACACCACCCCCATGAAGCCCCAGAAGCGTGTGCACCGCTTCATCTGAGCAATGTACAGGCACGCCCATATCGCGCAGCATGGCTGTTGCGACCGATTTACCCATACCGATTGAGCCTGTTAGACCAATAATCTTCAATTCAGGTTCCTAACGCCTGCGCTGTAACCAGATCCGTCAATTCCTTTGTAACGTCAGGCATTACGCCTGTCCATGCCGCGAATGCGGGACGGGCTTGATGAAGGAGCATACCAATGCCTGTTACGACAGAAAGCCCTCTGCCCTCTGCGCTTTTCAACAGATCCGTTAGCAGCGGTTTGTATACAATATCATATACAACCGCATTTGCAGGCGCTTGAGACAGATCCATTTCCAGAGCAGCTTGCCCCCTCATACCGAGTACGGTTGTGTTGGTGACAAGCGTCGTGTCCGTGCAAGCCTTGCCGCGATCGTCCCAGTTCAAGACCCTCACATTTTTGAAGCTGCGTGCCAGATCTTCTGCATTCACGCGCGTACGATTGGCCAGCCTGATTTCTGGGACACCCTCTTGTAGAAGGCCATGAATGATCGCGCGCGCAGCGCCCCCAGCGCCCAATACCAGCGCCGGACCCTGTTTAAAGTTAAAATCAGGCAGCGTTTGTTTTAGATTGCCAATAAAACCGAATGCATCAGTATTACGCCCCTCTATCAATCCGTCTTTGACAACAACAGTGTTCACAGCACCTATGGCGTGTGCCGTTTCATCCAATTTGTCGCATAAGGGCATTATGTTTTGTTTATGCGGCACGGTTACATTGAAACCGGCATAACCCCGAGACAATAAGGCCTGCACTTGCACCTTCAGTGTGGCGGGGGCAATGTCTACAGCTTCGTATTGACCGGCAATCTGGTATTTTTCGAACCAATATCCATGAATAAGTGGTGACAAACTGTGCGATATGGGATGACCAATGACTCCGGCCTTTATCATTACAACCTCTCCCTTTGACCTGCGATCTCACGGCGCTTTTGCAGGATTACAAGAATCTCTGCCGCCGTCTCTTCGACAGAGCGGCGCGTCACATCAATCACAGGCCATCCGTTTTTCGTGAAGAATCTACGCGCCTCCAGAATTTCAGCCTCAACGCGTTCAGGATCAAGATATGTACTATGACCAGGGTCACAATCACCGTGATCAGCCTTCAGACGATTTTTTCTTAAGTGTATGAGGCGGTCAGGATTTTCGGTTAAGCCCACAAATACGGGTCCGCGCAACTGCAATACTTTTTCAGGGATGGGAATGCCCGGGACATAGGGAATGTTGGCCGCGCGAATGCCCTGGCGCGCCAGGAATATGCAAGTTGGCGTCTTCGATGTACGGGATACGCCAACCAGAATAACATCAGCCTCATCTATGCCATCGTAATTCTGGCCGTCATCGAATGAGAGTGCAAAATCAACCGCATCCATGCGTTTGAAATATTTATCGTCCAGTGCATGCTGTAGGCCGGGAATGCCCTTGCTGGGCAGGCCCGTGTAAGAGGACAATCCCTTGATAATGTGATCCATCACGGGGATGCAGGGGACATGCAGATCGTGACAGGCTTTTTGCAGGCGCTTGCGCTGATGGCTATCAACCAGCGTAAATAATACGGGTCCGGGATTGTCGTGGATATCGTCGATCACACGTTCCAGCTGTTTTTCCGTGCGCACCAAGGGCCAAAAGCGCTCGACAGGGTCAATATCATCAAACTGTGCCAGGCACGCACGCGCCAGCCCCTGCAGGGTGACGCCCGTCGCATCCGAAACCAGATGAAGATAGAAATGACGCTTTGGTTCTGTCTTTTTCATGACAGAAGCATAGTGGATTAAGGGCGGTCGGGAAAGGCTTTCTAGCGCAGGCGCGTCTGGTCGGCACCGGGGAAAATCATACGCGCCAGACGTGCGTCGCGGAACGGCACATTATTCACCATCACAACTTCCATGTCATACATCAGGTGAAACAGGTGCGTCTGATTTACAGGATCGTGCAGTCCGGCAAAGAACGGATCGCGCATAATGGTGTCCGTAAGGCCCTTGAGGTAGCAGCGGCCATCAGGCAGACATGCCAGGCGCTCAATATCATGTGTGCTCAAACGGCGTTCGCCGAAGGGGCGGCTCATGCCTGTATGCTCCAGGAGAATATCATCCAGCGCCTCTAGTGTGTCGTGATCCGTGCCATCGACGCGGGATTCATCGGCGTACCATTGGCGAAATGCGTAAGCGAGGGCGGACCCATCGAACAGGGCTGTAGGATCACGCTCCAGGAAGCGCGTGAATATCATCGCCATGTCGCCCTCTTCAGAGCCGATCAGATGGCGCCAGATATCCGTGTAACCGGCACCGCGCAATTCCCAGCCGACAAGCAGGGCCACTGTGTCGCAATCGGCAGCGCGCACACGTTCCAGCATCAAGGCGGATTCAGGTGCGAATTCATCTTCGAAGGCACCGCTCTTTTCTTCGTGCCAGATATCACGAAGCGCTCGCACCAGTGCAACAATCAGCGCATTGCGGAAGTATGGCGAGCGACCGAAAGCGTCGGGGCGCAGCGCATAGTTATCCAGCAGCAGAACCTGTTCCATCATATCAAGATGGAACCCGCCGTTCTTCAGATCGGTAATGCCTACCTGCCAGCCGGCGCTTTCTGCTTCGATCCACAAACGCGATGCGGTGGGGCTATCAGCCAGCATAGCGGCGGCCCAAGCCAGAACATCCTCATTTTTCTCGAAGGAGTATGGCAGTTGAACAATGTAATCATAATCGAGTTGCAGCGGCAGTGTGACGTGGGAGAATGCCGTCAGCTGTGTGCGGCCTTCATCAGGCTTGGTCAGGTCGTATATTTCGAGGTCATGCGCAGGATTGTCGGCACGATAGGTGCGACGTGTATGGGCTTTACGGCTTAGTCTTTCATCGGCCCGCATGGTATCCCGATGTTCCCTTCCAGTCGTTACGCAGTGTGCCTCTGGACGAGGCCCGTCATCAGGCCTTGCCGTTACGGAATTCGATAACTTGTGCACTGCCAGAGGCACCCTGGCGGCTGCCTTGGAAAACCCCGGTGTGCGCCTTGCCGCGGGGCAAGGAGACGATGTCTGCTTTTTGTTCATGTTGGTCGCCAAACCGTTTGCTGTTTTTGTTTTGTGCATCCGGTTGGGTCTTCTGACGAGTCCCTGAAACCGGATTGGTTTCTGGGGTTTGCAATTCCTGTTCCGTTTCACGGAAGGAACGCTCGAACTTGATAAACCACAGGAAATTGGCGTTTGAACGGTCACGAATTTCCGTAAACAACGCATCATTCATGATCGCATTGACGTATTGTGACAGGTAATTCTTGCCTCCGGGTTGGCTACCCAGCGCCAAAATAAGCTCACCTGTCACTGTGGTGGAAGGATTGATATTCTCAAAGACATAACCCTGGTAGTCCGCCAGCATTTGCTGGATCAGGCGGCGATCTTCCTGGCGGCAACGTTCAGACAGGAACCAGGCTTCGAATACGGCAGCAGACGCCTCACCATTATTTACAGAACGGAAGTCCGTATATGCTTCGCGGGCAAAGGCACGCGCCAGATCTGCCATAGAAGAGTTTTCCAGACGCTCCCAGGAAGCTGTATGGCCAGAAAGTTGCAGTTCCCATCCCGCACGCACCATGGCGGTGCAGAGGTCCGCAACCTGTGCTCTATGCACGAGAACAGCCTGATCGGGATGGAAGGTAAGCGGGTGCACCAGGGCGCCATGACGGTGCTGCCAGACGCGACGCAGTTCGCGCGCCAGCAATAGAAGCTGATCGGCTTCGTTCAGATATGGGTTGATAAAGACGGTATTCTGACGGCGATCATACATCGCTGTCGATACAGCACCGCCCATGACAAATTTTGTTTCATATTTACGTGCATTTTCAATCAGTGCGGCGCCATTGCCCGATTTCGCCAGCAATGACAGAAGGTATTCAGCCTCTTCCAGCATGGGCTGCTCGGCGGCTCCTGCTGCTGTGGCAAAGGATGTATCCTGCATGAACAGGGCCATAGCCGCTGCTGCACGTTCTTCCACTTCAGTAGCTTCTGTAGGAGCACTATCGTGAAGTGCACGCATGACACGTTCCTGCAGCTTCTCAACGCCTTGCTCGATTGATTCAACTGAATCCAGCGTAGCAGCGTCTGCAAACAGGTCCTCAGTACCGGCAGCAAAGCTGTCGGCATCATAAGAGCCTTCATAGTCCATAAAGAACAACGGCTGGTCCCCAATGATCGTGCAGCGTACCGGCTGATAGTTATTCAGCGTATATGCAATGCTCACCCGGCGATGGTGGCCGAAGTCGATATGGGTAACGTTAGAACCTGTGCTTTTACTCATAATATTCCCCAAAACCAGTTTAGTTGGCTATGTCGCATCCCCTTACAAAGAAGGCCCTTTTGGATGCGCCATGGGTTTATTATGCGGGGGGAGGGTTAATGAGTTCCTACCAAAACAGGATAACTTATACTCAGGAGAGTCATTTTTATCCCTTTTTCCTCAGTTGGTTAATGCAACATAAAGAAAGTGTTTCCAAATTGTTAATAAGCCCGCGTTTTCCCGATTTTTTACACAGATGGCAGTGGATAAATTTCAGGGTTTATTGACCGAAAGTGTCGTCCAGCACAGGCATGTCTTCGATCAGCAAAACTTCGTCCGACAGGTTTACAAGCCCTGAAGCCTGGACATTCACGCTGGTTTTGAACAGTGAATCCTTGAACATCATGCGAGCCGTGAGCTTAAAGTTACCCTGCCCATCGCGTTCCGTAATATGAAGCGGCTCAAGCATTTGGCTTATGGCTTTACGGGCTGCCGGAGGCGGTTCGTCACGCCACATAACGTCTTCCACGCTTTCGGTGATAATAAAACGACCATGGCGGCCGCGTACATAGGTGAAGAAGAAATGCACATACTCGGCCACAGTGGATTCGTCTAAGTGAATAGGTGCTCGCGCATTCAGGGCATAAAGGGGTTCGTTAGTCCAATTCAGGACAACGACATCGCCCGGCTTATAAAGAACAAATTTCCTGATATTCGGCGTTGTTTCATAGTCGGCGATATCCAGAAAGCGATAACCCGGGTAAAAAGGAGGTTCCTGCGCGAGAATTGTAACGGTAGCAGGATGGAATTGGCTTCCTTTTAAAGCAGGATTTATTTCCTCGAGAACGGTTTCACATTCCAGAAGATCCATTTTTATAAACTGATCACGGCCCACATCATCGCTGGTGTTCATTACGCTTACTCCCTGCTTTTGTTATAGAAAGAATGGGAGGGAGAGTAAAGCGGCAGGAATATTGGGGTTGGGCGATTCGCTCCTAAGGGTGAGAAATTATCCTCAGAAGCCTGTGAGAATCCCTAAAAGTGTTTCCGGGATAAGTCTGGGAAAAGAATTATCCTATTTTCCCGCTTGGTTATCCAAAACGGTTACCCTGCTGTGTAAAAGCAAAATGACCCGTTGTGAGAATCTGAATATTTTTCATCGTTACATATTCAGCGCGTAGAGGAACTTTGCTTTTTAAGCCTGTGCATGACTCATGGGATCAAAATTACTCCCCGTGACTCACAGGCTCTACTAACAACTATTACCTTATAAAATAATACTTTTTGATTCATGAGAGTTCTGCTTTTATGTGCCCGGAGTTAAGCAGAAAGATCATTCATGACGAGTACAAAACCATTCCTGAACGTCTTAGCAGGACAAACCGAAACCATACCGCCGATATGGCTGATGCGTCAGGCAGGGCGTTATTTGCCTGAGTACCAAGAAGTGCGTGCAAAGGCTGGCGGTTTTCTGGATCTGGTATTTAATCCAGAGCTTGCTGCAGAAGTAACATTGCAGCCCTTACGCCGGTTCCAATTTGATGCCGCTATACTGTTTTCAGATATTCTGGTTGTGCCCCAGGCCGTGAATTGTGCCGTATGTTTTGATACTGGCGAAGGGCCGCGGCTTGAAGCTGTCGATGATAAATTTATTGATGGTTTGGGTCAGTTACCTTTTAAGCTTGATGTATTTAACCCCGTATTTGAAACAGTTTCCCGCATCGCTGAGAGAATGGATGCCGAGGGCTTTGATCAGGCGGCTCTCATCGGTTTTGCAGGATCGCCGTGGACAGTTGCCTGCTACATGATCGAAGGCGGCGGTAGCACGGATTACAAAACAGCATTGCAGTGGGTACGAGAAAAACCTGAAAGCTTGCAGAAGTTGTGTGACGCGCTTGCTGATGTCACAGCGGCGTATTTGATCAAGCAAGTGGGCGCGGGGGCAGAAGCGCTGCAGTTATTTGACAGTTGGGCAGGTTTGCTGACTGAGACAGAAGATTTTGAGCGTTGGGTTATTGAGCCCACATGCCGCGTTATTGACCGTGTTCGTCAATATTGTCCGGATACACCGATCATTGGTTTTCCCCGTGGTGCTGGCCCACATTACAAACTTTACGCTGAAGAAGTCGATATACAGATGTTAAGTCTTGACCAGCACGTCACAATGGTCAAGGCGCGCAAGTATCAGGATATTGTCCCTGTTCAGGGTAATCTGGATCCTTCGATTTTGTTGTCAGGCGAAGGGTTGGAAAAAGCTATCGACGACATTCTGGATGGTTTGTCCGCTGGTCCGCATGTGTTTAACCTGGGTCACGGGATCATTAAAGAAACGCCGCCTGAACATGTTTCACGTCTGGTAAATCATATTCGCGCACGGGGTGCTGTATGAAAAAAAATATAGCTGTTGTTCTTTTTAATCTCGGCGGCCCGGATAAGGCTGAAAGTATTCGGCCCTTTCTGTTCAATTTTTTCATGGATAAAAACATTATCCGCTTGCCGTTACCGCTACGTTTCACCATTGCAACTTTGATCGCTCATCGCCGGTCAAAGAAGGAAGCGGGAAGCAGTTATGGGCTGTTAGGCGGTGGATCACCCTTGTTGGAAAATACGCAGGCACAGGCCGATGCCTTGCAACAGGTCCTGAATGAACGCCAAGATGCTGTCTATAACGTATTTGTTTGCATGCGTTATTGGCATCCGCGCGCAAAAGATGTTGTTCGCAAGGTAGCTGCCAGCAATCCGGATCGTGTTGTTTTGTTGCCGCTTTACCCGCAATATTCGACAACGACGACAAGATCATCTTTACAGGAATGGAATCGTTTTGCTGCGCAGACAGGATTGAATGTGCCCACATCCATGATTTGTTGTTATCCAGAAACGCGTGGATTTATTAATGCTTCGGCTGAGAATGTGCGAAATGCTTATGAAGCTGCTTGTCTTGCGACAAAAGATCAGGGATTGCCCTTGCCGCGCATCCTTTTCTCGGCGCATGGTTTGCCGGAAGATGTAATTACTGATGGGGATCCTTATCAAGCACAGTGCGAGCAATCAGCGCGTGCGATTGCGCGTGCGACAGGTATTGAGGGATTGGACTGGAATATTTGTTATCAAAGCCGCGTGGGTCCTAAGAAATGGATAGGCCCCAGCACCAGTGAGGAAATCGCCCGTGCGGCAAAATATAGAGTCCCTCTCATTATCTATCCGCATGCTTTCGTTAGTGAACATGTCGAGACGCTAGTAGAGATTGAAATTGAATACCGCCATGAGGCTGAAATGCTGGGCGTACCCTACTTTGCGAGAGTGCCGACAGTCAGTGCCGATAAGCTGTTTATTGACGATCTGGCGAGCCTTGTGGCCTCGCATGCGCGTCAGTCCGGTATTTACCCGGCAGGTGGCAATCGCGTCTGCCCGTTATCATCTAAACGTTGCTGTATGTCAGAATGTACCGTTATTACCGGAGGATTGCAGAATGAGTGCGTGGCTGCTTGAGAATTATGCATGGCTTAAAGCCTTCCACATTATTTCACTGGTCGCCTGGATGGCAGGCATGTTCTATCTGCCCCGGCTTTTTGCTTATCATGCTGACTCTGAAAAGGGTTCGGAGAAATCCGAAACGTTCAAGGTGATGGAGAGGCGTCTGCTGCGTATTATTATTAATCCGGCAATGATATCGACATTTGTATTTGGCGGCTTAATGATCGCGGCCAACCCGATGATCATGCAAAACGGATGGATTCACGTGAAACTTTTTCTAGTTTTGTTGATGACTGCCTGTCATGGCTTTTTTGCACGTTGGCGCAAGGTATTCTTGCGTGACGAAAACAAGCGGCCTGCAAAGTTCTATAAAATCTGGAATGAGGTTCCAACGCTGCTAATGATCGGGATTATTATTCTGGCGGTTGTTAAGCCATTTTAATGCAGATTGAAGGCTGACAGTTCCTTGAGCACGGGCGTTCTGCCAACATCCTGTTCGACTGTCGCCTGTAAGGTCAAAAGAGAAAGAAGCGGATATACGCCTTTTTCTTCATATTCATTTATAAGGTGGCCTAATTCCCTGTAGCCGTAGGCGTGAACGGCCAGGCTGTTGAATAGGGGTTTAGCCAGATCTCCGGCCTTGCTTTTATGACCGGCCCAGCGGCGGAATAATTCACCGCTATGTTGCGCCTCATCCTTGATCTTTGGCTTTTTTGGCTCTGGCAGATAAGAATAATGGCCTGGTTTTGTATCTCTTTTCTCATCAGGGTCGCCATCGCGAAGGGCATAGGCGGTATGAGCTTGCTCCGCTGTGGCTATGTTCTTTTCGCGGCAGACGGATTCTATCAAGGCCAGGTAGCCACGAGGGCTGGAGATCATGATTCTGTGGTGTACCGGATCAATATCGACGCCGTGGATGCCTGCGCCAAATTCATTCAGTTCCGTGAAGAAATTGGTAATGGCATTACGAACGATCTTGCTGTTCTTCGAGATATCGATCAGTTGCGTATCGGCAATCACCGGGCGCACGCGCAGTGACAGCAAGCCCTTCTCATCGTGATCGCCAAAAATATGGAACTGATCCCTGGTCAGTTTGAGCAGCCTTGCAGCGGCGCTTTGCGAAAGAGCCTTACCTTCAGGTGTGCGTTGCTCCGACACCTCCTGAGGAAGGTAAATCGCTTCAAAGATAGAGATGAGGGCCGCATTCAGCGCGTTATAGGAGCGGTAATAGGTGCCGGACACAACCGACGTATCGGGAATATTAGAAGATTTTTCCTGCGTTAGCAGGCTGTCGCTGTAATGGTTTTCATCAAAGGAAGAGCGGGCGCTTTTCATGTAGATGTCCGTTAGTGCAGATTTAGCAATGGGTTGGGCGTGTAGGATTTCTCCCTGCGCAGTTCGTTTCGAATGATGGCCTCCATCTCATCGAGGCGTACCATTGGCGCACTGAACTGAAAACGTTCCCGCATTTGCTCAGCCGCCTGGCAGGCGTCATCAAGGTGGTTATAGGGGCGAGGCGGCAGATTTTGCAGTGAGACATCCTGTGTGTCTTCTGCGAAAAGATAGTCATGACCGTTGCCGATCTTGCTGGTACGGTCCATGTCGGCATCATTACATTTCATGAAAGGATCGAAGGCATCTTGCGGCAAAGGTATGGAACGAAACTCTAGCGGGAACGCGGGATCGTCTTCTCGCATTTTCAATTCGTCTTCTTTGTCTTCCACATTTTCGTTGTGGGCGTGTATGACCTCGCTAATCGCCTTGAAGAGTGCTAGCGGATCGCGGGCGCGGATAATGCCTCGTTTGGTATCTACTTTGATCCCATCGACGACGGATGTTGCCAGGGACAGATCTTCCATGAATTCATCAAAGGCGGCCTGCATGCCGGGGTGCGCATCTTTCAGATCTATATCTTCCCCCTCCAGGTCGGTCATGGTCAGCGTGACGCTGAAATCAGCCCAGTCCTCAAACCCGTCAAAAAGGAAAGAATAGCTTGTGACCGGATCAAACATGCCCTGCAAGCGGTTAATTTTGCGGTGCTGTAATTCGGTGGCAAAAGTATCCTCAAGCATATCTATCTCTTCAGGCATCATCATATCCAGACCGTCGGAAAGACGGTACCTGTCAAGATGCGGAATGGCATAAGCCGTTTCGAACAGATTGGTCAGGGAAAAATCAATGATATGCAGGCTGCGTGGATAAATGCCATCGTTGCTGGCGTCATATCCGGGGTCTTCCGGGGCGAGATCTGCCTCCGGCGCGGCCGGGACAATAAAGCTGGTTTTTAGGTCTTTTATTGACATGGATACGCGAAAGCCCTGTTTTATGTAATTATGATCTTATTTGTTTTGCCTATTCTAGGGCGGTCTGTCCATAAAAAACAGTGTCTTTGGTAATTTTCGTGCGAAAGGCCCCCTTCCCTGATTCGATTTTTATTTGACGATAGGTTTCGGTTTGGCTATAACGTCTTTGTCTTATTAAGAAATTCCACCAAAATAAGGGTTTAGGACGCGCTCTGTAAGTGGCGCGCAAGGTCAGGCGGAAACGCTGGCTTCAAAGAATAAGACAAAAATTTTTCCAAAAAACGACAACTTTTAAAAGAGAAACACTCTAAGACGCCTCATTCCAATCAGAACCCGATGTCCTTGACGGTTCTTAATTCTTCCAATCCCGGATAACTCCCCAGAAAAAACGGATTTAAAAAAATTGATGAACCTTCAAGATTTGAAAACGAAGTCACCAGCAGACCTTCTGGCATTCGGAGAGGAGCTCGGTATCGAGAACTGCAGTGCGATGCGCAAACAGGACATGATGTTTGCGATCCTGAAGCAACTGGCGGAGCAGAGCGTACCTATTTCCGGTACGGGCGTTCTGGAAGTGCTGCAAGACGGCTTCGGTTTCCTGCGCAGCCCTGAAGAAAACTACCTGCCCGGGCCTGACGACATTTACGTCTCCCCGTCCCAGGTGCGCCGTTTTGGCCTGCGTACGGGCGATATCGTTGATGGGGAGATTCGTGCTCCGAAAGATAACGAGCGTTATTTCGCACTGCTGAAGGTCGGTTCGATTAATGGCGAGGCGCCAGAGAAACTGCGCCATCGTATCAATTTCGACAACCTGACCCCGCTTTACCCTGAGCGTAAGATCAAGCTGGAACTGGATGATCCAACCAAGAAAAACATGACCCAGCGCGTGATCGAGCTGGTTTCGCCGCTGGGCTTTGGGCAGCGTGCGCTCATCGTGGCGCCACCGCGTGTCGGTAAAACCATTATGCTGCAGGATGTGGCGCATTCCATCATCCAGAACCACCCAGAATCTTACCTGATTATCCTTCTGATTGATGAGCGTCCAGAAGAGGTAACGGACATGGTGCGAAACGTTCTTGATCGCAACCGCGACAAGGGTGTTCAGGGCGAAGTTATTTCTTCAACCTTCGACGAGCCTGCCACACGTCACGTGGCGGTTGCGGAGATGGTGATGGAGAAAGCCAAACGCCTGGTTGAGCATAAGCGCGATGTAGTGGTGTTGCTGGATTCCATCACACGTCTGGCGCGTGCTTATAACACCGTAGTGCCATCATCCGGTAAAGTATTGACCGGTGGTGTGGACGCCAACGCGCTACAACGTCCGAAGCGTTTCTTTGGTGCGGCGCGTAATACGGAAGAAGGCGGCAGTTTAACCATCATCGCCACCGCACTGATCGAAACCGGCAGCCGCATGGACGAGGTCATTTTCGAAGAATTCAAAGGTACTGGTAACTCGGAAATCGTGCTGGAACGCAAGATCGCTGACAAGCGCGTCTTCCCGGCAATTGATATTCAGAAATCAGGCACCCGTAAGGAAGAGCTGCTGGTCACAAAAGATGCCCTCAATAAAATGTACATGCTGCGTCGTGTTCTGGCGCCGATGGGTACCGTCGATGCGGTTGAATTCCTGATCGATAAGTTGAAAGACACCAAGAATAATGATGATTTCTTCACAAGAATGAATCAGTAAGAATAAAAAACCCCGCAATAAGCGGGGTTTTCCAATTGTTATTCTTTGCGAACGCAGCGAATCCAGGGCCCGTTGGTACCGCTGGCCGTTTCCTTGGATACGCCATAAGAGCCTGGATGTGTGGGGCCGCCATATTTGCCTTGGGCGTCGCTTGTGGTGTTCTGTCCGTGCGTTGAACTCCAGTACAGTTCCCAATCAACAATATCCTGCGTTGTAGGCGAGAGGTATGAGGTTATCGTAACAAGTTCGGCCGAGGCAGGCAGAAACCAGTCGGTATAGTTATGTATGGTTAATCCATTGCAATAGGCGGCGGCCTGGTGAGGCTGTGTACCACCTGTGCCGGAATCTGAATCGGAAGCCGCCAGTGTGGTGGTATTGCTGGCGCCATCTATCCAGCTTAAGGAAACGTTGGTTTTTCCTGTGGCGTTGCCGTTATTCCAGGGAACAGAAAGACGTGATCCTGCCGATCCATTGATGGCTGTCGGTACGTAACGTACGTTTCCGGAGGTATTGTCACCCACGCGGCCGTTATTATTTTCGGCCCAGCAAAAACCCCTGTCATCAGTTTTAATGCCGCAGGTTGAGAGCCAGTTTGCCGATATGGAACGCCATGTGCCGCCACCATTAACAGCGACAGGGGCATTTGTGGTATTGGTTGTGTTGTCGCCTAACTGGCCGTAGTCGTTCGTTCCCCAGCACATTGCGACGCCATCAGTTCTGATGCCACATGAATGATTATTGCCGACACTGATTTCTTTCCATCTGTAGCCACCACTGACGGCTGTTGGTACCAATACGGCGGCACCATAAGTGCCATCGCCTATGGCACCGTTGGCGCGGTAGCCCCAGCACCATGCGGTATCATCCGATTTTATCCCGCAACTGTGCTCATACCCTGCGCTGATACGTTTCCACGCGCCGCCGCCGTTGACGGCTGTGGGCACCAGCCTGTTTGTTCCTTGCGTATTGTCGCCGACAGCGCCAAAGGGGTTATAGCCCCAGCACCATGCGGTATCATCAGATTTTATTCCGCATGTATGTGCGTATCCGGTGGCAACATATTTCCACGCCCCGCCACCGTTGACCGCCACAGGAACGTTACTGTTATTCGTTGTGTTGTCGCCTAATTCACCACTGGCATTATTACCCCAGCAGTAAAGGGCATCGTCAGAAGCGCGTATAGCGCATACATGTTCGGCTTCGTTACCGACGCTGATCATTTTATAGGCTGTGCCGCCGCTTACGGCGACAGGGGCGTCCTGGTCTATATTGTCGCCGTTGCCGAGGGCGCCGTGCCAGTTTTCACCCCAGCACCATGCCGTATCATCAGATTTTATCCCGCAGGCGATCTGCCATCCGGCCTGTATGCTTTTCCAGGTGCCGCCGCCACTTAGTGCTGAAGGGACAAGTTGGTTTCCTGTTGTGGCGCCGTTACCGAGCTGTAAGGCGGCGTCAGTGCCCCAGCAGTAAGCGCTGCCATCCAGTTTGATGCCGCAACTGGTTTCATCACCCGCTGCCAATACCTGCCACCCCATGGTGCCTGTGCAGTTAGTGCCGTTCCAGAAACGCCCGGCATCGCAACGCGTCGCGTAAACCGGTTGGTAAGACGGCGGAGAGCATCCCGCGAAAATAGTGCCGTCGGGACAGGTCGACCCTATTGATTCGCACCCTGTCTTGCCTTTGCAGGCCCAGTTCTGTGCCGCTGTTTCTCCGTGTGCAATAACGATCATTGCAAGAGTGAGGATTGAGAGGAGAAGTGTATTGCGCATTAAATCAGCCATCAGTCCCTCCTTATGCATCGGATGTGGAAGGTTGTCGTTGTCTTGGCTTGGTTATGGACGCCGCCCTGCGCGGTCGGGTTAACTGTAAAGGCTTGTGTGCTGTCGACTTCTGTAGAAGTCAGGTATTGTTGCGCCGTTGAGAAGCCGCTGATCGAAGACTGGCTAAAGATTATGCGCAAAGCTTCTGTAACCGCGGGCAAATACCAATCTGTTTTTCCGTGCATAGACAGATCCTGGCAGTAAGAAGCTGCAGGATGGGCTGTCGATCCGAAAGCGGCGAGCGTAGCCGTCTGGGCTTTGCCATTTAAAGCATCAGTAGTGCTTCTTGTTGTGCCGGATGATCCCCATGCCAGTGATGCGCGTGTGCCTGTGCATGCTGATCCGCTCCATGTCTGCCCCGCATCGCAACGCGATGCGTAGAGGGGCTGCTGGTTCGCGGCATCTGGCGAGAAGCCGATAAAGATAGAGCCATCGGGGCAAACATAGCCGATGCTTTTACCTAGAACATTACATTCCTGAACGCTATTAACGGGGAAAGAAGTCCAGGTGCTGCCGTCGCAATATTCCCATGTTGAGGTGGTGCTGGTAAAACGCATCCTGCCGGTTTTGTTTGTTGTGCAGCCCGCTGAATCGTTGCCGACCTGAAAGCCAATCTTGCCGCTGTTATCAAAGCTAATAACAGGTTTCCATGTGCCCGAGTCGCATACAAGGGTTTCGGTGCCTGATTCGTGGTAGTGCCCCCCTGAAAAAGTTGAGCAGGAACTCCCGGCCATCTGAGCCAGCGCGATAGGAGGCATCATTAGAAAGCAGAGCGAGAAGATTATGAAAAGATTTCTCATGCGATCAATCCCTTCTGGCGCAACGGATACGGGAAGCCGTATTCTTCGTGGTGTATCCGATATAACTTGGCGATGTGCCCCTGAAGAAATTCGCATTGCTGCTGTCTACTTCTGACGAGGCCCAGTAATCCGCCGCCGCGAAGTTACCGATAGCGGCGTAGTTAATGTAAACGACGGTCATTTCATATACGGAGGGTAAATACCAATCCGTGCGTCCATGCACGGCCAAGGTGTCGCAATAGTTTGCGGCATTATGCAGTTGCGTCCCCCCCGTCGAAGAATCGGAATCTGTGGTGACCAGGGTGTTTGTGTTTGTCTGGCCATTGATGGCGTTTGTAGCGCTTGTGGTTGTGTAATTCGTTGTGCCGCTATTCCAGGCGTAGGTTGAGGCGCTGCCTGTGCAGGAAGAGCCGTTCCATACGAACCCCCCATCGCAGCGCGTTACGTAGAAAGGAATATTGCCGCCTGTGCAGCCTGCAAAGACTGTGTCGTCGGGACAGGCGGCGCCGGGCGTGGTGCATCCGGTTTTACCCTTGCAGGCCCAATTTTGTGCTTGCGTTAATGTTGCGCTGAGCGGCAACAGGAAACCAGTTAACAAAAGAAGAGTGCTCAGGCGCAGTAGACGATTAGATGTCATGGGCTCCTCCTGATGCAGCGCAGGTTATAGCTGGTTCCCTTGGGTCCGGATCCATCGCCCGCGCTTATAAGTTCCATGATAACGCCGTTTGCTGCGGATCTTTCGTTAGAAGATATATAGTTTACACCCGCTGCGACATTGAATCCGCCTATGGCCGAGAAGTAAGGATGCATGACGTGCCATTCGCCTATGGCGGGTAAATACCAATCGGTGCGGCCATGTAATACCAAGGCTGCGCAATATTCAGCCGCAGGGTGCACACCTGTTCCGGATATGGCATCCAGCGTCGCGGTATTCGTGTCGCCCCGTAAAAGATCGGTGACATTTCGCGTGGTGCCTGCCGACCCCCAGGAGTAAGTCAGGCGCGTACCGGTGCAGGAAGAGCCGTTCCATGTCTGCCCCGCATCACAGCGTGTAGCAAAGATAGGCGTGCCTGATGAATCAGGAAGAAAGCCTGCAAATACAGTGCCGTCCGGGCAGGCATAACCCACTGCCTGTCCCCAGAAGTTGCAAGTTGCGTTACTTCCCGCGCGGCCGAATGAAGACCAGCCGGTACCATTGCAGTAACTCCAGCTGGAGGTGCTGCTGTTGTAACGTATGCGCCCTGTTTTGCTGCTGTTACAAGCGCCGCTATCGTAATCGAACTGTAACAATACGCGTGCATCGCGCCGATAACTTAAGGCTGTTACCCAGGTGCTGCCATTGCAGATCATCCATCTGCCCCCTTCGGGGGAGGTAATTTCGGGTCCGCCTGCCCGGGCCATAACGCCTGCCGTGGTGCAGGCCGCACCTTCACTCGGGCCTTCTTGTGCATGTGATGCGGAAGGGTAAAGAAGAAGCAGTATAAGGAGGGGCAGAATTTTTCTGATCATTAGAAGTCCACCCAGTTAGCGCCATCACAATATTGCCAGAACCCGGCGGAACTCGAGCCTGTGTAATTATATATTTGCTGAATTTCTCCCACGGATAATACCCGGTTGTATATACGTACTTCATCCAGTATGGCGTTCAGAGGATCATCAAGATCGTTGGCGCTGCCGAAGTAGAGGTTGTTTGCGGCATCGCTGCCCAGGGTGTTATATGCGCCACTATATTGTACGCCCATAAGGCTGCCGTTTTTGTATATGGCCAGACCTGAGCCGTTAGTGCCCGTGTCTGCGTTTGTGGCGCAGTAATGGTTCCAGGCGTTCGTGGTGGATGGTATGGTTTCTATATAGCCCCGCCCTGTTTCCGACATGCCCTCACCGGCGTAATACAGGTCCCATCCTGTTGTCATGCCAGAGTCGTATTTTGATATGGTTGTGGCAAAGGCCCCGACAGTGGTTCCTCTGAAATAGATCCATGCGCACATGGTCATGTCCCCTAAATCGTCCAGAGAGGCGCCTGACCCTGCGTTCACATAGTCATTGGTGCCGTCGAAGTCGAGGCCGTTACCTATAACACCGGGAACATGGTCGGTGGCGCCATCCATGTTTGTCATGGTGCCGGTATTACCGTTACCCGAAAGGTCGGCCACACTTGTGCCTGATGTTTCATCCATAGGCCAGTATCCCACCAGGCCTGAAATGTTTAGGGTGCCGCCGCTTGCTTCGTTATAGCGCAGGCGGCCAGTTTCATAGGATGCGCATGTGGTGGATGCGGATGTTGATACGCTGGTTGTGGCGACGGTGTCGCTGTAAGCGGATGTTGAGCCGCGACCTAACTGCCCCCCAGTATTTTGGCCCCAGCACCAGAGCGTATTATCAGCCTGGATACCGCAAGTGAAGCGGTAGCCCGTTGAAACATCAACCCATTTCGCTGTACCAACCTGCGTTGCTGTCAGGCGGTTGGCGCTGGCGGGGGGGCCAGTTTCGCCGTTCCAGTTTTCGCTGCCCCAGCACCACAGCGTACCGTCCATTTGAATGCCGCAGGCATGTATGGATCCTGTGGAAACCTTGCGCCACTGTGCGCTGCCTACCTGTCCGGGAGCGTTCTTTTGCGCGTTTGTCCCGTCGCCATGATTGCCCGCAGAACCCCAGCACCAGAGCGTATTATCGGTTTTGATGCCGCAGGTATAGCTACTGCTGGCGGATACCGATTTCCACGTATCCGTACCAATTTTTGTGGGGACGTTATATGTGCCGGCCCCCGTCCCGTCGCCTAGCTGGCCTGATGTATTGCTACCCCAGCACCATAGGCTGTTATCTGACTGGATGCCGCAGGCATGTTGATAACCCGTGGTCACCCATTTCCAGGACGCGCTGCCGATCAGGGTGGGCGTTCCCGTTGTACCGCTGGCGCCGTTACCTAATTGTTGCGCCGTTTCGGTACCCCAGCAATACAAGGCGCCACTTGTGCGAACGCCGCAAGCGAAGAGTTGTTCGGGCGCGATGACGAGCCATGTACTAGAAATATTTGTAGGTGTTTGCACATTTGTATAGGAGCTGTTGCCAATCTGCGTGTTGCCGTTATCGCCCCAGCACCACAAGGTTTTATCAGGTTTGATGGCGCAATGATGAGTAGCGGAATGTCCGTCCGATGAAAGTTGCTGCCATTTGTCGGTGCCGATCCTGGTGGGAACATAAAGGTCTGTTGTGCTGGCGTTCCCCAATTGATATAGGCCGGCTTCGCCCCAGCAATATAATTCACCGTTGCCCAAGGCGCAGACGGAATCTGCCCCCGCATCAACGGCTGAGAATTTTAGCGTTCCGTTGCCAATCTGAAAAAGGCTGCGGCCCGCGTTGGTCGTTTGAATAGTTTCGACCCATGTAGTTCCGTTACAGATAAGAATCTGGCCGCTATCGCGTTCTTGTGCGCCGGCAACGCTGCAAGAACTGCCAGCTGTTGAGGCTTGTGCGAAGCCTGGCATACTGCATAAAGCCAGTGTTAAGAATAAGAAGGCATGCAACCGCATGGTTTGTGATGTCGCCTTTTCCCCGAAATTCCACAGGTAGTCGATAACCCATTGAATATCCATGGTAACATGTAAAAGTTAATCATCAACGAAATGTTGTGATTTAGAACCCTTTGGATGTGCTGGCGTTGATCTAAAATTTATTAAGAATTTTAGATAGTTACGCCATAATTTCGAAACGAAAATAATTGTCATAATGTAATTTTTGGCATACTGTGGAGAATAGAACATATTTTTGCAGGCTGGTGGGTCTGCGGTTCAGCGGGATCCCTTGGCGGTCCCTTAAAATCATCAGTCGTTTAATCGGGTGGGTATCATGAGTGTGGTTGTTCAAACGGACGTAGTGACGTCCCGTCGGCGCACGTTTGCGCTCTGGGTTATAATGCTCGGTGTCCTTGCGGCACTATCTGTTATGGCCCGTCCGGCATGGTCTTTTGAAGTTACAACAACGGAACCCCATGGCCAGAGCGGCATTGCCGCTCCGGTCATGCGTGCGCCGATGCCTTCCTCTGAAGATTCATGCCTTTATATTTTAAAAATGGCGCGGGAGCGTTCAGAAGATAATGCGGCGGCGCGCCGCTATCAGCAGTCTGCCGGTTCGGCAGCTGCTATAGGCCTTGTTTTTGGTGTGCGGTTCGCGTTAGGCCCTTCCGAAGTTCACAAAACCCGGAAACGTGCGCAACCTGTTGCCGCATTCCATGTCTGGGAAGCGCGGGAAAGTGGCGCCGATAGTGGCCATGCGCTCGCGATTGCCGATTATAGAGCCTGTCGTAATGAGCATGCGTTACGCACGCTCACTGACTAGCTGAATAAATTTTTCCCGGGTGAGGTTCAGAAGGTCTGTTCTTGGTTCCTAACCTTATCCACGCCTCCTAAGAGTCCGATCTGTCGTGCCCCTTGTAAGACTGCCGCTCTGCGATGCTTTTCGTCTCCCTGAAAAGTTATCCTGAGCGGCCTTTCTTTTTCCAGTTAGCCGATCAGGGACAACATTTTTTCAAACCATATCGGCGCACTTTGTTCTGCCATATGTGTTATCGGCACCATGGCCAGCCACGCCATAAAAGCGAGGCCCATGCCTGCCCACCCAGCGTAACCAGGCTTGGGATTAAGTCTCTTGCGTTTTTCGGGTGGCAATAAATGCGCCATGGCATCCTGCAACGCTTTGGCGGCTGATGATTGTATCGTCACCCAGCTGAGCGCCATCACCGTGAGTAAAAGCAAAATATCTATAACAACGCGGGCGGCTTCTATGGCGATGGCTGCGTAAAGATAGCTGCGTACAGGCGTTGCATAGAAAGCAGATAGAATAATGAGTGAAATGATTGCCGCATAGATAACGCCCATGCGGCGCGGCTTTTTCGTGACGTTCTTAAGCGCCATATCGGCGCTGACAAGAATTTTATGCAACGTATCCGTTTTAAGGCCGAAGGGGTAGCGCTTCTCGTACGCTTCAAATGCGCGCCCATGACTCATTCTTGACGCGAGAACGAGGGCTTCCCCTATGGCGCGGAAGCGTGATGCTTCCTTGATTTTGTCAACCGCATTTCCGGATGTTCTTGCCGCTTCATCAAGCAGGCGCATGCCTGGGAATAAGGGCTCTTCAAGAAACGGATCGACATGAACAAGTTCGGGATGCAGACCGAACAGCTTTGCGTTTACGACCTTGTCTTTAAGACGGAAGCTGATGCTGCCCCAAGGCAATCTTACTTTGTAGGGAATCTTGAATTCTTTATCTTTAGCTTCCTGGTCGAGTTCTTTTAGTCGAGCCGCGTCTTCTATAAGCGTGATATCAGCATGCTTTTCCAGCACCATTTTATTACCCAGCATGTCTATAAGCGGAGGGAGTTCCGGCGCTTTATCGCCTTCGACCAGGGCCTCTTTGTCGTACCAGAATGAGCACTTGGCTTTGACCACCAATGATCCTATGACGCTGTGCCAGCCCGTCGTGCCGCATTGCTGACATCCCAGTCTTCCCGTCCCCTTGCAGTTCTTGCATCTTGTAACACCGCGTCCACGACAGACGTGACATTGCGCACGACCCTTGCCGTTACATTTCATACAGGTTTTGCGGCCACCGCCTGCGGCAACTGTGCGATGGCCCTGGCACGTGGGGCATTCAACGAGCATAGCGCCCTTGCAGCGATAGCATGTGGCGCGGCCATCGCCATGACAAACGCCGCAAGCAAGCGCTTTAGACCCCGAACATGATGTGCATAGTTCGTGGATCACATAGCTTTTATTAAAGCTATCAAGCGCGATTGTTTGGTTTTCGAGAGCGAACCCGATATCATTACGTTTCTTCAGAAGGTCAATAACATATTTTTTAACATCGGGGTTTTCTGTGATCTTGGTGAGCACGCCTTGCATTTTGGCGCGCATGTCGCTAACTGAACCGGCGACTTCGCCGTTTTGCTTGCCATTGACGCGTTTCTCCGCAATTTGTGGATCCATACGGAAAAGTTCGTAAGTTTCGAATTTTAGAACCTCGCCTTCGAAATCGGCCAATGCAACCTGCAGCCCGCGCAGGCCATTGCCCTTTACGACATTCTGTACGAGCTTTACGGCTTTCTCTAGCAGTTCATCGGGAACGGGTTCGGGGCCTGTTGCATCAGGCCCAGGATTGCTGGTTGTGAGCGGCTCATTTTGATTGAAGGGATTGTCGCTCACCGGATTGTCTCTGCCTTCTTCCGCTCAGGCGGCGCGGGATCGCTTGAGGTGTTGGGAAAGGAAATCAGCTGTGCGGCTATTCGCCAGCTGTGCCGCATGCTCATCATAGTGCTCGCCCTGCCCGCGTGCAAATGCATGATTAACGCCGGGGTAGGAGAAGATTGTGACCTGGGGAATTTTTTCGAGGGCAGCTTTGATTTTTGCCTGTGCGCTTTTGGAAACAAACTTGTCTTCCTCGGCTATGTGGAGCATTAAAGGATTTTTTATGCTCTTGCTTTCTTCGAGCAAGGTATCAAGGCCAACACCATAATAGCTGACTGAGGCATCTACGAGGGCGTATGTAGCCATAAGGTAGGCGAGCTTACCGCCCAGACAGTAGCCGACAGTGGCCACGCGGGTATTCCCTTGTGCGTGACCTTTATAAACGTGGACGGTTGCCCGCAGGTCTTCGATTCCCTTATCAATGTCAAAGCGGTTCATGAGGTCAAAAGCCTTATCCCATTCTGCCCTCGTTTTATCCGTTAGGTCGATACCAGGTTCCAGACGCCAGAACAGGTCCGGACATACAGCGATGTAGCCTTGTTGTGCAAACTCGTCACATTTAGCGCGCATCTCAGCATTCACACCGAAAATTTCCTGAATGAGGACGATTGTGGGGGCTGGCAGTTTGGCAGGCATAGCCACATACGCCTGAAATGTGCCGCCATCTTTGGCGGGTATCGCCTGTGTTGCCATATTGAAAATCCCCTTCTCTGATAACGGTATCAGAATACGCTTGTGAGCAGAGACTTCAATATTAAATTGTCGTTTTAAGGTGTAAGTTTTGGGCCTGCGCTTTTGCGGGCGACAATAAAAAGCTCATAGATCGGCGGGTCTTCCGGGGTAAGTCCGTAAAGTTTAGATGCTTCGGCCTGAAAATAAAGGCTATCCATAAAGTAGATATCCATTTTGATGTTTTGAGGCTCAAAGCCTGCGGCCACCAATGCGGCTTTGAGCTGTATAGGCGTATAGAAATGTTGCCTGGCATCGTGCGAAGTATCAATAATCAACCCATTTTCCAAATCCAGCGTCGAGGACAGTGCTTCTTTCATTACATGGCTCTTGATATTCAGCTGTACGTCAAGGGCGCAGAAGGTTGTCGGGAAGAGTCCAATTAATGCGCCGCCGGGTGTTAGGGCTTCACAGAATGATACCAGCATCCGGTCGTTTTCGGCAACCGTGGGGGCCACAACAGAGTTCATGACAATCACGGCATCAAATACGTCCACAAAACCCAGATTTTTGGAATTGCGCGCCTCGTAAATCACGGAAGTGGAAGGATTGCGGTGTTTTGCTGTCTTTACGACATCTTCGAAATCGGTGCAAAGCACCAGAGGTTTAGGTTCTATCTTTTGGGCGATGTCGTTTTCTAGAACCGTTTCGCTACCGCAGCCGGGCAGAAGAATACGGGGGGTACTATTAGGGATAGATTGCAGGATTGTGCGAATTTCGTGAAGCGTACGCTCGCGTACACCAGAATCAGGCGTAATGCTGAATACCGTTTTGCTATAGCCGTCAGCGTGTGCTGCTGCCCAGTCATCTTCGCCCCAGTCTGGCATTTGGTATTATCCCTGCTGTTATATTATAAGGCAGGAATAGTAGGACTCTGTAGTTCTGTCAATTCTAAAAAGTGGAAATGGTTAAGTTACGGACGGCTGCTGCGGGTAATAGGGCTTGTTTAGCGGAGGCTGCAGGGTTCAGGCGCAGAGGTTGTGGTTCTGCAGGATCATTCAACACGCTTGCCAGTCTGTCTGTGAGGGCCGTCCTTAAAGCTTCTTTCTCGGGCGTTGTTTTCTGGGAGTTTTGTACGAGGCTTGCGCAGGAGTTAAAGACCAGAAGTTTTTTCTCTAAGCCGTTTTGGGCCAGGCTCTCACCAGTTTGTACGATTTCAAAGATGGCGTCTGCACGACCTGCGACAATCGTGCTCTCAACCCCGCCTTTTTGCTGCAAAATGCGTGACGGTTTCACATTCTGCTTTTCCAGCAATTGCTGCAGCAAAGCCGGATAAGAAGTGGCGATGCGCATTTCACCTAAGTCACTGAAATCGCGTATATACATTTCAGGTTTTGCAGCAATCCAGAGGCTGCAGGCCGATATACGCTCCAGGCTGAGCGTCTGCTGCAGAGCAGATTTCTGGGATCTGTTTGTGGCTTCGTATTCCCGCAGCATATCCAGGCCCACAATTGTCATATCGGCGGCGCCTTCATTAACCCAGTCCAAAGCCGCATCGGCGCGAAGTTCGTAGGTTTCGATGTCAGGGAATATGCCCCTGACATCTTTTGTTACACCCTGTCCTGCGCGGCTTGAGGGTTTTTCGAAAACAAGGCCTGCACGGCTCATGACTTCGTTAAAGGCTTCGCGCAGCCTTTTCTGATCAGGCAAGATCAGACGAAAGGGATTTCCCGTATATATTGTAGCCGTATTCTTAGTCATTTACACACCCGCTTGGTCGCCGTTTATCCGGATAACCGTCTTGTATTAGTGTATTACTATACTAATACAAACTACGTCAACAAAAATGAGGCGGGTTATGTATTTTAAAAAGGCGGGTCAGGTACGCTTTTTCTTCATACGTTCAAGGATCAGGCGATAGCCGTGAAAAGGTTCCTTTTCCAGGAAGCGGGCAACGCGGCCTACGGTAGTTGTGCTGGCCCCGGTTGTGGCGGAAATATCGCGGTAAGAGGCGTCACCCTCATCCAGCATGCGCGCGATCACCCAGCGTTCTGAAAGAGCCTTGATTTCAGCGGGTGTGCAGAGATCGATCAGGAAGCTTTTGCACTCCTGTTCATTCTTAAGCTGCAAGAAAGCTGCGCAAAGTTCGTCGAAGCCTTCCGGTGTCTGGGGGTCTGGAAATTTACTGGCCATAGCTGCTTTCTAGCATGCCTTGGCAAAAGCTGCTACACCTTGTCCGCCCGAGACCTGCAGGAGGAATGCCATGAAAGTCACCGTAAATGTTGATTGTACCCCGGAAGAAGCACGCGCTTTCATCGGTTTGCCTAATATTGCGCCCCTGCAGGAGCGCATGATGAAGGAACTTGAGAACCGCATGGCTGAAAACCTGCAGAACCTGGACCCTGAAACATTCATGAAAACCTGGCTGCCTCTGACGATGGAAAGCTGGGGGGAAATGCAAAAGATGTTCTGGGGCCAGATGCAGATGGGGATGGGCGCCCCTGCCCCCGGCGATAAAAAGTAAGCCATGGCTGTTGCTGATACGATTTATGCACTTTCAACGCCTTGGGGTATGTCCGGGGTGGCCGTAGTACGCGTATCAGGCCCCGGTGCCCTTACAGGCCTTGCACAGATTAGTGACCGCGCGGATTTGGCCGCGCGTCAGGCGCATTTGCTGCGGCTGGTCGATCCTGTCGATCAGCATTTGATTGATCAGGCATTGGTGCTGGCATTCCCGGCCCCGCACAGTTTCACCGGGGAAGATGTTGTTGAGTACCAGATTCATGGCGGTGTGGCTGTGATCAACGATATATTGCGCGTTTTATCGGGCCTGCCGGGTTACCGGATGGCCCTGCCCGGCGAGTTCACGCGGCGTAGTTTCGAGAGCGGCAAGATGGATCTAACCGAGGCCGAAGCCATTGGCGATCTGATCCATGCAGAAACGGAAGCCCAGAAGGCGCAGGCGCTTTCGCAAATGGAAGGCGGCCTTTCGAAGTTATACGATGAATGGGCCGAACGCCTTATACGGGCGCTTGCACATTTGGAAGCTGATCTTGATTTCCCCGACGAAGACTTGCCTGAGGGCGTTACCCATGCTGTTACGCCGGTGCTGCAGACTCTTATCGGCGACCTTGATGAACATTTGAATGATAATCGTCGCGGCGAGCGATTGCGTGATGGCATTCATGTGGCTGTTATAGGCGCGCCGAATGCAGGCAAGTCTTCTCTTGTGAACGAGCTGGCGCAACGTGATGTGGCGATTGTATCCGAATATGCCGGAACCACGCGCGATATTATCGAAGCTCACCTGAATATTGGCGGCTTCCCGGTTATCCTATCTGATACGGCAGGCTTGCGGCCTGATCAGATAGGCACTGAAGGGCAAGATAGTATTGAAGGCGAAGGTATACGCCGGGCAATCCAGCGTGCCGAGAGCGCCGACATACGCGTGCTGGTGTTTGATGCATCTTTACTGCCTGCGCTGGATCCGCATACCACCAAACTGATCCGTGACAATACGATTATTGTCTTTAATAAAGCAGATGCATATAAGGGCGATATTCCATCAGTGATGCACCATGTGCCTGTCGTGACATCGGTGAAGGATCATCAGGGAATCGATAAGCTTACAAGCGCTTTACAGGGTATGATCCGCGAAATGATTGGTACACGTGAAACGCCATCACTGACGCGCGAACGTCATCGTACGGCATTGCAAGAATGTCGCGCCTCACTTGTGCGGGCACTCAATGCCCCCCTGCCTGAACTGATGGCAGAAGATGTGCGATTGAGTATGAGGGCGCTCGGGCGCGTCACGGGCCGCGTTGACGTCGAGGATTTGCTCGATGTGATCTTCCGCGATTTTTGTATCGGGAAATAATTATTCTACACGGGGTGAGTGTGGGAACATAAGTGCCACGATCTTATCAAGGGCAAGGTCCATGGCGGTGCGATCATTTGCATGTTTTGCAGCAACAAACTTTTGATGCAGGGCCCATCTTGCGGAATTTGTATCCGGACCCGCACTGTTAATCAATATTTCGTTGAGATTAAATTTTGCGGCACGCCCCGCTGCACGCAGGGCGTCCTGTTTGGTTTCATGAAATTCGGGGTCGGCGGCCAGGACCAGCTTCAGAACACCTGCGTGACCGTTGGTTGCTGCATTTTGTGCTGCTGCATAAAAATCCCAGGAAATATCAGCGCCCTTAAAAAGAAGATCTCTGGCGGAAGCGGTGTCATTGCCCAACGCCGGATCTGCGAGGGCTGCAGAAGCAGCCTCATTCATAGATTAAGGCTTTGCTACAGGAGCTGGTTGTTGTGCGGCACGCTGTGCAGCTACGAAGCGGTCATTGTCTGTAATTGCTGGTACAGAGCCGCCTTTAGCGATGATGAGATTTTTGGTGGCTTGTGGTGCGTTCAGCCAAAAAACAGCTTCTTCATTAATAACCGCAGCGGCAAACGGGAGAGATGTGGAGGTCATGAGCAGGCTCCTTTTTTCAATCAGTGAAAACTGATTGATTTTTTATATGTAAAAAGACACCTGGTCAAGATATTTATACCAGCGCCGGGGCTTCATATTTAGGAGTGACCCTTGTGGCGTATGCCAATTCGGCTTCTGCTTGATTCATGTGCTCTTTTCCTGTTTTAGCCAACACTTCCCAGGGAAGCACATGTATGCATTCTTTTGTCGGAGGGATAGTGAAGGTGTCAATCCCTGCATTCCGGAGGCGCCAGATGGAGTCAAGGTCGGCGGCTTGATCGCCACAAAAATTGACACGTATGTCGGGATTAACCGCGCGCGCCCGGCGGACCATATCCTCTATGACGGCCACTTCCTGAGGATATATTGTGCGGAAAGGATCGCGCCCCATACCTGCCGTTCGTGTGATCTTCAATCGGGCTTCATCGTCATAACGGGAAACCCCCAAGATGGCTGTGGCCAAATCATTCCCGCCAATACTGAGGGATGTGGCCCGAACGGCTATTTTTTCAATATCGTGGCATGCTTCCAGGCTTTCGATCATGGCGCAGGGGCGCATTTCCTGTTTTGCCCAAGCAGTATGCCCGGCTTGATGCGATGCATTTCTGAAGTCGCGTGATACGCTGAGAAACGATGAAACCCTGTCATCAAAGGGGATGGTAAGTGTAGGCGCATTTTTTTCTTCTTTGCCTACATAGGATTCTGCAAAAACGCCCATCTGCGCTTGATGCAATGTCTGTGTTACCGACATCATGATGCGCTTTCTTTCAGCTTCGGGAATCTCTTTCCAGTGCCGTTGGTCTTCCGGGGAAAGGAACTCTTCTGCTTTGATATCAATCAGACGTAATTTCATGGAGACATCTGAAAAGTCAGCAAGTCTTTGCATGAAGGTGCGGCACCTGTCCTCAAATTCTCCGACATGTGTTTCTCGCGCCCCTTCTCCAAACAAAAGGCCTTTAATCATCGGGTCTGGTTTTTTCAGCAGGAAGAACTCGCTGCGCACCAGCCCCACATTCACATTCAATTCGCGCGCTAATGCAAGGTTGTCCCAGTTGGAGGCGCAGATTTCAAAAGAAGGAACGTGAATGCCGAGAGTGCTGTAGGCTTTCTGCTTTTTTGGAAATTCACTCAGGCTGCCGCGCAGAATTCTTTTAGAGGCTTCCGGATCAAAAAGGCCTGTGAATTTGTCACCCAATATGCATTCGGCGGTATATAGTTTTCTCTGTGCGGGGTCGAGCGTTACAACAGATCCTGCAGGAAACTCTTGTTGCAGTTTTTCAAAAGCATCATGCGATTCTGCCGTAACAAGGCTTGGTATGCCATATCCTGCTAGCAGCTGCGGAATGTGACCCGGCAAGTCTGCATGACCACACACAACACCGGAAACATATCCTTTAGTGAGATAGGGAATCATGTCCTTTGTAAAGCGCTCGACAATCAGAACGCTTTTTTCTCCGCGGGCGTGATTGGCCTCCAGGTCCGCATAAGAGAATGCGGCGCTGCCTTGCGCGGGTATGCCCCGCGATTCTTTGAAAACAACCTCCAATGAAGGTTCTTTCGATACGGGAGATACGGCGTGCAGAATATTACTGATGGCTATGAGGGGCGTTTCGATGCTGTTTAATAAGCTGGCGATTCCTATCTTCCGGTTTTTCAGTGATTCAATGTCTGCATCGGATATGGATGATGTTTGAGCGTGAGGGGCGTGTTCATGCTGATGCTTTGCGAGTGTGGCGCGAAATCCCAATCCGCCTGCGCCAACGGCTTTGTCGGCGCCAAAAGTGGGAATTGTCGGGTCGGTGATAGATAGAGCATGGGCCGCATCTATGGCCCGGTCAACAGATCCGCTGACGAAATAAATGCCCTCTACGGTTGCGCCATGCGCACGTATGGCATTTGCGCAGGCAATTCCATTTTGTACAGGGTCAAGATTTTCAACTTCATAATCACTGATGATGATGCACTCGTCACCATCAGCAACGTTATTTTCGATATAGAGTTGAATGCTGTCTGCGTCAGAAAAACCCTCGTATCGAGCTTCTGGAAATAAGATGCGGCAAG
Source organism: uncultured Alphaproteobacteria bacterium (assembly GCA_946480475.1). The sequence goes on from CAMLJM010000002.1 coordinate 108,526, forward strand.
TCTGCTCCAGGATTTCACGCTGGACCAGATCATCGTCAAGGGCAATGACATGGAATGTCGTTTGAGTACCAGTGTATACCATTAAGGGTCTCTATTTAGCCGTATTGCAGTTTCTTTTTATACTTAAGTTATAAAACATCCAACTTTTGTGTAATAACAAGCAATATATAAAAAAGTGCCTAAATATTTCTGAATTTTTTTAAATATCGAATTTATTGATAAATGTGGAATTTATCCACAGGTTCGGGTTATAAAGGCGGCCTTATGAATTTGGATCCCAGCACAATTTTTGACGTGATTGTTGTCGGTGGCGGCCATGCCGGTTGCGAGGCCGCAGCGGCTTCTGCCCGCATGGGGGCCAGAACAGCACTTTTGACCCATAAATTTGAAACCATCGGCGCCATGTCCTGTAACCCGGCGATCGGCGGCTTGGGCAAGGGCCACCTGGTGCGTGAGATTGACGCTTTAGATGGTATTATGGGCCGCGTGATCGATCAGGCCGGAATCCAGTTCCGGATGCTGAATGCTTCCAAGGGTCCTGCGGTGCGTGGCCCGCGCGCGCAGGCTGACCGCAAGCTTTACAAGCAAGCCATGCAGGCCATGCTTTCAGACTATCCGAACCTGACCGTGATTGTCGGGGCGGCTGATGATCTGATCCTGAATGCTTCACGTGAAATAGCGGGTCTTCGAACTCTGGATGGCCGGGAGTTTTCGTGCCGTTCCGTGGTGCTGACCACGGGCACATTCCTGCGGGGTTTGATCCACCGGGGCGAGGAGCGTATTCCGGCAGGCCGCGTGGGCGAGCAGCCCACCGTTGGGTTAGCAGAAACCCTTGAAAAGCTTGAATTTCCACTAGGTCGCCTGAAAACCGGAACTCCGGCGCGGCTGGATGGCCGGACGATTAACTGGAGTATTCTTGAGGAGCAGGCTGGCGACAATCCGCCACAGCCTTTCTCCTTCATGAATACGGCCATTACCGTACCGCAGATTTCCTGCTTCATTACGCATACCAGCCAGAAAACCCATGAAATCATACGGGCGAACCTGCACCGTGCGCCGATGTACTCTGGGGCAATCAAGGGCACGGGCCCCCGCTACTGCCCCTCCATTGAGGATAAAGTTGTGCGCTTTGCCGATAAGGAGCGCCATCAGATTTTCCTGGAGCCTGAGGGGTTGGACGATCACACAGTCTATCCGAATGGGATCTCAAACGCCCTGCCGATTGAGGTGCAGGCTGAACTGCTGAAATCTATCCCGGGTCTTGAGAATACCGCCGTTTTCGAGTGGGCCTACGCCATAGAGTATGATTATTGTGACCCTCGCGATCTTAAAAATACCCTTGAATCCCGCCGGTTACCCGGCCTTTTCCTGGCTGGTCAGATTAATGGCACCACAGGCTATGAAGAGGCGGCGGCCCAGGGCTTAATGGCCGGTTTGAATGCGGCTTTACTGGCTGAGGGCGCTGGGCGCACTTTTGTTCTGGACCGTGCGGATGCCTATATCGGGGTTTTAATAGACGACCTGATTTCCCGGGGGGCACCGGAACCTTACCGTATGTTTACTAGCCGGGCGGAGTACCGTTTGCGCTTGCGCGGGGACAATGCAGATCAGCGTTTAACGGACCTAGGAATGGGTCTGGGTTGCGTCTCTGTTTCACGTGAAACATCGTGGCTGAGAAAAAGAAGCGATCTGGAGGCCGCCTATGCTCTTGCAAAGGGCCTTGTAGCGACTCCCAATGTTTTGGCTGAATCCGGGGTTCAGGTGAATATGGATGGTCAACGCCGAAGTGCATTTGATCTTATAGGATATGCCCATGTAGGTTGGGATGGAGCGGTCAAGGCTTGGCCGGAATTGAATAGTCTACCTCCTGCTGTCATTGAGCAATTAAAGATTGATGCCTTGTATAGCGGTTATCTGGATCGTCAGGACGTTGATGTTGAGGCCTTCCGTAAGGATGAGGCGTTAGTATTACCAGAGGATATTAATTACTCGGCGATTGGCAGCCTTTCTACTGAAATTCGTATGAAGCTGGATAAGGCCCGTCCTGCTACGCTGGGTGCTGCAGCTCGTATCCCGGGTGTGACGCCTGCGGCTATTATCGCTCTTTTGCGCTACGTAAAGCGCAAGGATCCCCGTAAGCAGGATGCGTCTAATGCAGCCTGATGTTTCACGTGAATCATTCGCGCGTGAAACGGGTATTAACAATGTTTCACGTGAATCATTGGAAAAGCTGGCCCATTATCTCGCTATGTTGGAGAAGTGGCAGAAGGCTGTAAATCTCGTTAGTCCTTCTACTCTGCCTGATGCATGGCGCCGCCATTTTTTTGATTCCGCGCAGTTGGGGCCATTGCTGGGCATTGGCGAGATATTGGCTGCGCGCCAACGCAGGGTTGCCGCTAACCCCGTTTGCTATGAAGGCGGCGGGCCTGACATTGAGAAGGTTGTCTTGTTTGATTTTGGCAGCGGGGCTGGTTTCCCCGGGTTGGTGCTGGCCATGCTCTATCCCGAGCAGCTTTCGGTTCATCTGGTAGAATCAGACCAAAAGAAGTGTTCTTTCATGGCCGCTGTTTCACGTGAAACAAATACGAGCGTATCGATTCACAATGTCCGGATTGAATCTCTGAAAACCGATGCTGTACCGGATATCATTTCTGCACGCGCTCTTGCTGATTTAAGTTTGCTTTTGGAGTATGCTGAACCATGGGCGCATAAGAATCCTGACTTGGTTCTGCTGCTCCCCAAAGGCGAAAATTTTGCCGCTGAAGTTGAAAAAGCTGGTCCGGAACGTTTTGCACAGTGTGAAGAATTTATCAGCAAAACCGATGAAAAGGCCAGAATATTGCGGATTTCAGGCCTTAAATAGGCTGTGCGTAAAGGAATGATTATTTCGACTCATTTTCTTGCCGGAACGAGTCGTATTAGATAGAAGTAGAGCCATGACAGAGAATCTCCCTACAGTAACGAACATTCCCCGTATTCTGGCAGTTTGTAACCAGAAGGGCGGCGTTGGTAAAACCACGACCGCTGTAAACCTGGCAACGGCTTTAAGTGCTGTAGGCAGACGGGTTCTGCTAGTTGATTTGGACTCTCAGGGTAATGCGACCACAGGTCTGGGCATTAAGCGTTCCAGCATCGTTAAAAGCACTTATGATGTGTTGTTTCATGAAGCTCCTATTCATGAAATCGTTATGGAAACGAGAGTGCCGCGCCTTCATGTCGCACCATCCACCATTCATCTCTCCGGCGCAGAAATTGAGCTCGTGACGGTTGACCGTCGTGAATATCGTCTGCGTGAGATGCTTCGCGTACCTCTGCCGTATGATTACGTGATTATGGATTGTCCTCCGGCACTCAATCTTTTGACCTTGAATGCGCTTGTTGCTGCCGATGCGATTGTGGTGCCTTTGCAATGTGAATTTTATGCCCTTGAGGGTTTGGCGCATCTTCTCAAAACCATCGAGCGTGTGCGTAAAAGTTTCAACCCTGCGCTTGATATACATGGTGTCGTTCTGACCATGTATGACAAGCGTAACAAGCTCTCCGTGATGGTTGAGGAAGACGTACGGGGCTTCCTTGGCGATAAGGTTTACAAGACGATGATTCCCCGTAATGTACGCGTGTCAGAGGCCCCGAGTTTCGGGCTTCCTGCGATTGTGTACGATATGGGCTGCCCCGGCTCTGCGGCATACATACGGCTGGCCAGTGAAGTGATGAAACGCGAGAAAATTTTACTCGCTGAAAAACCCTCTCAAAATTCCCCTAAAGAACAAGTGGCTTAATAGAAATGAGCGATGACATGACAATAAATACTGCAAAAAGACAACGTGGCCTGGGCCGCGGCCTGAATGCTCTGTTTGAAGATGATGAAGTGACATTTGCTACACAGGGTTCGTCTAACCCCATTCCCGAAATTCCGGTGCCAGCAGCACAGAATAGCAATTCGGGTGCGAATGCGGGGCCCCGCCGTACCCTGGGTATTGATCTTTTGCAGCCAAGCCCATTCCAACCCCGCCAATATATGGATGAAAACGCACTATCTGAATTGGCGCAATCTGTCGCCGTTCATGGCGTGTTACAGCCCATCCTGGTGCGTCAGGTGCCAGGTCAGACTAATAAGTGGGAAATCATCGCCGGTGAACGCCGCTGGCGTGCGGCGCAACGTGCAAAGCTACATGAGGTGCCGGTTGTTATTCGCGAGTTTGATGATGAAACAGCCGCTGAAATTGCGCTGATTGAAAACCTGCAGCGCGCCGACCTCAATGCGCTTGAAGAAGCACAGGGCATCAAGAAATTGATGGATGATTACGGCCATACGCAGGAAAAGCTTGCTGCCGTTCTCGGTAAGAGCCGTAGTTATGTTGCGAACATGACGCGTTTATTATCGTTGCCGACAGCGGTTCATGTGATGATGCATGAAGGCAAACTCTCCGCAGGTCATGCGAAAATTCTTGTGAATGCCGCGCGTCCGGAAGAACTGGCGCGCCGTATCGTTGCTGAAGGTCTCACAGTACGTGAAGCTGAAAAGATGGCCGCGTCTGAAGAGAAGGCAAAGCCAACGAAAGCAACATCGGCACGCACAGCCGTAGCTAAAGATGTGAATGTCGTTGCGCTTGAGAAAGACCTGACAGACAAGCTTGGCCTGAAAGTTGTGATCGACCTCAAGAAGAACGGCCACGGCGCTGTGCGCGTCGAATACAAATCGCTTGATCAGCTCGATGATATCATTCGTCGCATGACGAACGGTTAATCAAGGTCTTCCAAGATCTTTTGGTTTTGGCGGGAAATTTGTTGATGCCCGGACAAGCTGATCTCTGAAGTCGATTCGGTCTCTTGTCAGGTGGCGTCCCTGAATGCCATGGCCTAGCTCTGCCAGATAATGCGCTTCATCAGCATCCTTTACACGCTCAAAAATAAATTTTGCGTGTGGCGCTACTGTCAGAATTTTCTGTACGAGATCTTCAAGCACATGGCGTTTTAATGGCTGCAGCGCTTCCTCGACTGTTTCGCCATCAATCTTCACATAGTCGATAATCTCTTTCAAATTATCGAGGCGTTCCCAGTCAACGCTATCAATGTTACTGCCACTTTGTACTTGTCGCTGATGATCGTGATAGAAGTCATCAATGGCGAATTTGCAACCGAATTCCCTCTTCATTTGCAGCAGCACTTCACGGCACGGATTGTTCGCAAGGTCATCTTCCGTGACTTCAAATGTCAACTGACCGTAAATTTCATCATGTGAGAAGTTATCGCGCAGTAATTGCGATACATCATTCCAGAAGTCCGCTGACGCCATATTGCGTGCTGATGTGTTGATAGAGATTGGCATAAGTTTCTCTGACAGGGCCTGCTCTATCGCGGCCACTATGATAGCCTTATCAAGCGGGCCTTGCAGCCCCGCCTCGGCGATAATAGTAATCGGGCGCAAGGGACCTATACGTTCATTCTTTTCTGTATAGGGCCTTAAAAGCATTTCCGACGGGTATGTATACGTATCATCAGGTTCGCGAAGATCGTGCCAGATTTCCTCTTCGAAACGGAAGCGGCCTTTCTGTAAGGCATCAAGGAAACTCAAGGCATCTTCGGCCTCTTTTTCAGGCACAATACCAGCCGCTGCCTTCTGTTTCATGCCTAAGGAAACAGAGGCGATAAAATTCTGGAACTGAGTTTTTATTGTGGGACGCATAGGAATAACTTAGCAGGAAAATTGTGAATAAGCGCGAAATTAAATGCAGGAAAGGGGTCACTAGTTCCCTATATCAGGCAATATTGTTGCCATGACAAAGATTTTAATGGCTTTTGGTGCGGTGCTGCTGCTGGCGGCCTGCGGTTTTACCCCCCTGTATGGCGAGCATAGTGCCGGGGCTGATAAAAGCGTACGTGCCGAACTGGGGCGCATCTATATCGGCAACATCGCTGACCAGCCAGGGCAATATCTAAGAAACGCCCTGATGGACCGTTTTTACAGCACTGGTCGTCCCGGTGCGCAGGCTGCCTATAATCTTTCCGTCGCGACGATTGGCGAAAGCCGTAGCGAGCTTGATATTACAAAGACTTCCGATAGCACGCGCGCCCAGCTGTATCTTACGACTTCCATGGTTCTCAAGGATCAGCAGGGACAGGAACTGCTAAAGCGTTCTTTAACGGCTGTCACCAGTTACAATATCCTCGATAGCCAATTCACAACCCGGGTTGCTGAAGATGCAGCACGCCGTCAGGCCCTTGACGATCTGGCGCGGCAAATTGAGACGCATATCCTGCTCTACTTTAACCGCTAACCCCTATTATATTTGACATAACTAAAGGCGTTATGCTAGGCTCTCTGGAATTAAGGGTTGGGGCTATGTCTCTTTTTTCTATTGCGCGGCACAATTTTAATTGACTTACGATGCTGATACGGGTTACGACAACTATATGAGAACACAAATCGCCATTATTATTTCAATTATTACCGCCGGCAGGGCCTAATCTCCCTGCCCTCCAGGCGGATGTGGCGTTTCTCAAATTCCCTAGCGCATCCCGAAAAACCGACCCTAATACCGGCTTTTAAGGATGCCTGTCATGAAGTTTACTGTTGTCTCGCTATTCAATCACAAATCATTCGGCCTGGAAGAGCCGCATTATGCCGTTGTCGCCGACCTGCCCCGTCGTCTGGGTGGTGGCCAGCGCGTTCTGGACGTTGTGCCTGTATCTGAAGGCAGAGAGCCTGGCGAGTTGGTTAAGGGCTATCAGGAGGCCGCAAGATCGCTCCCCTATCGTTGCCATGAAGATGGCGGCGGAGAAATAGATTTTTTATCCAAGGATTTCAAAGGCAAAACTTATAAACAAAGCACGGCCTTCATACCTGCAAAGCCCCTGGCGGGTAAAGGATTCCCTGAAGCCCTGTTCGACTGGATGTGCTGGCGCGCCCGCGTGAAACTTTGGCTGCATCATCAGGACCGTGTTGTGTTGCCCCAGAATTTACAGGATCGCGTGCTGGAAACCACTGCTGCAGCGCTGAAAGAGCACACGGTTTCTGAAGATCACGGTTTTGCGCTTTATCAAGCCACGCTTAATAATAAAGCTACTGTTGCTGAGCCTGCGCGCGCCGAAGTTCCCAAGACACTCTTGACCCAGAGACCCGCTCCCCTATGATGCGGGTATGAAGCTCCCATTCAAGCAAATAGAACCCTTCGTCAGAAGTCCTGACCCGAAGGCCCGTGTCGTTCTTGTCTATGGTCCTGACAGCGGCCTTATGAAAGAGCGCGCTGCTATCATCGGCAAAAGCATTGTACCTGATCTGAACGATCCTTTTAACGCTGTTACCCTTAGTGCTGACAAGTTGATAGAAGACCCCGCACGTCTCATGGATGAAGCCATGGCGATGTCGATGCTGGGCGGTGCGCGTCTTATCCGTATCGAAGATGCTGCCGATTCATTATCCCCTCTGTTAAAAGATTATCTGCAAAACCCCAGTGAACAAAACCTGGTGGTTATTGAGGCGGGCGAGCTTGGTCCCAAATCCGCTTTACGATTGCTTGCTGAGAAGGCTGCGAACGCTGTAGCCCTGCCCTGTTATGTCGAAGATGAGCGCGATCTTACAGCTATCATCAGGGATACACTGAGAGAAGCGCAGCTCTCGATCGAGCCTGATGCTATGGGCCTTCTGGCATCTGGTTTGGTTGGTGATCGCCTGCGCGCCCGTAACGAGCTTGATAAACTGATCATCTATAAGGGTGCTGAGAAATCGGCTGTTACGATTGATGATGTGCAGGAATGTATTGGCGGTGCGGGCGCCCAAACGCTCGATAAATTTGTTTACAGTGTTACGGGGTCGAAATCAGATGTGGCGCTCGAATCTTTTCAGATATTGGTACAAGAAGGCGTGCCGCTGATTGTTATTCTGCGTTCATTGCAGAGCCACCTGCGACGTCTTCATTTCGTCAAGGCCCGTATTGAGCGTGGCGAGGTTCTTGAGATCGTGATGAAATCTTTGCAGCCCCCCGTCTTCTGGAAGCAAGAAGACATGTTCAAAAGCCAGATACGCAGCTGGTCCCTGCCCGGCTTAGCGCGCACGCTTCAAAAAATATCCGAGCTGGAGGCCAATTGTAAAAAGACGGGTGTTCCCGATACAACGCTAACGGCGCAGGCGTTACTATCCATCAGCAGGCGTGCTGCTTAAATCCGCTCAATAAGCTCTTAAATAAAAACCCCGACTTCACGCCGGGGTTTTCTTATTGGATCATGTTCGCGCGACTAATCGTCTTCACGATTCATCTGATCGACACGCATTTGACGGGCGCGCGTCAGGATTGCTTCCTCCAACTGGCGCGCCGTTGTGTCCGTTGCTGTTGAATCGCGCCATGAACCGCCTTTCAGGTTCTGGCGGAATACCTTGACTGATACACCGTCAGAGCGCAGTTGCTTGTCCAGAATAAAGACATTCAGCTTAAAGCGTTCGTTCGGTGTTTCGGGCGGTGAATACCAGTCTGTAATAATCGTGCCGCCAAACGGATCGGCGCTTGCCAATGGCATAAAGGAAATTGTGTCGAGAGAGGCGCGCCATAGATAACTGTTCACGCCAATGCCTGATCCGGAATCATCTTCCTTGCGGCCCATATTCAGAAGGCCGCCACTACCGAAGATGCTGGGTTCTTCTTCGTAAATATCATTTTCATTCGCTTGGGCTGAGCGTTGTGCGCCTGTGGGGTATTTGGCTTCCCCTTGCGGCAGCCCGCTGCAAGATGTCAGATAAAAGCAGGTCATAAGCAGGACAAAAGCCCAGAAAAGTCTTTCGCAGTTATGGTAGAGGGCGCTGCCGTTCATCAATCAAACTCCATACATATATAAGAGATGGGCCTTAGATAGCACAGGGGCTATGGCGTCTCAAGGTCGGCAGGCAGCTAGTTTACGGTCACTCCCCTGTTTTTCGTCAGTGACTCATTAAAGTGACATTATTTCGATAATATTCGAATCGCCCTGTGCCGATAATAAATGGCGGATTTCTGCGCGTTAAAGCAAATCACCCAACTGTTTTACCATAATATATCGTTGCAAATCTGCAACGCCTGGAAGGAAAATGTGACGTTTTTGCATCGAAGCGCTTGAGATCGAGGGGTGATGATGTCAAACATAGCCCTGTCATTCCTCACAAGGGGGTGATTCTCTCTGGGTTCACCCGAACCTTTGTTCAACTAAACTCGATCAATCCACTGGATTGGAAGGAAATTGAAATGAAAAAACTGCTTAGCACAGCCGCACTGGCTGGCCTCCTCGCAGTAGCTGCTGCCCCAGCTATGGCGCAAGGCGATCAAAGCGCTCTGAAACTGGACCTCGGTGGTTACTTCCGTGGTTACGTTACATACTCTTCTCAGGATACAGTTGCTGGTAGCGACGAGCGTCATATCGACATTCTCCGCGATACAGAAGTTCACTTCACAGGCGAAACAACACTGGACAATGGTCTGACCGTTGGTTTCCACGCTGAAGCTGAAGCTGACCAAGGCGATGGCTTTGATGTTGATGAGTCCTACATGTATGTTTCCGGCTCCTGGGGTCGTGTAAACTTCGGTGCAGAAGATGGCGCTGCCTACCTGCTCCAAGTTGCCGCTCCTTCAGCTGATAGCAACATCGACGGCATCCGCCAATACATCCAGCCTGTAAACTATGATATCGCACCTGCTGCTTTCGCAGTCGCTGGCGATGTACAGTTTGACTACGCTCAGGACGTATCTGAATCTGCTGACAAAATTACTTACCTGTCACCAGTATTCAACGGCTTCCAGGCTGGCGTTTCCTACACCCCGGAACTTCGTGATGCTTCTCGTGACCTCGAAGGTGTTGACGTAGACGATGTAGCTGATGATTTCGGTTCCGTATGGGATCTGGCTGCTCGTTACGAAGGTCAGTTCGACCAATTCGGTCTGACACTGGGCGGTGGTTATACACACGCTGAGCTGGAAGAAGATGGCGGCACAGGTCTTGATGACCGTGATGCTTGGAACCTCGGCGCCGCTGCTACATTCGGTGGCTTCGGTCTGGGTGTTGTGTACACAGAAGACAACAATGGCGCTGATGACGACCTCGAGTCAGACATCATCGTTGTTGGTGCTGATTACACAACTGGCCCATGGAAACTGGGTGCTTCCTGGTACAATGCTGACCAAGAACAAGTTGGCGATGACCTGGAAACAGATCGTTTCTCCGGTGGTGTTACATACACATACGGCCCAGGCATGACCTTCCGTGGTTCCGTACACTACATCGATCATGAAGAAGGTGCTGCCGATATGGACGCAACCAGCTTCCTGCTCGGTACACAAGTTAACTTCTAATCTTCGGATAGAAGTCTGAATTCGGAAGAGGGGGGAGAAATCCTCCCTCTTTCTTTTTGTCTGCAAAATAGGCACATTCGGCAATATGAACGATGTATCTCAAAATATAAGCGCTGTTCGTCATGTGATTTCCAGGGTTTGTGGAGAGTGCGGCAGGGATGTTTCTCAGGTAACGCTTGTTGCTGTCAGTAAGATGCAGCCCGCTGACAAAATTCATGAGGCTTTGAGGGCGGGCCAACGCGTTTTTGGTGAAAACCGTGTACAGGAGGCCCGAGAGCGTTGGGGAGAACTCAAGAAAGAATATCCTGATATCACCTTGCACCTTATCGGACCCTTGCAAACGAATAAGGCCAGGGATGCTGTAGCGTTATTCGATGTCATCGAAACGATCGACCGCCCAGAGATTGCCCGGGCTGTGTCTAAAGAGATGAAAAAGCAGAACCGGGTTCTGCCCTGCTTCGTTCAGGTCAATACGGGTGCTGAAGAGCAAAAGGCAGGCGTATTGCCGCAGGATCTGGATTCAATCATACAGATATGCCGTGAAGAAGATTTATCGATTAAGGGCCTGATGTGCATTCCGCCGGTTGATGAACCACCCGCGCTTCACTTTGCATTCCTGCGTAAGCTGGCGCAGGAGCATGGCCTTTCAGACCTTAGCATGGGCATGAGTGCTGATTATGAAAGAGCTGTTGCTCTGGGCGCCACATATATCCGCGTGGGTACGGGCATTTTTGGTGAACGTAACGTCTAATTGGATGGCGCCAGAGGACTGAGTTTCAGTTCTGTCATTGCTTCAATTTGTTGGTTGCGGATATCGGCGAGGCTCACGCTTACAGGATCTGCCAGAGGGGCGCGGGGCAGGGGAGATAGTGATACATTTGATTTTCTGCGCACCATAGTGCCGGCCATACGATCATCATCAAAGATGTAACGTTCGTATTCAATAACTTCAGGCGGTGGCTCCTGAATATGGGCGGGTTGCTGAAGGCCTAAGGCCATTTGCGGCAACGTTTCACTTTCAATATCGTTAAATGCAAGCTGTGCTGCCTGGTCCAGTTGTTCTTCTGGCGAAAGGCTGCCCGGTTTCGCTTGTGGCAGGTCGCCTTTGGTTACAAAGGCGACGACATTACCAGCAACGTCCTTACCTGTTTCTTCCTCGATAATGACGTTGGCGATACCGGACGCAGCACCGGCAAATCCGCCAAAAACAGCGCCGCCAATAATCCGGCCGGAAGGTTTGATCGTATCGCCTGTCACGCTTTCATAAATTGTACTGACCAAGGGAATGTGATGCAGCGGGTTGACGATATCGATCAGGTCGCCAAAACTAAATTCTTCTTGATCGACTTTATCGGTGGCGGCAGGAAGTGCGCCTCCTGTTTCTGATCCTGCGTCAGCGTAGTTCAGTGCCGTATCAAAACGGGTTTCTGCGCTCACGCGTGCGTTATCCCTTATAGGGCTTTCCCATACAGGAATGCTTCCGGCCATGCGGTCATCAGGATCGCGGCGCATATGCAAACGCGGGTGCTGACCAGAATCAATGGCCGCATTGTACGCCGGATAAGCGTTCTGAGTGGTTGAATCAATCATTGAATGAACCTCAAAAGGGAGATTCGCAAAGCCTGTGCCAATAAAAGACCATATATATCAATGGATTAACTTGTTTGAGATTGATGCAAAACTATAAGAAAGCCCTTTTTTACCTGCTTACCCGGTAAAATTGTCATAGAATGTTTAAATGACAGAATCTAAATCCATAGCTCTCTTTATGGTGCAGGGTGATCCCCTGGCGCAACGAGTTATTACCCAGGCGGCCTTAGGGCAGGGGCTTCATGTTGTTTTTGTGTCATCTTCTGATGCGGCGCAGATTACTATTTCCGGGCCCGTCAGGCTGGGTTCGTTATTGCGCAGAATAAACGAGCGCCAGAATCAGGGCCGTCAGGTTGCCCTGTCTTTAGGCCGCTTTATCTTTGATCCTGCCGATACGCTTCTTATTCCCGTCGACGAAGGCGAAGATGTCATGCTGACGGAAAAAGAGGCTGCTATCCTGTCATGTCTGGCCGCAGAGGCTGGCGCCGTCGTTTCGCGGCGCGATTTGCTGACAAAGGTGTGGGGTTACGTTGATGGCGTCGAGACACATACGCTTGAGACGCATATATATCGTCTGCGGCAGAAGCTGGAGATTGATCCTGCAAAGCCTGAGATTCTTCTGACGCAGGAACAAGGATATAGCTTGAAATTCTAAGTTACTTGCGAGAGCTGCCATTCGGTCGCCCGTGTCAGGCTTTCGAGAAAGCTGCCTTCTTTCCGGATATGTAATGATGTAATGCCATTCTGCTGCAAAAGATCGAGATTATTTAACAATTGATATATGGCACGATTCTCATCTTGGGATAAGGCGGGCTGCGACGTCGATGTTTTTACGACTGGTACAGGCGGCGCGGCAGACTGTTCGGATGCATGGCGTGCTGTATTCTGATAAGCATTGGCAGCTGTATGGGCGCGCTGTTGCTGTGTTGTGAGTGGCGTCTGTTCGGTCACCGTTGTGGCTGTTGTCTGTAGTAGGGGCGATTCAGGAGCTATGAGGGATGAAAGAAACTGCCTGAGAGCGCTGATCGACACAACTGTGTCGTCTTCCCATTCCGGCTTCTTTTTACTCTCTTCTTCTTCATTTTTTTTGCGGCGTTGATCGTCACGTGGTTCTTCACGTCTTATGCCCATCCAGGTGTCGGCGCTTTCTGTCTGCCTGAATGTGGTGCGAAATATATTATCCAGACGCGAGTCCATGACTGCATGTCCTGTGAAATTAAATAAAAATCAGTCTTTATAAAGATTGTAAATGTCGCGTGATTGTTTTGTGCTTACACGGGAATCAATATCTTTGTACCATGCCATGGTTTTACCGTCTTCCGACCATATTTCCAGACTTACAACATCTGCCATTAACATCCAGAGTTCATACCCATTCAGAACAAATGGCCTTTTGGTGTCGGCAGCCGTTGGCAGCAAGGTCAGGCTGATAATGCCTTCGGCATGCCCTATCAGTTTCTGGTCCTCGGTTTGTTTTTTAAAATTGATGAATTCTTCCTCTGACAAGCGCAGTTCCAGATGATCCTCGATGTTTTCGGGAATCAGCCCTATCCACATATCAGCTACATGCAGTGGGAACAGCTTGTCGGGCTGATCCACCATCTCCAGGTTAACGATGGCGGCTCCTTGTTCAGCTAACATTCGTTTTGCCATAGTTAGTGACGGGGTGCGGAACGACACGCGTGTTTTCACCGTGATCGGATTATCTTCAATCACAAAGTTATTAAAGGCATTCTGCAGGTTTTCCGGCTCTATTCGGAGCATGGCGCTACGTTCCCGGGGGGTCGCCTGCATATATGCTGGCGACTTAGCGACCCAAAATTTAAAGTCTGGAGCCACTTTGGCGTATTTGAAGAAGGCAAATCCCGCCAGATATTCGGGTGGGAGGTCATTGCTTGCGCGCGCGCTTGTGGGTGTGCAAATGGTCAGGGTAATGATTAGACACAAAGATACGGCAAGCTTGATCACCGATATAAGTTTATTCATGCAGATTACCCTTAGTGTATGGCTTGCCAGCTCATTCAATACAATTATTATAATACAAATTAATTTACAGACTGTGTATGTGCAGATAAAGCGAAATTCAGTGTTAACCCCATGAATCCCATAGATATTCTTGATGACTATCCTAAAGAGCGCGGGCCGGGGGAGGGGGACGATTTATGGGATCATGTAACACGTGATGTAAAACCGTTACGGGTTTCTTCCCGTACTGTAGCGCCTTCTGCATCTCCCCATATTAAGAAAACTGCCCGGGGGCCTGATGAACCTACTGCTCCTGTTGCTGTTGTTCGAGAAAGATTGCCAGGTGACCGTGAAGTTGATAGCCGTACGGGAAGAAAGCTTAAGCGAGGTCAGTACCCGATAGATATCACACTTGATCTGCATGGTCTGACACAGGAAGCAGCACACAAGAAGTTGCGCGAGACTATCCGGCGCGCCTATGGCCGGAATTTGCGTTGTGTGCTCATTATTACCGGTAAAGGCCGTAGTGCTGAGGGTATTAGTACGGGCGTTCTCAAACGGCAGGTTCCGCAGTGGCTTGCTGAGCACGATCTTTCCGATATCGTCCTGCGTGTTGAGCCAGCGCAAGCTGAGCATGGGGGTGGTGGTGCCTTGTACGTATTACTGCGCCGCAAGCGTACGATCAGTAATTAGTGAATCTTAACAAGGGTGTCGCGGGTGCGGATCAGGCTTCTGCCATCGGCTTCTGTACGTGTGAGCGTAATAACGCCCGTATACTCGCCAGCCGGAATCAGTGTCTCCCCGAAGTTTTTTCCTATGTAGTATAGCTGGCGTGCTCTGGTTTTTTCCTGTGCGATATCACGGCGTGTAACCACCTGACTGTCCGGCCCTATGATTTCCAGTTCGATTTTATCACCGGCGGCCACACCATAAATCATCGCCCAGAATGTCAGGATAGGACTATCTTCGCGGCGCAAGTAGGAAGGTGCTGTCGCGTCAATACGCAAGGCGTCCAGATCGGGCACGCCGGTTTTAAAACCCGCGGCGTAAAGTGATACTGGCTCATATGGCAAAGGTGGATTCCAGAAAGGAGTCTGCTCCGTCTTGCAGGCTGTGTTCATAATATGCCCGCTAAAGGGATCATAAATCTTACCATCCTTCATGATGGTAAAATGCAGATGGGGAAATTCAGCGACACCGGAGTGTCCGACAAGTCCCAGGGGTGTGCCTGCTTTGACAGTTTGCCCTTCCTTGACCTTGAAAGATCCGTTTTTCATGTGGCAGTAAAGTGTTTGCCAGCCACTGGCGTGTTCCAGCACGATACCGTTCCCGCAACCTTTCTTTTCCCTGAGCAAGGTTTCTATTTCTTCCTTATCAGGCATAAGGTCTGCGGCGCCTTCACGGGTGCGTAACACTTTCCCATCTGCGGCAGCCAGAACAGCAACGCCGGTTTCCATGGCAACAAGGTCGCGGATACCGAAATCACTGCCGTCGTGGCCTTCATAAGTGAGAGGCCCGCAATTATAATCGCGTGCTACATCAGGTGCGGCATCGTTGTCCGGGTAATTCACGAGCCAGCAAGTCTTGCCGATTTCACAGGCAACAGGCATTTGCAGTTTGGGGGCGTCCTGGGCCCAGGCTGGCAATGGCAATAATAACAGTAAAGCGAATATCAGTTTCATGATGATACAAGCGCTGCCATCACCATAAAAGTTTTCTTCCCGGCCTATGTCTTTGAAATGCAAGCTACGATAGAAATCGTAGAGATGTTTATCGCCTTCCGGCGTCTCCAGCGATACAGCGGGAATATTGCGGTTTTTTGCAAACTCAAGCGCGGCTTTTACAAGATCCTTGCCAATACCCATGCCGCGAAAATCTGGCAGTACGGCCACGGAATCAATACTGAGGCTGGTCTGGTTATCCATGATCTCTGCCAACAAATGGCCTACAACGCCTTTTTTTGTGTCTTCATACACAAGTATAATTTGCGCAGGGGAGAGCATCAGTTCATAGAACGTTTCTTCATCTATGGGATAGCGCTCTTTCTGGAAGCTCGCCATTTCTATACGCGCCAGCAGCGGTATGTCATCCATAGTGGCTTTGCGGATCATGCCGATTTCCTTAGATAGGAACTATCGGGGGCGTACCGCAATTGTCCCGTTTCAATTAACAAACGTAAAATATCAGGATAGAAATAACCTTTATCAATATCTTCCTGATTAACATAGGCGCCTGCATCCCAACTAGGGTTTGGATTAAACTCCACCAGCTTCAATTGGCCGCGGGCGTCCAGGCGATAATCTATTTTAGCGCAGTCGTGACAATTCAGGCGTGTGAATAGTTTTTCTGAATACTCTTCTATCTGTTTTGTGAATGCGGGGGGCAGTGTGGAGTGATGTGATTTCAGGTTATCATAGTTGCCGGCGATATCGAATTTGGAGTCATAGGTCAGAATGTGCGGTATGCCTGCAGGTATCTTTGAGTAGTCCCACTCGAACGTTGGCAGATAGAAATACCCTGTTCCCGGATTACCAGTGATGGTCACGCGGTATTCGGTGCCCGGCAGAAATTCCTGAACCAATATTTCATGGATATTCATATCATTCATGAGATGGAGGATTTGCGCCTTCAGTTCAGCAGCATTGTTAACAACAGATTTTTCAGTGATGCCTATGCTATTGTCAGCAGCGTTTGGCTTGATCATGGCGGGGTAAATATGCCAGTCGTTCAATACTGAAAAATCGCCCGTGAAGAGAGTTTCTTCTGGTACGGGTACATTCGCTTCCTGTGCCAGCTTACTCACCAATCTTTTATCGTAGCAAAGCAACAGGCAGTCAGGTCCCGCACCGGAATAAGGTATATCCAGCATTTCCAGCAGCGCCGGAACATGCAGTTCTTTACGTGGGTCATTGTTAAAGCCGTTATCGCAGAAATTCATGACAAAATCTGGACGCGTGTGGCGCAGGTCGTCCATCAGGGTCTGGTGATTGTTCAGATAGCTGAAGTTATAATCAGTCAGGTTCGCGAGTGTTTCCTTGAGCACGCGCACTTCTTCCATATCTTCATGGCTGAATGTGGCGCCTGGCTTCACCTGGTCCTGTAGACGGGGATCGCCCAGGAGGACGGCAACATTCTTGAACACAGGTTTTGTCAGCAGACGCGGTATCATGAATTCCAGCCTATCATCGTGCTGGATTGGCGCAAAGAATGATCTTGGTCAGCACATCGGCAATTGAAAGACCGGCCCTTAAAGCGGGTTGGAAAATGAAGCTATCGGGAATGATTGCCAGGTACGGATTGGTGTTTACTTCCAGAATCCAGGGATTCCCCTGTTCGTCCATACGAAAATCGATGCGCGCATAGCCGCTTAGGCCCAGCGCGTGCCAGCTCTTGACCGCCAGTTGCTCCAGTCTGGCTTTCATGGGGTCATTTGATGACAGTTCCCCATAGCGCGCGCCAATGGCCTTATATTCATCGCCATCTTCTTCCCATTTGGCATCTTCTGTTAAGAAAGGAAGGCGTCCTTCACTGAAGTGACGGGGATCGAATGTTAGCTCTGTTTCAGGAAGAAGTTCGGGATCTTCGCCCCGCTTGCCGATCATGCCTATGAAAAACTCACGTCCAGGCAAATAGCGATCTGCAAACCATAGTCCGCCATGCTCTTCCTCATATTGCTTCATGAGTTGCAGCAAATAGCCAGGGTCATCGGATACACTATCTTGTTTGATGTTAAAGGAGCCGTGATAGATGGCAGACTTTACCAGCCATTTACCGGGGTTCTCGTATAACGGTTTGGTATAATTACGTGTGGCCCAGGGCGGCGTGGGTAAGTTCTGCGCGAGCAGTAATTCTTTCATACGAAACTTATCCGCATCACAGGCAAGCAATGTGCCCGTGTCTGTCCCCGTGAAAGGAACCCCCAGTTTTTCCAAGGCTTCCATCGCGCGTGGTTGCCATTCCGGTTTGCGTTCTACATTCTCAACCAGATTAAAAACAGCAAATCTTTCGCCTGCGGTTTTCTTTCTGCGTAGTATTTCCAATGTGTCAACGTTAAAGGGCATCAATATTGTTTTGACGCCCGTATCGCGAATGATTTCGCCTAACTCTTCTGCAATCGTAATGTTGTAAAGCTCATCAGGCGTGGATTCATCATATGCCTGATCGTGCAGCATAATGATTTCATCGTAGGGCAGAATTCCGGTTTGTTTACGCGTAGCGGGATTCATTCTTCTTATTATTCAAAACGGGATTAATGATACGTTCTATGGCCTCTGAATGTTTCATGCCTGCATAGGATACGGCACGCATGAAACCGGCATCATCGGAAAGGCAGGGGTTTGCGTTGATCTCGAGAATGAAGGGGTTTCCTTGCTTATCAATGCGAAAATCAATACGGGCATAACCTTTCAGACCAAAATATTTCCAGCATTGCTGTGAGAGGTTTGCCAGTTTATCCAGCATAGGTTCCTCGGCAGCGGTGAATTCCATGTTAGCAAAGGCATTGTTGTAAGACTCGCTGTCTTCGTTCCATTTGCAGTCATAGTCAACGATATGCGGTTCTTTGCCTGTGAAGCGAATTTCTGATGCAGGCAGGACGGTTGCTGTTCCATCGCCGTTATCCAGCAGGGCCATATTGATTTCTCTGCCCGGTATGTACTCTTCCAGGAACCACGCACCGCTATATTTTGCAGCACATTCGCGGGCTAATTCATTCAACTCATCAATATCTGAGGATACGTTGCGATGATCCATGCCACGTGAGCAATGGAATGTTTCAGATTTCAAAATCCATTGTTTGCCCTGCCTCCCGTCTTCCGGGAATGCGGGGGTGGGCAGATTATGCTGCTGCAGGCGACGCTTGACCACGGGCTTATTTTCAAGCGCCTGCATGGTGGCTGCCCGATTGCCTGTGTAGGGCATGCCGATCTTTTCAAAGAAAAGGGGGCCTTCCGTTGCGCGCTCGTCTTCGCCACCCACGGCTTCGACCAGGTTGAATATAGCTATAGCCTGACAATCTATCAGGGATTGCTCCAATGTTTTGGGTCTGAATGGCAGCAGGGGGGCATGGTAGCCCAATTCACCCAGGCAGCGGCTGATAAACTGCGCCTGCAGAATAGTGTCTGCATCATCGGGTGTAGGATTTAGATTGATATCAGTATGCACAATCGCAATACTGGGCCTGTTATTTCTAAAAACTTCAGGCGGCTTCATATTGCAACTCCGGAAGGGTCAGGCCATAACGTGCGCAAGTGCCTGCTACAATTTCACGGATCAATGTGGGATGATCCATTCCTGCCATATCACATAGAACGACAAGATCAGAGAAGCCCGGACGTAATCCTGCCAGCGGATTGATCTCCATAATATGCGGTACACCATAATCGTCACATCTTATATCCAGACGGCCACCGTCACGGCAGTTCAGTGCCCTCCATGATGCCACTGCGACATCATGCACTGCCCTGAATAGGGCTGGCTCTTTTTGTTCATCCAGCAAGCTGTAGCTGATATGGTCGTACCAGTCGGATTTGTTGACATAGCCGTAATTGCCTATGCCGCGCGTTTCATCGATAACAACTTCCATGATGCCGATAACGCGTGTTGTTTCTTCCATGCCCAGCATGCCCACAGTAAATTCACGGCCGGAAAGATATGTTTCAACCAACACAGGCTGCTTGAACTTTTGCAGCAGCAAGGCACAGGTGTCTTTCAGTTGTGCCGCATTTTCTATTTTTGATTTTCCATTGATGCCCTTGCCGGTGCCTTCAGCCAATGGCTTGGCAAATAAGGGATAGGGCAGATGAATGTCTTTAAGATCGTCCAGGGCCTTTATGACCTTGAAAGGGGCGGTGGCTATCCCATGTTCGCGCAACATCAGCTTAGTTGCACCCTTATCAAGCATCATTGACATGGCTGCCGCATCTGAGAATGTGCAAGGAATCTGATAGGCTTCCAGCAATGCCGGTACTTGTGCTTCGCGAGCGATTCCGTATAGCCCTTCGGTAATATTAAAGATGAAATCCCATCGATCACCCTGTGCAAGACGTACCACCAGGTTTTTTATATGACCAATGCGATCGGTTTCAAAACCCATTTTCTGCAGCGCGCTTTCGATGCCTTCGATGGTATCAATCGCATCAAACTCAGCGATGGTTTCAGCATCAAGGCCTGAATCCTTGTAATCGTCTTTCAGGTCATAGGTAAGGCCGACTTTCATGGTGGCTAGTTCCGTGGTTTGACGTTGTAAACGCCGGATACAGAATTGTGGGCAAAGCCCTGATCGCGCAGATAGTTCTGGCTGGTGCCCAGTGTGCCTTCAGGGTCAGGGTAACGGAAGGTTCCGCCTTCGAAGTTTGTAAGCAGCAAATCAGCACCATCACGACCGACCACGTAATCCGGCATCAGGGGTATCTTGCCGCCGCCGCCCGGGGCATCAACAACAAAAACAGGGTTAGCATAACCTGTGGTGAAACCACGCAAACCTGCCATGATTTCCAGTCCCTTCTCAACAGGGGTGCGGAAGTGGCTCGACCCGGAGACGGGGTCACACTGATAAAGATAATAGGGTTTCACACGGATTTTCAGCAGGCCATGATAAAGCTGCTTCATCGTATCGAGGTTGTCATTGACGCCCTTCAGCAGTACGGTCTGGCTTCCCAGCGGAATGCCGGCATCGGCCAAGCGTTCACAGGCTTCCATGGTTTCAGGCGTCAGTTCATCCGGATGCGTAAAATGGATGCTCATCCATAATGGGTGGTATTTTTTGAGCATCTTGGTCAGGTTTTTGGTAATGCGCTGGGGCATTACGACGGGGATCTTGGTGCCGATACGGATAAACTCCAGATGCTTGATACGGCGCAAGCGTGCAAGAAGCCATTCCAGCTTATCATCCATGATCGAAAGCGGGTCGCCGCCGGAAAGCAGGCAATCGCGGATTTCTGGGTGGGCTTCGATATATTGCGCGGCCTTTTCCCATTGCGAGATGCTGAAAGAATAAACGCCATTGGTTTCGCCCACCATGCGTGAACGGGTACAGTAGCGGCAATAAGTCGAGCAGAAGCCGGTAGTGAGAAATAGTACGCGGTCGGGGTAACGATGAACAAGGCCAGGGGTGGCGGTATCATGATCTTCGCCTAGCGGATCAGGGTCTTCACCGGGTGTACGTACGTACTCCCCTGTCACGGGAATATGCGTACGGCGTAAGGGCTGTTCTGGGTTTACTTCATCCAGAAGTGAAGCGTAATAAGGCGTTATGCCGATAGGCAGGGAACCGCGATGTTTCAGAACGGCAGCTTCCTCATCCGGGGCCAGCTTAATGATGCGCGATAGTTGCTCAAGATCGCGAATGCGGTGACGGACTTGCCAACCCCAATCAGACCAGTCCTCTTTTGTGGCATCTGGATAAAAACGGCGACGGAAAGCGCGGGATTTTTCACTTTCGGGAAAACCGGGGTTCTTAAATAAGGATTTTTTAGCCTGTTTGCGGGCCGTCTTGGTAGGAACAATACCATCTTCGTTCGCTGAAGGTTTTTTATCCAAGAACTTGTCGTAAAGCGAAGGCAGGCCCAAAGCCGGTGAATTTGCAATTTCCTGCGGATGGGCCCTTTGCGTAGGGGACGAAGTGTCCATTGCGATCCGCGTTGCTGCGGAGCTGTCCTGTTGAGAGGGGCCTGCCGATCCTTGTCGGTCTTTCATTTTATTTCGCGTTTTGGCTTCCGGCTTACAGGACTGGCATGGCTCGTAAAAGCGGCACAGCCCGATGCCCCTCACAAGCGAGAGACACAATCCCATATCATACCAGTTTCATAAAAAAACAATCGGTATTTTGAGTTTGCACACAAAGTCTGCACGAAATTGTGAATAGATTTCAGGTCTAAAGAATGAACTTCGAAAGGTCGGTGTCACGGGCGAGTTCTGCCACCTGCGACTTGACCAGACCAGCGTCAATCTTGATGGTTTCACCGCCGCGGTCCGTTGCCGTGAAGCTGATATCATCCAGCAGTTTTTCCATGACAGTATGCAGGCGGCGGGCGCCTATATTTTCAACTGTTTCATTGACCGAGAAGGCGATATGCGCGATCTCGTCAATGGCATCCTCACCGAAGTCGATCGTTACATTTTCCGTGCCAATCAAGGCCTTATACTGGCGGATCAGGCAGGCATCGGTTTCAGTCAGGATGCGGCGGAAATCTTCTTTCGTGAGAGCGTTCAGTTCTACGCGAATGGGCAGGCGACCCTGCAGTTCTGCCAGCAGGTCACTTGGTTTCGCATAGTGAAAGGCACCTGAGGCAATAAACAGAATGTGATCTGTCTTCACCGGGCCATGCTTGGTGTTAACGGTTGTGCCTTCGATCAGGGGCAACAGATCGCGTTGCACACCTTCGCGACTGACATCGCCACCGCGTGCGTCCTGGCGGCTGGCGATCTTGTCTATTTCATCAATGAAAACGATGCCGTTTTGTTGCACCAGTTCAAGCGCTGTCGCAACAATCTTTTCATCATCCAGAAGTTTGTCAGCTTCCTCAGCCATTAATATTTCATGACTGTCTTCCACAGTCATTTTCTTACGCTTGGTCCGGCTGCCAAAAGCCTTGCCCATAATGTCGCCGATATTGATCATACTCATAGACGAACCCGGCATGCCTGGAATATCAAAGCTTGCCATAGGGTCGGTTTTATCCTGTACATCAATCTCGATTTCCTTGCCGTTCAGATCGCCGTTGCGCAGTTTCTGACGGAAGGACTCGCGCGTGCTTTCGCTGGCCGTATCGCCCACCAGAGCATCCAGTACGCGGTTTTCAGCATAAAGCTCTGCCTGCGCCGTGACAGAACGGCGCATCTTGTCACGCACCATGTGAATGGAAATCTCAACTAAATCACGAATAATTGACTCAACGTCTTTGCCTACGTATCCCACTTCGGTGAATTTCGTGGCTTCCACTTTCAGGAAAGGCGCCTGTGCCAGCTTAGCAAGCCTGCGGGCGATCTCGGTTTTACCAACACCTGTCGGGCCAATCATCAGGATGTTCTTTGGATAAATCTCTTCCTGCATGGCTTTATCCAGTTGCTGGCGACGCCAGCGATTACGCAAGGCAATCGCGACAGCGCGTTTGGCAGCTGCCTGACCGATAATGTGGCGATCCAGCTCGGATACGATCTCACGCGGCGTTAAGGTCGGAATATCAATAGTGATTTGTGATTTGTTCATGAGGGTGAATTCGCCTTCAATTACAGCTTTTCAAGCACAACATTGTGATTGGTGTACACACAGATATCGCCTGCGATTTTCATCGCCTTGCGTGCGATTTCTTCCGCTGTGAGTGGCTGGTCAACCAAAGCGCGAGCGGCTGCTAAGGCATAGTTACCGCCCGAACCAATACCAATGATGCCATCTTCGGGTTCGACGACATCACCTGTCCCCGTGAGGATCAACGATGTGTCCTTATCACATACGGCCATCAGGGCCTCCAGGCGGCGCAGGTATTTATCCATACGCCAGTCTTTTGCCAGCTCGACACAGGCGCGCGTCAATTGCCCCGGGTGTGCTTCCAGCTTAGCCTCAAGTCGTTCGAACAATGTGAAGGCGTCTGCGGTGGCACCGGCGAACCCGGCGATGATTTTTCCATCCTTGCCCAGTCTGCGAATTTTACGGGCGTTGGATTTCAGAACCGTCTGGCCCATGGATACCTGACCGTCGCCAGCGATAACAACATCGTTGCCTTTGCGGACGGCAAGAATGGTCGTCGCATGCCATTGGCCGAGATAATTATAAGGTGTTTTCTCTGTCATGATGGTTTGGATATAGACCTGCTTATCTTACAAATCAACCCATTCTATATGTAAATATCTGGAAGTTTGCGTTTGCGAAATGACGGGCGTAGCATTTCAGCTCTCAAGCGGTGCCCTTGTCCCTCCTTACCGCAGAAAAGTGATGACTGATGTTTCTTAAAGACCATGCTTCCGATATCCCTGACCACACCCATCATGGAGATGCCAAAAATCGTTTCTGGATATTGCTCTTAGGATGTATTGGCGTTGTTTACGGCGATATTGGCACCAGCCCGCTTTATGCTTTCCGTGAAGCGGCATTACAGGCTGCCGAGACGGGGGGATTAAGTTCTATAGAGATTTACGGAATATGTTCACTGATCCTGTGGTCGCTGATGCTGGTGGTCACGCTAAAATACGTTCTCTTTCTTTTGCGCCTTGATAACCGGGGCGAGGGCGGCATTCTTTCGCTGGTGGTGCAGGCGTATAAACCTGCCGGGAAGCTTGGACCTTTCGTATTTTTTATGGGTCTTATCGGCGCCGGTTTATTTTATGGTGATGCGGCGATTACACCTGCTATTTCTGTGATGTCAGCTGTAGAGGGTTTGAAGCTGGCAACCCCGGGTTTTGAAGACTATGTGCTGCCGATATCTATTTGTATTTTATTGCTACTCTTTTATGCGCAAAAATCAGGAACGGGCAAAGTCTCCATTTTCTTTGGCCCCATTACGGCTTTATGGTTTCTTGTCATGGGGGCGTTGGGCATTCATTGGATAATTATCAATCCTGACATCCTTCATGGGCTTAACCCATACTATGCCTTTAATTTCTTTATTCATCATGGCATGGTGGGGCTGGTTGTTCTCGGCGCTGTCTTCCTCGCTGTGACAGGCGCAGAAGCATTATATGCTGATCTCGGCCACTTTGGACGCTCACCCATTCAGAAGGCCTGGTTGTTCCTTGTCTTTCCCTGCCTGAGTCTGAACTACCTGGGGCAAGGCGCACTAATCCTGCAGCAACCGGAAGCGCTCGATAACCCCTTCTACAAGCTGGCACCTGAGGGTCTTTTATTACCCCTCATTATTCTGGCGACATTAGCGACAATTGTGGCGTCACAAGCTGTCATCACCGGAGCATACTCTTTGACACGGCAGGCCATACATCTGGGTTTCCTGCCCCGCATGGAGATCAGGCACACGTCTGAGGATCAGCAGGGTCAGATCTATATGCCCAAGATCAACCGCCTGCTTCTTCTGGGAGTGCTTCTGCTTTGTGTGATGTTTGGCAGCTCCAGCGGTCTTGCTTCTGCTTACGGGATTGCTGTTTCGGGGACGATGCTGGTTTCTACGATCCTCTCTTTCATCGTTATCTGGAGGGTGTGGAATCGTAACCCTATGCTGGCCGCGCTTATAGTCCTGCCGTTTCTTATGCTGGAGATCATTTTCTTCGCGGCCAATATGCTCAAAGTGTTTGAGGGGGGTATTGTCCCCTTATTTCTGGCGGGGACATTGGTCCTGATGATGACGATTTGGGTACGAGGTACAAGCTATCTGCGCCGCAAGGCCCAGAAGGAAGTGACGAGCCTTAATGATCTGACTGAAATTCTGGATCGACAGGCCCCGACGCGTATCGAAGGGACTGCTGTTTTCCTGACCAGCGATCCCAGTGTTGCGCCTGTCGCCCTGCTACAGAATTTGCGGCACAACCGCATTTTGCACCGTCATAATGTCATTCTGACGGTGGCGACTTCGCAGATGCCCAGCGTGCCTGAAAGTCACCGCATATCGGTTGAACGGTTGTCGTCTTCCATTACCTGCGTGGTTCTGAACTTCGGATATATGGAGACACCCGATGTGCCGCGTGCCCTGAAGTTTCTGCCTCAACATGGCATTGATCTGGATCTGGAAGGCGCTTCCTATTTTCTCGGACGCCGCTCCATCGTTTCAGACGCCAAGGTGGGGCTGCCGGAATGGCAGGATCATATCTACATTGCTATGGCCCGTTCTGCCGCCAATGCGAATGATTTCTTCCGCATACCGTATGACCGCGTAGTAGAAATGGGAATCCGGATGGCCGTATAGAATAATATGACAACAACATCCTGTGTTGCCTTGAAAATGTCGCCAATCCATATCATTCTGTATATTGCGTTTCGCTCTTACAGTTTAGGACAATGTAAATGGAATTCCTTTCCGCCATCATCGACGGTCAATTCCTTGGTCAGCCTGCCAGCATGTGGCTTATCTTCATCAGTGTTATCGTAACCCTGCTGGTTTTAGACCTGGGTGTTCTGAATAAGAAAGATCATGTTATCGGTGCCAGCGAAAGCCTGCGTCTGGCGGGCATATATGTGTCGATAGCCCTTTTATTTGGTTGCTGGGTCTGGTGGCGGCTTGGCGCTGATGATGGTATGGATTATTTTACGGCCTACCTGATCGAGCAGAGTTTGTCTGTCGATAACCTGTTCGTCATGTCCCTGATTTTCACCTATTACGGGGTTCCGCGGGAATATCAGCATCGCGTTTTGTTCTGGGGTATCATCGGCGTGATTGTCATGCGCGGCGTTATGATCGGTGTGGGCGCTGCTATCGTTCATAATTTTGAATGGGTATTGCTTTTATTTGCTGCATTCCTCGTTTTTACTGGCGGGAAGATGCTGGTGATGAAGGAGGACGAGGAAGAGGGTATTGAAGATAGCCGCTTTATACAGTTCATCCAGAAACATCTGAAGGTCACCAAGTTCCTGCACGGGCATAAATTCTTCATCCGTGAGAAGAGTATCGATAATCCCGGCGGCGGTTTGCGTGCTACACCACTGTTTCTGGCCTTGGTGACGGTTGAAGTGGCCGACCTGATTTTTGCGGTTGATTCCGTGCCGGCGGTTCTGGCGATCACAACGAATACGTTCGTGGTTTATACCTCTAACATCTTTGCTGTTGTGGGCTTGCGGGCTATGTATTTTGCCATTGCGGCCATCATTCACCGCTTCATTTACATGAAATATTCACTGGCGATCATCCTGGTGTTTATCGGTATGAAGGCGTTCTATAGCCACTTCAGCGGTGAAAAGGTCCCGGCCTTTGTTTCGCTGGGCATTACCCTGAGCCTGCTGGCCGGAGGTATACTGGTGTCGATATGGAAGACAAGCCAGAAGGATAAGGAACTGCCGCCTGCGGCGTGATAAAATCAGGGTTCAGGGTCGTCTTTGCGCTGTCTGCTGCGACGGTTAGCCCAGTCCTCAAAACGCTTCATGTCGTAACCGTTTTTTTCCGTCCAGCTGGCGAGTGTTTTGCCGCCCCATATTGCCAGGCCCAGCATCGCCAGAACCAACCACGTTGGAACCGATTCCTGGTCATTGGCGCTGGGTTCGCTCATATTTGTCGCGGGGACAATCATCTGTTCAGGGGTTTGTGCCGGAGGTAACTCGTAGTTGACTATGTTGTTATGCGCATTCTGAATACGCTCTTCATGTTGTTGCTGGCCAGCGCTGTTGATTTCAGAAGATGCCGGGTTGCCGAGGGACTCTGAAGGTTGAGTGCCTGTTTCCGTCTGCAACGATGACAGACGTATCAAGCCCAGAATGACCAGGGCGGTGGCGGTGACGGCAATCTTAGTTGTGCGCGAGGTGTTGGCGGCTTTAGAGGCAAATACTGCCCATAAAGGCGTGTAACCGTCCTTTTCGTTTTTATTATTCCTGTTCATGTCTTGCTCTTGGTTTTTGAAGACACCATGAACAGAAAACATCCTTATGTCAACTTTAAGGTGTAACAGGTTGTTTAACGTCCAGTTTCTCCAGGGCTTCCGCAATGGGAACAAACAGATTTAGCCCGATACCTGAATCGGCTCCGTAACCGGCTACGCTTAACCCTACGACATTGCCAAATTGATCCAGTAGCGGGCCGCCGCTGTTACCGGCGTGAATCTCTATATCCCCCTGTAACAGGTTCTGACGCGTACCCATGATATTGAAATTACGGCGATGGGCGCTGATGATTCCCTTGGTGACAGTATCCTGCAATTGTCGCGTCATCGGTGCGCCAATCCCATAAGCATCGCTGCCAACCGATGGCCATGTGGTTTGAATGGGCAGGGTGATGATATCCAGGTCTTTAGGCATTTCTTCCAGTTTCAGCAAAGCGACGTCCCGGGCGGGGTCACGGCGCAGCACTTCAGCTATCATTTTTTCTTCTTTGCCAGCACTTACGATCCGTACGCGCAAGGCGCTACCCACGACATGGCTATTGGTCAGGATGTGACCCTGTTTGGTTATGAAGAAACCCGAGCCGTGACCTGTGCCTCCTTCGACCATCACAGCCACTTTAGCGGCCGTGTTTATCTCGATTTTACTTTGCCCAGGTTTAAGTGCCGGTAAGGTGACGACCTCGTCAGTATCGAATTTGCGTCGCGCTTCATCGTGGCTTTCTCTCTTTTCCTGCCAGAGCTCACGTGGTGGGCGTCGACCTTCTATCATCAATTTCTGAAAAGCCCCATCTGCAGCGAGGTTATGCGTCGCCATGGCAAAAGCATCATTGAACATAAGGGCCAAGCCTTCATAGTTTGCACGCTTGCGGTCGACATAACCCTCCGTCGTTGTTTTGTAGACAGTGGTCTTGCGCAAGGAATCATAAATGCTCCACTCCACCTGAATATAGAGTTGGCCTTTCTCGCCATACTGGCGATTAAGTGCGCTTAATAACAAGCCTGGCTCCTGATTACAGGCATCCATCCGGGCATCGGTGACTTTTGCGCCGATCTTGAACTCGGTACGCAGCCAGTCTTCATCGGCCTCTTCTTCAAACAAAAATTCATCGCTACCAGTCACGTCATAACCAAGTCCCGCCATGGTCTGGTAGAAGGCTTTGCGGGCGCTATCGCGGTCGATCTTGCCGGTAAGCATGTTGCGTTGAGCCTCATAGGTGCTGAAGCAGAAATTCATCGCTTCGGAACCGTAATTGCCAATTTCCTTACCCAGCGGCAGGCGGAAAATAATATTGCTCAGGCGGAAGGGCGCTGGGTGTGCTGTTTCAGGGACGGATGCGGCATCATGAAAACCCACTTTCTTTACCGGTGCCATGCAAGCACCTAAGCAAAGTGTAATAAGTAGCAATACGATATAGCGCATGATCTGTTCCCCAGCCTGGAGGATTTTAAAGTGATTTTATTATCATGCAATGCACAATTGCGCACTTCTTTCTTATCGCAATGCAGCACATAAAGGGGGTAAATATTAAGGTCAGCGACTACAGATTTTTATATTTCTTCATATGTTTTATGATGAAATGGAAGAGAGCACGACATTCTTACACTTGCGTAGAGTAAGCCCGTTCAGGCGGGCCGGGGAGATACTATGAACGACAATCGATTGAAAACCCTGAAGCCGGTGGCGACAGTGGAACTCGCGACATCTTTATCAACCGGCGAGATGCAAGATCTCTGTGATTCCACGGATGCTGCGATTGAAAATGGCGGCGGCTTCGGTTGGGTCAAATTACCGGCGCGCGATATCCTGGAGCGTTATTGGGGTGGTGTACTGACCATGCCGCAGCGCCGTTTGTTCGTGGCGCGCCTTGACGGTGTTATTTGCGGTACCTGCCAATTGATGCTTCCGAATAAGAATAACGAGGCCCAGAGTTTTGCGGTTCATCTGACAGCAAATTTTGTGGCACCCTGGGCGCGCGGCCATGGCCTGGCCCGTATGCTGATCGAGGAAGCTGAGAAGCAGGCTTTGAGCGAAGGATTTACCGTTATCAATCTTGATGTTCGCGAAACGCAGGAAGCCGCGATCCAGCTTTATGAAAGCCTGGGGTATGAGCTGTTCGGGACGCATCCCTATTATGCGCAGGTGAATGGCGAGATCATCAAGGGCCGCTATTACACCAAGCTCCTGAAGCCTGCTGGCGCTGAATAAGCCCCCTTGCCAAAAGGTTAACGCGTTCTAGTTATTTGTATTGGAGCAAAACCTCAGTACATGACAGAAAGGCAGGGTCATCATGATCCGTGTATTCCCCAGAGAGACGCTGGGCGGATTTAAGAATGATTGGCTTCATTCCAAATTCCATTTCAGCTTTGCCGATTACTATGATGAAGAACGCATGGGTTTTGGCCCCCTGCGTGTGATTAATGACGACCTGATCAAGGCGGGAAGCGGTTTTGACCTGCATCCCCACCGGGATATGGAGATTATTACTTATGTTCGGTCAGGGGCTGTGCATCACCGTGACACATTGGGCCATAAAGGTAAAACCGGGGCGGGCGATGTTCAGATCATGACAGCGGGCACAGGTATCGCGCATGCCGAACATGCCGACCCTTCAGATGATACGACGCTGTTTCAAATCTGGATTCAGCCGAACCGTCGCGGCTTGCAACCACGCTGGGCGCAGGCTGAGTTTCCGAAGGCACCGGTCACGGGCAATCTGAAACTTCTGGTATCAGGCCGTGAAGCTGAAGCAACGGAAGGTGTGTTGACCATCAATCAGGATGCTGCCATTTACGGTGGCAGCCTGACCAAGGATACAGTCCTGATCCATAATGTTCGCGGCAAGACAGGTGCTTATGTCGTGATTTCTGCCGGTGAGGTTGAAATTAACGGCGCAGTGATGAGAGCCGGTGACGGTGCAGAAATTACTGAGGAACCTGTTTTGAATATTCGCGGTTTGACCGATGCTGAACTTCTTGTTATCGAGGTGTAGGCAATAAATTTATCAGGAGGCCTGTGCATGACCGCTTCATACGACGACAATAATATCTTTGCAAAAATTCTCCGTAAGGAAATTCCCTGCAAGCCCGTTTATGAAGACAATCATGTTCTGGCCTTTCCTGACATTGCGCCC
Organism: uncultured Alphaproteobacteria bacterium; assembly: GCA_946480475.1. The sequence continues at coordinate 138,995 of CAMLJM010000002.1, forward strand.
AAGGCGCCCGTGCATATTCTGGTGATACCCAAGGGCAAATACATATCCGTTGCCGATTTTGGCGCGAATGCTTCGCCAGAAGAAATTACGGCGTTCTGGCGTGCCGTTGCAAAAATCGCGACAGATAATGGTCTGCCAGATGGGGGCTTCCGCACCATTGCAAACACAGGCTTGAACGGCGGTCAGGAAGTGCCGCATTTCCATGTTCATATCGTGGGCGGGAAGAAATTGGGGCCTATGCTGTCAGCCGCTTAACGCGGAAAGACGATAACGTTCTCGGCCAGGCGTTCGATCTGGCGTGGCTTTTTGACAGGTGTACGTTTATCGCGGTTAAGGAAGCTCAGTTCCGCCAGTTCATGATTGGCGCGTTCGGCATGCACCATCGCCTGTACCGATAAAATATCGCAGAGCAAACCTTCCGGTGAATGCGGATCAGCTTGCGCCAGCACGGCATCCATCAATGTGGCCAGTTCTTCGAGGTCTTCCGGGATTTGATACAGAAGCATCATCGCATCCTGATCACTTAAGGGTTCGCCGCCACGGCCCGCTTCCGCGAGCAGGGCCGCACCATATTCATCAGCCATACGGCTGGCCGAGATGCTCAGCATTTTGACAATCGGCGATTCCCCTGCGGCGGCGGCAACATGCTGTGCGCAGAGCGCCAGGCATAGTAATCCTGTATCGGGCTTTAATTCCGAAAGACATTCATGCAAGGCTGCTTCGCAGGCATCATCCAGCTGTTCGCTGTCATTCAATATCATCTGCACGGCAATTGGCACGACAAAGCGTGCATGTAGTGTTGCAAGCTGCTGATCGGTCAGTGATGTTTGCGGCACGCGTATGCGCATAGTGCAATGATTCCCTTGTTATACATCCAGTGTCGCAGGGAAGCGTGAACAAGGGCTTAACGGGTATTTTCGGTAAAACCGGAATGGTTGTCTTTTTTCGCGATAACAGGGTAAATTGATGGGGGGATACATTAGACAGATTATTCATATGAAATTAAACAAGAAGCAGAAAAGGCAGGAAACACCTGCAGACCGCGAAGGAAAAAAGCGGCCTTTTCAGGATGATACAGCGCTTATTATTGCGGCGGCCATTATTCTGATTGTGGCTCAGGCCTATATTCTTTCGCTGTCCGAGCCGCAGGGAAAACAGAAGATGGTGATTGTGCGTACGCAGAATGAAGATGTCGAGCGTACGGTCAATCAGGATCTATCCCTGCAGCGCCAGAGTATCGAAGAACATATCAAGCAGTTCCTGTTCATGCCGGATGCCAAGGCTGACAACCCGGCGCTTAAACCCAGGCAGGCGTTCTTCAGTTCAGAGGGCTGGTCCGATTATCAGCAATATCTGCACACCGACAAACCCCGCTTGGCGGAGGGACAATCATTGCGTGCTGAATTTGTTTTCGGCTCGCAACGATACGCGCTGATCGGTGATGATAATATTGCTTTCCGTGCTGACGGGTTGTTCTGCCGCGGCATGGATAAGGATTTTACCTGCGGGCCACAAAGGTTCCAGATCGAAATATTGATGCGCGGCAATGTGAATGCGCCCGATGCCCTGACATTCGAGAAATGGAGTGTTGTGCCACCCACCCCTGTGGTTGCCGGGACACCCTAAAGATTCTACATTACTCCTGCTATAAATGAAGCAGGAGTTATTCCCGATGTTGTCAGAGATCCGCGCCTATCTTGTTTTATCGTTTTGTTTGCTGCTGCCGCTCCTGACGGCTTGCGCTACGGGTCATCTGCGCAACCTCGAAGAACCGCGCGTGACACTTGTTGATGTCGTCTCTGCCGAAGCGCCCGGCGTTTTCGAACAGCGCTATAATGTGACCTTACGCATTCAGAACCCTAACAATGTCGACCTCCCGCTTGAGGGACTGAATTATACGGTGTTTCTGAATGATCGCGAATTTGCACGCGGGGTCAGCCGTGATCATGCTGTGGTGCCGGCGCTGGGTGAGGAAGTTGTGCATGTGACTGTCACGAACAGCCCGCTTGACTGGGTGAAACAGATTGATCGCCTGCAATCCGATCCGGCGCTGCAGCCTTCCTATAAAGTGCAGGGGGCATTATTTCTGCAAGGTTATGGCCAGCAAAGACTGCCCTTCTCGCAAAGCGGTCAGTTCTTGCCTTCTCATTGATTGAATATGAAGGCATCATTCCTCGGTTTTATTTTATTGTTCATGGCGGCCATCATGATGGCATTGCCGGTACAGGCGGCACCGCAGAAACCTCTCGTTGTTGATTGCGTTTTTGGTGTGATGAAGGATCATGCCGATGCCGATGGCCCAGGCCTTGTTCCTGCCAGCAAAGTGCCGCTTACGCCTGGCGTTTCGTATGGATGGGTGATCAAGGTCGCTACCGATGAGCCTGTCGTTCGCTGGCGCGAGGAATTTACACTGCCATCAGCGCCTGATTACTGGCCCTCCGGCGTATCTGTTTCCGCTGACAGGCGCACCTCGACAACAGTACGGGAGACTTATGTTGTGGACGAAACTATCCAGAATTTCTGGACCGTGGTTGATGGCGACCCCGCAGGCATGTATGTCATCCATATTACGCTCGAGGGTGGGGAAGAAGTAACCTTCAGGTTCGATGTGAAGCCTGAATATAGCCTGCAGGACGCGTCATTAGGCAGTAATGGCTGCAGTTTTCAAAGCGTTTGAGTTCCGCGCTTATTGTGCTATGAAATTCTTGTAGAAGATTATTAAAAATAATTTTACAACCCGAGATATTAAAAACTGTTTGAAAGAATAAAAATTGGTCGCCCGCATTAATACAGTTGCCTTTCACGGCGTAGAAGTTCAGGCGGTTGATGTGCAGGTGCAGATCAGTAATGGTCTGCCTGCGTTCACAATTGTGGGGTCTATTTCACCTGACATAGTTGCTGAGGCATAGCTATGGAACAGGTAGCAAATATTATATATAGCACCATTGTTTTTGGAGGCATTCCATATGTGTTCGCTCAATTTCTTCCGTCGAAGAAATGGCTTCTAAGTTATATCGGGGTATTGTCGGTTCTTTTTATCATAAACTTTTCTGACTATCAGACGGCTTTTAGCCGAAATGATCCCATAAGTATGCCGTTTGTTCTTCTGGGCTTAATGGTCTTTGTCTTTGCTTTTGCTGGTGCTTTAGTAAGGGCATTTATTCTTTATTCAGAAAATAAGACAAAAAAGTTCCGTATTATAGTTACTGTACTTGGATTTATTATTGTGCCGATTTTCTACTCGATCTGGGGGCTCACAAGATAATGGTTGCTCGTATTGGCACAGTTGCCTTTCATGGTGTTGAGGTTCAGGCGGTTGATGTGCAGGTGCAGATCAGCAATGGTTTGCCTGCTTTCACG
>CAMLJM010000003.1 GCA_946480475.1 uncultured Alphaproteobacteria bacterium
ACGGTCGTGGGGCTTCCTGACAAGGCGGTGGCTGAATCGCGGGAACGTGTGCGTGCGGCATTGCATGCATTAGGGTTGTCATTACCGCCGAAACGCTTGACCGTCAATCTTGCCCCTGCCGATCTTGCGAAAGAAGGATCGCATTACGATCTGCCGATTGCACTCGGGTTGCTGGCGGCGATGGAAGTTCTGCCTGCCGATGAATTGCGCGATTGTGTCGTGCTGGGTGAGTTATCGCTCGATGCCTCTATCCGCGCGGTTGCAGGCGTGTTACCGGCGGCACTGCATGCATCAGCTAATGATAACAGGCTGATCTGTCCTGCGGCGTGCGGTTCAGAGGCGGCATGGGCGGGTGATCTTGATATCCTGGCCCCCGGCGATCTGCTGCAACTGATCAATCATATGAAGGGCACGCAGGTCTTAAGCAAGCCGCAACCTAAAGTCGCTGCCGTGCGGGCGCAGGCGCATATCACGGATATTGCTTCCGTACGCGGTCAGGAAACAGCCAAGCGCGCGCTCGAAATTGCGGCAGCGGGCGGGCATAACCTGCTCATGATCGGTCCGCCGGGCGCCGGTAAATCGATGCTCGCATCATGCCTGCCGGGCATATTGCCGCCGCTCTCACCGCGCGAAGCGCTGGAAGTTTCGATGATCCATTCGCTCGCGGGGTCCTTGCCCGAAGGCGGTCTCATACAGCAACGTCCGTTCCGTGCCCCGCATCATTCGGCATCACTTCCTGCCTTGGTGGGTGGCGGGCATAAAGCGAAACCGGGGGAAATATCGCTCGCGCATCGCGGTGTTTTGTTTCTTGATGAGCTTCCTGAATTTGCCCGCGCCACTCTGGAGTCGATGCGCCAGCCGCTTGAGACAGGCGAGGCGACCATTGCGCGCGCCAATCATCACGTGACTTACCCGGCGCGCTTCCAGTTGATTGCGGCGATGAACCCTTGCCGTTGCGGTTATCTGGGCGACCCCTCGCAGGAATGCACCAAGGCGCCGCGTTGCGGCGGCGAGTATCAGGAAAAATTATCAGGCCCGCTTCTTGACCGTATCGATCTGCAGGTGGAAACCGGTGCGGTATCGATTGCGGATCTTGCCCGTCCGGTGTCAGAGAGCAATACAAACGGCGCGCCGATGCCCGAGAATGAAACATCTGCTGTCGTGGCCCGGCGCGTGGCGGCCTGCCGTGCGATCCAGACTGCGCGTTATGAAGCGCTGGCACCCGGCATGGGGTACCTGAATTCAACAGCGCCGACAGCGCTTCTGGAACAGGTGGCGGTTCTTGATCCTGCGGCCCGCACGCTTCTAAACGAGGCGGCTGACCGCCTGAAACTTTCGGCCCGGGCTTATCACCGTTTGTTACGTGTGGCGCGGACCATAGCTGACATGGAATCTGTGGTAACGGGACACTCCATCTTTGAGCAAATTGGCCGTATTCATATAGCAGAATCAATGGGTTATAGGCGGTTACGGAATAGCTAAAGCGCCTCAGATTCCATAAAATTTGAATTTAGCCCTCAAAAAAGTTAATATAAGAGGGAATGAACGGGGTTAGAAAAGCTTTGTTAATATGTGTGTTGTAAGCTACAACTAACTCAACAAAGAAAAACAAGGTGTGCAGGATAAGATGTCAGCTTTGAGTTCGACATTTGCGATGGAAGCCAGAGGATCGGATGCATTTATCGATGCAGAAGCCGGTCTTGATTCCACCATCTCTAATCCCCTTTATAATACCAAGCCTGTGATTGACCCGATGCAAACGATTCGTCAGGTCGCGCAGCCTCATCAGGACTCCGCAAACCAACCGAATATGAGCGCTGAACAAGCCAAGGCGATGCAGCAGCGCGAACAGTTGACCTCGAAAGGTCCTGGCGGCGTTGGTAGTGCTCTGGGTGCTGGCGACAAAGGCGGCGCCGCACGTCAGGAAACAGCACAAAAAGAAGCGACTAAACTGGCGACCGAAGTTGCCAAGCTCGATAAGAAAATCGCGGGCGGCGACCAGCCTCAAGCAACCGCCACGAACTCATTTGCGCGCGCGGCTGCTGGCCAGGCTGTACCGGCATTAGCCGCCGTTGGCGCGACCATGGTGGCAGGACCTGTAGCTGGCGCTGCCGTTGCTGTAGCCAGCACGGCTTATGATGTGGCTGCCGTATTCAGTGGTCGCAGTGGCGGTGGTTCCAGCTTTAAATCCAGCGCTGATTCTACAGGCTATGTAGCATCCGCAGCACCGGCACAACCGGCGGCACAAGCGGCACCAGTTAGTACAGCTTTCATGCAGGGCATGATGAATATCCCTGGCGAGCGTAAAATCGGCGGCGGTGATATTGAGAATGTGACCGCAGGCTTGAACGGCATTACCAAAGCGCCGCCACTGGAAATGACACCGGCTGCGGTGGCGATTGCCGGCATCTACAAAAATGGTGCCGATGCCCGTCGCTCCAATGGTGAATCCCCAGAAGCTGATAAAGACGACAAGCTCGACTTCAAACCTGCCGCTCTGAAACCAGGCAATCCTGGCGTTTTCGTCCCGCCAAAGCCTATGGCTTTTGCTTAACAGCGCCAATCCCATATTATGTCATCTATCACCTTGATTCAGGGATATTTTTTCCTGCGTCCTTAGGTTTCTCTTAAGTAACTTGGGGCATCATTGAAGAGTAGGCAGTTACCCGGAATTTTCACTACTCACTCCGGGCTTCGGCTGCTAGAGTTTCTCGGCTTTGAATGGGTTTTGATTTTCTTTGAATTTCTTGGGAACGGGGCTTTCCAGCGTGCAATACCATCACGACAGTAAACAGGCCAATGAATTTGCTAAGAATGCGTTTGAACGTATTTTCAAGGAAGGCTTGTCTGCCACGCCGGATATATATGAACTTTGGTATGTATATTTCTCCGGCCAAAGCCCGGAGATTACACGCGCGATCGATATTCTGATCGCCAATGAGCAGAAGGTCACCGAAGAGCGTTGTCGCGAACTCTATAGCAGGTTTCTCAGTGATGCGAAGAATGAAGAGTTGGTGCGCCGTGCGGGTGACGAGATCAATTCAACCATTCGCAATGTCACAGGTGTCGTTCGCGATGTGAAGGCTGCCACAGAAGAATACAGCATCAATCTTGAGAATGTGACATCGCAGGTTAGCAGCACATCGTCCCCGCAGGATCTGCAGAAGGTCCTTACCAACATTGTTTCCGATACCAAGAACATGCTGGCGCGTAATAGAACACTGGAACAAGAGCTTGATAAGTCTTCCCATGTTATGGAAGAGTTGCAGCGCGATCTTGAGAATGTGCGCCGTGAAGCTCTCACTGATGGATTAACGGGCCTTGCCAACCGCAAGGCGTTTGATAATGAACTGCGCCGCATCACTGAAGAATCTTCAATCACAGGCGGTACGTTTGCGCTGCTGATGGTTGATATCGATTACTTCAAAAGCTTCAACGATAATTATGGCCACCAGGTGGGTGATCAGGTATTGCGCCTTGTCGCACGTACGCTGACGGATGGCGTCAAAGGTCGCGATGTGGCGGCGCGCTATGGCGGTGAAGAATTTGGTATTATTCTTCCTGATACTAATTTGCAGGCTGCTGTCACTGTGGGTAATGCCCTGCGTAAAGCTGTGGCGACAAAAGACGTTGTCAACCGCAATACAGGGGATAAACTAGGTCGCATTACCATGTCTGTTGGCTGTGCCGAATTTTCACCCGGTGAAAACCTGCAGGACCTAATCGAGCGTGCTGATGCCGCCCTTTATACGGCCAAGCATAATGGCCGCAACCAAGTGGCGGCTGCGCCTACGCCCGGTAAGAAACAGCAAAAAGAAACCGCCTAGAACTTTCTTTTTTTCAACCTTTTAAATCCTGCGAAGGGAAACCCCTCCCTGTCCGTATAATGATACAGGACCTTCTTTCAGGGATTTAACCATGTCTGCTTTGCCTTACATTGCTGCCAATCGTTTTGGCCTCGGGTTTAGCCGCGAGGACCTAGATCGTATTGGTAATGATCCACAAGACTGGATTAACCGCCAGCTCAGGCAATCAGCCGCGTCATCGCAAACCTACAATCTTCCTTCTCTGGCGGAACTGACAAGCAAGATTGCCGAAACGCGCATGGCGCGTAAGCAAAAAGATGATCCCGCTGAACGTCGACGTGTACTCAGGGAATCCCGGCAAATTGTACAAAAGGGCTACAAGGCCCGGCTTGATGTCCAGTGCCAAAGCAAAGATCCTTTGCTTGAGCGCCTGGTGATGTTCTGGAGCAATCATTTTACAGTGTCGACCAAGGGTAAGCCCTATATGGGACTGCTTGCCTGTTCCCTGGAACGGGATGCCATTCGTCCTCATATACTAGGTCGTTTCGAAGATATGCTGATGGCCGTATCCAAGCATCCGGCGATGCTGGTGTATCTGGATAATGTTGCCTCACGCGGGCCTGATTCGCTAGCAGGAAAGAAGCAGGGTAAAGGGCTTAATGAGAATTTGGCGCGCGAAATTCTCGAACTGCATACTCTGGGCGTTGACGGCGGGTATACGCAGGCTGATGTCATCGCGTTTGCGAAAATTCTGACAGGTTGGACGATTGATCCGCCGCAACGTGGCGGTAATGGTGGCTTCCGATTCTTCAAGGTTTTTCACCAACCAGGAGCACAAACGCTATTGGGAAAAACATATGCTGCGGGCGGTGTGGAGCAGGGTGAGGCGGTGCTTCGCGATCTGGCGCACCATCCGGCAACGGCGCAGTTTATAGCAACAAAACTTATACGCCACTTCGTTGATGACGTTCCTCGGCAAGATGAAGTAACGCGTGTTGCGGCTGTATTTACAAGAACAGAGGGTGATCTGCGCGCGGTTATGAGTGAGGTTGCGGCTCTTCCCCGTGCATGGTCGCAGACACAAAATAAACTGAAATCCCCTTATGAACTGGTCGTGTCTTCGTTGCGGCTGGCGGGAGGCTCGGGCCACCCTGTTCCGTTTGAAAGTATTTATCGAACCTTGGTTATATTTGATCATGTGCCTTTCACAGCCACTTCACCCGCGGGATGGCCTGATGATACAGCCGGATGGCTTTCGCCCAATGCCATGCTCAACCGGATCGAGTGGTGCCACGCGACATCGCGCCAGATCCCGATTGATCAGGACCCTCTTGCGCTCGCACGCGACGTTATGGGGCCTGTCGCTTCGGCGGAAACACTAACGGCCATTCAGCGCGCGCCTACAGCTCAGGATGGTTATGCGCTGTTGCTGGCTAGCCCTGAATTCCAGAGGAGATAGATATGTCATCATTACTATTTTCCAGACGTCAATTTATCATGGGTTCTGCTGGCGTCGGCCTTTTAATGATGGTGTGTCCCGGTATGGTTCTGGCCCAGGCTGCAACGGAAGAACGTTTGGTGGTTGTCATCCTGCGTGGCGGAATGGATGGCCTGGCAGCGGTTGTGCCTTATGGTGATCCTGATTACCCGTCATTGCGTGGTGATTTGGCCTTATCAGGCGACAACGTTATGAAGTTGAATGAGCGCTTTGGCCTTCATCCGATGCTTTTCCCCTTACACAAGATGTACCAGAATGGCGAACTGGCTGTGATTCAGGCAGTGGCGTCGCCTTACCGCGAACGTTCACATTTTGATGCCCAGAATGTTATGGAACTTGGCAGCGACCGTGCTCACAGTCTGCCCTCCGGCTGGCTGAATCGCGTAATCATGGCGCTGGATGCCAAGAATGACCGTTTGGGTATGGCTATGGGCCAGAGCATGCCGCAGATTATGCGCGGGCCAGCACAGGTGGGGTCGTGGGCACCTTCCGCGCTACCCGATGCGGGTGAGGATTTCATGTCACTGGTTTCCATGATGTATGAACGTGATGCTTCATTATCGCGGGCTTACCATGATGGTGTTCGCATCCAGGACGATGCCAGCGACGCGTTGCAAATGGATGATCGCAAGGATACGCGCAAGAGCCGTTCACCGCAGGCTTTTCTGACCATGGCTAAGATGGCTGCTCAATGGCTTGCGAAACCGGATGGTGCACGTATTGCCACTCTGGAACTGGAAGGATGGGATACCCATATCCAGCAAGGCACCGAAGGAGGGCGTCTTGCGAATAATTTTGACCTGCTGGCACGCGGTATTGAAGAGCTTAAAAACTCTTTAGGCTCCGTCTGGAGCAAGACCACAGTTGTCATCATGACAGAATTTGGCCGCACGGCACGCCCGAATGGCAACAATGGCACTGATCATGGTACGGGCGGTGTTATGCTGCTGGCCGGTGGCCGGATCAAAGGCGGCATTTATGGTTCATGGCCGGGGCTTTCCACAAGTCAGTTATATGAACAACGGGACCTGATGCCGACCACGGATTTGCGCTCTGTCATGAAGGGTGTTCTCAACGATATTTATGGGTTTTCGCCGGGAACACTTAATCAGGATATCTATCCTGATAGTGGCGCCATCAACATGATGCATGGTCTTATTCGTACATGATCGCTTGCTGTGCGGGGATAAAATGCTTATTTATAAGGCATGCAAGCTTCTCTTTCACAACACCCGGCGACTTCCCCATACCTTGAAGGGTTAAATGATCCGCAACGCGAAGCGGTTATGACGATTGATGGTCCTGTGCTGGTTTTAGCGGGGGCGGGTACAGGTAAGACGCGCGTGTTGACGACACGCCTTGCGCATATCCTGCAAAGCGGCAAAGCTTATCCTTCCCAGATACTGGCGGTTACATTCACGAATAAGGCTGCACAAGAAATGCGCCATCGTGTTTCCCATTTACTGGGTGGCCAGCCGGTTGAGGGTTGGTGGCTGGGGACCTTCCACGCGCTGGCGGCTCGCATGCTGCGCCGTCACGCTGATCTTGTCGGGCTTACATCGAATTTCACGATTATTGATCCGGATGACCAGATCCGTTTGCTGAAGCAATTGATGGAAAATGAGAACATAGATACCAAGAAATGGGCGCCAAAGGCGATGATTGGTATCATTGATCGCTGGAAGGATAAGGGGTTGGGGCCTGACGATGTGCCTGCTGGTGATGCGGGCGAAGCTGCTGGCGGCCGCATGTTACATCTGTATAAATCTTACCAAGAACGTCTCAAGACCGTGAATGCCTGTGACTTCGGTGATTTGCTGCTGCATATGATCCGTATCCTCCGCAATCCGCAGCATCAGGATGTGTTGGCAGATTATCACCGACGTTTCCGTTATATCCTGGTTGATGAATATCAGGATACGAACGTGGCCCAGTATATGTGGTTGCGCTTGCTGGCGCGCGGGGCGGGCAATATCTGCTGTGTGGGCGATGATGACCAGTCGATCTACGGTTGGCGAGGAGCTGAAGTGGGAAATATCCTGCGCTTTGAACAGGATTTTCCGGGCGCCAAGATTATTCGTCTGGAACAAAATTATCGCTCTACGGGCCATATACTCGGTGCAGCTGGCGGCGTTATCTCTCACAATGAAGATCGTTTGGGCAAGACCTTGTGGTCTGCCTCTGACGCAGGGGAAAAAGTCATTGTGCGCGGCCTTTGGGATGGCCCTGCCGAGGCACGTTATATTGGTGAAGAGATTGAATCGCTGCAGCATAAGAAGTGGCCGCTTAAAGATATGGCGGTACTGGTACGTGCCGGTTTCCAGACCCGTGAGTTCGAAGAACGTTTTATCCAGTTGGGTTTGCATTACAAGGTTATAGGGGGGCAGCGTTTCTACGAGCGTCAGGAAATTCGCGATGCGCTTGCGTACTTGCGGGTCGTGACTCAGTCAGCCGACGATCTGGCGCTGGAGCGCATCATTAATGTGCCTAAACGCGGGATTGGCGATACCACCATACAAATGCTTTATACCGTTGCGCGCAGCAGGGGTACGAGCCTTTATTCAGCAATCCAGCAATTGCTTGATACAGATGAGTTAAAGCCGAAGATCAAGGGTGCGCTTTCACAAGTGATTGGTGATTTCGAACGCTGGCGTTCATTGGCATCAACGACAGAACATACGGTGCTGGCAAGTCAGATTCTGGATGAATCCGGTTATATCGCTATGTGGCAGGCTGATAAATCACCTGATGCGCCGGGGCGGATAGAGAACCTGAAGGAACTGATTGCTGGTATGGATGAATACGAAAGTCTGCCTGAGTTTCTGGAACATGTTGCACTGGTCCTGGAACGTAATGACAGCGAATCAGATGATGCTATTTCTATCATGACGTTGCATGGTGCGAAGGGGCTTGAGTTCAAGATTGTTTTTCTTCCGGGATGGGAGGAGGGATTATTCCCCTCCCAACGCAGTATGGATGAAAATGGTTTGAAGGGCCTTGAGGAGGAACGGCGCCTTGCTTATGTGGGCCTTACACGCGCACGGGAGAAAGCCTACATATCCTATGCGGCCAATCGCCAGATGTATGGCAACTGGATCAGTGCAATCCCCTCACGTTTTGTTGATGAGTTGCCTGAAGATCATATTGAATCCTCCAGCGAACAGGGGACATATAATCCGGGACGTTCCCAGCACTGGGATTCATCAGGTGTGGTCCCTTCTATCCGTAACAGCAGACCGCAGGGTGTGTCTTATTCTAACAAGGACAGGCCTTTGCCCAAGGATGCGTATGCCCGTGGCGTGCGGGTTCATCATGAGAAGTTTGGCAAAGGCACCGTTGTGAATGTTGATGGCAACAAACTGGACATCGCCTTTGATCGCGGCGGAACCAAACGCGTTATGGATAGCTTTGTTACGCGGGAAGATTAAGCGCCCCAATCGTTAGTTATGTATAATTGTCTAGCCGGATTTGGGGATGTTTAATGCCCCAAACCGCAGAAATGCTGGACGCATAGGGGGTGGCTGTTATAGTGAGGGCAGTTTTTTTGGAGCGATTGCCCTATGACCATTAAACGTAAAATCGTAACTATTTTCGGCGGTACCGGCTTTATCGGTCGTCATGTTGTCAAACGCCTGGCGGCTGAGGGTTATACCATCAAGGTCGCAACGCGCATTCCTGAACATGCCTATAGCCTGAAAACCAGTGGCGCTGTCGGACAAATCGTTCCTTTCCTTTGTGATTATAAGGACCCTGCCAGCCTGCGTGAGGCGATTGAAGGGGCTGATGTTGTGGTTAACTGCATTGGCATCCGTGCGCAGAACCGCAAAAACAAATTTCGCCGTCTTCATGCAGAGCTTCCGGGCCAGATCGCGGAAGCGGCTGCACGTGAGAACGTTTCACGTTTTGTCCATATTTCTGCATTGGGTGTTGATAAAGGCACATCTCAGTATGCGAAGACCAAGCTTGAGGGTGAACGCGCCGTTCTGGCAGCATGCCCATGGGCCACTATCTTACGCCCCAGCGTCGTTTTTGGCTCTGAAGATAACTTCTTTAATATGTTTGCCCGCTTGTCGCGTATTGCGCCGGTTCTCCCGCTGATTGGCGGCGGACGTACGAAATTCCAACCCGTCTATGTTGGTGATGTGGCACATGCCGTCATGGCGGCTATTTTGCTGCCGCCCCTAGGTGATACGGATCCCCGCAGGAAGATATATGAGCTTGGCGGTCCGGAAACAGTAACCTTCCGGGAAATATATGAATTAATCTTCAAGTTTACGGGGCGTAAACGTCTGCTGTTGCCCGTGCCCTTCTTCCTGGTGAAAATAAAGGCGGGCTTTTTGAGTCTTATGCCACAGCCTTTGCTAACGCCGGATCAGGTCGAGAGTCTCAAGACAGATAGTGTTGTATCGTCAGATGCGCAGACACTGGCGCATCTGGCAATCGTGCCTACAGGCATGGGATTGGTGCTTCCCTCCTATCTGGAATCCTATCGTGCCGGTGGCCGTTTTGCTGACAAGAAAACCGCCTGAAAAGGCCTTATTCCTAGCGGATAGTACAAATATGAAGAAATATATCATTCTGGTTCTGACCGTTATCAGCCTGTCCCTTGCGGTTTTGCCTGTGTCATTCTCTTATGCAGCGCGCACGGAAACGATTGCCGCAGTTGTGAATAACGACGCCATTACTGCCACCGACGTCGATGAACGTCTGCGCCTGGTCATGATTTCATCGGGCATGCCTAACTCGCCAGAGATTAAAGAGAAACTCACACCGCAGATCATCAATATGTTGATTGATGAGCAATTGATGATGCAAGAAGCTGCGCGTCTCAAAATAGATATAACCCCTCAGGAAGTTGAGTCTGGTTTTGCGACAATTGCACAGCAGAATAATATGGACCCCGCAAAATTCCGCGAGATTGTTAGAAGATCCGGCGTGCCTATGCGCGCGATGGAGCGTCAGATCAAGGCGCAAATGGGCTGGGGCAAGGTTGTGCAGCAGACAATCCGTCCAGGTATTACGGTCAATGACCTTGAGGTCGACACGGCTATTGAACGCCTACGCGCCAGCATCGGAAAGAGCGAGTTCCTTGTCGCTGAAATTTTTCTGCCAGTCGATCGGCCTGAAGAGCAGGCGTCCGTGAGTCAGCTTGCGCAGAAGCTCACCAAGGAAATGCTGGCAGGAAAGGCGCCATTTCCACGCGTTGCCAGTCAGTTTTCCCAGTCAGCCAGCGCTAAGCGCGGGGGGGATTTAGGCTGGGTGCCTGAGGGGCAGCTGGCCCCTGAGCTTGAAGAGGTTCTGGCACGCATGAATGAGGGTGACTTGAGTGAGCCTATTAAAACACTCGCGGGCTATTACATCATCACACTGCGTAAGAAACGTACGATTGCGGAGGAAAATATACCGTCCCGTGATGAGTTGCTTTTCCGTATGGGGCAGGAGCGTCTTGAGCGCGCGCAACGTCGTCATCTTCTCGATCTTAAATCGGATGCCTTTATTGAGCGGCGTGTCTGATTCTTCTGTATTAGCGGCCATCGATGCCCTGCCGCCTTTGCGTGAGGTTATCGCCGCACATGAGCTGCGTGCGACCAAGGCGCTGGGTCAGAATTTTCTTCTTGATATGAATATCACGGATAAGATCGCGCGGCAGGCTGGCGATATGTCTGCCCATACTGTGATAGAGATTGGTCCCGGTCCTGGCGGACTTACGCGCAGCCTTTTGCGGGCGGGCGCCGGTAAGGTGATCGCGATTGAATTTGATCGCCGGGCCGTATCAGCGCTGCAGTCCTTAGTGCAGGCATCTCAAGGCCGTTTGCAGGTTATCGAGGGGGATGCGATGAGTGTCGATATAAAAACACTTGCGCCGCAGGGTCCGCGCATGATCATTGCCAATCTTCCTTATAATATTGCGACGCCACTTGTTATCGGTTGGCTGAAAGAGTTGCGATCTGATCCCGGGTTTATCAGTCGCATGCTATTGATGTTCCAGCGGGAAGTTGCCGATCGTTTGACGGCGCCTGTAGGGGGCAAGGAATATGGTCGCCTCGGGGTTGTTGCGCAGTGGTTATGCGATGTTAAACGGGCCTATGACCTGCCAGCATCCGCTTTTACGCCGCCGCCTAAGGTCGCATCTGCTGTCGTTAGCTTCACCCCTAAGGTCATTCCAGCTGATCATCCTGCCTTTGGGACGATTGAGAAAATTACGGCATCAGCGTTTGGGCAACGCCGCAAAATGCTAAGATCTTCATTGGGTGAGTATGCGGCACTCCTGGAAACAGGCGATATTTCCGGTGAACTGCGCGCAGAACAATTGCCTGTCAGCGATTTCATAAAACTGGGTATGTTGGCGGAAAAGGCCTGATTAGGTCCGGATCAGCGCTTGACCGTAGGGGGCGGCTCCCCTAAAACTAATCCATGTCAGACCAGCATTATTTTCGCATAGCCATTACTGGCGATCCGGGCAGCGGCAAAAGCACTTTTGCACGTGCCGTTTCCGAACTCACGGGTTTCCGCCTGATTACAACAGGCAATATTTTCCGCACACTGGCTGCTGAGAAGGGCATTTCCCTTACGGCGCTTAATGAAATGGCGGAATCCCAGGCCGAGATTGACCATCTGGTCGATGATTTCCTGAAGACTCTGAATGACCAGAAAGAGCACCTTATTCTTGATTCAAGGATGGCATGGTTTTTTGTGAAAGATTCGCTGAAGATCCGCCTGACCGTCGATCTCGATGTTGCCGTTCACCGTATCTTTAAAGATGGCGCTGAACTACGTGAGAAGTTTGCAGACATGCAGACCGCTATGGATGAAGTAGAGCGCCGCCGCAAAAGCGAGATCCTTCGCTACAAGAATCTTTACGGCGTTGATATTGGCGACCCCGCCAATTTTGATCTTGTGATAAATACGTCGCAAAAGGCCCCGAGCGATGTCACGCAGGAGTTTGAGAAGGCCTTCGCCGTTTATAAGAAAATGATCTCTAGCTCTGCCGTGTAGCAGATATGTCCGGACATACGTACAAAACGATTCTTATCACCGGCGCCTCAAGCGGCATCGGCGAATCTTTGGCTGTTTATTATGCGCAGGAGGGCACTACATTACTTCTGACAGGACGCAATGAAGCACGCCTTGACGGGGTTTTAAGACAGTGCCGAGAAAAGGGGGCTGATGTTCTGGCCTGCCTCATTGATGTAACAGATCGTGTAGCATTCTCTTCCTGGCTTTTACAGGCTGATGAAATACACCCGATAGACCTGGTGATTGCGAATGCCGGCATTTCCGGGGGAACGGGTGGCGTTAGCGAAACAGAGTGGATTCCAGCCGAGTATAGAATTTTTGATGTGAATGTTTCGGGTGTTCTGAATACGATCCTGCCGTTACTGCCACGTATGATTGCACGTCGGTCCGGGCAAATTGGCATTATGAGTTCGCTTGCGAGTTTCAGCGGCTGGCCGGGAGCGCCAGCATACAGTGCCAGCAAAGCGGCTGTGCGTGTTTACGGCGAAGCATTGCGCGGAACGGTGGGGTCGCTTGGTATCGGCGTCAGCGTTATCTGCCCCGGTTTCGTCGAGTCGCGCATGACGGCCGTCAATAATTACAAAATGCCTTTCTTTATGACTGCGCCGCAGGCGGCCAGCATAATTGCCAGGGGATTGGCCGGAAACAAGGCGCGCATTGCATTTCCATGGCAAACCCTTGTGATGTCTGGATTCATTGGATTATTGCCGCCTGCCTTAACGTCCTGGTTATTGGCGCAATTACCCGCCAAGCCTGCGACACGCCTAACACACTGATTTCACCTTATAATTACAATTATTTTCTTATACTATACTTAAGAGAAACGAGTTGCGTTTTTCCCGTGTTTAGCGCAATAATCATGAAATTTTTAGCCTGTAAGCTCATGGCATATTTTTAGAAAAACTTTGAATTTTTAAGCGCAAGGTTTTTGAGTTAATCAGATGGACGTAAAGGATATTGAGCGCAACATAGAAGTTGCGGTGAATTTACTGAAAGCGCTTTCGAATGAGCGCCGCCTGATGATTATTTGCGCCTTATACCAAGGTGAAAAAAGTGTGGGTGAACTGGAGGAAATTATCGGCCTCAGTCAGTCAGCGCTCTCTCAACATCTGGCGCGCTTGCGCCGCGACGGTTTGGTAAATACACGCCGGAATGCACAGACGATTTTTTATTCTCTGAATGATAAAGCGACGGAGGCCGTTCTGCGCTGTCTCTACGATATATACTCGCCCAGCGAAACAGAGGGCATTGCTGCCAGCATGAGGCAAATTCTCGATCCGGGTAAATAATCTTATTCAATCTTTCCGGGCTGCCGGAGCCATCTGTCACCAATCAATTTTTCAACCTCGGCCAATGGCAGTTCTGTCAATTCTCTGACTTGATGCGTTCTGACTGAGGGACCCCGAGGTGCGTGTCTGTGCGGTTGGCTGTGCTGGGAGAATAATACCAATGAAGGGCAGCCGGTCGGCGCAATTAAATGCATGGGACCTGTATCATTACCGATAGCCCCCGCAGCATAACGGGCCAATACAGCCAAATCACTTAAGGCCGTTTTGCCCGTCAAGTTCAGCGCGCGAGGATGAATACGGCAGATTGTCTCTGCCAGGGCTGCTTCGTGGCGCGTGCCAATAATAACGGGCTGATAACCCCAGCCATCAATAATGCGGGCGAGATGCCCATAGTTTTCCGCAGGCCATTGCTTTTCCGGTCTTCCCGGAGCTGCGCCGGGGACCAGTAGTACATAAGGCTTCTCCAGTCCTTCATCGTTGATGAAATGCGCAAAGTCACCGACCACCCAGCGTAAGTCATCAATGACAACATCATGTATACCGGCAAGGGCAAGTGTTTCGATGTGTCCTTCCAGTGCGCCTGCTGCGGTACGTGAGGGGCTGTTATTACGATGAGAGGCGCCTGCTGCGGCCCCCACCCATTCCGGACGTTTACGGGCTTTAAAAAGTTTCAGGTAGAGTGCAGTGCGGTCATTATTCTGCAGGTCATAAACACGGTCAAAGTGGCCTTCGTTCAGCTTATGCCGCAACGACAGCCAGCCTTTAATATTGTTCCATTTGGGGCGATCATCTGTCCAGACGCGATTGAAATAACCGCAATTCATGCCAAAGCTGACAAACGGTTGCGTGGTTAACAGTGTTATATAAGCGTCAGGGTGGTGCTGCCGTATGGCGGCCATGGGGCCTAAAGCCTGGATGAAATCGCCCAAGGCTCCCAGTTTTATAACAAGAATGTTTTTATGCGGTGGCGTGTCGTAGTCATATTCATGATGATCGGCTTGCGCTTGTGATGGATTGTTCATCAGGCTGCCGTTGCCATATGCGTTAGGCGCAATGATTCTGGTCTAAGCTTTTCACTCTGTGCAGAACGCTCATCCAGAAGCTCGGCGTAAACAGCCAGCGTTTGGGCTGTCATGCGTTCACGGGTGAAGTTGTTAGCGATATGCATCATGGCATGTGTTGCCAGCATGGCGCGGTTAGCGGGATCCAGTTCCAGTGCTTCGCTGATGGCCTTGCTTAAGGCGGCAGCATCATTCGGGGGAACTAACCAGCCTGTTTCACCACGTACAATGGTTTCACGGCTGCCGCCATGATCGGTCGCCACAATGGGACGGCCCATAGCTTGGGCTTCCGCAGCAATGCGGCCAAATCCCTCGGGGTCAATAGAGGCCGAGACTACCACGGTAGCCATGGCGTAGGCGGCGGGCATATCGCTGCAGTGATCGACAATACGGATCTGGCCTTCCAGTCCGCGTTCCTTGACTGTCTCTTCCAGTTCAGCTCGATATTCCTTACGGCCCTGATCTGACCCTATCAATACGCAGATGGTGTCTGGCCGTTTCAGGCGGGCCATCGCATCAATCAATACATGGTGCCCCTTCCAGCGCGTGAGGCGCCCCGGCATCATAACGATATTCATGCCATCAGGCAGGCGCCATTCCCGCGAGAGCTTGATCATACGCTCACCTGACACGGCTGTAGGATGGAATTTCTCAAGAGCAATACCGCGATGAATAACGCGGATGTTGCGCGGATCGATTTCATAATTATTCCGCAGGTAATCTGCTACAAAATGGGAAATCGCGATAACGCGCTCTCCCTTGGCAATTGAAGAATTGTAACGCTGTTTCAGACGACCCCAGAATCCATCTTTAAAATTATAGGGGGCATGGCACGTCGTCATGAATCGTGCCCTTGTTCCTTTACAGGCCAGATAAGCGCTCCATGCGGGCGCGCGTGACCTTACATGAACGATATCGACGTTTAGTTTGTTGATAATCTTGCGCAGTTTGTGCGCGTTTCGCCAGATGATGTATGGGTTCTTGCTGTCGACTTCCAGATTGATGTGCTGACTGCCTGCGCGCAGTATTTCCGGTATGCGGTGTCCGCCATTGGATATAACGATAGAGACGGCGCCCGCGCGCACCAAATCGGCGGCAACATCGACGCACCCTTGTTCTGCCCCCCCTGCACCCAGGGCGGGAATGATCTGCATAATGACAGGCGCTTGTTCGTCGGTTTTTTTGCGGCTGGAGGATGCCTTGGCGGTGGATGACATGTGTCGTAAGAACCCTTGCACTTTCCCCTTCGATTTACCACACTCTGGCAAGAGCCCGGTAATAAAAAACGGCGATTTTGCCGCGTTTTATGGGGATTCTTGATAAATCGGGAGCCTTTTATGTCAGATCAGCCCTCTTTCTTACATCGTTCTGGCCTGCCAGCCTTGGCTTATAGCTATTTTCAAGGTCAACGCGAAGATTTGCCGACAGTTGTTTTCTTGGGCGGTTATCGTTCCGATATGCAGGGTAGCAAAGCGCTCCATCTTGATGATTCGTGCCGGAAGCGCGGGCAGTCATTTTTGCGTTTTGACTATCGGGGCCATGGGCAATCGGAAGGATTGTTCGAAGACGGAACGATCGGCCTCTGGTTCCAGGATGCCCTTGATATCATCGATAAGCTGACCGCAGGCCCCCTGGTATTGGTGGGATCATCCATGGGGGGCTGGATCAGTCTTCTGGTTGCCCGTGCCAGAGCGGAACGTATGCGGGGGTTGATTGGTATTGCGGCCGCACCTGACTTCACCAAAGATATGGAAGAAGGCATGACGCCCTCCCAGAAAGACATTCTGGCTCGTGATGGGATTATACGCATTCCCAATCACTATAGCCCCGAGCCTTACACAATTACACGCGCCCTTATTGAAGATGGGCCACGGCATTTCTTGCTCAATAAGCCGCTAACCACGCGGTTTCCCGTGTGTCTCATTCAGGGTATGCAGGATCAGGATGTGCCTTGGCAGACAGCTGTTAAAATCAAAGATACTTTAGTGGCGGGGGGAAATGGCAATGCGATTGTGGTGCTTGTTGAAGAGGGCACCCATCGCCTGAGCAGACCTGAGGATCTGCAACTGATCGATAAGCATGTACAGGCGTTAAGCTGATCCTATTTGCGTTTATATTTTAGTTGTTTGCGCGGGGCATCGCCGAGATCAGCGTTGTAGCTATAACCCTTCTTCGACTTCGAGAAGTTTGCGCCATTGATCAGGCCGGAGCCCTGATAGCTGCCCAAACCGAAAGTTTTGGCGATCAGCAGCCAGGGAACCGCAATGTATACAGGTAATAGTGCGACTGTAACCAGTTTCTGGCTTAGGATAGGTTTTATGAAACTTTCCCAAGTTGCAGGGTCAATACTTTCACGCATGATGTTGTAATTGTCCTGCGCGTATTTCACCCAAAGCCAGCCGACCGAACTCAGTTCCAGCGGTTTACTGAAATCCATTGTTTCCCCGTAGGCCAGCCAAAGGTCAAAGCCCAAAGCGCCTAAGGCGGGCAGGGACAGGACAAAAAACAGCAGAAAAAGTCTCATGGCATTTCCTCGGGTAGTCTTTGGGGCGCGGGATTTACAGTCATCACCCTGCAAGCCATTCTAACACCGGGGTTTTTTCTGACAATGGGCTTTAAAAAGCCCTTTTGGGCGCACATTACTTCTTGCTTGCACTTTTTCGGTAGTCCGACTAGGTTTCAGGCCTGTTTTTAAGTGCAGGGACAGGTGGCCGAGTGGTTGAAGGCGCACGCCTGGAAAGTGTGTATACGCCAAAAGCGTATCGCGGGTTCGAATCCCGCCCTGTCCGCCAGCTTTTCATAACAGAGTATCCCGGCGGTCGGGGCGCAGGTCATGACAGTAAATCCAGATAAAACAAGTGCTTATGGCGATACTGGACCGGTTCTTGTGACCGGGGCTGCCGGCTTTATCGGTTTTCATACCGCACAGAGATTGCTGGCGCAGGGTCGTCGCGTCGTCGGGGTTGATAATTTCAGCCCCTATTACAATGTACAGCTTAAGCGGGATCGTCTGGCGCTGTTACAGGATCATCCGGCCTTTTCCTTTATCGAGCTGAACATCGCCGATAAGCCGGCCATGGAAAAATTATGGGCCGATCACGGCCCGTTCCGTGAGGTTATCCATCTGGCGGCGCAGGCGGGTGTTCGTTATTCGCTTGTGAATCCGTACGAATATATTACGACGAATTGCATGGGGCATTTGACGGTAATGGAGATGTGTCGTCATACACCGGATTTCAAACATCTGGTCTATGCCAGTTCTTCATCTGTTTATGGGGGTAATGAAAAACTACCGTTCTCTGTCAAGGATGATGTCAATCAACCGATCTCGCTTTATGCTGCCACCAAGCGCAGCGATGAGTTGATGAGCCGAAGCTACAGTCATCTTTATAAAATACCGCAGACAGGCCTTCGCTTCTTTACTGTCTATGGTCCATGGGGACGGCCGGACATGGCGCCTATACTATTTGCTCAGTCTATTGCACAGAATAAAAAGATCTCTGTTTTCAATAACGGTCATATGAAGCGAGATTTTACTTACATCGATGATATTGTTGATTGTGTTGTGGCTATACTTTCACAGCCGCCACATAAGGATAGTCAGGAAGCTCCGCATAGAATTCTTAATATTGGCAATAACCGGAGTGAGAATTTGATGGATTTTATTGCTTCTCTTGAGGCAGCGCTAGGCAAGCAAGCGGAAAAAGAATTTCTGCCTATGCAGGCGGGCGATGTACTTGAGACGTATGCAGACATTACTGAAACGACAGCACTTGTAGGCTTTTCTCCTTCGGTAACAATTGCTGAAGGTGTGCCTCGTTTTGTGGCGTGGTTCAAAGATTATTACAAGGTATGAGATTATGATGAAGCAAGTACTGAAAAAAACCCTGCCTCAGCCAGTGTTGCAGAAAGTAATAGTTTTACGAGATCGCATAAAACTAAATATGATTCCCTGCAGAAACTTTTCGGCTGAGGCATTAAAACCTGGTTTTTCAGCGCAAAATTTGAATAATATTTTTTCTGATCCTTTGCGTGGTTCAGATTGGGCGCGCGCGCAGGACCGCATTGAAAAAATTTACGGACGGACAACGGCTATGGGAGGCGTCAACCCCGGTGACCGGAAAGCCCTCTACTATCTTATCCATGCCTTGAAACCACAGTCTGTTTTGGAAGTCGGGACACATATTGGAGCTTCGACAGTTTTTATTGCTGAGGCCCTGAAAGACTCAGTGCCTGATGCGCATTTAACAACTGTTGATATTCTGGATGTTAACGATGATGACGGCCCTTGGAAGCAACAGGGGTTACTTCATAAACCTTCTGCTTATCTTGAAAAGCTGGGTCATTCAGGTCGTGTGGCCTTCAGATCGTCCTCCTCCGCCACTTTTCTTTCAGAGTGTAAAGATAAATTTGATTTCATATTTCTTGATGGGGATCATTCCTCCTGTACAGTTTATGAAGAAGTCTCTTTGGCGCTGAAGGTTCTGAATAAAGATGGCATCATATTGCTGCATGATTACTATCCCGCTGCGCGGCCCCTGTTTAACGACGGCAATATCATTGCAGGCCCCTTTATGGCTGTTGATCGCATTATGCGTGAGAATAAGAATATACGGATTCTGCCACTCGGTAATTTACCATGGGAGACAAAGCAGGGCTTGAAAGTTACCAGTCTTGCCCTTTTGACAAGGCCATGAGTATGAATAAGCAGCAGCTTACGATTGCCATGCCCGCCCCAGGTTTTTTCCCCAATCTTGGTGGTGCGGAAATCGGGCTTCACAACGTGGCCAAACGACTAAAGAATCGTGGTCACAGACCTGTTGTGATCTCTTCCTGGAAACATGTCAGGGTGCTTCGTAAACGTGGCATCGTTATGCCATATGAAGTTGCGGCATATCCGCCATACTGCCTGAGTCATTATAGGAATCATGCCAATATCATTCAGGTTGTTCTCAATCAGTTTTATAATTATCTAAGCCATGTTTATAAATTTGATGTGGCGCATATAAATTATACCTTTCCCACAGGCGTTTCCTTTGTTCGATGGCAGGAGAGCAAATCAAAAAAACTTCCGTTTCTTATACAGTCTGTTGGTGATGACATTCAGAAACAGCCGGAAATAAATTATGGCATGCGACTGGATTCGCAGATTGAATCATTTGTACAGAAATGGGTACCGCAGGCACCTATGGTAACGGCGGTCAGTGATAGTGTGCGTCAAGAATTCTTGGGGCTGCGTATTGCAGAAGAGAAAATCCGTATGGTTCCATATGGAGTGGATGTTCAAAGGTTTTCATCTCATAAGCCTTCGGTTTCCAAGGAGCAGCTGTTTCGGTGCAGCAGCGATACATTCGTATTTTTATGCGTTGGCCGTAATCACCCCAAGAAGAATTTTGTCCAACCTTTACGGGCCTTCAAGCAACTGCTAACTCAGGAAAATAAGAATTGTTTGTTGGTTTATGTTGGTAATGGCAATGAGGCACTGCAAGCTAATATTGATGAGCTGGATCTAAACGGTAAGGTTCTCCTACGCAAGCCCCCGCCTATGGAACAGAATAAATACGATAATATCCCGGCTGATGGGCTTTTGGATTATTACCATTTGGCAGATTGCTTTGTCATGCCGTCCATTACAGAGACGTTCGGAATCGTTATCGCTGAGGCCATGGCTTCGGGATTGCCTGTTATTGCTGCTGATGCCCCAGGATGCCGGGATGTAACAGATTATGGGCGATATGCGCTCACTTATCAGTTGCCTGACGATGAGGCTTTAATGATGCATATGAAGGCGCTTATGCAGCAACCTGAAACATGTCAGCACTATCGGTCTTTATCACGGGAGCGTGTAGATGTGTTTGATTGGGAAGTCATTACAGATAAGTATCTCGAATGTTATTACGAATTACTAAATAATAATATGTAAAACATTGTTCCCGGGGGCTGGTGCAAGGGGTGGCTTTATGGCATACAATTCCCACCTCTTGGACCTTTTCGGAGGTAAGAAAGATCTCATATGACAGCAAAAATGGATGTAGTTTCGGTTATTGGCCTTGGGTATGTAGGCCTTCCCTTGGCTTGTGGTTTAGTGCGCCGCGGTTTTGATGTGATTGGCGTTGATATCAGTCCTGAACGTATAGCGACACTCAAGGCTTCCCAGTCACCTATCGAGGGTATTACGGACGCCGAACTTAGTGAGCTGCAAAAAGGGGGCCATATTTCTTTTACCGATGACTTCGCAGCCATTCGTAAGGCCGATATCGTAGTTATCTGTGTGCCCACCCCTTTAAATGATAATCGCGAGCCTGATTTAACCTGCGTAACAGATGCAGCACGCTTTATTGCCCCCTATCTGAGCAATAATCAGCTCGTTTCTCTCGAGTCGACAACTTATCCCGGCACAACCAGAGAAGTTCTTATACCTACTATAGAAAAGAATTCTTCATTTAGGGCCGGTCAGGATTTTTTTGTTTGTTATGCGCCTGAGAGGGAAGATCCAGGTAATAAGAACTTCAACGTCCATAACGTGCCACGCGTTGTGGGTGCTGACGATCCCGTATCCCGTGAGCGCGCCATCGCTTTCTATGGCAAGCTCACTGATAAGGTTCACCCTGTTTCCAGCCTTGACTGTGCTGAAGCTGTGAAGATTACGGAGAACGTATACCGCGCTGTGAATATCGCGCTGGTGAACGAATTAAAACTTGTTTACCGCTCTATGGGCATTGATATCTGGGAAGTTATTGATGCTGCAAAAACAAAGCCATTTGGCTATACACCATTCTATCCTGGTCCCGGTATTGGCGGGCATTGTATACCCGTTGACCCGTTCTATCTTACCTGGCGCAGCAAGCTTTTTGATTCTACGACGAGATTTATTGAGCTCGCTGGCGAGATCAATACAAAGATGCCTTACGATACTATTGCTGAAATGGCGCATCTTCTAAATACGGAATATTCTAAGAACCTGAATAATCTGAAAGTTCTTGTCGTTGGTCTTTCCTATAAAAAGAATATTTCTGACTTGCGCCACAGCCCTACGCTTAAATTGATTGAGATCCTGAAGAAAAGTAAGGCTGATCTGACGATATTTGACCCGATTGTGCCGGAAGCCCATAAACAATCTCTGGCTAAGGACGGAAATTTCGGTTTACTCGATGAATTATCTGCAGAGAACATCAAAGGATTTGATGCGGTACTTATTGCTATGGACCATGACGGCGTCGATTATAGGTTGATTGCGGATAATGCCCGTATCGTTTTTGATGCTAAGAACGTCATGGAAAAGAGTGACCTGAAAGGCCGCCATATCCTTAAGGTTTAAGAAGCTTATAAATATCAACAATACGCTTAACGTGTGATTCGACGCCGAATTTTGCCAGGGCTTCTTGTTTTGCCTTCGTTGTGATTCGATTAAGTTGATCCGGCTTCTCAAGGAAAGTTATGATGCGGGTTACGAATGCGTCAATGTCATCTAATGGCGCAAAATAACCTGTTTCTCCATTGCGTATCAATTCCTTGTGACCACCATCTTCACTTGCAAGAACAGGCACGCCCAAGATCTGGGCTTCGATCAAGCTGCGGCCTAATCCTTCCCCGGCCGCAGGGGCCACTAATAAATCTAACTCTCTAATCCAGGGGCTAATAGGGAACCGCGCACCCATTAATACACAGTCATCACCAAGCTTATACTTTTCTATAAGCTGACGCGCCTCTTTTGCAGCCTCAGTCTTTTCGTTTCCGAAAATAAAAAACTGGGCCGGGGTATTCTGTTTTCTAAGGCGATGGGCAATCTCAATAAAATTCAATACGCGTTTTTGACGATCCAAGTGGCCAATAAAGCCGATTTTCTTCGAACCATTCGAATATGTGTCCAGACTTCCCTGAACAAGAAATTCATCTTCAGGAATGTGGATCGGGTTATAAATAATTTCTGCTCTCTCGCGTACTGATGCTACCAGATGATCATGACAGAACTGACTGATGGTCAGATAGTAGTCTACGAAAGGTTCATATATCGCTAATCTTCGTGAGTCGTTCAGGCTTCTTTGGTGCCAGATGTGCTTTACGTGCGAACCTAACTTTGCCACCATCCACAGGCAGTGCATGTTGTATTCTTGCGTATGAACAATATCTATTCCCTGTTTCCTGAGAAAGCGGCGTAGTGGATAAGACACTCTTATAGTTTGCCACATTTCCTGGGCAAGACTAAGAGGATGCGTGGCAATATCCAGCGCGGGGAGGAGGTGCCACTGAATATTCCGTTCATCCAAATACTGGCTTAGCGGACCTTCCTGGAATACGCCGATGATGGGCTGAATGTCTTTCGGCAAATGTGTAATGAGCGTAAGCGTAGATATATGTGATCCGCCAACTATATGACCACTGAAGGGGAAAAGCACTCTCGTCGTCATGACTTAACCTTTAAGTGCCTCTCGAGCAGGAGTCGGCAGTGATCTAGATCCCCCGGCCATTCAACAGACAGTCCTGTTCTGGCGAAGGCTTCTAGTGCATAGAATGCTTCGGCATTCTTGATATCTTGCCATATAGCGCACCAGGCGCTTATTGGCATAAGTTTGTAGTGCACGTCTTGGGTGCTCCAGTATCTCATGAAGTTATAAACGTCTTGTTTGGCCTTTGCTCCGGCTAGTAACCCTGCTGTTCGTCCCAGGCTGAGAGCCATAAAGCGGTTGCGTGGCCACGGGTTTACCGGCCTTCTTATGAAAGAGAAGAGGCTCTTATAATTCCAGCTTTGCAAGTAATCGATATAAAGCTTCTGGGCAGTAAAAATCTCGAAGGGTAATTCTTCATAGAAGTCCATTAAATCAGAGTCCCATAGAGGTATTGCCCAATCTGAGTCGAAATAGTCGTAGTTAAATTGACACGATATAACGTATTTACTCTGCCTCTCACGCCACTCAAGCCAGTTAAAAAAACTATAAAGTGCCAGGTATTCATTATCAGACTTGAATATTTGCGAGAATTCAAACTTTTGTGAATCAATGAAGTCGCGACATAGCCCATCTCTAACCTGAGACAAGGAATCCCATAGATTGAAGTGCTTATTAACGAAAAAATTTTCCAGGTTGGATTCTGGGCTATCACTCCGTGCAAAGACGGGGAGATGGCCGCCTGTAAGGTAATCACCGCTCTGGCCGTTGACTAAAAGCGTATGGGTTCCAATTTTCCCCTGTTCGTATAATGTTTTGAGAGCAAAGAAATCTGTGAAGGTGGGGCCTGAGCTGTATCGCGATGCTTGCTTGAGGAATTGTGTGGCTTCTTCCGAGTTGAAGAATTTTCTTTGTTCTGCGTGCGAGGGTTCCAAATAACGCCAAGGAACATCCAGAATTCTTGCTATATCACGAGCGGTTTCGCAGTCCGTGTTACCTTTTGACCCATAACTGAAGGTTTGTATATTTCTGCCATGCCGCTCGACCAGTTTCCCGAGAACGGCTCGGGAATCCAGCCCTCCACTAAGTGGCACCCATATCTCACGGCCTGCAGCTTGGTCGATGACCCGGTCAATAGCTTTATCGAGAATGTTTCCTAGCTCGTCTTTATAATCACGTTTCTTATCTATAGCGGGAAATTTGGGCGTGTAATCATAATAGGATCTGACGCTCAGGGATTTCTCTTGTTTATCCCAAATAAGATATTGGCCCGATATAAGCTGTCGAACATCTTTAATGAAAGTTTGGTCGCCTACGCAATAGCCACTTTCCATGTATATGGCAATTGCATAGGGATTAGTCTCAGGTGCGTGGAGCTTATCTATTATGTGGCTGGGGTGATCGGCTAGATAGAAGTTGTCATTATCAACCGCATAAAAGATTGGGAAAGAGCGAGTACGGTCAACGGCGGCAAATATCTTATCCGGTGTTTCAAATACAACGCCAAAATGTACACGCTGTCCTTTTAGCCATGATTCCAAGTTAGCCAAGTTATGCGGGATCGTGCCCTCTAATCGTCCAGCCCGATACAATCGATCCTCGGTGGCTTTCCATGGCTTTTGAAGAAAGATACTCATTTTCTTTGCAGATATCCCTTGTTCATCTCATAAACGTTATCTGCTACACGCAGTATTTCCTTCTGATGAGACACTGCGATGATTGCTAAATGAGATTTTAGTTTATCCAGGGTATTACAGAGCGCTTGTGATGTTTCCGTATCTAGGGCTGAAAGGGGTTCGTCCAGCAATAGCAAAGAAGGTTTTCTCAATAATGCTCGCGCAAGCATAAGGCGTTGTCGTTGGCCGCCAGATAATCTGCCACCACGTTCGCCGACTATTGTCTCAATTCCCTCGGGGAAGTGCGCAATTGTTTCCGAAAGACCGGCTGCTTCTATAGCTTCTTTAATATCGCTTTCAGTAAATCGGGCATCCCCCAAGGTGATGTTCTGCCTGATGCTGTCGTTTAAGAGCACGGATTCTTGCGGCAGGTATCCTATATGCGAACGGTAAGCATATATATTCTCGTAGGGTAATAATATGCCGTCTAGCGTGATTCGCCCCACTGAAGGTTTTTGCAGTCCTGCCAGGATATCCAGCATCGTAGATTTCCCCGTGCCTGAAGGACCTAATATGACACTAAGGCCGGTATCTGGGAATGCTGCTGAAATATTCTTCAAGACAGGTGTTTCATTATAGGAGAAAGAAATATTCTCCAGCCTGATCTCTTTCCAATCGGGGATAGTAGTAACGGATCTGATGTTTTCAAATACGTTGGCCAACGTAGATTTATGGGCAGAATATTGATCAAGAATGCCATCGAACGCCGTCAGGTTCTGGTAAGCCCCCTGAAGGGTAGACATATGGGACATCAGGCGCTGCAGTAAGATCGCCATGAACATCAGTTGGGCTAGCGGCTGAGGATAGACTACCGTAAACATAATGACACCAAGGCACAGACACAAAGCAAATGCCGGTTCGAACACACTTTGCAGTGTAGCCTTGCTTAGGATCTCTTTTCTATAAAGAGCGCTAAGCCTCTCCGTTCCTGCGGTCAGCAAGGGTTCAACGCGTTGTTCTAACGCCATCGCTTTAATGCTCTTGAAACCATTCAGTATCTGTGTAACACGATCAGCAAGGGCGCTCCGCTCCCTTGCCTGTTCCGCGCACACTTGCTGATAAATATGTATGAGCTTACGAATGCATAAGAATATAAGTCCGCCTACGGTAAATGCGGTAATCGTTACTGCAGGTGAGGCAAAAAAAGAAAGTATAGTATATAGTAGTACTTGGAATACTGCGGCAATGAAACGCACGAGGGCGGGAAATGCGTGGGCTACCCGGTCCGGTTCTCCTGTGACAAGATTGGTCATCTCGCCAATGCGGAGATTTATGAAATGCGACCAGCGGGCCTGCATTAAACCCGAAACCAGCTCATTCCTGATGTCGCGCGCAACGGCAGCAGAAGCGTATCCCGCCTGTTGTATAGCGATGAGATTCAAGCATGCCTTCAGCATTATACCCAGAAAGAATACGGTTAATAGCAATGGCAAACTGGGGGTTAGAGATAAGGCTGAGAAAACATTACTGATGGCGTTTGATAGGGGGTCATCGCCCGTGCCATTCTGCTGGCCTATAACTGTCGCAATGATTGGCAGAATGCTCAGTACACCAATACTCTCCGACAGCAGGGCCAAAGAGCTGATGCCCACGCAAAGCCATAAGCGTGACTTGTAATGTTTGGACAGAAAGCCAATTATGCGGGGAAAACGGGGTTTCATAAGTATAAATTCACCGTGCCATCATCATATTCGGGACCAAAGATTAGTATGTCTTCCCGCGTGTTGCCAAAAGGCAGGTGCTGGCTCTGATTTACAATATAGGCATTAAAGCCCCGTTTTCTAATATGGAGAAATAGATCCGTCATAAATTCATCATCAAAAGAAGCCGCTGGTAATTCGCCGACTGCTGTCAGGTCTGTTGTCATGGGCATATCTTTTGTGCGTTGTTCCCAGTATTCAGAGAAAATCTTACCCCTCTTACTTTCCACGAACCTTTTCTTTTTATCGCTATTCGCTAGGTCTGCTAACAAACAAACACCTGCGGGTTCCAGAAGGCTCAATGCTTTATTTACAAATTCCAGTACAGTCTCACGGTTAGGTAACGCAGGCAGGACGCAGTAGCTGACAATTCGGTCAAATTTCTGTTCTATGGGTAAATCTATAAAGTCTCCCCCTAAGAGGGTTATATTATCCCGCTTTATAATGCTTGATAATCTTTGCACAACTTTGGGGTGGTCTATGCCCGTTACTGAATTTACGATAAAGCTTGCCGGGATGAGAATGTTTCCTAATCCACATCCTATATCCAGTAAATTATTCTGTGGTCTCAGATCCAGTTTACTCATAACGTCGGCGAATATCAGCTTCTCGAATTCGGCCTGAGCCGGGTAACGCCCGTTCTGCTCTGTGAAGGGGGCTTCGCTATCGCTGAGGAAGCCATAAGCATCGAATTTCTGGCGCCGGAGATCATCATTCATGTTCATTTTCCTTGTTACCTGCGGTAAGGAGCCATTGAGTCTCCAGTGTTAGTGCCGGACAAAAACCCTTTTTGAATTCCCCAATCCGATAGAGTTTTTCCTCCGTACCTGATTTTGTAGGGATATCGCCCATAACAAATATTTTTTGACCCCTTGTCTTGGCGCGTATTATCCCTTGGTAGGTAATATAATGCGCGAGAGGTTTGTCAAATAAAGAACGTTCATATATACCAACGCCGTATGTCGTTCTTAAACCTTCATCTATATATAGGCCCGCGGATACTATTTGATTGTCCAGGTAACCAATAAGAATTTCTGCGCACCCGGCTTTGATCATCTCATATTGTATCTGCCAGCTTTCAGTTGAGCGCGTAACACGCCCAGCAACATGAATATGAAATTGATGTATCTGCTCGAACAATGTCTGATCGGGATTCTGAGAATCCAGGATTGCCAGCTTTATATTTTTCTCGCCCCAATTAATCAGGGGGGAATAGCTTTTGCGTATGCCTTGGCGAATCCGCGTTACATCTTGTGATAAATCAACTTGGGAGACAAAGATCGGGCGAGCCGTTGCTCCTGCTTTAAGCAGTCGATCTCCTAGCAGGTCCAACTGGCCGTTAATCGGTGTGGTACGCAGCAGTACATTATTAATTGTGGATGTCTGCATAAGATTTTGCAGGGTTTCTATGATGACGGTTACTTTCTGCCGTGTCTGTGCCCATGGTGCGTAATGGACAGCTATGGGCGCTCCATTATTACGTAAACTTCCTTGCAGACTTTGACAAGGCACGATAACCGCAGGTTTTTCGTTTTCCAGAATTGCAAATGATTGGTTTATACAGTCGCGGCCAAAGTAGGCTTGATAATACCTATCCCATAATTCAAAAGATAAGCTATCTAAATAAGGAAAATGGCCAGGGTTTATAAGCCTGCGGAATCCTTCCGGATTATCCTTATAAAACAATATGTTGTTCATGACAGGCTAAAAGCTTAGGTTTCCTGGAAAAGAGGTAAATAATCCTTATTATGGACCTTAACCATAGCGGCTTCGATCATATTTGCAAGCAGGTCGGGTTCAATGACAATTCTACCGTCTGGTGAGTAGGTAAGGGCTGATACTTCTGCACGTTTTGATATTATGTTAACTATTGAAGGATCAAAATAACCAGGATTGGCATTTATAAGGATCAGGGGCTTGTCGCTGTAAAGCGAGGGGATAAGTGTTGATGAGGAGAAGTCACAGTTCAGAATTGCAGCATAAGATCCGTAAACTTCCTCGAAAGGTCTGGTTTCGCATTTTGCCCCATATTTGCTTTCAAATTCAGGACCTTTAAATTCCATGAATGCAGGATGAGGTTTCAGCGTTACTAACCATCCAAGATTCTGAAGAATGCGCGTTAATCGAATGTTGAAATCGATAGCTTGTGCTGTTGCGGGATAGGGGCCTGCCAGTCCCCTGTCAAACAAGGGGCTAAGGGGCACCACAAGAATCGATTTCTTTGAAACGGGTATTGTAGTGTTTATGCCGATCTCTTGTTTATGTGGAAAGTTACCAATTCTCAGATCCTCAAATACCTTGCTTAGCTGTGGAGATAGATTTTTTCTTATCACCTCTTCGGAAAAAGACGTGAATGCGTGAAAGTGAGATACACCGGAAAAGTTCGTCATATTATTAAGAGGACTTTTGAATAGTGCTGACCCGCATCCATGATCCAATATATGTACTGCGCCACCTGCTTTCTTGACAGCATAT
Organism: uncultured Alphaproteobacteria bacterium; assembly: GCA_946480475.1. Next base: position 28,907 of record CAMLJM010000003.1, read on the forward strand.
CGCAGTAAACCGTTCCAAACGCCGCCCAGATTCCCAATAAGTTCATGGGGCAGTTTATCTCTCTTGCTTAAGGCTTGGGTTACATACTTCTGACCATATGTAATGGTTATTGCGATTTGGCGGCGCAGCCATTGTCGACCGACTTCTCTTATGGATTCATGCTGGTCCAGTAGTTTCAGGAGATCTTTACTAACAGCATCTATGATAACAGTTTCTGCTGGTTTTTCTTTCGCTTCCTCAGTTGGTATCTTCGAGAAGAAAGCGTCTGCATCTAAATAAAAAGCTTTCCGATTTCTGGCTAAGCAGAATTTATGAACAATATCTAAGTTACTCGTGACTGCGAAATATTTATGGGGCTTAAAAAATATAGGCGGATAACGCCGGATATAATTCTGCCGGACCCATGTTCTCAGTATGCGCGGGATCCAACGCCAGAATTCTGAATCCCGAGGCCCATTCAAAAGAATAGCTACCATAGAATGGTCTTTGAGAGGTCTGTCATTCTGGTAATCATCCCAGAATGGATACGTGGCGGCTTCATAATCTAACTGGTAATTGAGGCGGCCCGCTCTGTCTGTTGTGGCCGCCATCATAAGTTTTGTAATGAGCTGCAGCCAGATGGGTCCAAAGAGTGCCGTTAATTCTGCCTTGCTTAACGGCGAAAGATCATCACTGTAGTCATTGATGTGCTGTAAGAGCACTTCCTCCGCCTTATCCAGGATGATTTGTTGTTGATCTGGCGTATCAGGCCAGAAAAAGCGGTCTTCGCTGGCATTGGATATAATCAGGGCGGGGTCACAGAATATTTTATGCATTCTTATGATGCCTTTGGCCAAAGGGCAGGGTTAAGCAATATTTCTTCGGGACAGGCGGCGGCGCCCCATTCCAGTTCCGGCAGATCATGATTCCATGTATCTATAATCTCGCTCCACTCCTTCAAGGAACTCACGCCTATAATCACATGATCGATTGATTGCTGCTTCAGAAAGCCCAAGGTTGCCTGAAGGGGTGTGATGTTCATTCTCTCACAGAAAGACCAGAATTTATCCAGATGATCCTTATAGATCTGCAAATTATTCGGGATAGACCCTTTGTTTAGTAGTATCCCCTGCAAGAAGGCAGAGCGTACATGGATTTCTATATTTCGGCGCCTTAAAGCATCTATTGTTCCTGAGTTAATTAGCCGTTGATCCAAGATATTGAGGGGAATTTGCACGATATCTATATCGCCCATCTGCATGATCTTATTAATCTCATTGGCATTGTAGACCGATGCGCCAATTTTTTTGATTACTCCTTGGGATTTTAAGGTCTCTAATGACTTAAAGAACTTTCTGCCATCAGGGCCTAGCAGGTTATGTGCATTGTGATCCAGGAAGCCGTAAATATACTCTTTATTCAAGGCTTGCAGAGATGCTTCAATCGACTTTGCGGGATCGTGTTCCTTAAGGTCTGTTTTGGTTACAATGTGGAATGAATCTTCATGAAGGAGACCTCCAAGAACACGCTCACTATTGCCATACGCAGGAGCGGTATCAATAACCATATTGGAATCGGCTACATGTGCTAGGGATAAAATCTGCCTAGATTCATCAGGTGTAAGCTGTCCATGCATATTGGTGATGCCATAGGGCAATCCAAACTGCGCCGTGCCTAACGCCAACGAGGGAAAATTATTGGGCATTCATTACCTTATACATCGTTTCTGCTAATAGCCATTGTTCAGGGGTGTCAATGTCTACTACACGACGTGCATCTACTGGAAATCCGCGAAATACCAAATCGCTACCTGCCCCCTTGCTGCCTAACAGAAAATCTGAACTATAGAAGCAGAACATGGCTGCGTCGTAATATGCAATTTTCAGATCCTGAGATCGTGTTGCGAAACCGTTACTGAATACGGGCATCAGATTCTGATTATCGGCCATATGGAAGCTCCACTCTATCGGGCAGGGGAAGGGAGCTATAGCTAGCAGGGGCTTCATAGAGTCTCCTTGCTCAAAAGATATACAGGCCTGCTTAAGATCCTCTGTGCTAATCATCGGGTTTGTAGCGTATAGGAGCGTAATGGTCTGGAATTCTTTCCCGTGGTTTTTATATTCTTCCGTCACGAATTTCATAACAGGCAGAATGGGTGTGGTGTCATCACTAAGATTTGCAGGCCTTTTGAAGTTAACAGTTGCTCCTGATTGAAGCGCAATCTCCGCAATTTCATCTGAATCGGTGGAGACATGAATTTCATCAAAGATCTCGCATTCAAGGGCTGCCCGAATAGGATAGGAGAGCATAGGTCGCCCGTGAAAATCGCGAACATTTTTGCGCGGAACACGTTTGGAACCAGACCGTGCTGGTATAACGGCCAATCTCTTTGTCATGTTTTGATTCCACTTCGCAGTATAGCAAGGCTCTCTGTTCCGCAGTTCATCAACAAGTCCAAAATAGACATGTAAGGCAAAAAGGGTGGGTATAACTGCTTATAAACAGGATGATCATATTTATGGTATGATACATCTATTCCCTTATCAGAAAAATCTGAACTTTCCTCTATATATTCCCGGGATCCTGGCGCTGAGAGGTAATGATCCGCTCCTCTCTCAATACATATATTAGCTAGTAATTCCGCCTTCTTTCCCGATGCATTTGTTCTGCTGGCATACAAGATGGGGGTTTCAATCCCGATCTTATTGCAGAACCAGATAATGATCTCACTATTCAATACGCCGATCCCTTTAGGGGCGGCCTCTTGCATAATCGTAGCAAGATCCGGGGCGTATTTCTTGTAGTAAGGTGCTTTTGAATAGTTCTGCGTGATGGATAACCAATGTTTCTTGATGGCGTTCTCAGGTTCCTGGATCTGCATATCCTTGATGGAAGCGTCACGGTTCCCCTTGATCTGCACAGGTATGCTTAACCATAGAGCACCATTCGCTGATTTGATCTGATTGCGTTGTTGCCAGCTGCGGTGTTCAAACTGAACCGAGTCAAGAAATACAAATTCATCCACACGGTCAATCATTGCAAAATAGCCTATCCAGGGGAGATAGGTAGGCTGCATTATGGCGATGCTTTTCATGCTGCGAGTCCCAGGCACAGGCCATCGCGGCCATAAGCGTTACCATTATAGTACATGATTTCCCGGCCCTTATGGGTTAGGACTATCGGATAACAGATCATTTCTTCATCAGGGGCAGGAGATTTCGATACATCGATATTAACACGGCCTTCACGTACCCAGTTTATACCGTCCTTGGATATTGCTGTGTAGGGGAGGTAGAAATCGCCTTTGGCACTGAACCACATTCTGTACCCTTCAGGTGTTTTGACCACGTAAGGGCGTGCCAACGCGTTCTCTCCGGGGGCAAAGTCTATGGCCACATTCCCGTTGCGTATCCAGTTCTTTAGATCGTCTGAGAAAGCGATTTGTATGTTATAACGGGGAAGGTCTTTATGAACCCATTCTATGCCGCTGACATAATACATTAACCAGCTCTTACCCTGAGGGGCTGGAACAACCCAGGGGGCGGTATTGATAAAGGGATTAGGGCGGCTGCGCTCCAGAATAGGGGCTTCAGACCAACGTTCAAATGTTTTGCCCTCATCTTCGCTAATGGCCAGGCCACCATAAAGATCCATTCTGGTCGTGCCGCCCGGTTTGAAGCCAATAAAAAATAAGAATTTTGCACCGTCATGGTTGATGATGCAGGAGGGCAGAACTCCGTTGTCATCGAACGTTCCCAGGCGACCGGGTGTTAGTACTGGGGTTTTACACAGTTCTAGGATCTGATCCGGTTTGTCCAGATCAATCAGCGCCCATCCGATATTAGATTGGTTAAGCTTATTGCGCCCGCCGAAATATATTTTCCAGACACTGCCTTCGATATGTTCTGGCGTTGGCAGCATGGCATGACTTTGCATCCATGGCAGGGATGGGTCAGGCTTGAGTATTAGTCCTTTTTTTGTCCATAAGCTCATAGATTAAAGTATTTCGTTTTGATGGCTTGCGCTTTTCGGTCATCTGCCGAAAGTATTGTACCTGCAGCGCCTAATGCTACGGAACCGGACTCCATATCTTTGACAATGCTGGCACCCATTGTGATGAAACAATCGTTTCCGATATTAATAAAGTCACGTATTGTGGCGTTTACACCGAAGAAGCATCGCTGGCCGATATTACAGTGCCCGGATAGAACTATATGCGATGCAAAATATGTATGGTCCTGAATAATGCTGCCATGGCCTATATGATTTCCGGACCAGAGCATGACATTATTGCCTATTTTTACTGTTGGTTGGATTGTCTGGTTCTCAAGTATAAAGCAATTATCGCCATGCTGCAGATCGGGCCATGTGACCGATTTTGTAGAGACATAGGATGCAAGCTTATATCCTGCTTTCTTTGCCTGATAGTATTTCTCTTCGCGAAGGCGATTTAGCTTCCGGTAGGAAAGGGCCACATGCATGTGGTGCACATCAGGAGAGAATCTCTTCCCGATCTCGCTAAAGGGAATAATGGGTAATCCCTCTGATATATCTTCTTTCACATATTCATCATCGGCTGTGAAAGCCACGACTTCATAAGGGCTGTCGTGGGTAAAGTAGAACCGCGCCAGTGTGGCGATTTCTGCTGTACCGAAAATAATAAGAGGTTGCTTGGACATGCGAAAATCATCTCTAAAAACAGCTATTTAATCAATCGTAATTCTTTACCCTTATTCTAAGCTGACTTACTGTTTTCTTGCTTTATATGTTCCCAGTTCACAGGTTGATATTGCTTAATATCGCTTAGGGCCGGCTTGCCAATAACATCCTCATAGAAACGTGTACGAATACCGCGGCTTTTAGGGGCGCGGATGCTTTTAATATTGTCCCACCCCAAAACTTCCCCAGCTTTTATGTCTTTGACTGTCCAGAGGCAGCGCTGAAAAATGTTTTTCTTGCCCAGATCTGTATCGCCGCCATATTGAACCCCGCGCAGGACTGCAGGAACACTCTGTTCGTCTAAATTCTTCTCGAACGCAATCCTACAGTCCCGGCAAAGGTTTGCCAGTTCTTCCGGTTCCAGAGAGAAGGATGAGTCCGGACCACCATCGCCGCGATCAAGCGTTATATGCTTCTCTATAACGCAAGCCCCCATAGCAATTGCTGCAGCGGCAACCTCTGTACCAAGAGTATGATCAGAAAAACCTGCCAGCACACCAAATTCCTTCTCTATATCTTTAATGGTGTCGAGCTTTGCGTCCTCAGGAGCCGCCGGATATTGGCTTACGCAGTGTAAAATAATGATCTGGCCCCGGGAAATTCCTTTTCGCTCCAGAAAGCCAAGCGTATCCCGAACATCGTTCTTGGTGGATGTGCCTGTGGAGATAATCAGCGGTTTTCCCTGCTTTGCTACATATTCTACCAGAGGCCAATCAGCGGCTTCGTTAGAGGCAATCTTGAATGCAGGAGCGTCTAGCGAAGACAGTAAATCTACAGCTTTTTTATCAAACGGTGATGAAAAAACATCAATTCCAATCCTGTGCCCGTGGGCAAATGCTTTCTCATGCCATTCCCATGGAGTGTGCGCCTGCTGATAAAGCTTATATAAGTTCCAGCCATCCCATGTTCCGCCTTTCAGAATGAAATCTTCGTCCTGAGAGTCTATGGTCAAGGAGTCTGCTGTGTATGTTTGTAGCTTAACGGCGTCTGCGCCTGCTTCTTTTGCCACATCGATCAACTTAATCAGGCGTTCAAAATCATGATTATGATTTCCTGATATTTCCGCAATGATATAGGGGGGGTGTCCGGGTCCGATTCTGCGGCCGTTGATACTTATAGTGTTCATGGGGATCCTCGGAATTATCAAAATATGAAAATAAAAATAGGGTGGCTACCTAAGAAAATCAAATACTATTTCTACGAATCTATAATGATTTTCAAAGCGTTAAAGATTCTTTCCCCACCATCGCTATCGATAAGCTGCTGTCCTTTTTGTGACATAAGGGCTCGCTGCTGAGGCGCTTTCTGCACACGGTGTACGGCTTCTGCCCATATTCCGGGGGTAAGATTCTGATAGTGTCCCAGGTATTCCGCGGCTTGTGTGGCAGCGTATTCTTCTGATTGCTGTTCGTGATAGTCATACAAACTTGCAAATATAGCGGGAAGACCCATAGCCGCGAATTCGTAGCGGCTAAGGCCAGATGATCCGACGGCTATATCTGCCCACTCATACAATGGCCACATAGCAGAAACATTCTCCAGGATTTCAATCTGGAAACGGGGTTTTGTATTTCGGCTTTCTAAGCTGGCAGTCGTTTTCTTGAGTTCGTGACTGAAGTAAGGTCCGATGACAATCTTCACATGACCTTGTAAATTTGGGTGGCTGATGAGTCCTTCCAAAACTGTTGCTGTAAGGGATTGCGGGTCTGCGCCGCCAAATGTAACAAGAATCTTATCCGCGTACTGAGAGATTTGCTTTGGCTTTATGTGTCCGCATAATATGGGGTTCAAAAGGGCGTATTTTATACCCGCGAGCCATATATCTGCAGGCGGCGTCCTATCATTCTCAGCGCCAAAATAAGGCTGGATTAATGCATCTAAGCGAGGACTTTCTTTGTCTCTGTATGCTTCTTTGTATATGGCGTCCAAGAAAGCGATTCTACGACCGTGATGCTTCATATCCTTTAACAGAGCTGTCAGAGGACTTGCATTTTTAATGTTGCGCGCATGCTGGAGGTCTGTGATTACCAGTTTTGACTGTTCAGGATATAACTCTACTTCTCCGTTATATAAACGGTTTTCTGGTATTGAGAAAAAGGCAAAACCTTTATCGGCGACGAGTGCCCTTTGTGCCGTATCATTCTCAGCTACGGCAAAAATAACACTGTACTCATGTGCTGTAAAAATACTTGCCAGGTGCAGGCAGCGATTAAGGTGTGAAAACCCTATATCCTGACCTGCTTCTGTGCGAAAAACGATCATTCTATATTTTACGGACAGAGAAAATTGGCTCGATGACGGGTACGTCCATGCGTTTCTCTACATCACCGAGATTCAGCATATCCTTAATGTAAGAAAAAGCCTTATCAGCGGCATCCAGTACCTTCTTTTTCTCTGCTTCACCAAAGGCATAACTAATCGTCATGGCGCCAATCGTCAAAACCCCATTTTCTATCATCTTCTGCAGAAGCATGGTGCGTATAGCAAGGCCTCGGGTACCTTCAAAATCTTTGGCTGCTAAGTAACCCAGACAATCCTGACCTACGATGTTGAATACATCCTGCAGACCGTGTTTACTGATGAGTTGAAGCAGTTCCGTCTGTAATGCCAGCCCCATAGATTTCAGATGGTCAATGACAGGTTCGCGCTTCATTTTATCTATTGTTGCAATGGAAGCGGCTAGGGACAGGGCTTCGCCGCCGAAAGTCCCCGAGAAGAATATATCTTCCATAACCCTCATAATATCGCCGCGGCCGGTAATGGCAGAAAGCGGCATGCCATTTGCCATGGCCTTGCCGAATGCGGCAAGATCAGGCGTTATACCAAAACGGGTTTGTGCGCCGCCAATATCATAACGGAAACCTGTGACCACTTCGTCAAATATGAGCAGCGCGCCATATTTCTTGGTGATTTCACGTACTTCTTCCAGATATCCAGGTAATGGTTTGACCGCATTCATGGGTTCCATGGTTACGGCAGCTATATCAGAACCCAATAGTTCAAAAGCGCGTTTCATGGCGTCAATATCGTTATAGGCAACGCTTATCGTCAGATCACAAACTGCTTTGGGAACGCCGAGTTTCCTCGTTGTTGAACCTATGAACCAGTCGTGCCAACCGTGATAGCCACAAACAATCACTTTGTCGCGTTTTGTATATGCGCGTGCCAGACGCACCGCTGCAGTTGTTGCATCGGATCCGTTCTTGCCAAACCGCACCATGTCAGCGCATGGGATCAGATCGACAATCCGTTCAGCACATTCCATTTCCAATGTTGTGGGCATGCTCAGGCATATGCCCTTATCCAATTGCGCCTTGATGGCTGCATCCACATCGGGGTCGCAGTAACCTAATACAACCGGTGCTAGCGCCATCATGCAATCAACATATTCATTTCCATCTACATCGTAGACATGTGCGCCTTTGCCGCGTTCCATAAAGAGAGGGCCATGCTCTTTGGGCATCTGCAAATAACTTTTGCTAAACGTCTGCGTTCCCAGAGGAATTGTCTGCAGGGCACGTTCTAGAAGAAGCTGACTTTTGCTCCACCTGTTATTTATCAAATGAGGCTTGTCTTTAAGTGGCTGCGGCATGACGATCAGTCCTTTCGCGCGTGATGATGGATTTTAATTCATTAATAACATATTCGACATCGTTGTCGGTCATACCGACAAATAGAGGAAGGCTCAGAACATTCTGATAGTAATTCTCAGCCCCTGGTAATGGCTTTTGCTGAGGGTATGTTTTTTGATAGTACGGATGCTGATATACGGGTATGTAATGTACTTGCGTCCCTATTCCCCGGTTCTTTAGCTCATTCATAAGCTCTGTACGTGTGATGCCTATATTTTTGAAGTCGATAAGTACGGCATTCAGGTGAAACACAGGATCGCAGTAAGGGGAAGGCTCAATCATCCGGACGCTATTCGACAGGCCTTGGATTTTATTGCGGTATGTGGCTATGAGCCGTTTACGCTCGTTGCAGAAAAAATCCAGTTTCTTCATTTGGCTTACGGCCAGGGCGCAGTTGATATCACTGGCGCGGTAATTAAAACCCAGCACTTGCATTTCGTGGTACCAGGGTGCGGATGCCATATCCTGATGTTCGTAATATTCTGTTTTCTTAGTTATGCCGTGCGTAACATATAAGGCAATCTTTGCTGCCAGATCGGCATGACGTGTTGTGACGGCGCCACCTTCACCCATAGCAATTGTTTTGACAGGATGGAAAGAGAAGATGGCTATATCACTGTAATGGCAGGAACCTACACGAGAGCCATCCGCGTAAGTTGTTCCCAACGCATGGCAGGCATCTTCCAATAGAAATAAATCGTTGTCCTTACAAAATTGGTACATGGATGGCATGTCTGTGCAGTGGCCATTCATGTGTACACAGAAAACGGCTTTTGCTTTCTTTCCCGTTGGTACATGGGTTAAGGCTTCTTCCACATGATTAAGCGTGGTTAGTCCGCTTAAGGGATCGCAATCTGCAAATACAACATCGGCTCCTGTGTAACGCACAGCGTTTGCTGTGGCTGCAAAAGTCATGGCTGAAACGATAACGACATCCCCCGGCCCAATGCTCATGGCCATAGCAGCCATGTGTAAAGCGGCTGTACCACTATTGCATGCTGTCGCAAAAGGTACCCGAAAGTAATCTTTCAATGATTGTTCGAAATTCTGGACTGCAGGCCCCTGCGTTAGTGCATCGCTTTGCAGCACCTTATTCACGGCCTCTAGATCGTCCTGATCGATATACTGTCGACCGTAGCTCAGGAAGCGTGAAGGGGTTTTTGTCAATGCTTAGCCCCTGCACGCATAGAATGTGTTATGTGCTGATCGGCCTGCAAAAGATCTCTCAGTGCGTCTGTCGACAGCCAGTCTTTATTCGTGTCACTGGCATAAGAGAAGCCTTCTGTTACAGGCTTTGCGTTCAGTTTTTTATATTGCGGATCCAGAGGATTTAAATAGCTTGGAAGAATAATATAGGTATCCTCGCATTCCAGCGTATTGCGGGAATCTTCCTCTGTGATCATGACTTCGTGCAATTTCTCGCCGGGGCGGATACCGACAATCTTCTGAGGAATATGGGGCGCTAGGGCTGTTGCGAGATCCGTGACTTTCATACTGGGGATACGGGGAACAAAAATTTCCCCCCCATGCATATTTAAAAGCGCATGCAATACCAGATCGACACCCTGATCTAACCTGATCCAGAAACGGGTCATGCGCGCATCCGTAATAGGGAGGAACGGCGCATTTTCATCTATAAGCTTTTGAAAGAAGGGGATGACGCTGCCGCGCGAGCCCATAACATTGCCGTAACGAACAACAGAATAACGCGTTGTGTCTGTACCCGCAAAATTTTGTGCTGCGGTGAAGATTTTATCTGAAACAAGTTTCGTTGCACCATATAAATTGATGGGGGCGCAGGCTTTATCAGTAGATAGGGCCACTACGCCTTTAACATCTTTCTCGAGTGCTGCACGGGCAATATTTTCCGCGCCGTTAATGTTGGTGCGAATGAATTCAAAAGGGTTGTATTCAGCTTTGGGGACCTGTTTAAGAGCCGCTGCATGCACGACATAGTCAACATCGTGAAAGGCCTGTTTTAATCTTTCATAGTCACGGACATCGCCCAAAAAGAAACGCAACATATCTGAATTTTCATAATTCTTGAACGCCAACTCCATTTCATGCTGCTTCAGCTCGTCACGGGAAAAAATGATAAGGCGGCGCAGCTTGGACTGCTCCAACATTCTTCTGACAAATGCATTTCCGAAGGATCCTGTACCACCGGTAACAAGCAGGGATTTACCCTTCAATATGTCCAAATTCATAAGATTCGCTCTGGCATTTTTAATTGATGGTGGATATTACATAGAATGAAAAACTGAAGCAATTAAATCATTTAAGGGCATATTTCATGGCAAAACGCATTCTGGTAACGGGAGGTGCCGGCTTTTTGGGTTCGCATCTATGCGCACGCCTGCTGGAGCGCGGTAATGAAGTACTATGCGTCGATAATTTTTATACGGGCAGTAAAAAGAACATCCTCCACTTACAGGATAATCCCTATTTTGAACTTTTGCGCCATAACATTACAACACCTCTGAATGTCGAGGTTGATGAAATATATAACCTAGCTTGCCCTGCAGCACCTATCCATTACCAAAAGCACCCTGTTGAAACGCTGACCACCTGCGTCCAGGGAAGCATCAATATGCTGGACCTTGCCAAGCGCCTGAAGATCAAGATTTTCCAAGCCTCGACCAGTGAGGTGTATGGCGATCCGCATGTACATCCTCAACCAGAATCTTACTGGGGGAATGTTAACCCGGTTGGTATCCGTTCTTGTTACGACGAAGGGAAGCGTGCTGCGGAGACGATTTTCTTCGATTACCATCGAATTTATGATTTAAGAATCAAGGTTGTGCGTATCTTCAATACATATGGACCACATATGCATACCGAAGATGGCCGTGTTGTTTCCAATTTCATCGTACAGGCTTTGCGAGGACAGGACATCACAATCTATGGCGATGGATCGCAGACGCGCTCATTCTGCTATGTCGATGACATGATTTCAGGCTTTATCCGTATGATGGAAGATACGCCAGATAGCTTTTGCGGGCCCATGAATATTGGCAACGCCAGCGAATTCACCATGAAAGAACTGGCTGAGAAAGTCCTCTCTCTTACGGGTTCAAAGTCAAAAATTATTTATTATCCGTTGCCGTCTGATGACCCTAAGCAGCGGCAGCCGAACCTCACCCTTGCTAGAAATATGATTAACTGGAACCCCTCGACGCAACTTGATCAAGGACTTGCCAGAACTATAGAGTATTTTGAGAGCGTCCTTAAATAATTCACCGCGCAGCTTTGGGAACTATAAAATGACTGTACAAGATTTCGAAGAAAAAGGTTATGCGATTATTGATACATCGCGTTTTGCCTATCCTATCAAGGCTCTGTCCCACAATTTGGCTGAATGGCTGAATGACTGCGAGTTTGGTAATATGAAATTACCACACAAATTCCCGACGCTTCTGGATCTGGTTTCCTATGTGCATGCACATGAAAAGGAAAATGAAATAACTTCACGCATCTATCAGGTTTTACCAAGCATTCCGATGATATATGAGTTTTTAACTCAAACTTCTCTTCAGAATACCCTTCATAGTTATGGTCTTACTAAGCCAACTTTAGGGACCGTTCCTTTGATTAGGATCGATAGACCGGGGGATGAAAAATATACGACACCCTGGCATCAGGATAAGTGGTTCTCACTTTCTTCCGATCATTCGGTTGTATTGTGGGCGCCTCTTGGGGATATGGACGAAAGTATGGGATTTTTGCAAGTCATTCCCGGATCACATAAGGCAGGCATTGTAAGCTTCAAAAATCGTACTTCTGGCAGAGAACCATATGAGCCTGTTATTCCTCCGAGCGAAGAACAGTCAATTCAGGTAAAAATGAATTTTGGTGATATTCTTATTTTTCATCAGGATCTCCTGCATAGGTCTAATATCAACCAGTCTCGTAACTGCCGTGTCAGTATGCAACTGAGATTTAATGATATGTATAAGCAGCCCTACCCCCATACAACCTTTACGGCAAACCACAGTGAGCATGTTTTGCAAAAGCAAAAAATGTTTCTACGGGAATGAGAGAAGATACGCGCGCCTATACGATCGAGTCGTGTCCGGTATGCGGAAATACCGGTATTGCGTCTTGTTTCACTCGTTCAGAATACGCACAACAGAAGAAGGATATATTTAAATTCCTGTTTCATGATTGTATGTGTAATCGATGTGGTTTCGTGTTTACGAAAGTTCGACCATCAGAAGACTATCTGTCTGATTATTATGCCCAATACCTAGAGAATTTGTCGGAAGTTTCAGAACTGGAAATTGAAGAGAGGCTCGGGTTTCTTACAGCGGCCATTTACACTGGTATGAGGATTCTCGAAATTGGCGGTGGCCACAGCGCTTTTTCGGATGAATTGCGCCTAAGGGGAGCGCAAGTTCTAAATTATGATTTGTCGATTAATGGCGGTTTAGACATCTCCCGTCAGAGGGATCTTGACCTTATATGCTCTTATTATGTGGGTGAACATGTGAACCATATCAATGAATGGATTGATATGCAGCACTTAATGCTCAGGAATGGCGGGTTGCTGTTGATTGAGGTTCCTAATTTCAAGGACTTTCCAGTTGAATCGATGAACAATGAGCATATTAATCACTTCTCCATGTATAATTTAGAGCTCCTTCTCCATTTACATGGTTTTAGAGTCATCAAGTCTCAAGAAAATAGTGCGGGTCGTTATTTTGGAATGACTATTTTAGCCCAGAAAGAAGAAGCCTTATTAGAAGGGCACTATTCTCAGGATAATTACAAGAGAACTGTTAACCTTGACGATATTAAGGCCGGGTTGCACAAAGTTGAGGTTTATAATGAGAAATTAAACGATTGTGCTGATTGGTTACGTGCTCGCGTTAAAGAGAATCTGCAAGTAGCAATCTGGCCTTCTAATGAATTAACAACATCGGTTTTATCCCGCCTTAATAAAGAGGAGAGGGACAGGATTAGCCTATTTGATATAGATAGTAGGAAGGAAGGGATGACATGGTTCGATTGCTCACGACCTGTATTAATACCCACTCGAGAAACGATTTCAAGCTGTCAGGCTTTTTGCGTATTATCTCCGACCTATGAACGTGAAATAGCTAACGATATTATACGCATGCATCGTGATCAGCCGCTTATTTATAAATTCTTCGATGTCGCATAAATTATGAATAGTTTTCACTACTTAATTATCCCTACGAAGTGTTCACAGAATAATCGTGGTGCGTCTGAACCTGTGAGGTAAGTGCGATAGATATTCTGCCCTTCTTGGGCAATTTCTTGCCTTATGGCAGTGTTTTTTAATAAGTCTCGAAGAACTTCTCTAATATCATCCATATCCCAGGAGAAGGCCGCGTAAGTCTTGTTCTTTTGATAGAAGTTCGGCCAGGTTTCCAAGAAGTCCATATCCGGCTTTAGTAGTGTTCCACCGCAAATAAAGGTCTCAAAATCCTTTAAAGTAATTTCGCCATACCCAAACGGCGATAATACTATTTTACTGCGTCGCATTTCGTGAAAATACTGAGAACGGTTCAGCTTTCTTGTCGGTATGTCAAAGAAGCCACTCATGGCCTCTTTTAGCTTCAGTCTCTGGAACCTTAGAGTTTCCTGAGGATAGGAAAGTCCGAATCTATAGCTGATATCTATATTTCTTTTACGATCTGGTGATGACCAATAAAGTGGTTCTTGTAAGAAAACTGATAGTTTTGTTCTTTCATAGAGAGATAATAACCAAGGGCCTGGCAGGCTGTAATTTGCCAAGCCCGAGTTCCACCCAATTCTTAGCTTAGATAGTTCCTGCTGATTGGAAATAGGTTGAGACCAGATGTCTTCATTATTACGAACGCCGTATTTCCGATGGTAGTAATCAGAATGGGGTCTGTGTTCGTATAAGGGCTGCGCGTAGACACTTCTGTCTTTGGCCAGTTGACTCTTGAGGTACGTATCTACATAAGGCAGTACATAAGGCACGACCCAGCCCGTACTGTCATTCAAATCGACAAATATGGACTTACCAGCCTGACTATAGTCTTCAGCAAAGTGCGATACGGCTTCCTGGCGGCGTTCTGATGCCCAGTAAGGTTTATAGAATTTGCTATCAACCATAAGAACATCGCACTGATTTAGTTCTGGCCTTCGTTCCGTGAAGAAAACCAGGGTTACATCGTAATCCGCTGCCAGAATTTTCCTATACCGCAGCAGGGGCATGAGGAAAGCCCTGCCATTTGAGGAATGAAATCCTTCAGTTAAAATATGGACGGTTGTTTTAGATGGCATCTTAATATTTGAGCGATTTACGAAAACACACTATAACACCATAAAGATATAGATATTTCCAGGCTACTTAAGAAAAGGATATTTGAATAATGCCACCAGCCAATAAGCGCACCGTGAGCGTACGCCCGGAACATGACCCCTTGTTGTCACGTTCATGGCGTTACTTTCGTTACGGCGTCAGTTATTTGCGCTATGCCAATCAGCCGATTATCTGGCCTGCGATTTACCGCAAGGTAACAAGTAAAATAAGTGGGCGCATTCCCGGCCCGCAGGAATTGCGTCGTATGCTCGAGGCAGGCGAGGCCTGGTGTAAGCCACGTATCATTTCCACACGTGAAGGCCTGCATAAACTGGGCATCGCCGATATGCTGAATGTGCGGGAGAAATATGCCGATATATTCCTAGCCTCTAAGGAGCGTGCCGGGAATATACCTGTATGGATGGGCGGCGGCAGCAATCTTGATCTTCTTTACACGATCTGCCAAGCCAGACAACCTCGTATGATTGTAGAAACAGGCGTTGCTCATGGTTGGTCCTCATTGGCATTCCTGCTTTATCTCAAGGAGCAGGGCAATGGCGCTCTTCATAGCGTTGATCTGCCTTTATTGGAACTGCATAATGATCGTTATGTGGGTGTGGCAGTTCCGAATGATCTTAAAAGTGCCTGGCATCTTTATCGTATGGCCGATAGAGAAGGCTTGCCGCGCATCATTAAATCCCATCCCCAGATTGATCTTGCATATTACGATTCTGATAAGAGTGAGGATGGGCGTGCTTTTGCCTATAATCTTCTTTGGAACGCGTTACGTCCGGGTGGCGTCCTGATATCTGATGATATCTCTGACAATATGGCTTTTGCGCAGTTCTGTGAAGAAAACAATGTCGATCCTATTGTTGTTGCGGAGCCTGGATGCAATCCGCAGGGGATATTGATTAAACCTTAGCTCGGGTTTGCCAATACCTCGTCAAAAACATCTTCATAATCTTTGACGACTTCAGGTAAAGAGAAGCAGGGAGGGAGCAGACTTGCGCCCATGCATACTCTCATTTTAGCGCCGTCCATAAATCTTACGAACTCGTCCATGGATTTAGCAATGCGGACATTCTGTGATTCGGCTTCTGATGCAATCTCGGCAATCCCGCCTGCGCTGTTCATGGCTATAACAGGTGCGCCCATAGCTAAGGCTTCTAATGCCACATTAGGCAGGCCCTCGTGTCGTGAAGGCAGAAGGAATGCATCGGCAATTGCGTAGTATCTCCATGGTCTGGACTCGAAACCTGCCAGCGAGATTTGTTTTAGGCTATTCTTATCTATTAATTGCTGCAGGCTTTCCCGGTCAGGGCCGTCCCCTAGTATAATTAATTGCCAATCATTTCTTTCTGACCAGTCTTTTAAGGATTCTATTAAGCGGTCGAACCCTTTTTGATGAACAAGGCGACCTGCAGCTATGAAGAGCTTTTTCCCTTCCATGCCTAATGAGGAACGAAGATTCAAATCTATGTCTTCCTTCATGACATCAATGTTTACTGGATTAAATATGCGTTTCAGTTTTTTGCGATATTTTGTTGTAGTCTTAGGCATTTGCTCAAACACTAGCTGTGTTGGCGAAATAATTTTTGCTGCCATGGGATAGAGGAACTTATAACCAATGTTAAGAATGGTCTTTTTAGTTCTGTTATCTGCGAAAAAATCCGGGGTAATAGCCTCCCGGACTATGATGGGTCTCTTTGAGAGAAATGGGCTGGTCAGAAGCACCAGAAAATTCAGGTGGGCCATTGTGCTGAATATAATATCCGGGCTCTCTTTCTGAATCGCACATATAAAAGAAATGTATGCCTGCCTGATTCTGTTCACACCTAAAGAAATAATAGGAATATCTTTAGCGATTAAATCTTCGAGCGGCCCTTCCTTATTGAACGCAATAATAGTCGGTTCAAATCTGCTTTTATCCAAATGATTGGCAATTGTAATCATAACCCTCTCTGCGCCACCGGCGTGCAGATTGGGAAGGATGAAAGCTATTTTTGCGCGTGATCTTGCCATGTAGAGGTTTGTATATAATCTTCCTTATATTTGTAAATCGATTAATTCTGCGATGAGAATCTGATCCAGCCTCTTTTGGCGAAATAACCCAGTAATATCAGGGCAACCAGGGCCATAAGGCTTAAAGCGAAGGGGTAACCATAAACCCATTCCAGTTCGGGCATGTTCCAGGGTGATTTTGATGTATCGAAGTTCATACCATAGACGCTGGCAATGAAGCTTAAAGGTATGAAAATGGTGGCAATAACCGTCAGAACTTTCATGGTTTCGTTCATCTGGTTGTTGATACTGGAGAGGTAAATATCGATCAGGCCAGAGGCGCGTTCGCGGTCTACTTCCAGAAGTTCGATAATACTGATGACGTGATCACGGCAGTCGCGCAGATAAATTCTTGTCTCAGCACTCATGATGTCGTTATCGCCGTTCAGGTTGACGATAACTTCGCGCATAGGCCAGATAGCCTGCCGCAGGACTCTCAGCTCTCTTTTTAGTCTGTGAGTTTCCGAGATTATATTACGGTCCGGATTGTCGACGACTTTGTCTTCCAGTTCACTGATCTGGTCACCGAAATGTTCCATGACGGGGAAGTAACCATCGATGGTCGCATCCATGATGGCGTAACCCAAATAGTTCGAGCCGCCTTTACGGATCAGCCTCCCTTTGCTTCGTCTTAAGCGGTCACGCACAGGTTCCAATACATCGCCATCGGCGCGTTCCTGAATAGTCAGGACATAATTCTTGCCGATAAAAAGGCTTAGTTGTTCTGTGTCCAGATTGCCCTCAATGATTCGCATCATATGTGTGATCACAAACAGGTAATCTTCATAATCTTCCGCTTTGGCACGGTGATGCAGGTTTGAAACATCTTCGAGGGCCAGGGGGTGAATTTTAAAAATATCAGCTAATTTATTCAGAAGTTCCGCGTTGCCCAGACCATCAATATTGATCCACGTCGTGGGCCATTGTGACAAAAAGGCAGGAATTTCTTCCGCTGAAGAAATTTTCTGTTCGATAAAGTCAGTCTCATTATAAGAGATGACCGTTATAACAGGTTGTTCTGCGCCTTCCGGTATAACGAGCGTGCCTGGCACCATACCAGGCTGGTCGTGATGACGCCGCCTGGTATGTCTGGCAGATGCGGCGTACTGCTTCTTCTTCTTTTTGGCGGTCATGCTTGAAAACCTCTCTGCCTATAACACTCTACAAGCTAGTTTTGTTCAAGCGATTTCCTGAATTTCTTCAACCGTGCATGACGATAGATGCGGCCCCGTCGCAGTAAGTCCATACGGCGCATGGCGACTGTCCATACAGGCGTTAATATGAGGCTGAGGGCGATAATCGCTACAACATATTTGTATGCTTCGGGCAGAATGGCGGCTGAGCTTAAGCCCAGGGCCGCCAGAACGAATGAGAATTCCCCCGCCTGGCCCAGTGAGGCACCTAACATAATCGCATGGCGTCTGGAAAGGCCTTGCCAGCGTAAGATCGTGATATTGAAAATGGTTTTCAGGAATAGCAGAGCAAAAAGCACCAGTGCTATGGAGAATATGTGCTCGATAATAAATTTGAAATCGATCATGATCCCCACTGACAGGAAGAAAATCATCATCAGTAATTCAAAAATGGGCCTTATCTCTTCCTCATAGGCTTCTTTCTTATGAGTACTGCCAATCGCAAGGCCCGCCAGGAATGCGCCATAAGACGCTGACAGGCCAATGGCTCCTGATAAGGCTGCCGCTGTAAAGCACACGGTCAGTGCTACCAGCACATTCTGGCCACTATCCGGCAGGCTCGGCATTTTCATTTGTGAGAACTTAAGGGGGCCGACGTCACGGCCACCCAATGCGCAGATCATCACCACCATGAAAGCCATGGCGAAAACGATACGCAGGACGTCCTCGATTTCCAGCAGGAAGTTGCCGCCTGCCTCGTTCAATGTGCTGATGACGAGCAACATGGGAATAACCGCCAGGTCCTGTGCGACAAGAATACCCATGGCCAGGTTGCCCATAGGGGTGTTGGACTCACCCATATCTTCGAGTAATTTCAGGGCGACAGCAGTTGAGCTTAGTGAAACTGCGAAACCCAGAATGAGGATGCGGTTGATGCTCCAATCCAGCCCCCAGCCAATCAAGCCAATAGTGACTAGTCCCGCTGTAATCTGAAGGGCGGTCGTGCTGACGGCAACTTTGAAAACGTCCATAAAGCGGTGGACGTCCAGTTCCAGACCGATAATAAAGAGCAGCAATAAAATACCCAGTTCAGAAAGGAAGGATATTTCTCCGCCTGTTCTGACGAGGCCGAGGAAGGAGGGGCCTAACAGCATGCCCACTAAAATGTATCCGACAATGACGGGTTGGCCGAAGCGCTTGAGTATGCTGCCGCCCGCGAAGGCCGCGGCCAGAACCAAGGCAATCTGCGAGAGGTTTGAAGCGTGATCTTCCATCTTATTTCCCCCGTCCTGTACTCTAGTCTTCGTTTCTACTGTTGGCCTGTTTCTGGGTCTCTGCGGTCTTTTGTTCTTTCAGTTTTTGCACGGCTGAAAGGAAATCAAACGTTATGTTGTCTGTGAATCGCCCTGCATCGCGCGTTGGTATGAACAGATGAGCTGTAAAGACATTATGGCCCAGTTCGGTTGTGCCTATCGAGCAGCCTGGCTTAATACCGGGTAGATCGATGCCTGATTTCCGTTTTAAGCGCGCATGCTGGATTTCCGATTGTTCCTGCAGGTCTGCATAGTGCTTCGTCACAATCTCCTGCAGCAATGCCATATGTTCGATAGGACGGGCATCGATTGCGGGCACTACCATGCGTATGTCATGATATATCCACGATTTTCCCAAAGTCAGGTTTTCCACGGCGCTTGTTAACAGGCGGCTATTGGGAATTTCTATGGTGGGGCCTGTCAGTTGATATGATTTTCCCGAGACATCCAGTTTTTGCAGTTTGATTGAAAAGGCGTTCACGTCGATGACTTCGCCGGACATGTTGTCGATGGTGATCCAGTCGCCGACAACAAAGGGGCGTGTGCTGACGCGCATGAAGGCGCCGCTCAGACAAAGAATCATTTCCTTGGTGGCAACGACCAGAGCGACAGCGACGGCGGCAAGAGATAGCGCCAGAGTACGTAATTGAGGCGCCCAGATCAGAATTAAGCCCACGATTATCAGCAGCAGGATGCCGTTCTTGATCTGGCTGATCCAGCGCCTCTGATCGCGGCTCAGAATCTCTGACTTGTTGCGCACAGCCCTGACGAGGAACATGCGGGCTGTCAACAAAGTAACGAGCAGAAAAAGGCTGGTGGCTAAGGGTTCAGCAAAGAAAGGGAGAGAGGAATTGATTATAGGCAGTGACTGCATGGTTTGTGTCGTATCAGGGGCTGAAATCATCTAGGTATCGCTTTTCTAACGGCTGAATATGCTGGAATTATGACCTTGGCAGGGTGTTTTCACGGTAAAGCGGGCAGGATAGATACGAATCAAGGGCTTGATCGTTCAATTTTATCGCTTCATAATTGGTGTGACTACTGTTTTGATCGCACCACAGGCTGTTTCATTCATGACCCGCATACAAAAACAGCGTTTATCCCTGCTTGTCCTTGCGGGCCTGCTGATCCTTTTGATAGGGGGTGGGTTACTCTCTTATGGCAGTCTTACGTCTTTGAGCAAACATGCCGTCGAGCGTCTGGCCAGCCGCCAGTTCGGCGTCAAGGTTTCTGTTGAATCCCTTGATATAGATCCTGAACGCGAGTCTGTACTGATAGAGGGACTTACGATCAACAATCCCAAAGGTTATAAAAAAGCCCCGGCCATCACAATTGGCACAATTGATATCGATGCACGCAGCCTGAAACGCGAAATGCTGGCTTTCGAAGACATCAGCGTGAACGGCGTGAATATGCGCGTTGAGGTTACCAAGAACGGTACCAATCTTTCCGATTTGCGCCAGCAAGTCGCCGACCATATGGATCAGAAGAAGCCCGCGAATATAAAACTGGTTAAGGTTGTGATTGACCATATTGTCTTTACGGGGGCACGGATTGAGCCGGCTGTAGTTGCTGATGCTATCGCGCGCGATCTGTCACCTGCCGTTCTGCCCGAGATTCACTTGCGCGGGATTGGCGAGGCCGAGCAAGGAATACCTATTCAAGAAGCTGTGATGCAGGTTCTTGCGCACGTTATTCATGTGGCTTTGCGGGCGGCGGCGGACGAAGGTTACCTCGAAAGCCTGACCCCTGAACAACAAAAGGCTATCGGCGCCCGGCTTGATTTTGGACAGCGCATAGTCGAGGACGCCAAAGCTGCCGTCAATAGGGCGCCCTCTGACATGGAAGCTCTTAAAAAGAATGTGAAAAAGACTTTCAAAGTTAATGAGTAACCATCAGACCGTTGCCGGAATTCCCGCTTCATGGCGTGCGCAGATACGGCGATTGAGAAAATGGAATCCGATGCCTGTGACCACATTCACTGCGGCTAATGCCAGGAAAATACCCGCTACACCATAAATATGGCTTCCGATGATTGCTGCCGGGATGGTCAGAACGATCAGCTTAATGGCGATCATTGTGAAAGACTGGCGCGGCATGCCCATGGCATTGAAGGCAGAACTCCAACCCTGGACCAGGTTACCCAGGCCGTAAGTGATAGGGACGATCCAGAAATAAAGCATGGTTTCATGGATGATCTGCGGATCTGTTGTAAAAGCGCGCGCAATCGGGCCTGCGAAGATAACCAGCAGAACCGCTACGGCCATGGACCATATCACGGAGAAATAAATCGCTTTATTCAGGGTCTCGTGAACACGATCATATAGTTTTGCGCCCCAGTTCTGGCCGATAATCGGCGACATACCGGTCGCCAACGCCATGATAACAACAAACATAAAGGCCTCAATACGGTTGGCGATGCCAAAGGCCGCCACAGCTGTATCCCCTTGCTGAGCCAGTAAGCCTGTCAGCACAGTACCGGTAATGGGCTGCATGATGGTGGCCAGGCTTACGGGGATTGCAATCACCAGCAATTTTTTAACAGAGTCACTGAAAAGTGTCATGTGCCAGCGGCTGCGGCTAATCAAATGTTTCTTGTAATAAAGAACATACAGGGCTGCAATCGTGGTGCCTATGTTTGCCAATAAAGTGGCAATCGCCGCACCCTGCACCTCTAACCTTGGGAAGCCTAGCAGGCCGAAAACCAGAACCGGGGCGATCAGAGCGTTCATCACGGCGGCTGACGTCATAATCAGGGCTGGGGTTTTGGTATCACCGGTGGCGCGTATGGCTGAGTTACCCACCATAGGGACAGTCAGGAAGACGCTGCCAGCAAACCAGATATGCATATAGTCCCGAATGATGGGCATCATCTCAGGGCTGGCGCCCATGGCTACAAATAGCGGATCTGTTGTCAGCAATCCTATAACAGCAAAGAAGATCCCGCATAAGAAGGCAAAAAGAATACTGTGGGTCGCTACGCGCCTCACGCGACTGACATTACCCTGGCCGATCAGGCGTGAAAGCACGGACGATGCGGCAATCCCCTGCGCCAGTACGAGAGAGAATAATATGTATGTAACAGGAAATGTGAAGGCGATGGCGGTCAGCTCCGTGCTGCCCAGCATCGAGATATACCAGGTGTCTACCAACTGAAAACTGACAATGGCCAGAATGCCCCAGATCATCGGTATGGTCAGGCGCACCAGATGCCCGGTTACGGGGCCAGTTGTTAAATCACCTTTTAGTCTATGAAGGGCAGTACTCATGGCCCGGAACCTACTCGCTTTCCAGTTCTTTTTCCAGCTCTCTTGCTGCATGGTCGGGGGAATTCGTATGACGCGCCAGCAAGGCATAGAATGTGGGCACAATAAACAGAGTCAGGAAGGTTGCAAACAATACGCCCGTAAAAATGACGATACCAATAGGGAAGCGGCTTTCCGCGCCAGCACCATGGGCGAAGATCAAGGGTATGGCGCCTGCGGCAGTGGCGATAGATGTCATCAGGATCGGGCGCAAGCGTTGTTCGCAGGCATGTAACAGTGCCTCATAAAACTCCATGCCCTGGTCACGGAGCTGATTTGCGAATTCAACAATCAAGATACCATTCTTGGCCGATAATCCGACAAGCATGATAATCCCGATCTGGGTATAAACATTGAGGGTGGCATCCGTCATAAACAGCCCCCACAATGCGCCAATTAACGCAAAGGGAACGGCGGTCATAATGACCAGGGGGTGAATGAAGCTCTCAAATTGAGCAGCTAGAATCAGGAACACAGCAATCAGTGCCAGCAGGAAAGTGGCATATACGGCAGATCCCGTATCCTTCAGTTTCTTGGATTCACCCTTGTAATCAATCTGCGCTTCGGCAGGCAGGATACGGCGTGCCGTTGATTCCAGATAGTTGAGTGCTTCGCCTAATGTATAGTCGGGCGCTACGTTTGCCGAAATCGTAATAGCACGCAGTCGGTTATAACGGTTCAGTGAGCCGGTGTCGGCGGTTTCCCGCAATGTGATCAGGTTGGATAACGGGATCAGTTCGTTTGTGCGTTCTGATCTGACATAGACATTGGTCAGGTCTGTAGGTTTCAGGCGGTCGGCATCGTGTGCCTGCAACACCAGATCATATTCCTGCCCGCGATCAATATACGTTGTCACTTCTTTCGATCCGAACAGGGTTTCGAGCGTTGATCCGATCTGCTGGGTTGATATGCCCAGGTCAGCGGCGCGGGTAACATCGATATCAATGCGCATCTGTGGCTGGGTTTCTTTATAATCATAATCCACATTCAGAAGATTAGGATTACTGCGGATTTCTTCCAGCATCAGATCGCGCCAGCGCACCAGATCTTCGTAATTGCTGCCGCCCAGAACGAATTGCACCGGGGTGCTGGTGCCACCGCCTGCGCCCAAGCTTGGCGGCATGGTGGCAATGGCATTGACGCCCGGAATTGAGGAAAATTCTTTTGACATCTGTGCCACAATGTCTTTGGCGTGGCGGCGTTCACCCCAATCTTTCAGGCGTGTGATAGCGGTGCCGCCATTCACGGCGTTACTGCCGCCGAATCCTGGTACAAGGGCGATAACAGATTGCGCTTCGCCATTCTCGACCAGCTTCATCAGGCGGGATTCGATTTCGCGCATGTTACGTTTGGAATATTCCATGCTTGAACCTTCAGGCCCTACCATACGTGTATAGAAAACGCCGCGGTCTTCCCGTGGGGCAAATTCAGAAGGAATATTGGTAATGAAATAGTAGCCACTGCCGATCAGGATGCCCATAATCAGGGCAATCAGGATAGGCATGCGGATACAAAACATGACGGCGTCTTTATATGCCGGGATAGAACGGTCTATCAGGCCATTGACTGAGCGCGGGATCAGGCTCAGGCGCTTACCGTGCGGACGGGCTTTCAGCAACTTGGAACACATGACCGGGGTCAGGCTCAAAGCTGCAAAGCAAGAGAAGAGGACGGCTGCAGCCATCGCCCATGCGAATTCGGTGAAGAGCCTGCCGATGTCTCCAGGCATGAAAGTAATGGGTAAAAATACCATCACCAGCACCATGGTCGTCGCCAGAACGGCAAACCCTACCTGTCTTGTGCCTAGGTAGGCAGATGCCAGCGGTGGTTTTCCTTCTTCAATCCGTTTGTAAACATTCTCCAGCACTACAATCGCATCATCGACGACAAGGCCGATGGCCAGGATCAGCGCAAGAATAGTGACCAGATTGATAGAGAAACCCAAGGCGTACAAAACGATGAATGAGCCAATCAATGAAACAGGAATTGTAACTGCCGGTATGAATGTGGCGCGCCAGTCGCCCAGAAAAGCCCAGATGACGGCGACTACCAGCAGGATGGTCAGCGCAATCGTCAGGTATACTTCGTGAATGGCGGCTTCAATAAATAATGACAGATCGAAAATAACGGAAAGGCGCAAAGAAGGAGGCAGAGATTGTTTAACGTTCTCGACTTCTGCCAGAACGGCGCGCGATACGGCCAGCGTATTTGCGTTGGATTGCTTGGTAATGCCCAAGCCTACGTTATTTTTGCCGTTGGCCCGCATTTCCGAACGTTCATTCAGAGCCCCGACTTCAACCTCGGCAATATCCGAAAGCTTGGTCAGGTACCCATCATTACCGCGCTTGATGGCCAGGTCTTCAAAATCGGCAGGCTTGTTGTAGGTGCGCTCTACGCGCACGGAAAATTCGCGATCCAGTGACTCAATGCGGCCAGCGGGTAATTCTACATTCTCGCGTTCCAGCGCATTTTCAATGTCCTGCACCGTAATGTTGCGTGCGGCCATGGCTGTGCGGTTTAACCACACCCGCATGGCGTAACGGCGCTCACCGCCAATACGGATGTCGGCTACACCGTTAATGACGGAGAAACGATCAGTAAGGTAGCGATCAACATAATCCGTCAGCTCTAAGGGGCCCATAACGTCACTTTGCAGGGAAAGCCAGAGGATAGGACTGGCATCTGCGTCCTGCTTGGTGATCTGCGGGGCATCCACTTGGTCGGGCAGGCGGCTGATGACGCGATTTACGCGGTCACGCACGTCATTTGCTGCAGAATCGATATCGCGGCTGATCTCAAATTCAATCGAGATGTTGGAGGAACCGTCTGATGATTGTGATGATATGGACCTGATGCCCTCAATCCCGCTGATACTGTCCTCAATGATCTGGGTGACACGTGTCTCAACAATATTCGCAGAGGCGCCCACATAAGATGTCCTGACAGATACAATGGGGGCATCAATATCCGGATATTCTCGTAAAGGTAACCTGTCAAAGCTGATCATCCCGAAAATGATAATCAGCAGGCTCATCACAATGGCAAAGACGGGCCGTTTGACAGATATGTCAGATAAAATCATTTAAGGGCTTCCTGCTTGCGCGGTGTCGCCATATCGGTGGCAGCCTTCATCATGTCGTCGATTGTTACAGTTCTGGCGATTTCTACCGGAGCACCAGGGCGTACTTTTAATAAGCCCTCGGTAACAATCGTATCGCCCTCTTGCAGGCCTGCCAGGACTTCAATGTAACCTGCTTCGCGTGTGCCTATCTTAACCGGTACCAATGTTGCTTTTTTATCGGCGCCAATCACGTAGACATTCTGTTTATCCCCCTGTTGCACAATCGCGGCTTCCGGGATGCTTAAAGCCGAACGCTCATTTTTTACGACATCTACATTCATCAGAAGGCCTGGTTTTAATGTGCCTTCGGGATTGGCGATCTCCGCTTTCAGGGATATGGCGCGGGTATCTGCATTAATACGAGGGTCAACTACCGATATCTTGCCTGTGAAAACCTTATCGGGCCAGGCGCTGGTTCGCGCCTCAATCTCAAGGCCTGGTTCCAGTATAGAGAGATAGCTTTCTGGTAATGTGAACTCCAGTTTGATCGGATCGATATCGTAAACTGATGTGACTTCCATGCCGGGTGTCACCAGATCGCCCAGGCTTACATTGCGGAAGCCGGCGATGCCGTCAAAGGGGGCAATGATCTGCCTGTCACGTACACGAGCTTCAGCAATCGCCAATGCGGCACCGCTTGTATCTCGTTCCGCCTTACTGGTGGCGCTCGATTTTGCCAGCTTGTCAAAACGATCAAATATCTTTTGTGCGTCTTCCATTTCGGCGCGTTCTTCAGCGTCGTTCAATTGCACCAGAACTGTGTCCCGCGTGACCAGTGCGCCTTCCTCGAAATTTATGGCTGTTACGGTATCGGATGCTGTGGCTGTCAGGGTGGCCGCTTCGTTTGCCATAGCTGTGCCAACCGCCTGCATACGATCCACGAATGTGCGGGGCGTTACGACGTAGGCCACAACAGCAGGGGTGCCGCCGCGCTTGTTTTCTTCCGATTTTTGGGTGCTTTGCCAGATTTTATATCCGGTTGCTCCGGCAATGGTCAGGACCATAATAAGAAGCGCGAACAGGGCTAGGCGGCGTTTCATGAAATCTCCCAAAAAGCAAACCATCACAAGGACATAGTATGGCACTCCCTGATAGCAAACCGAATGGTGTAATTTACTGTTTCTCCTGAAAATTTTTGACGTTTTCTTACCATTTAATATTTAATCCATTGTTTATATTCATGAATCTTAAAATCTATAAACTTCTTTTTTCAATGAAAGCAAAGGCTTCAAAGCAATCTTTGTAAATTTACATAAATTTTTAATCACATTATGTCATTATTGGGGGTGGGGATTAGAGATTTCTTAGAAATCAAAAAGGACGGGGGGCTGCGTCTGCGTAGCGTTTTGACGGCAGCTTCATACTTGCGTGGGGGAAACTAATACTTATGGCCGACGTCAACGGTACCAATGGGTCTGACTTTCTGAACTTCTCAGGGAATGTGACGACCATCAACAATACGTTTACCAACCCGTATACAGGGCAAACGGTAACCGTCAACGACACTTTCAACCTGACAAATCTTACATATGACGGCAAGAACGGCTCTGATTTTCTGATCATGACCAATGTCGGCGATGCCATATTCGCCACCAATACTCTGGGGCAGGCCTCTCTCACCAGTATCGAAACCATTTTTGCCGGCGATGGCGGTGACTTAATTCTGACGGCTGACGCTAATGTTGTGTATGGCAACATGACCATCGATGGCGGTGCAGCGCACGATATCATCTGGTCCAATGCCGGTGATGATACTGTAAATGGTCGCGATGGCAACGATATTGTTGACGGCGGCAATGGCAATGACAATGTTCTGGGCGGCAACGGCATTGACTGGGTGTCTGGCGGATATGGCGCAGATATCGTCAATGGCGGAGCGGGCGATGATTTGCTTCAGTATGTAGCAGACTCAACATGGCTCCCGGGTTTTATGACGGTGAATGCCTTTACGGGCGATACGGTTGATCTCGCAGGTTATAACCGCAGTTACGATAACTTCCAAGGCGAAGATGGCAATGATAAGTTGGTGGCTACAGAGGGTAATGACGCCATCATTGCACATGATCCTGTCAGTCCGGCACATCCATTAGCGACAGGTGCCCGCACTGAAGGTATTGAAGAATTTTCACTCGGTGGTGGCGATGATATTCTCAACCTGACCAGTCTCAGCTACTCCTTCGGGGCCGTCACTTCTTACGGCGGTGAGGGTAATGATATTATCTGGAGTTCTTCAGGCAACGACTGGTTGTCCGGCGATGCCGGAAATGACTGGCTTTATGGCGGCGATGGTGACGATACGCTTTATGGTGGCCCCAACGGCAGCGTTGCGGGCACTTTGCAGTATTATCAGTTGCAGCACACATTCTATAGCGCCCTGCTGTTCCCGACATTGAACGAGGGTCAGGCCGTTTCCGGCTCAGAGCCTACATTAGGTGTTCATCCCGATGACATGAGCATCAGTTTTGAAACGACAGTCACTATGACTTTTGTGGGTACCGATGCTGGTTACCGCAATTCTCTCGGTTTCTATCGCGTCAATGCCGCCGGAGACATTATTGATGTGCATATGGCTTTTGCAAATGCCAGAACAACAGCCCCCGGTTCAACATACACGTTGGAACTTGATGGACAGACTGGCAGTGACTTTGGCCTTTTCATTATTGCCAATGGTTACAGTGTAAATAGCAATTACAGCGGTATAAATTTTAATACAGGCACTCTGGCCTTCTATTATCATTATGGCCAAGGTGATGAACGTGTGGCGAATATCGGCGATAATGCCGCCACCGTGACACTGGTATGGACAGATGGCGTAACAGAGCGCATTCTGTCGGGGCCTATATATCATACAACGCCGCGCACAGGTGATAATCACATTAACCCTGATAATGCGCAACATGTGGTGTCTGGCGTTCTTGATCAGGATGACCCGTCCACATTACGTGTCGGGTTCGAAGATCTGGCCAATTTAGGTGATGCTGATTATAACGATGTGACAATGGATATCAGCATTGAGGACCGCACGATTGCTGTTCCGACTATTGATGACAATGACTACCTGGTAGGTGGCGCTGGCAATGACACGGTCTATGGCGGTGTCGGTAACGATATACTGGCTGGCGGCAGTGGCGCCGACCATTTATATGGGGAAGAAGGTGAAGACACCTTTGTTATCGATGTTCTGGATGGCATGACGGATACCATTCACGACTTCTCCATGGGTATGGAAGACGATATCATCAATATTTACGACGTCCTGCAGGGTTACGATCCGCTAACGTCTGCTCTCGAAGATTTCGTTCGCCTGACATCCAGTGGTGGTAATACGCTGCTGGAGATCAATGCGACCGGTGATGCTGTGAATGGCTCTTTCGTGTCCGCGGCCCTGATATTGGGCGGCGTCGGCGGGGCCAGCGTGGCGGATCTGGTGGCCGGGGGTCACCTCGTGGCGGATCAGAGTGCGCTTGCATAACGGCGGCGCGATTTATATAGGCCCGGAATACAGGAGGGGATGCATGTAGTGTGGGCCAATTAAATACTGTTCTTCCGACTGGTGAACAGTGAGTATGAATCGCGGGGCCAAATTCCACCCACCCGGCCCCGCGGTTTACTTTTCTTCCTATAATGATAAATTCCCATCATGTCTGATGCCGATCCTTTCTCAGCCCTTTTTCAGGTTCTTTCCGCGCGCGGTGATGCGGCGGGCCGTACTCTATTCCTCAATGCCGTGCCAGGTGCGCGTCTTGAGGGCTTAGGCCATAATAGTTTGCTTATACAGTCACAATATGCTGATGCACATGCTCTCATGGCGCAAGGATGGCGGGTTGATCCCGATATTCCCGCGCAGGATGAATTTGATCAGGCCATCATGCTTGTGACGAAACATCATGATGAAACCCGCGCGCAGACGGCGTCGGCATTATTGCATCTCAAGGATGGGGGGTTTCTTACCGTTGCGGGCGCCAACGATGCAGGCGGTAAGCGTATAGAAAAAGATTTCATGGCGCTGGGATTGGTCCCGGTCAGTGAGTCCAAGCATAAAAGTCGCGTTGTTCAGGCGCAGAAGACGTCTGATGCCAATCTGGAACAGGCGCAGTTGTGGGTGCAACAGGGACAGTGGCAACCTGTATTGGGCGGCCGCTATATTTCTCGGCCGGGGTTGTTTAATTGGGATAAAATCGATCGGGGTTCACTCCTGCTCACGGAATCGTTGCCTGCTACGCTTGCGGGTCGTGGCGCTGATTTTGGCTGTGGGTATGGTTATTTGTCAGTGCATGTCCTTCATACCTATCCGCGAGTCCATCATGTGACTGCTTACGATGCTGATGCCCACGCTATAGAGGCCTGCCGCAAGAATACAAAATTTGCCGGTAATCGTATTGAGTGTGTATGGCAAGATCTTACGCAACTTCCTGCACAGCGTGATTATGATTTCATCGTTATGAATCCACCTTTTCATGAAGGTGCCGCGACACAGAATCAGCTGGGCGTGAATTTTATACGCACTGCCGCTTTCTGCCTTAAGCCGGGCGGACAGCTTTTTATGGTGGCCAATACACACTTACCTTATGAAGATACGCTAAAGACATTCTTTGCTGACGTGACTCTTCTGAATAAAGGGAAGGGCTTTAAGATTATAAAGGCTATCCGATGAAACCTGAATTCAGACAGCGTCTTTCGTCACTTAAAGGCATTCTTTGGGATCTTGATAATACCCTGTATCCCGAAAATGCCGATCTCCATCAGGCCTTTGATCACGCGATTGCACAGGCGGCTATCCTGCATGGCGCTCATTTAACGATTGAAGAGGCCATGGCTGCGGCCAAGCGTTCTTTTCTGGAGCACGGCTATGGGGGTCGTGTTTTCATTGAAACGATGGGTATTGATCCCCGCAACCTGCATTTCAGCCTTCATCCACTGGTTGATGAAAAACTTATTATTGCCCATGACGGTCTGGTGGAACAAATGCAGTCTCTCTCCCTTCATCATGTCGTGGTAACACATGGCGCGCGTGATTGGGCTTTGCGTGTGCTCGAACATATTGGTCTTATGCCGCTCTTTTCTCATGATCGCGTGCATGCTCTGGAAGATTTCGATTTTCACAAGAAAGGCGTGAGCCGCATACCTTTTGAAAAAGGTCTGGCTTCATTAGGCCTGGCGGCTGCAGAAGTCATTATCGTCGAAGACCAGGAACGTAACCTGCGCATTCCCCATTCCATGGGTATGGGCACAGTATTACTTGATTACGGTACCCGGGGACAGAAGGCGGCTGATTATATTGATCTCGTTTGTCATGATGTCAGAGAGCTGCTTCAACACATTCATGAGGCAAAGAGCGTTAGAGCGCATTGCGTCTAGCGCTATAGGGCGTCCTTATGGATGTTCACTTCGTTACTGACCATAAAATTGATCGCGTCGATGCTCAGCTCACCGCCACGGCCATGTTTCATGACATGGTATGCCATGGCGCCATCCATCACGATAATTGATTTATCAGGCTGGTTGCGGCGACGCATATGTTCTTCCGTCAGCATCACAATACGTTCGACAGCTTCGCTGCTCACGGTGATACCATGGTGCTTCTCATAACCCTTCTTCAGGTTATGCAGGATTTGCACTGTTTCTTTGGCATCAGGTACTTTCAGATAAACTTTTTGAAAGCGGCGATCCATAGCGGGGTCAACCGCCACGAACATGCGGAATTCGTCAAGCGTGGTGGCTCCAATCACATAAAGATCACCCACGGTCAAGTAAGGTTTCAGAACCTCTGAAAGGCCGCGATACGCACTGCCAGCGCAAGTCGGCATGATCTGGTGCATCTCGTCAATGAACATGATGTATCTTGGGTACTCTCCGCTTTCAGCGAAGCGATAGCGTTCGGCCAAGCCCTTACAAAGCGGGATAAAGCGGCCTTGGAATTCTGCAGGGCCTGACGTACCGGCGGCCATACTGGCCAGGTCAACGTCCAGGACGCGTGTGTTCTTTAAAATGTCCGGCACATTACCGGCAATGATTTGCTGCGATATACCGGCAACTACGGCTGTCTTACCCACACCGGCAGGGGCCAGCAGGCCCACATTCTTACGACCCTTTTGCATCAGGATCAGAATCATCTGTTCGATTTCCTTGTCACGGCCTGTGATCGGATCAAAACGGCCTTCGCGGGCGATCTGTGTAACGTCACGGCAATATTTGAAGATCAACCCTTCAAGATCTTCATCGGAAACCAGGAAACGTCTTTCTTGTTCTGACATGGCGGAAATCGTTTTTTCTGAATATGAAAAAGGTAAGAGATTGCACTCCCTCTATCTTAAAACACACCCATGTAAAGAAGAAGTTAATTCCCTGTATGCTTATTTGCTACGCGCCCTTCACCATGGTTTTGGCGAGGGTATGCAGGTGACGTGTCGCAGGATTCTTGGATATCTGTGGGGTAATCAGATTATATGTCATACAAGGTGCCTTCCCCCCTGAAACCACAAGGGGCCTAAATGTAACACCTGTCATAGGTATCAACCCCAGAAAGGCGGGGAGCAATGAAACGCCTTGACCCGCCGCCACCATGTTCATGACCAGCGGCATTTGCAAGGCCTCGTACATGACATTGGGTGTTTCCCCAATCGATGCGAAAGCTTGATAGATGCCTTCATACCTTTGCGTTCCTGCGTAACGCGGTTGGGAAATGAAAGGCAGCCCTACCAAGTCACGAATATGCACTTTCTCTTTCTTACTTAAAGGATGGTATGTCGGCAGTACGACTTGTAAGGGGTCTTTTGCCAGATTCAAGCGGCTGATATCCGATTCAGTGTGTCCATCGTCCAGCCATATCAATGCTGCATCCAGGTGAGCGCTCTGTAAATCTGTAAGCTGGAGGATGTTGGCTTGCTCATGTAGAACGAGCTCGATTTTGACGTGCGGAAACTCATTGTGAAATCTATGCAGAAGCTTGGTTGTGAATGGATGAAACGGTGAGGAGAAATTCTGCCCTATACGCAGATATCCGATAAGCCCTGATTCGACCTGTTTGGTTTGCTGGGCAATACGCTCAACATCGCGCAGAACGCGCCGTGCCTCGGGCAGCAGGAATTCACCCGCAGGTGTCAGCTCTACATGGCGCTGGGTGCGCTTGAACAGCATAATTCCCAAGTGATCTTCAAGCGCCATAATCTGTTGGCTGAGCGGCGGCTGTGACATATTCAATCTGCGTGCCGCGCGACCGAAATGAAGCTCTTCTGCAACACATACAAAATATCTGAGTTGTCTCAGGTCTACTGCATTGATATTCATATCATATCAATTACCATTAATTATTATATTTCACAAATTAATTGAACAGGACCATCTTAGCCTTATCAACACAACACAAGATGAGGTTAGAAAATGCCAGTCACAGCTTATATCGTAAATTCCTTTACTGAAAACGGGCAAGGAGGCAATCCTGCTGCCGTCATTCTTGACCAGCCGGGTCTGAATTCTGAGCAAAGGCAAAAAATTGCTAAAAATGCGGGCGTTTCTGAAACGGTGTTCTTAGATACCAGCAAGGATAGTCCCGTGTATAAAGCAGAATTTTATACACCAACGCACAAAATTCAGAATTGCGGCCATGCCACAATCGCAGCGTTTTCTCTTATCCATGAGTTTACCAATCGCAGCTTTGGTGGTTTTGATATGGAGTCACCGGATAAAGGCAAGCCAGCGCAGAATATTTATACGGATAATGATCGTATTTTTCTTGAACTGCCTGTTTCACGGTACGATGAAGTGCTCGAGTCGTTACCTATTGAACAAGAAACAAAGGTTATAGAGGCTTTGGGTCTCAAGCCCGGTCATATTGATTATACTGGCGATATTCATGTCCGAAGCCTTGGCAATCCGTTTGTGCTTGTTCCGGTGAAATCGGCTGAGATTTTACGCAAGATTCGCCCTGATGCGGAAAAATTAAAAACTCTGAGTGCGGATTTCAATGTTGTCGGTTTCTATCCGTTTACGCGTGAAACCCGCATAGCAGGCCGTGATGCCAGCGCGCGCATGTTTGCTCCTGCCTATGGGATCGCCGAGGAGTCTGCTACGGGTATGGCCGCGGCCAGTCTTGCGGAATATCTCTATAAGGAACGCGGATTGAGACAATCACGCATAATGATCGAACAAGGCCGTTATATGTCAAAATCCTCTTCCCCCAGTCTGCTGGAAGCGCGCATGAAAACATCTGGATCATCAGGGACGGGCAAGCTTCGGGCTGTCCAGATTGGCGGTAAGACACGCCATATAGGCGAGATTGCCATTGATATATAAAAGCGTCCAACAAGAAAAAAGTCCGGGGCTTCGTTTAAAGGGGCCCCGGATTGTATTGTTTTCTTAATTCATCACGGTGCGAATATCGGCTGCGGTGTAACCCTGTGCAAACAATACCGATGTGAAATCGGTATGGATAATCTGGTTATCAATGGTGTCTGCGACAACCGGGCGCGGATGATATGCGATTCCCAATCCTGCTGCCTGCAGCATCGGAATATCATTTGAACCATCGCCTATCGCTAATGTCTGGATTAGGTCACAGCCAAATTGTTCTGCCTTGGTTTTCAGGGTCGCAAGTTTCGCAGCTTTATCCAGGATGGGTTCAGTCACAATGCCTGTCAATGCGCCGTTCTCAATTTCCATGACATTGCCAAAATGGTCATCAAAGCCATATTGCGCAGCGACGGCACCTGTAAAGTAAGTAAAGCCGCTGGAAACAATGGATGAGTGAACACCGTATTTTCGTAGCACCTTTAGTGTTATTTCTACGCCGGGGGAGGCTTCCGTATGTTCCAGAACCTTCTTGAGCGTAGCTTCCGGTAGCCCTTTCAACATGCCGACACGTAATCGTATGGCTTCATAGAAATCGATTGTGCCGTTCATAGTGCCGCGTGTTATTTCTGCAACCTGCTCCCCTACACCGGCGAACACGGCCAGTTCATCCAGCGTTTCTGTGGTTACCACGGTAGAATCCATATCGGCAAAGAATAAAGCTTTACGACGGCTTTCAGCGGGGCTTACCAGAATATCGACCCTGTCTTCATCAAGCCCGCGCCGCAAAGATTGCATCTGCCCGAAATGGGGGCGTGTGGCGATGGGCAGGTCGGCGGCCCGGTGGGGGGCCAGCCAGACCGGGGCGCCTGCGGGGGCGATTCCTTGCGTGTCCAGATATTGCTGTACGCGGGCGAGGTGACCGGGGCTCAGGTTGGTATCGGCAGCAATCAGTGTCAGGAAAAAACTCATTATTAAAATCCTTTAGAACTCTGGACAGTTTGTCAGAAAAATACTAATCGTGGAATGATATTGTGCCGCGCAACAGCAGCGTATTCATAGATATATCAGGTGTGATCATGAGCAAACCCGAAAACCGTCCCGTAAATCCGTATTTTTCTTCCGGCCCCTGTGCCAAACGCCCGGGCTGGTCGCTGGATGCCCTGTCTGATGCCTTTCTGTGCCGTTCGCACCGTGCGACAGTGGGAAAGGACAAGCTGAAGGCTGTTATCGAGAAGCACCGCTCGATCCTGGGTATACCTGCGGATTATAAAATCGGTATTGTTCCGGCCTCTGACACCGGGGCTATTGAAATGGCGATGTGGTCAATGCTGGGCGAGCGCGGTGTTGATGTACTGGGCTGGGAAGTCTTCGGCAATGAATGGATCAAGGATATTACATCCCAGTTAAAAATCGCTGATGTGCGTACTTTCAAGGCAGGGTTTGGGGAAATACCTGATCTCAGCCAGGTTGATAGCGACCGCGATGTTGTCTTCACATGGAACGGTACGACATCGGGCGTACGTGTTCCGGATGCAAACTTCATCAAGAAAGACCGTCAGGGCCTGACCTTCTGCGATGCGACCTCGGCTGTGTTTGCTTACGACATGCCGTGGGATCTCCTCGATGTGACAACATGGTCATGGCAGAAAGTATTGGGCGGTGAAGCGGCGCATGGCATGCTGGTGCTGTCACCACGTGCTGTGGCACGACTTGAGAGCTACAAGCCTGAACGCCCGCTGCCGAAAATTTTCCGCATGACCAAAGGCGGTAAACTGACCGAAGGCATTTTTGCTGGCGAGACGATCAACACGCCTTCGATGCTGGCAGTGGAAGATTGCCTTGACGCCCTGAATTGGGTTGAATCAATTGGTGGTGTGAAATCCACTATCGCACGTTCTCAAGCGAACTTTGCGGCGCTTAAAGATTGGGTTTCCAGGACAGCTTGGATTGAATTCCTGCCCGAAGATCCTGCGATCTGTTCGCAAACATCACCATGCATGAAGATTGTTGATCCGTTCGTGACGGCGATGGATGAAGAAGGTCAGCTGGCCTTCGTTAAATCCATGACGAAACTGCTGGAAAAAGACGGGATTGCTTATGATACCGCTGGCCACCGTGATGCCCCTGCAGGTCTTCGCATCTGGACGGGCGCGACCATTGAAACCAGCGATATCAAATTACTGACACCGTGGCTCGACTGGGCTTTCGAAACCGCAAAGTCAGAAGCACAGAAGAAAGCCGCTTAAGGCGCACTGTTTCTGAAAATCAGGCAGTTGGTGTGGCGGTAATCATCCCGCCCACCTTGATATGCCACCGTTATTTCATTCTCCAGTTTCATCACTTTTGAAAGTACGTTACTCAAATCGCGTATCAGCGGTGTGAAGGTGCGGCCTGGGATGTTATCAACCTGCACGATAACAGGGGCATTACGTTTCATCACCTTGGAAACTTGCTTATAGATATGCTGCATGCGTTTCAGGTAGACGTTGTATCCTTCTTTCGCCGGGTCGCCTGCAAATAACGGGTTCCATCTATGATTGATCGCCATGAATGGTGGCGCTGTCATGGAGAAATCCATCTTTGGCAGTCCCAGCGATGCAACTTTGGCGCTATCCGCACAAATCACATTCATCCAGTGTTCCATCTGTCCTGCCACCCATTCATGACGGCGCGGGTCGGCTTCGATGCCGTAAGGAATTCGTTTCAATTCTTCGGCGACAAACATCGTGGTACCCAGACCCACGAAAGGGTCGAACACTTTGTCACCCGGTCTCGTCATTTCCTTAATGAAATAGCGCGGTAGCGATTCAGGTGTTTTAATCTCGTTGGTTTCAAACGGCGGTGGGTCGCGTTCCAGCTTATAGGGAAGGGTGATGAAATTTATCATTGTTATGGTGATAGCGGCCGAGGAGTAGCAGCTGGAGTTTTGAACAAGGCTTCATACGCGGGCTGTCGGGGAAACAATGGGGTAAAGCGTGATAAATCAGATATCAAAGATTCTTTTTCGGGGGAAGGCAACTGGAGCGCAATATCGCGGGCCTTTTTGTAATGCGCCGCTGGCGGAAAAGGCCAGTGCATATCGGCTGGCATAGGTGAATAAGAACCCGTACGTGCCCATTGTTCACTTATGGTGCGCACGAAGGCATAAGCGGAAAGTTCATCGGCATTATTGTCCATGAGCGAGTCGTAACCGGATCCGACACCATCTATAAAAGCCTGACATAATGCAGATCTGTGAGGACCGTATTTTACCAGAGGGTCTAAAATTAAACTCACGCCATTCACAAGGCCAGAACGTTTTGCAACGCCGTCGTGGACGCTTTGCTGAACGCCTTTTATAAATTCAGAAAGTTCCTGAAGATCCTTATGGGGGTCTTTCAGGAAAAGCGCACCATATAGGGGTGCACTTGCGAAGACATTGAGGTATCCCCACAGGTAACACCGTCGAAGTCTATGCGGACGGGCTTCAAGTTCCTGGACAAAAATATCGCGCGTTTCCGGCCATGTTAATTCAGACGAAATATTATCGGACACGAATGCCTCCGTTTTAAGATGATGACAATTAACATATCTATTTAGTGTTAAAGCGTCAAATAACCGGGAAATGTCTCTTTTGCCGAAAGTTAATAACTGCTATCTATCCCTATCGCTGCATCGCAAAATAAGAGGGAACGTGTCATGCCGAAAGTACTTATCGCCGATAAAATGGATAAACTCGCCGCGGAAATCTTCCAGAACAACGGCATTGAGATCGATATCAAGCCGGGCTTAAGCCCTGAAGAACTGGCGCAGATCGCCGGTCAGTATGACGGTATTGCGGCACGTTCCTCCGCCAAGATCACTTCTGATGTCATTTCTGCATCCCTGCCCCGCCTGAAAGTGATTGGCCGTGCTGGCATCGGTGTCGATACGATTGATGTGCCAGCCGCAACACAGGCCGGTGTCGTTGTCATGAACACGCCGTTCGGTAATTCGATCACGACCGCCGAGCATGCGATTGCCATGATGTTTGCCGTGGCCCGTCAAATTCCACAAGCCAGCGAATCAACACATGCGGGCAAATGGGAAAAATCCAGATTCATGGGTGTCGAGCTTTACGGCAAGACACTGGGTATCGTGGGTTGTGGCAATATCGGTTCTATTGTTGCCAGCCGCGCCCTCGGCTTGCAGATGAAGGTGGTCGCGTTCGATCCCTTCCTGACCGAAGATCGCGCCCGCGAAATTGGCGTTGAAAAAGCGGAACTGGAAGATGTTATCAAACGCGCTGATTTTATCACGCTGCATACGCCGCTCACAGAATCTACGCGCAACCTGATCGATGCGGCGGCAATTGCCAAGATGAAAAAAGGTGTGCGTATTATTAACTGTGCCCGTGGCGGCCTCATTGATGAGAAAGCGCTGAAAGAAGCGCTTGATAGTGGCCAGGTTGCTGCTGCCGGTCTTGATGTATTTGAAAAAGAACCGGCAACAGAAAATGTATTATTCGGGCATCCAAATGTTGTGTGCACGCCGCATCTGGGTGCTTCCACATCTGAAGCACAAGTGAACGTCGCTATTCAGGTGGCGGAACAGATGTCTGATTTCTTATTGCACGGTGCCGTTTCGAACGCTGTAAACATGCCGTCGATTTCTTCAGAAGAGGCGCCGCGTCTTAAGCCTTATATGAAGCTGATTGAGCAACTGGGCAGTTTTGCAGGTCAGATCACTGGCCATGCCATCACCAAGATCGAGATCGAATATCAGGGCGCCGCCACCGAAGTGAACACCAAGCCGCTGACAGCGCTGGCGCTCGCCAGTATTCTACGTAACCTGTTCGATGGCGTGAACATGGTGAATGCCCCGCAAGTGGCAAAATCACGCGGTATCGCTGTTTCCGAAACCAAGGCGCCTGACGCTACGGACCTGAACACGGCTGTGAAATTGACTGTGACAACAGAAGCGCGTACCCGCTCTATTACAGGTACATTGTTTGCCGGTAAGGAACCGCGTGTCATGGAAATTGAAGGCGTGCCTATCGAAGCTGCGCTGACTCCTCACATGCTGTTTATTCGTAATGAAGATAAGCCCGGCATGATTGGCGCGCTTGGCACATTGCTCTCGCAAGCCGGTCAGAACATTGCCGACTTCCGTCTGGGGCGTGTGACGAGCGGCGGTGCCGCTGTAGCGCTGGTGGCTCTTGATGCCCCTGTATCGGATGACTTGTTCGAGAAGATCAAGGCGATCCCGCAGATTACACAGGTTGTGCGCCTGAAGTTCTAATCAAGATCGATTTTATGTATCAATGAAGAAGGCATCGCCGTTACCGGCGGTGCCTGATTTTTTGGCAAAGTAGCGCTGGCAGGCGTCGCGCAATTCCGTGGTTAATTGACGACCATATTCGCCACCATCACCCTTCATGCCGTTGTTGACGATCAGGCGCAATGTTTTGAGGTGCGCGTCTACGATTGTATGCGTGTCCTTATCCCAGCTATTCAAATTCTCAAGGAAGTTGAGGACGATGCTCGCCAGTGCCCCTACCAGATTGTAATTGAACATGCTGGCGTTGGCTTTGATCTGCATGATTTCGACGATAACAGGTTGAATAGAGGCTTTGACATCGTCCGGCTCTTCCGGTACGGCCTCCAGCGCCTGCTGCAAGCGGTCGAAATATTCGCGCGCCATGGGGGCAAAATCGGTTTTGTCGGATTCAATAACTGCTTGTGATTTGGCGATTTTCTTTTCGTCAACATCGCCGCTGCCTACCTTGGCCTGCAACAGGCGGTTGGCTTTAATAACGTTTACAGGTCTATCGGATTTGTCGTTCATAGTTCTAGAATATAATTAACCTGTCTTTTCGTTGTTACTCAAGTTGTCTTCTTGCCGACGGAAGGGCCCTTTATAATCCGGGCTATTACGCCGCCGCCGGTCTGGACCAAAATATGTTTTGCAGTCAATAAAATCACGGGGCTTGTTAATAACGTAAGCGATACGTTTTGCCAGGTCATTCGCCGAGAAAGGTTTCACTAAAAATTCTGTAACCCCGGCATCACGGGCTTCCGATACCCGGTTGAGAGCGCTATAGCCCGTCACCAGAACAATGGGCACCATGCGGTTGGGTGACATCATATTGGTGCGAATCTCACGCGTCAGCTCAATCCCCGACATAGGGGCCATGTGCCAGTCGGCAATCACGATATCCGGATTCTCGCGTTTAAAGACTTCGAAACCGCGTTCACCGTTTTCTGCAGCGTAAATACGACCTACGCCGAGCGTTTCCAAAACCGAAGTAATCAGTTTCCGCATGGGCGCCGTATCTTCAACGACAAGAATGGTAAGCTTTTTAAAATCGAAAGGCATGAACTATCAAAAAATCTCGTGGCGCGGCAGCCTCGGCTACCGCCTGAACGTTCCCTAGTAAATCTTAAAAGTTTTGGCAGAGCAAAGCTTTTTTCAGAAGCCTGCCAGAGTTTTCCAAAATATCCCGTTAGCACCCGGCATTTTCCTGCCTTGCCATTCGTTTTGCATCCTATAGTGTTGGGATTCCTGTCTTTACCTAGAAAGGACATTTCCATGACTGCCACTACTATAGTACCCGCCGCCAGTTCAATTGATTATGCGACTTTTATACGCAGTGATGCCTTTATAAACGGACGCTGGATGGGCCAGAGCGCGGGAAAGACGTTTCCGGTCCTTAATCCTGCGACAGGGCTGGTGATTACTCACGTGCCGGATATGGGGGCTGATGAAACGCGTGGTGCCATCGAAGCTGCCGCCGCTGCGTTTCCTGTCTGGCGCAAGCTGACAGCGCGGGAACGTTCAAAAATTCTGCAAAAATGGAATGCTCTTATTATCCAGCATGCTGACGGGCTGGCGGCCTTATTAAGCGCGGAACAGGGCAAACCCTTTGCCGAAGCGCGAGGAGAAGTGCTGAGCGGGGCTGCATCAGTGGAATGGGCGGCTGAGGAAGCACCCCGTGTTTATGGCGATACGATACCTACTCACAAGGCAGATGCGCGGGTTATTGTCACAAAAGAGCCTGTAGGTGTGGTGGCGGCCATCACGCCGTGGAATTTCCCCAGCTCTATGATTACCCGTAAAGTGGCCCCCGCTTTAGCCGCCGGGTGTACAGTGGTGTTAAAACCTGCGGAAGATACGCCTTTATCAGCGCTGGCATTAGCGATTTTGGCGCAGGAAGCAGGCGTGCCTCCTGGCGTGTTGAATGTTGTGACGGGCTCACTGGCATCAGCACCTGCTATTGGCGAAGTTATGACCACGCATCCTGCCGTCAAGAAGGTTTCGTTTACAGGCTCGACAGAAGTGGGCAAGATTCTCATGAAACAAAGCTCATCGACGATTAAACGTCTGTCGCTGGAGTTAGGTGGCAACGCACCCTTTATCATTTTCGATTCTGCCAATATGGAAAGGGCGATAGATGGTGTGATTGCTTCAAAATTCCGCAACGCGGGACAGACCTGTATCTGCGCCAACCGCATTTATGTTCAGGATGGCATTTATGATGAATTCGCGCGTGCGTTCACGGAAAGAGTGAAGGCTTTGAAAGTGGGACCCGGTGACCAACCGGGTGTCCAGATCGGGCCCCTGATCAACAAGGACGCGATTGATAAGGTTATGCAGCATATCGAGGATGCAAAAGCCAAAGGCGCGCGCGTTCTTTATGGCGGCAAACAGCATGAAGCTGGATCATTGTTCTTCCAACCGACAGTATTGTCGGGGATGACGCCCGCGATGCGGGTCAGTGCGGAAGAAACCTTTGGTCCTGTCGCCGGGTTATTTCGCTTTAAGGATGAGGCCGAAGTTATCAGGCTTGCGAACGACACGCGTCACGGACTTGCTTCTTATTTCTATACGCAGGATTTAGGACAGGCTTTCCGTGTTGCCGAGGCGCTGGAATATGGGATGGTCGCCATTAACGAAGCCTTGCTGGCGGCGGCATCCGTGCCATTTGGCGGGATTAAAGAATCAGGGGTCGGGCGCGAAGGGTCACACTATGGCATGGATGATTTCCTGAATATCAAATATATGCTGGTAGGAGGATTAGCAGGCTGATAACAAAAGCCTGTGAATGAGGCCTTCGTTCTGCAAACGTTAACTATTTTCTCCTAGTTTAAGAGGGTGAAAATGGGTAAAACACTGAGAAAAATTGACTTTATTAACATAATAAAGTTTGACAGGGGTTGGCTTATAGTTTAAAAAAGTCCTGCCCATTAAGAAATTATTTACATAGTCACGAATTAACCGTCCGGGGGCGGCGGTATTCTAAGGAGAGAAAACAATGGCCAACACAACCGCGACAGTGGAAAAACCACAGGCAGGTCAATCAGTTCCAGTAACACTCGCAGAAGGACAGGCAACAGTTTCTTGCAAGTCGGGTGATATCCAGTCGATGGAATTGACGGATGGCGGTAAACTCCTCATGACATTCAAAGACGGCGGCAGCATCACCGTCAACAATTTCCAGGAATTCGCTTCTAAAGGCAGCATTATCTCTCTTGCCGACGGCACAACGATTAATTCGATGGAATTGATTTCTGGTCTCTCCCTGAAATCCGCTCCTGCGAATGATGGTGCTGAAGTGCTGGTAGGCCAACCAGCACCGGGTCAGACTGTTGAAATCGAATTGGAACCCGGACAGAAATACAACTTTGCATTCAGCGAAGAATCCAAAGAAAGCGTCAGCCAAGAAGCTGGCGCATTGATCATTACATTTGATGATGGCGGCAAGCTGGTTCTGAAGAACTTCAGCGACGCACTTGATGCAACAGATCCTGTACAGATTTCATTGGGCGGCGAAATTATTTCTCTCAGCGAATTTGCTGAAGTGATGAAACTCGCTGATGCCATGAACGATAAAATGGACGATGAGCAAAAACCAAACATGGCTGAGTTGCGCGAAGAAGCGGGCGAAGTCATCAAGGTTGAGCCTGCTGCTGGTGAAGCGCAGGAGCCGAAGAGCGAAAAGACATCCATGCAGGATGTGCGTGAAGATATGAATGCCCTGGCCGAGCAATTGGCTGGCGTTGAACCTGCTGCCGGTGGTCAAGCTGGTGGCGGTGGCGCTTCCCGCGCGGGTGGTTTCGGTTTCCAGAGCGTTGTTGATAGCGCAGACATCAATCCTCTGAATGCTATCGGTCCTATCGGGCCCACAGCGCTTCAGTTCGGCCTGCCTACACCACAGGAGCCATACTTCATTCCTGAAGAGTCAGAACCTGTTGGCCCGCCTTCTGTGCAGGCTAATCTTGGCGCTGACAATGCTATCGTTAAAGAAGACGGTTCGATTTTCGTGCCTATTACAGCCTCTATCGGTGCGAATGCCGATGGCAACGAAGTCCTGACACTAACAGTGACAGGTCTTGATCCTTCGTGGGGTATTACATTTACAGATGGCAGCTACGATCCTGCTACGGGCACATGGACAATCACCATGCCCCCAGGTCAGGGCTATAATGGCGGTCTCACATTTACACCGCCCGCGCAGTTTGATGGCGATATGCCAAATCTGACAGCAACTGTGACCGTATTCGATCCGAATACAGGCGGCTCACAAACGGCAACAGACACATTTAATGTTGTGACAGACGCTGTGGCTGATCGTCCTGAAGTGAACGCCCTGGATAATTCCGGCGTGAAAAACACACCGCTTGCCGTAAACATCACAGGCAATCTGGGTGCTGATACAGACGGTTCTGAAACCATTACTCACTACACCGTAACAGGCTTGCTGACAGGTTTCACCTTCAATCAGGGTACATTCGATCCTGTTACAAACACATGGACATTCACGCCAGCACAACTGGTAGGTCTGACTGTAACGCCACCGCTGAATTATCACGGCACCCTGAACCTGGTAGCCACTGTTCACAATGCTGAAACAACACTCAGCGGTAACGAAGTGGATACAAGCGATAATGCCAACAGCGCGTCCGATCCTTTCACGCTGACATGGACACCGAAAATCACGCCACCCGATCTCAAGATCAACAACCAGGCTGATTTCCAAAACGCTGTTGTTAAAGAAGACGGCACCGTTGATATCAACGTGAAAGCGAACCTGGCTCCGGATGCGATCCCAGGTGAATACCTGACCGTGACCATCACGGGCGTACCTTCGACATGGCAACTGACATACGGTACGGGCACATTTGATGCTGCCACCGGTACATGGACAGTGACACTGCCGCCTAACACAAATCTGGATACTGTTCTGACCTT
Source organism: uncultured Alphaproteobacteria bacterium (assembly GCA_946480475.1). The sequence goes on from CAMLJM010000003.1 coordinate 72,966, forward strand.
TACACCGCCAGCGCAATCAGACGTTGACCTGTCCGGCTTGAACGGCACAGCTGTGGCGACACAACCTTCATCCGGTCTGACGGCTTCTGATTCTGACGGTTTCGGTATCGTTGTTGATGCTGTGGCTGATCGCCCGAATATTGACGCTCTCGATAACTCAGGCGTACGCGGTACACCTTTGGCTGTGAACATTACGGGCAGCCTGGGGGTCGATACGGACGGTTCTGAGTCGATCACGCATTATACTGTGACCGGTTTGCCGGCAGGCTTTACCTTTAATCAAGGTGCATTCGATCCTGTTACAAACACATGGACCTTCACACCGGCACAACTGGCGGGTCTGACGGTTACGCCGCCGGCAACATACAATGGTACAATCAGCCTGACAGCAACAGTACATAACGCCGAAACAACAACCAGCGGTTCTGAGCCTGATACAACAGACAATACCAACAATAATTCCGATCCATTCACACTGACATGGACACCGAAAATCACGCCGCCCGATCTCAAGATCAACAACCAGGCTGATTTCCAAAACGCTGTTGTTAAAGAAGACGGCACCGTTGATATCAACGTGAAAGCGAACCTGGCTCCGGATGCGATCCCAGGTGAATACCTGACCGTGACCATCACGGGCGTACCTTCGACATGGCAACTGACATACGGTGCAGGCACATTTGATGCTGCCACAGGCGCTTGGACCATCACGCTGCCAGCCAACACAAACCTGGATACAACATTGACATTCCGCCCACCGGCGCAATCAGACGTTGACCTGTCCGGCTTGAACGGCACAGCTGTGGCGACACAGCCTTCCACTGGTCTCACCGCTTCTGACGCTGATGGCTTTGGCATCGTTGTTGATGCTGTGGCTGATCGCCCGAATATCGATGCCCTGAACAACTCTGGCGTGAAAAACACGGCTCTGGCTGTGAACATCACAGGCAGTCTGGGTGCTGATACAGACGGTTCTGAAACCATTACACATTATACTGTGACCGGCCTGCCGACAGGTTTCACATTCAATCAGGGTACTTATAACTCTGTGACGAATACATGGACCTTTACACCGGCACAAATCGTCGGCCTGACGGTTACACCACCGCTGAACTATCACGGTACCGTCAATCTGGTGGCGACTGTTCATAACGCTGAAACGACAATCAGCGGTTCTGAGCCTGATACAACAGACAATACCAACAGCAATTCCGATCCATTCACGCTGACATGGACACCGAAAATCACGCCGCCTGATCTCAAGATCAACAACCAGGCTGATTTCGTGAACGGTCAGGTGAAGGAAGATGGTTCTGTAACCATCCCGGTACGCGCTGATCTGGCTGCTGATGCGGTTCCTGGTGAATACCTGACCGTGACCATCACAGGCATTCCATCTACATGGGGCTTCAGTGCGCCTGTAGGTACATATAATGCTGCGACAGGTACATGGACAGTGACGCTGCCAGCCAATACAAACCTGAACACAGCAATTACATTTACACCGCCTGCAAACTCTGACATTGATCTGTCAGGTTTGAACGGCACAGCTGTGGCGACACAACCTTCATCCGGTCTGACAGCTTCTGACAGTGATGCCTTCGGTATCATTGTTGACGCCGTAGCAGATCGCCCAACCATTTCGGCTTCCGCACCGACGCTGGAAGAAGGTCGTAATATTCCTGTAACCATCAACGCGGCCCTGACCGATACGGATGGTTCTGAAGTGATTACCGGTTACAGCATCACAGGTGTTCCTGCTGGTTACAGCTTCAACCAAGGTACATACAACTCTGCGACAGGTACATGGACATTCACGCCGGCACAAATTGTCGGCCTGCAACTGGTTCCTCCGGCTGCGGGTGGTGGTGCGAACTTCACCCTGAAAGTGACTGTACACAATACAGAGAACCCCGTGAGCGATGGCGAGTTCGATACAACCGACAACAACAATTCGGCGACAACCGATCTGAACATCAAGATCACGCCTGATACGACACCGATCCTGGTACAACCTGAGAAAGTCACAGTTGATGAGACCAACCTGGCGGCTACGGGCTCAACCAGCGTATCTGACCGTGTTGAAGCAGACTTCAAAGCCGACGCACCGGGCACATTCTCTGCGAACGGTGGCTTCTTTGCGGGTATCCCGCTGACATCAAACGGGGTGCCTGTTGTGGTGACACAAGTGGGTGGTGTTTATACAGGTACAGCCGGCGGCGAAACCGTGTTCACCCTGACACTGCAATCAAACGGTAACTATACATTCAATCTCACAGGTACTCTGGATCACCCGGATACCGGCAACCATAACGACAGCATTGCTCTGCAGTTTGGCGTACGTGCTACAGACAGCGATGGCGACAGCGTGGATGGCGTTATCACCGTGAATGTTCTGGATGACGGCGTGAACTGCCAAGACGACTTCGCGCAGGTTCCGACATCTGTTGGCCATGTCGATGGTAACGTTCTCACTAATGACTACCGTGGCCAGGACCTGCCAAGCACAGTAACGAAGGTTCAGTTCGGCACAACATCTGTTGATGTTCCGGCAACCGGTACAGCCACAATCGTGGGTCAGTACGGTACGCTGAAGGTGGCGGCTGATGGTTCTTACACCTACACATTGAACGGCAGCACGTCCGGTATTGGCCAGCATGAGAAGGAATTTACAACAACCAATACTTACCCTGCGCAAACCGAAGGTCAGGCCCTGAGTCCGACCGGTAACTTCTATGGTCTGACAGCGGGCGACCTCACAGTGTCTGATCCGACAGTGGGCACCATCACCTTCCGTTCCGAAGGGGCCGGTTATAACAATACCATCGGTATGTTCACATACGGTCCGGATGGCACGATCACGACATCCGATGTTCTGGTGGCGAACGGCAATACAGCGCCTTTCGGCACAAGCTTCAGCTTTAATGCCGATGCGGGCCAGACTGTGGGCTTCTTCCTGATTGCTGACGGCTATGACACCAACGCGGGCGTTGATTTGTCTGCAGGTTCTGTGGCACTGATCTACAAGTACGGCACACCTGATGCGCGCGCCGCCAAGATTACCGATGCGGGTGCTGACGTTGTGATGGTTCATACCAGCACAACCGGTGTAAAAACCGTCCTGAACGAGCCGATTTACTTCTCCTCCGAGAAGGGCGGCAGCACATCCCTGAACGAAGATGGCAGCGTACGCGTTGTTTCCGGTCTTGCGGATGGTTCAGATGATACCGTTCTGCGTATCGGTTTCGAAGACCTGCCAGGTCTTGGTGACAGGGACTATAACGACATCGTGTTTGATGTAACGCTGACGGAAGATTGCGGCTGCGGTGAAGACGAATTCACCTACACGCTGACAGACGCTGATGGCGACACGGACACAGCTGTCCTGACAGTTGAGTGCCTGGATGATGACACAACACCGATCGTGGTAAAACCTGCTGACAAGGTGGTCGATGAGACAAACCTTGCCTCTGGCGCGGTCAGCACATCCGGCCAACTGCAGGCTGATTTCCAGGCTGATGGCCCGGGTACGTTCGGTAACACTGGTACATTCACAAGCAGCGTGCCGCTGACTTCAAACGGTGTTGCTGTCGTGGTAACGCTGGTGGGTGGAGTTTATGTCGGGAAGGCTGGTGCAACTACCGTCTTCACACTGACAACGCAGCCAAATGGTCAATACCAGTTCAACTTGCTGGATACACTTGATCACCCGGTTAAGACAGATCACAATGACAACATTGCTCTGAACTTCGGCGTAAAAGCGACAGATGCTGATGGTGATATCGACACAACAGTCCTGACCATCAACGTCAAGGATGATGGTGTGGATGCTGTGGCTGATACAGGTACCTTCGATGGCGGCCTGATTGGTTACACTACAGCCGGTAACGTCCTGACTAATGATTATAAAGGCCAGGATCTGCCAAGCAAGGTAACGCAAGTACAATTCGGTACAACAACCGTAAACGTACCGGCAGCCGGTGAAGCGACTGTTACTGGTCAATGGGGCACACTGAAGATCAAGGCTGATGGTTCGTATACATATACAACCACCAAGCTGAACGGTACGCAGGATGCCTTCACCTATACGCTGACAGACGCCGATGGCGACAGCGACAAGGCGACACTGACGCTGAACGGTATTGCACCGACACTGATCGTGGGTAAGAACGTCAATGACGTGACAGGTTCGACAACGGATTGGCAAGTTGGTGGCGGTAAAGGCCAGATCAATGGCGGTGGCGCTAGCGACATCCTGATCGGTGACGTCGGCGGTTCCCGTATGGAAGCACAACATCAGGATTATAACATTGTTATGATGCTCGATGTGTCCGGTTCCATGGGTTCCAAGGATGATCCGAATTCACGTATTTCCCTGCTGACAGATGCTGTGGAAAACCTGATCAAGCAATTCAATGCTTATGATGGTGGTGAGATCCGCGTGAAGTTCATTGCCTTTGCTACCGGCGGCGTCAGCAGCATGATATTCACGGCAACGGATGATATCTCAGCGGCGATTGCTTACTTGAGCAACCTGACCGGTGAAGGCTTCACCAACTATGAAGCGCCAATGATGCATGCTGTCAGCTGGCTGAGCCAGACGGGCACAGGTTCCAGCAACCCGATCCCGGGCGCTGAGAACATCAGCTATTTCATCAGTGATGGCGAACCAAACCGTTACGTGAACAGCAACGGTCAGAACGCAGAAGGCACGGCGTCACAAGTGATGGCACAGCTGAATGGTTCCGATGGATCCAATGAAATCGCTCAGTTGAAAGCGCTGTCCGAAGTGATTGGTGTTGGTATCAACATCGGTACTTCGATCAGCAACATCAACCAGATCGATAGCGATGGTAAATCGCTGAATATTGATGATCCACGCGACCTGAATGCAGCGCTCGCGGATACAAACCCGCTGTTCTACATGAACGATGTTGGTAACGACGTGCTGACAGGTGGCGATGGCCAAGACATCATCTTCGGTGACTCGGTCAACACAGATGCGTTGGCGCGTGCCCATGGTCTGGACCTGCCTTCAGGTTCTGGCTGGTCGGTGTTTACGGCACTGGGTTGGAGCCAGGCGCAGATCGTTGATTACATCAAAACCAATGCTGTGGCCCTGTCTGCCGAATCAGTCGGTTTCAGCGGTCCTCGTGCTGGTGGTCATGACACCATCCGTGGCGGCGCCGGTGACGACCTGATCTTCGGTCAGGAAGGCAACGACAAGATCACAGGTGGTTCCGGTAACGATACGCTGTATGGCGGTTCTGGTGCTGATGACTTCATCTTCGAAGCCACAACAGCTCTGAACGGTGTGGATACGATTAGGGATTTCAGCATCGCCCAGGGTGATGCGCTTGATCTGTCTTCCATGCTGACCGCGTTTGATCCGCTTCAGGACAGCATTAACGACTTCGTATTTGCGACCACAGTTGGCGGCGATACAGTGGTTAAGGTTGATGTGACCGGTTCCGGTAACTTCGCGGGCGCTCAAACTGTGGCGATCCTGCAGGGCGTTACCGGTGTAACCAATGTTGAAGACCTGCTGAGCAACAATAGCGGTGGTCATGTAGCCTAAAGATATAAAGTTTCTAATCCATCCCTTAGGGGCGGATTAAAAGAAAGCCGGGTGGTCTGACCAAAGCAGATCACCCGGTTTTTCTATGATCTAGAACTAGATGATCATTATTTTCATAATATTGTAACGAAAATGTAATATGATTTTTCTTGCGTCTGAACCGGTTCCTCTTTAAGGAAAAGCCCACTTAAGCTCTTGATAGGACATAATCTTAGAGGTTGCTTTTGCAACCTGGACACGTCATAAATAGAGGGCTTTTTTGAGGGGGTTAATTGTTGCCAACTATTCAGTTCTGCATCTAGTTCCCTGTAAATATAATTTCTGTCGCATTCAAAGACTAAGAAGGTGCAATTCATGAGAACATCTACACTCCGTAAGCTGAGCCTGAGCGTTTCTTGCGCAGCGCTGCTGACACTGTCAACAGGGGCAATGGCGCAAGACATGGCGCCGATGCCCGGTGAAATGCCTGTAGTTACAACATCTTCCGCTGTGGCGCCGACAGCCAATCCGCGTCAGATGGATCTGCGCTCCGCCGTTGCTATTGGTATCTCGACAAATCCTGAAACAGGTGTTGTTCAAAACAACCGTCGCGCGACTGATGAAGAACTGCAACAGGCTAAAGGCCTTTACCTGCCGTCCGTTGATGTTCGTGCTGATACAGGTTACGAGCACAGTGATGATCCAGGAACACGTGCGGGCACGGGTGATGACGAAGAAAACATGTGGCGCTATGATGCGGGCATCACTCTGACGCAAATGCTGTTCGATGGTTTTGAAACCAAGTATGAAAACCAGCGTCAGAAAGCACGCGTTTTATCTGCCTCCCATCGTGTAGGCGAATCTGCGGAACTAACAGGTCTTGCGATCGTTGAAGCTTATTTGAACGTTATGCGCCAACGTGAACAACTGAAAATTGCCCGCGATAATGTGGCCGCGCATATTACTTTGCTGGATCAAATCTCTGACAGCGCTCAGGCTGGCCGTACAACCGATGCTGACGTTCAGCAGGGTAACGCACGTCTGGCGGCAGCACGCGCGCTCGAAGCCAGCGTTCGTGAAGCACTGCGCACAGCAGAAGCGACATACATCCGCGAAGTGGGTGATCCGCCACAAGATCTTGTGATGCCGATGGTGCCTGTTGATGCCCTGTCTCAGGATGTTGAGCGTGAAGTGAAACTTGCTCTGCACCAAAGCCCGACGATTGCTATTTTCGAAGCCGACATCGATGTAGCACACGCGGAATTCGAAGGTTCAAAATCCACCATGTATCCGCAGGTGGATCTGCAGCTCAATGCCCGTACGGGTAACGATCTGAACGGTGTTGATGGTCGCGACACCAGTGCTTCGGCTCTGGCAGTTCTGAACTGGAACCTGTATCGCGGTGGTATTGATACCGCCCGTGTGAAGGAACACATCAACCGTGAAGCACAGGCAAAAGAAGCGCGCGCTGATGCCGCCCGTCAGGTTGAAAACGATGTACGCACCACCTGGGCCAGCATGGTTTCCGCCGGTGAACGCGCACGTCAGTTCACATCACAAGTGGCTGCTAACTCTGAAGTCGTAAAATCATACAAAGACCAGTTCGACCTGAACCGTCGTACACTGCTTGATGTTCTCGACTCACAGAACGAATTGTTCGTCTCCCGCAGCAACCTTGTGAATGCTGAATTCCTGGAAATGTTTGCTGTTTATCGTTTGCTGGCTTTGAAAGGCAATCTGCTGAGCAGCCTCGACGTGCCTAAGCCACGCGAATCAGATCCAGCGAAAATGTAATTTGTAGCTTTATCGCTATTCAAAACCCCCAGCGGACAAGCTCGGGGGTTTTGTTTGTACATATGAAAAATAACTATGTGTTAGGATATGCGGCGTATGCTGTTTCTGATAGAATAATTTTGTTCTTTATCAAGGACTTTTCCCGCCGTACAGGATCTCCGTCGTGACTGCATCAAAACCTGACCAAGTTTCCGTTCCTCCCGCTGCCGCTCAAGCTGAGGCATCTGCCGCTGCTAAGCCAGGATCTGCAGATACGGGTTCGCCCACATGGCCGCTGGAGGCGGATCGCACGGCGATCCATCAACCTCAGATCGAATGTTTGCGGCTTCTCGCTGGTCATTATGGCCGTCGCACCAGTACGCAGGCGCTGATCGCTGGCCTGCCGCTTGGTAAAGCGGGCGTGACGCCGCAATTATTTTCCCGCGCTGCCGAGCGCACAGATTTGCAGGCGCGCCTTGTTGAACGTACGCTCGAAGCGCTTTCGATTGCGCCCACCTTGCCCTGCGTGCTGGTATTGGCGGGGAATCAGGCTTGTATTCTGTGGGATGTAAAATGGCCCGAGAAGCATCCGCCTAAAAAAGATCCCGGTGAGAAAGCTTCTGCACATCCGGAGACCAGTTTTATTGTCGAATTTCCTGAAACAGAAGGTCAACGCCAGACACTGGCCCTGGGCCAGCTAAATGCGCTCTATAGCGGCTATGCCTATTTCCTGGCGCCTGTTGCCCGTGCTGATGACAGGGTGGGGCCTGCTGAAATTGACACGGCGCGCGACTGGTTCTGGGGTACGCTCAAGAAAAGCAAACGAATTTATCAGGAAGTTATTCTTGCTGCGATTATGATCAACGTGTTTGCGCTGGTAAGCCCGCTCTATGTGATGAACGTTTATGATCGTGTCGTGCCGAACAGCGCCTGGGCCACTTTATGGGTGCTTTCAGCCGGTATTATCATTGTTTATATGTTTGATTTCCTGATCAAGGGGTTGCGCGCGCATTTCCTCGATGTTGCTGGCCGTAAGGCTGACATAAAAATTTCGGCGCAGCTTTTTGAGCAGATGCTGGGAATGACCATGACGGCGCGCCCCGCCAGTGCGGGCGTATTAGCCAGCAATATGCGTGAATTCGAAGGCCTGCGCGATTTTTTTACATCCGCTACCATGGTGGCAATGATCGACTTGCCATTCACGCTTCTTTTCATTGTGATCGTGGCTGTCATTGGTGGGCCGATTGCCCTTATTCCTCTTGTGGCAGTACCGATTGTCATTCTGATGGGTTATGTGCTGCAGCGTCCGTTACAAAAGATCACGCGCGAATCTCTAAACGAGAGCGCTCTTAAGAACGCCCTGTTGTTTGAAACTATATCCGGTCTTGAAACCATCAAGGTGCAGGCCGCGGAAGGTAACGTTCAACGTCGCTGGGAAGAACTTACCATTAAATCATCGGGTACGGCTGTTAAGATGCGTCGCCTGTCCGCGTTTGCTCTCAATATGTCTGGTTTTATCCAGCAGATTGTGAGCGTCCTTGTTGTGATTCTAGGCGTGTGGCTGATTACAGAAGGCCACATCTCTATGGGAGCCCTAATCGCCTGCGTCATGCTGACGGGTCGCGCGATGGCGCCACTGACACAAGTGGCTGGCCTGCTTACGCGCATGAATCAATCACGCGAAGCCCTGCGCCAGCTGGATGAGATGATGAAGAAGCCTGTCGAACGTCCGGCGGGCAAGCATTTCATCCCAATGCCCGCGCTTGATGGCCGTGTCGATTTCCGTGATGTCATCTTTCACTATCCGGGGCAAAGTGTTCCTGCACTCAAGAATATCAGCTTCTCAGTGGCTCGCGGCGAACGTGTCGGCATTATCGGTGCCGTGGGCTCGGGGAAAACCACACTTGAAAGGTTGTTGCTTAACCTCTACCAGCCAGAAAGCGGTTCAGTGCAGATTGATGGTGCTGATGTACGCCAGATTGATCCAGGTGATTTGCGCCGTTCTGTCGGTGCGGTCCAGCAAAGTCCGAACCTGTTCTACGGCACGGTGCGTGAAAACATTACGATGGGTCATGAAATGGCGCCGGAACGGGCTGTATTGCGCGCAGCTGAGTTGTCGGGCGTAATGGAATTCCTTCGTGATTCACAACATGGTCTTGATACACAGGTGGGTGAACGTGGGGAGGCGCTTTCCGGTGGCCAACGTCAGGCCGTCGCGATTGCGCGCGCATTGCTTTATGATCCTCCCATCCTGATCATGGATGAACCTACAGCTTCGATGGACCCAGCCTCTGAAAACAGACTGCTTAAACGTCTGTCACAGATATGCATCAACAAGACGACGATACTGATTACGCACAAAGGATCAATGCTGGGTCTGGTTGATAAACTGATCCTTATGGATCGTGGCAAGCTGGTTGATTACGGCCCTAAGGAAGAAATCATACGTAAGCTTCAGGCGCGCCAGTACGGCACCACAGCCGAACAGACAGATATTTAAGGGCTTAAGAACATGTCACAAGCATCGCCTAAGAAAAAAGAAAATAAATCCGCTGCTGACAAGCAGAAGGTGAAAGAGGCCTATATAAACCAGAATGATGAATGGGCCAAGATCCAGACTGACTGGGCGAAGACGCAAGTTGAAAAAATGGCGGCGCGCGCTGATAAATTTTTTGTTGCCGATGAAGATATACCGCTGCACCAGCATATATTACTGGTATCTATCGCTGCTTTTTTTGTTTTCTTTATCATATGGGCTAACTTCGCCACGCTGGACGAAGTGACGCGCGGGCAGGGTCGTATCATTCCTTCCAGCGAAATTCAGAAACTGCAAAGCCTTGAAGGCGGTATCGTCGATGAGTTTCTTGTCAAAGAAGGCGAAGAAGTAAAGGCGGGTCAATTGCTGATGCGCCTGCGCGATATTCAGGCCTCATCCGATCTCGGCTCCAACCAGAAACGTGTTCTTGGTCTTCAGGCCAAGATTGCGCGCCTGCAGGCTGAATCAGAAGGCAAAACAACGCCTGAATTTTCTGAGGCTGTCATGAAAGGTGTTCCTGAAAGTGTAAGCGAGGAACTGAATACTTTTCGTGCCAATTCGTCCAATCTTACAAACCAGCTGGCGGTTACCGAACAACAGCTGGCGCAGCGTAAGCAGGAAATCAGTGAACTGAGAGGCCGTATCAGCGATGTCAGCTCGGTGATTGCGCTTTCCCGGCAGGAGCTTGAAACCATCAGACCGCTGGTCGAGCGCGGATCAGCACCCAAGCTCGAGCTGCTGCAAAAGGAACGTGACCTGAAAGAACGCCAGACAGAATTGAACAGCCTTCAATCATCAGCGCCGCGCATACAGGCTACGATTACTGAAGCTGAAGCGCGTATTAAAGAAGTAAGAAGTTCTTTCCAGGCCCAGGCGCAAACCGAACTGGCAGCTACGCAGATTGAGTTGAATTCTTTGGGGGAAACGCTGGGTGCCCTGGAGGACCGCAAAACCCGTACGGAAATTAAATCTCCGGTGAATGGCTATGTGAAAGATATTACAGTAAGCACTGTGGGTGGTGTTGTTCAGCCTGGCGTTGACCTGATCGAGATTGTGCCGAAAGACGACCAGTTGCTGGTGGAAGCAGAAGTGCGGCCTTCGGATATCGCTTTCTTGCACCCGGGGCAGAAGGCTGTGGTTAAGATTACGGCTTATGATTTCTCTATCTATGGGGGTTTGAATGGAGAGGTGGTTGATATTTCTGCCGATACCATTACCAATGACAAAGATGAGAAAGTTTATCGCGTGCGCGTCCGAACGTTTGATACTACGCTGAAGCGTAAGAACGAAGTCCTGCCGATCATTCCGGGTATGGTGGCGACAGTCGATATCCTGACAGGTAAGAAAACCGTCATGGAATATATCATGAAGCCGATCGTGAAGACGCTTCACGATTCGCTGGGTGAGCGCTGATCTCTATTCGTTGTGCTGGTAAGCGAGAACCCAGTCGAGCGCCTCATCTTTATGCTCAAGATCAAAATACTTGATCTCTGCATGCATGATAGGCTGTAGCATTTTCATCATCAGCATGCGACTATCCGGCGCGTTCACGTATGCTAGGCGGCGCGCTTTAGGGCTGAATTGGGAAATGTTTTTGAAGCTTAGGTCTGCGGCATCCCGGCTCCAGCCTTCAAAATTCTCATCGTAAAGAACATATAAATTATAGTAATTGAATTTGTTAGCCATCGCTTCTACGCGATCGCCAAAGTTTCTGGTAAAATCTTCTGCCGTCACTGTGCCTGTCATGCGCAAGCATAATGTGGCATCTTTTGTTTCGGGAAGTACAACGATCGTTTCTGTCATCTTGTTTTTCCTAGTCCTCTTTTATCCAGGCTAAAGCTTGTGACAATTCTTTTTCAGTAAATATTTTGACTTCCCCTAATGTGATGGGTTTTCTCAATTCGTTCATAATCATCATTTTCTCGGGTGGATTGATCAAAGCGCATTTCCTTAATTTCTTTGATATCTCAGCCCCCGATGAAAAGTCCAGTATGGCGGCTTCATGTTCCCAGCCTTGATAATTTTTGAAATAAACCAAAATTCTCAACTCGCCGTGTTTAACTAACATCTGCTCAATGCGCGGCAGGAAATTATCCCTGTAACCCTCTGCTGACAGGGGTCTGTCGACCATGATGCAAAGCTCACGGTCTGTCGTCTCCGGCATAATGGTATTAAATTTTTCGTTCATCCCATATGTCCCCTAATTGACTTAGGGTGTTTTCAGACGCCTGTCATTAACCTTAGGAATATACGGGGCTATCCGGGCTAAAATCAAATACTAAACTTTATATGAGTCTTTGATAATAAAGGAAAATCTGAAGTGTTAAAGCGTTCCAGTACTTGCGCGCTGCACAAGCTTTTTGTATGAAAGATAAGGAATTGCTCATATAACAGAGCATTATTCATTTATTGGAAGACTGATATGCAAGAAGCAGCCATCAAAACCGGTTCAGACGTTACCATTACCTTCCCCGATGGTAAGACCCGTACTTATCCTCAAGGCACTACGGGTGCGGCTGTGGCCGAGTCGATTTCTAAATCACTTGCCAAGGCGGCGATTGCCGTGCGTGTCAATGGGCATATCCGTGATCTTTCCCGTGTTATCGAAGATGACGCTACTGTCTCGATTATCAAACGCGAAGATGCTGAAGCCATCGAGCTTATTCGCCATGATTGCGCTCACGTGCTGGCTGAGGCTGTGCAGAAACTTTATCCCGGTACGCAAGTTACAATCGGACCGAACATCGAAAACGGGTTCTTTTATGATTTTGCCCGTAATGAACCTTTCACGCTTGAAGACCTGCCGAAGATCGAAGCGGAGATGCGCAGGATTATAGAACGCGGTGCGCCTTTTGAACGCGAAGTATGGGATCGTAATGAAGCGATTGATATGTTCACCAAAAAAGGTGAGATGTATAAGGCTGAATTGATCCGCGACCTGCCGGAAACAGAAACGATCACAATTTATAAACAAGGTGAATGGTTCGACCTTTGCCGGGGTCCGCATATGCCCACCACCAAGCAAGTGGGGCCTGCTTTCAAACTGATGAAGGTGGCGGGTGCGTACTGGCGCGGCGATTCGTCCAAGGCCATGTTGACGCGTATTTATGGTACCGCCTGGCGCACGCAGGAAGAGCTGACCGCTTATCTGACCATGCTGGAAGAGGCTGAAAAGCGTGACCATCGCAAGCTGGGCCGCGAAATGGACCTCTTCCATATGCAGGATGAGGCACAGGGTTCCGTGTTCTGGCACCCGAAGGGCTGGAGCATATGGATCGCGCTTGAAGCGTATATGCGCCGCCGTCTGCGTGATGAAGGCTATGACGAAGTTAAAACACCGCAACTGATGGACAGCCGCTTCTGGGAAGCTTCAGGCCATTGGGGCAAATACCGCGAGAACATGTTCGTGGTGCCTGATGTGGTGCCGAACACTGTCGAGGGCGAGAAAGTTTTCAAGGAAGAGCCAAAACATTTCATGGCGCTCAAGCCGATGAACTGCCCGGCACACGTCCAGATTTTCAAGCAAGGCATTAAATCATATCGTGACTTGCCGTTGCGTCTGGCGGAATTTGGTTGCTGCCACCGTAATGAGGCCCATGGCGCCCTGCATGGCCTGATGCGCGTGCGTCAGTTTACACAGGATGATGCGCATATTTTTTGCCGTGAAGATCAAATCCTTTCTGAAAGCATTCGTTTCTGCAAACTGACAGAAGCAATTTATAAAGATCTTGGCTTTGATTCCTATGCCATCAAGCTGGAAACGCGTCCGGAAAATCGCATGGGTTCAGATGAGCTGTGGGATAAGGCCGAAGGCGGGCTTGAGAATGCGCTTAAAAAGCTGGGCATGAAATATGAAATTTCTCCCGGTGATGGTGCCTTCTATGGTCCGAAGCTTGCGTTTATCGTTCGTGACGCGATTGGTCGTGAATGGGGTTGTGCGACATTGCAGCTTGACTTCAATCTGCCAGAACGTCTCGATGCACATTACACAGCGGAAGATGGCTCGCGTCAGCGCCCTGTAATGCTGCATCGTGCGATCTTGGGTTCTATCGAACGCTTTATCGGTATTCTGATTGAGAACTATGCCGGTAAATTACCGTTGTGGCTGGCGCCGGTTCAGTGTGTGGTGGCTACCATTACAGAGGAAGCTGATGCTTATGCGCACGAAGTGTATCACAAGCTGAAGAGCGCCGGTCTTCGTGTTGAACTCGATGTGCGTAATGAGAAGATTAATTACAAAGTACGTGAGCACTCTGTCGGTAAGGTGCCTGTCATGTTCGTCGTCGGTAAGCGCGAAGCTGAAGAGGAAAAAGTGGCGATCCGTCGTCTTGGCTCACAAGATCAGCAAGTGCAGGCCTTGTCCGAAGCTGTTTCTGAACTGATCAAAATGGCACAGCCGCCATACTGATCTTTACAGAATCTAGACCTATAATGCTGCGGCGCGAAAATATCGCCTGCAGCATTTTTTATACAGACAGAAATGACGACACCGACCTGTAAAATTGACAGCGACCGGGTGCGTTTGATAGCGTTTTCCTACAAGAAAAATAATAATTTCAGGGAATAGAATGCAGGGTCAATCTGAGTTCAAAAGTGCGTGGAATGAAGTAGAGGCAGAAATGTGCGCGCTTTATGCGCGCACTTTGTTTGAAAAGCAATTGCCGATCCTGAATAGACTTTTTTACTTGATGGGGCCTATTGGTCGGGAATTTTTGAAAGAATTTACGGATTCCAAATGCAAGGAAGTCGTTGATGAACGTCTTCGTAATAGTTCGACAAACGCTATGGGACCTACTCATCATTACGGCGGTGCACGTTTTTACAATGAATTGACTTATAACCCCGGAATCATGGCCAGCCTGCGATGGATGTTTCGTGCCAAAGCACATGATGGTATTCATGCTATTCAATGGGCGAACTGCGCTGCCCTTCATGCAAATGCTTGGAATAAACATACAAAATTTATTCTTTCGCCGCGCTCAGACATGCTGAAATTAGAACTTACTGAGAATGATGCGTATGCTAAACAACTGTTATTGGAACAGGCACTTGAAGTGTTAGGGCAGTGGGACGATAAAATTGATGATGTAAGTAAGCCTGATATACGTCCCAAACTTATAACCCTCCTGCCTGATGGCACTAGGCAATACGATGAAGCCACGCTGCAAAGACTGCAGCAATACGCCGTGAATGTTCTTGATGAGGAAACGCGGGCTGATGGTAAGACTTTTAAGCAAGCTTATCGTGACGTATGCCTGAGTGACTGGGAGAATGGTATTCTTCTGCGCCGTAGCCATAATGATATGGATAATGTGGAAATTGTAACCCTGGATGAAGAAGATGTAATGTTATTGGGTTCTGCATTAGAGATGCATACTTTTGGTAAGGATCCCGTTGAAACGCGTGCCTGGCTGCAGCGAACACTTGATCCTGTTTATGAATCCCGCATCCAGGGCCTTAATGCCAAATATAATATTCAGGAAACTTCCCTGCGGACCTTGGGGCAGGCGTTGGCTGCTCGCGGCATGACCAAAAACGAGTATTTGGCGGCACAGCGTGGAGAGCGGCCTGCGGCTCCCCCACCTCCCGCTGTACAGACCGAATTTTTGCCCCATATAGCCAGCGGTGCTGACACCTCTCACCCTTCTTTGGTCCCGGGTTGAACGTATCTGGCTATAAACCCTTAAAATTCCGCCATTTATAGGCTTTTATGGCCCTAAGACCTCTTGCTTTGAATAAACAATCCCCTTAATAATTACCCTTATTTTGGCATAACGACATATAGGAGCATAGCCATACCGCCGTTTGATAAACCACCTTCGGGCAGCCGCCCGCCGTCCAGTCGCCCACCCGGAAGCTTCGGAGGCAACCGCCCAGGCGGTTCACGCCCGTCATCCGGTGGCGGGTATTCTTCTGCCCCACGTCCGCCGCGCCCGCCAGCGCGTCGCCCGGAACGCCCTCAGGAAGAAGGTGGCCTGAATATCAATGAACAGATTCGTGCCCGTCAGGTTCGCCTGATTGCTGCCGATGGCGAGCAGGTCGGTGTGGTTTCCATTCAGGATGCCCTGGCGCGCGCTGATGAGGCGGGTCTGGATCTGGTGGAAATTTCCCCGAATGCGGAACCTCCTGTCTGCAAAATTCTAGACTATGGCAAGTACAAGTACGAGCAGCAGAAGAAAGCCGCCGAAGCCCGTAAGAAACAGAAAGTTATCGAAGTTAAGGAACTGAAATTCCGTCCGAACATCGATGATCATGATTACCAGGTGAAGATCAAAGCGGCACGCCGCTTCCTCGAAGATGGTGACAAGGTGAAAATCACTCTGCGATTCCGCGGTCGTGAAATGGCGCATCTCGATCTTGGTATGAAAGTGATGGCACGTGTTCGCGAAGAGTTGTCCGATATCGCCAAGGTAGAGATGGATGCCAAGGTAGAAGGCAAACAGGCCGTTATGGTCCTGTCGTCCCAGGCGCAGAAGTAAAGATAAATATAATCCTTTGGCCCCCGCTCTCATTTCTTCTTTGGGCGGGGGTTAAACTATAAAAAGATTACAGGGAATATCATCATGCATGCACAAGGTTATGTAGATACCTATTATACACGTACGCTCGAAAGCGATCATGTTCGGCCTTCCGTGATGGGCGATCAGCATTGTGATGTCTGTGTAGTGGGAGGGGGGCTTGCCGGCATCAATACGGCATTTGGCTTGACCGAACGCGGTTTGAACAACGTTATTGTCATTGATCAGCATCGTATCGGCTGGGGCGCTTCCAGCCGTAATGGCGGCTTTGTTGCCAAAGGCTATTCCGCCGGTGAAGATGATCTGATTGGCAAAGTGGGCCTGCATAAAGCGCAGCAACTGGTGAACCTGACCAAAATGGGCCGCCAGATGATCCGCGAACGTGTTGCCGCGCATAACATAGATTGCGGCCCCTTAACACCGGGCGTCCTAACGGTGTCATGGGAAAATAAGAATAGCGGGTTCGAGAAGAAGATTGAGGAAGTGAATAAAACACTTGATCTGGGTCTTGAGTACTGGCCCGCTTCACGTGTGCGTGAGCACTGCAAGACGGAACGGTATGTTGACGGTATGTTCTCACCACACGATTTCCAGTTTCATTCTCTGCGTTATATCCATGGGCTGGCAAATCTCGTCGAGAATCGCGGTGGGCGCATTTTTGAAAATTCGCAGGCGCTCTTCATTACGAAAGAAGGCCATGGCTGGCTGATAAAAACACCGCAAGGTTCAATCAAAGCTAAACAAGTCGTTGTCTGTTGTTCTATTTACAGTGAAGGCCTCGATAGACGCCTTGAGCGCGCTGCTTTCCCGGTTCAAACATTTGTGATGGTTACCGATGCCCTTGCGGAAGCAGACCTTCAGAACTCCATCAACACACCGCATGCCATTTATGATACACGCTTTGCCAGCGATTATTATCGTGTCCTTCCGGATAAGCGCATTATGTGGGGCGGCCGCGTGCAGTTATGGGGCAAACCTCATGATCTCGCTAACCTGATGTTCCAGGATCTGCTCAAGGTTTATCCGCAACTGGAAGGCAAGACACGGCCAGATGTCGCCTGGTCCGGATTGATGTGTTATGCGCCCCATAAAATGCCGCAGATCGGCCAGATTGAACCTGGCTACTGGTATAACATGGGGTATGGCGGCCATGGTCTGGTGCCGACCACCGTGGGTGGTGAAGTTGTGGCTGCGGCGATTGCCGGTGACGATCATACATATAAACTATTTGAACCCTTTGGCCTGGGTTATGCGGGTGGCAGCATGGGCCGTTATGTGGCGCAGATGGTTTATTGGTGGTGGCGCCTGCGCGATATCATGACGCCCGGCAACGCGATGTCCGGAGCCTAAGAGGACTTCACACAAAGCAAACGGGCCAGAACCCATAAGGATCTGACCCGGTGAATGCAAAAGAGGAGGAAAACTCTTTTGGAACTTGAATGAGTGGATTATGCCTTGCTCTTGACCCAGTCGCTCAGTGCTGTCTTGGACATGCTGCCCACTTTCGTATCGACAACCTTGCCGTCTTTGAAAATCATGAATGTGGGAATGCCCCGTACGCCGTACTTGGTTGGCGCATTCGGGCTTTCGTCGATGTTGATTTTGACAACTTTGACAGCTTCGCCGACTTCGCCAGCCAGTTCATCAACCAGCGGCGACATGGCTTTGCAGGGGCCGCACCATTCAGCCCAGAAATCGACCACAACCGGGCCGTTGGCTTTCAGAACTTGTGCTTCAAAGTCATTATCATTGATGTAAACGCTGGCGGACATGTGAACCTCATTTCAGGAATATCTAACTCTATTAATATGGATGCCGGGGTTCAGCGGTCAAGCTTCGGAGAGCTGATTTGCCCAGAAATCCCCCGTTTTCATAAACTCTGCTTACAGGGTGACAGGCATAAGACGACAGCCGTCAGTCCATAAAAGATATGTTTTTATAATGTGATCGGGGTATATGGCCGACAGTGTGTCGCGATAGGCTTTCAACTGTATCCGATACATATCGGGCACATCTTTTTCATCCTGCGGCGGCGGGCGGTTGGTTTTGTAATCGACAATATGAACGGTTTTATCGGCAATCAACAGGCGATCAATCTGCCCGCTCACCAGCCTTCCGTTTATCAGGCCTGTAATCGGTACTTCGGCCCGCGATTGCGGTCCGAACAGATCCTTAAAGTCTGGATTATTCAAGATCGCCATAATTTCGGTGACGATATCTTGTCTTACAGACTGTGATAAATCATGACTGTAACGATCGGTAAAGCTTGTGGCGGCATCCTGACGCCCTTGTTCAGGCAGGTCGGGCAGGAACTGCAACAGGCGGTGCGTCAGGTTACCGCGGCGGAAACGATCGTTATTTTGTGCTACCAACGGGGAAATAGCCGCTGGTTCCTCACCGCCTGGTACCGATGCCTGGGAGGGGATTAAAGGTTTTGGTACGGCTGGTTCTGCTGCCGGTTCTTCACGACTCCAGCGCCATAAGGGATCTTCCAGATCGGGAAGTGTAAGACTCGTGGCTTCATTCTTCTCCTGTTTCACAACCGGTGCTGCCGTTTGATCTGCCTTCAGAATATGGCTCTGCATATCTTCAGGATGTTCAAGGCTATTGATTATGTTTGCATCACTTACAAAGGGAATTGTAATCGCGTTATCAAATCGCGCGAAAGCGTTCCTGGTCAGATTATACCAGCTGCCTTCATCATGGCCCTTCTGCCCGGCAGCGCCGCCAATATAAAGGCGGTCTTCGGCACGGGTTAGGGCTACATACAACAAGCGGCGATATTCTTCCTGATCCCTATCCCTCACACGCGCTTTCGCTTCTGTGTAAACGCGGCTATCCTGTTCCGCATGCGTTGACCATAGCGGGAAATCAAGCCCTGTTTTAGCCGGCCATAACAAACGATCGCCTGCGCGATTACCGCTGCTGCCTGTGCTTTTTATTGTGTCGGGCAAAATCACGATCGGCGCTTGCAATCCTTTGGATGCATGAACGGTCATGATACGAACACGGCCACCGGCCTCTTCTTGCTCGCGCTTGATCTCGGTTTCATTCTGCTGCTGCCACAGTACGAAGCCTTGTACAGTAGATATATGATCGCCTTCAAACCCTAGTACCTGGCTCAGAAATTCATCTAAAGGGTCCATGACATCGCTACCCAGACGCGCGGTCATGGCATGCAGGCCGCTGATGGATGACGCGGGACAGGGTGATTGCAATACGCGGCTAAAGAATTCATAAGGGCGCACGGTTTGCGCCTCGTTAATCATATTTTCCAGCCATTGTGCTTCACGTGGCGCTTTATTCTTTACTTCATCCCATAGCCTGCCTCTGCGATTGATGGCTACATCTTCCAATTGCTGGTCATTCCAGTTGATGAGCGGGGATTTCAGGATACAGGCGAGGCTAAGGTCGTCATCAGGCAGCAAGGCAAACTGTGCCAGCGCGATCATGTCCTGGATGCCGATATGATCACCCAGCTTCATGCGATCCAGACCGTTGACCGGGATGCCATGGGCTTTCAATTCGCGAATCATATGCCCCACCAGTGCGTTACGGTTGCGCACCAGTATCATGATGTCTCCCGCCTGAATCAGACGGTTCTTTGATGGCAATATTTCCTTGCCGATCCAGCCATTGATCGTTGTAGCAATATGCCGTGCCAGCAGGGCGCGTGCATTATTCTGCGTACGGGGTGTTAATGCTGGCTCCCAGGCTGATGGTGTATTTTCATTTTTGGGTGTTTTGAATAAGGGCCATTGCTCAATGTGGCCTGCATGTCCTTCACGGAAGCTGTAATGTTGTATATCCGTATCGCTGACACCGTAACGTACATGATCGGCAGCAAACACAGCGTCCGTAAAATCAAGAACAGCTGTCGTGGAGCGGAAAGATACTTCCATCGGCACAGGCTGCCATTCCTGCCCGGCAGACTCGATAATATTTCTGAATTCATCGCGCTTACTGCGGAAACGGTCAGGCGCAGCACGCTGGAAACTGAAGATGGATTGTTTTTCATCCCCTACCACAAACAGGGTGCGGCGCATTTCCCGCGCGCCCTCACCAGCGAAGAATTCCTTGATCAAGCTGCCGACAATATCCCATTGCTCGGGATTCGTATCCTGTGCCTCATCCACCAGGATATGGTCCAGGCCGCCATCCAGCTTGTAAAGCACCCATGCTGCCATGTTTGAACGGGTCAGCAGGTTGCGGGTGTAATTCACCATGTCATCAAAATCGAGGCTGGCCTGCGCGTCCTTTAATTGCTGGTAGCGGTCGATTATCGCCTGACCCACAAGCAACAGGTTATGGGTCATTTGCGCGTTCATAAGGGCGCTGCGCTTGTCAAAAAGGTCCTGCAGGCGCTGGCCTTCTTCCAGCATCAGATCGCTTAATCCTGGCAATCGGCTTTCCGATTCCTTGCTGGCAAACTTGTTACGCAGCTCACCTTCTCTGGTCAGGTAAACCTGGGCATATTCGTCAATCATCCGGGTGCGCGTCTCCACGTCACTGGCCAGCCAGTCGGCTATCATTTGACCGTTTTTAGGGTCGCCCCTGGTTTTACCTTCCAGCAGGACCCGGGCGACGGTACGCAGATTTTCAACCGCGAAAGTTTGATCGGCGCAGGCGGCTCTCACCAGTTCTTCGTCCGTGGTGTCAGGATCAATTTTCAGGTGAACGCAAAGGCGGCGGTAAAGTGAGTCGGCACCCTCACTTTCCTGTAACAGGGCTTCCAGGGTCTGTCTCTCGCTCCCCAGAACCTGCATCAGGTTTTCAAACTGCTCTTCATTCAACGCGGCGGCGACAGCACCCAAGGCCTTATTCAAGTCGCTTTCCGGTTCACGGCCCGCATTCTTTAAAATATGATCACGGGCCTGCTGCATCAGTTCGCGGCCACCTTCGGGTGCAAGAACAGTGAAATGCGGGCGCAATCCGGCCTCTAAAGGAAATCGCCCCAAGATGGATTGGCAGAAGGCATGAATGGTCATAATTTTTAGGCCGCCTGGCACATCGACCACGCGGGCAAAAAGTCTTCTTGCTGCCTGAATGTCGTTTTCCGCAGGGGGGTGCCCCAATAATTTTTCCAGAATATTCTGCAATCCAGAAGCTTCAAATGTTGCTTCAAGCGGCATAGTTGCCCATAGCGCCAGTGTCTGGTTTATCCGAAGCGCCATTTCACTGGCGCCCGCTTTCGTAAAGGTAAGGCACAAGATTTTTTCGGGGGCTGTGCCAGGCGTACCATCTGTACGTGGCAATAATAAACGTAGTACGCGGTCGGTAAGAACCTTAGTTTTACCGCTCCCGGCTGAAGCTGATACCCATACAGAAGCCTCCGGGTTAGATGCCTCCTGCTGTATAATATTGGGGTCGCGATTGGGAGTGTGATCTGCTTTTAAGACGGAGGATTTATTCATGCAACGTCCTCCTGCGCATCGTCATCGTTGGCCCATTCATCCACCCGGGCCAAATGTTTGTAGTCATCATAGCGCGGTACGTTGGAGGGGTCCGGCCTGCAGATAAAAGGTGCATCCGCCTTGGCATACGTTTGTATAAGCCTTTGAAATCCTTCAGATGTACTTGCTATGATATCTCCCAGACCCTGATTGTTTTCAAGGGCTATAATTTCCGTACCCTTACGCGTACCTGTCAACTTCCAGTACGCTATATAATGGACATGGGCTTTTCCAATATTCTTGAATCCGCCTTGCTCCAGGATTAGCGCCTCGAGCGGCAACTGGGGTTTACGACCTTCGATTATGGCTTTGGGTTTATATTCGCCCGCCGATTTATAATCGATTATGGCATAGCTTCCATCATGCATACGATCAATACGGTCTGCACGTACATTCAGGGTCAACATATGATTGCCAGCAGGCAGATCGAGAGTTCCTGTAATTTCCGTATATGCAGGGCTTGCCTGTTGTCGCCACTCTCTTTCGTCCTTCACAAAAGCGCGTGTCAGGCTTTTAAAGCGCGGCCACCAATAATCCCAGGCGCTGCTGTCATCGGACATGTGCATACGTGTGACGTACCCAAGATCTAGAATAATTTGTTCTGAATTATCAGGTAGGTAATTCTTATTCTGATCAATAAACGTATGGAGTACGTCATGTACGAAATTGCCACGTTCAGCGGCACCCACAGGTTTTTCCACAGGATCTAGCCTGGAAAGCTTGAGGATTTCCCGGGCGTAGATGCCATACGGATTTGCTATCAGATTCTCGACTTGCGTCACCGACAAACGGTTTAGGCGATGTTGCTCTGGCGGTGATGGCGCAGGCCGGGCGGCTGGTTGCGGGCTTCCTTCCTGATCACCCCATCTGGCCAAAGCCAGAAGTTGCTGCGCCTCTGCCGGAAACAAAGTCGGGTCAGGGTAACCTGCGGCCTGTAAGATGGTGGTTAAGCGCTGAAGCCAGCGCGAGGGCAGGGTTGGCTTGCCATCGATACGCGCAGCCCTGGTCATTATAACCTGAGGGGCACAAAAACACTGCACAAAATCATGGGCGGCTAAAGCGATGCTGCGCTCGGGGGCAGGCAGGCCAAAGCGTTTACGCATCGGGCGGGACATCCACGGATCCTGTCCCGGATCAGGCGGCCAGCTGCCTTCATTCAAACCCCCCAAAATCATAAGGTCAGTTTGCACGAGGCGGGCCTCCAACTGTCCCAGTATCAATAAACGAGGATGAACCCCGACGGGTGTGCGCACAGGCAATTCCGCCATCATGCGGCTTAAGATCTCTCCGGCTTCTTTTAAATTTACGGGCGGCAATGCATCGGCATGGGCCATTAAATCGGACAGGAAGAGGCTTGCCGCTTCTCCCGCGGCTCCCCGCCATAAACGTTCAGGTCCGCTTAAGCCGGGACTATCAGCTAAGTCCTCTGCGGCCTTTACCAATAAAGCCAGTAATTCTGTTCCGGTTTTATATTTATGTTGCAGCAAAAGCGAGAAGGAGTGATCAATTTTATCAATAATTTCATTAATTTGATCGGTGTATGGCTGCAATTTTGCGCCTTGATTTCCGGTCAGCACTGTTTGCAGGCGCAAACGGAGACCCTCAACCCCCGCTACAGGGCGCGGACCCCGGAGCATCCATTTATCCAAGGCGTGAATGGCCTGTGTACGTGCGCTTTGATTTTGGCCAAAACCGCATAATTCATGCTGCAATAAGGGTAGCAGGCTTGAAGGGGTTAGGTTTTTGCTGCAGGTTTCCAATATCAATAGGATGAAGGTGCCGATAGGGGTGTCTCCTAAAGGAATGCCGGCGGAATCATCCACTTCAATCCCCCACCTGCGGCATGCCATCGATACCCGCCTTGCCAGGTTTCTGTCCGGTGTAATCAGGGCTGCCGTTTTGCCGGGTGTTTCAAGCGTGCGACGCAATGCTAAAGCCGTCAAACGTGCTTCTTCTTCGGGTGTTGCACAGGTAATTTGCCATAAATTTTGCTGCAGTTTTTGCATTTGGTGCGCATCGCACAGTTCCAGATCTGATAGCTGTAATCCAGTCCAGCTGTGGCTTTCAGCGGCTGGGCGCATCATCTGAGATGCCAGTCTACGGCGGGAAAATTTGCTGCGGTCTTGGTCTATGTTTGCTGCAGCAAACCATATTGGGATTTGTGCGCGGTCCAACCCAAAATGCTGCAGCAAATTCCGCAAGGTGGCTTGGGGATGGCTTTCATCTATGGCTTCCCATCCGGCCTGATCCATTTCCTGATCCAGGCCGGGTAAAATAACCCGCCCTTGCGGCAGGCTGGCAATGGTTTTCAGAAGCACAGCTGTCGCGGGAAGGGATCCTGTAGAACCTGCTGCAATCACAGGGCCGCGGGGAGGGGTGTGTTCCCAGATATTCGCTTGCAGGCGCAGCAAAGCATCCCTTCGTGCAGCTGCGCCCATCATCTCTTTTTCCTCAAGGATCAAGGGCCATGCTGCGCTTAGAATTTCAAGGAAAGTAATGGTTTGCTGCCAGTGTATCGCCAGATCGGTTTCAGGAACGAGGTCAGGCAAATCCTTAAGGGAAAGCCCTTCGGTTTCCACCTGGTCGAGTAACTTTGTCAGCGTGTCCGCCAGCCCTAGGGCTTGCCCAAAAGCCAGGGATCTATCCCTTTGTTGCACAATCTGCGCCAGCAGCAGGCGGCGGCGCGTTGAGGGAATGGCGGGTTTTAGTTTAAGGAATGCCGCCAGATCGTGGGGGTTTTGCAGCTGCAGTGATAGTTCGTCTTCATCTATGTCCCCCAAGGTCATCAGTCTTGGCAGGATAAGCGGCTTTCCCTCACTTTGCTGCAGGAACATATCCCGTATGACGCGGCAACCACGTCTGGTGGGCAGCAGTATTTTATATTGTGATAGCGCTAAAGGATCTCCCCCTGTTTCCTGTAAAACTCCGGCAACCAGGGTGGCGGCAAACCCGGTGCCTGAAGGAATGTTATAAACATTCAAGGGCAGGCTGTTTGAATTGTGCGGCATAGAGACGCTCGGCATGCTGGTCCTAAGGCGCCGGTTCAGTCAGCGTTTTTTTTTGAGCATCCAGAAGGGCCTGCATTTTTACTTCATGGTCACGCCGCATCGCCATCAAGTTGTTTACGGCTGTCACATCAGCAGGAGTCGTAAAATGATGCCAATGTCCACCATGCAACATGCCATAAAGACGTCCAGCCTTTTCCGTGTTATCCATGACCCCAAGGAAAGAGAACGGGCCATCGGGCGTATTATCGAACAGGGATTTATTTTTTATAATACGTATGCTGGTCCATGCGTACTCGCCTTTTTTATCGAGGGCACGATTAATTCTTCCATCATTATCAATACTATAATCCCCTAAAGCTGTAGTAGGATGCATTTCCCAAATACTTTTCAGGAGAAAGAGCATATCCATTTGTGCAGAATCAAATCTTTGCTGCATTAAATCAAGGGTGGGTCCCCCGTCAGAGTCTTCCCAATAAGAATCGCCGCTGACAATAAGAATCGGCTGATCTGATGGCATTAATGTCAGGCAGTTTTTAATCCCGCCTCCCGTGTCTAGCAGAACATCCTCATGCAAGGTCGTAATTGTCAGACCGGAGTGGGCTGCTTCGTACTGCTGCAGGTAGGCGATCAGGGCTTCTGGTTTGTAATGGGTGTTTACGACGACATTGGTGACGCCTGCCGCAACGAGCTTATCCAGGACATGGCCGATGATCGGCTGGCCATCGACAACTACCATGGGCTTAGGCAGGTTATCGGTCAGCGGGCGCATCCTCTCGCCCTTACCGGCAGCGGTTATGACAGCGTTTTTAATATGGTCAGGATTTTGGGTCATGTATTCTTCTTAGCGCCTTCACGGGTCAGCTGCAACAGACGTGCATTATCGGGTGTGGTTGTAAAACGGATATCCAGACGATCCGGGGGCAGCAGGTAACCCAGACGCTCAGGCCATTCTATCAGGCTGATCGCTTGGCTCAGGGCGTCTTCCCATCCCAATTCGTAAACCTCGTCAGGGTCTTTCAGGCGGTACAGGTCAAAGTGCCAGATTTCCCCGGTCTTTGATTCATAGGTCTGCACCAATGTGAAAGTGGGGCTGGGGACCTCCTGTTCCGGATTTTCTGTTAAGGCACGGATCAAGGCACGGGCAAAAACGCTTTTCCCCATACCGAGGTTGCCATGCAGACATACAATATCACCCGGTCCTAACTCAGGGGCCAGCTTTGCCGCTATCTGGGCGGTTTCTTCTTCGCTCTTGGATATCCATTCCATTTGCTGGTTATAGACGGTAAAATGAAAGGATGAAATACATCCTGATTACGGCTGGTCTGCTTTTCCTCGCTGTTCCGCTTTCGGCCAAAGCGTACGCGCAGGAGGGTTCGCCCTGGCAGGCGCCATTCCCCGGTGCCAATGTGCCTATGACTACGGAAGGTGAGGTCGATACGTCGCCGACATGTTTTCGCGTTATCAACCGCGCGCCATACACTGTCATGGGGTCGGTCTATACCAATTATTACGTGAACAAGGATCGCCAGAAGGCGCGTCATACATCCAACTTCCGTTTGGAAAAGGGGCAAAGCCAACCTTTCTGCACTTATGGTCCGTTCTATGAGGGTCGAAAGCTGGAATTGGTTTTGCGCACCGTCCTGCCGATCTTCAGCTGCAAAACCATGATCGATGCTGACATTTATCTGATGGGTAAAATGAATGAGGACGGTACGACCAAAACATGGGCGACCTGCCTGGATAAGCCCCAGACCAGCGCTATTCCCTGATCTATTTTACGGGCAGATACAAATGTACTGTTGTACCCAGACCCACGTTGCTTTCCAGTTTAACTGATCCACCGTGCATTTCGATGATGGTCTTTACCAAGGACAATCCCAAGCCTGCGCCCCGCGAACCACGGACTTGCCCATTGCCGGACTGCACCCGCTCGAAGGGCAGGAACAGTCGTTCCTGATCTTCCGGGGCTATACCAGCTCCTGTGTCGCTGACACTAATGTGTACGTTATCCCCAGTACGTACGGCTGAAAGCCTAATGTTTCCGCCCTCCGGCGTGAAATTAATGGCGTTACGCATCAGGTTTAACAGAACCTGTTTCAGGCGGCGTGCGTCCGCCTGTATGCTGCCTGAATCGGGGGCGATTTCCATTTGGACAATAATACGTTCCTTGCCAGCCCATTCACGGGTAAGGTCGTAAATGCTTTGCATGATATCGCTAATAACAACATTGTCATTTGATAGCGACATTTGACCGGCCTCAATAGTTGAAAGGTCTAGAATATCATCAATCAGCTGTATCAGGCGTTCGCCTGCCTCATGGGTGCCGCTGGTATATTCCTTCTGTTTGGTGTTCAGGGGACCAAAATATTCGTTTTGCAGAATTTCGTTAAAACCCATGATCGCTGAAAGCGGTGTGCGCAATTGATAGGAAACATTGGCCAGGAAGTCGAGTTTCAGCTGTTCGGCGGTTTCCAGTGCATCATTCTTTTCGCGCAGCGCATTTTCGACCCGCATTTTGTC
This sequence comes from uncultured Alphaproteobacteria bacterium, assembly GCA_946480475.1. Next base: position 100,331 of record CAMLJM010000003.1, read on the forward strand.
AGTGGCATCAATATGGGTGATGAGTACGCCACCATCAGGCAGGGGAACGGTTGACCAGGCAATATGTGTTCCATTCGCGCAAACCATAGTCCCAGAATTACTGGCGCGTTCCAGTCCCTGACGCAGCAGAACTTCGCGGGCGGCTGGCCAGTTTTCGGCTGCAAAATGGGGTTTCAGTCTTTCAATCAGGCGATTGATGTGTGGATTGTCCTTCAGATCTTCCGGGTGCAGGCCCCATAACGCTGCAAAAGACGGGTTTGAAAGGCGCAAACGGCCATCGCCACCAAACACCACAACACCTTCCGTCAGGTTATCGAGCGTTTCGTTCTGCACGGCCACCAGTGTGTTATAGGATGATTCCAGTTCCAGCCGGCTAGTTACATCCTCGAATGTCATCATGATGCCGCCCATGGGGTGTGCAACCACCAACATGCGCAATGCGTTGCCATTTGGCAGGTAGAGCATATCTTCGTGCGGACCCATCAGGCCGGTGAACATATTAAGCCAGCTTTGCTTAAAGCGCCGGAAGTCAGCCTGCTCAGGAAGGCGTCTGTTCTCGCGCATCTTCTCCATGATGTCACCGAGCTTAGGGCCGGTATTGAGATATTGTTCTTCAAGACTCCAGAGCTGAGAGAACGCTGTGTTATAGAATTCGAGCTTTTGCTGCGAATCAAAGATACCGATCGCCGAACCAAGCTGTTCGAGAAGTTCTTTGTTCGCGGCACTGTAACGCTTCTGTTCTGTTTCCAGCTCTTCTTCGCGCGTGATGTCCTGCGCCATGCCGATTGTCTGGTTTCCGCCAGGTACAGGCGCCTCTGTAATATTCACAAGTTTACGCTGGCCGTTTACAATCAGATGTCCGCGCAAGGTTTGTAGCTGTCCCTGATCCAAAGCAGTTTGCGCGAGGGCGCGATTTAAAGAGGCTGTGATCTGCTTTTTTAAAGGCTTGATGCCGAGTTCGCGCTGTTCAGCAATAACGGTTGCAGGTGTGATATCCAGTGCGCGCGCATAAGCACGATTGCACCACACAAGTTCCGTGCGGTTATTGCGCATCCATACCGGATAAGGTTGCTGATCGAGCGCCATCTGCAGGCGATCACGCTCTTCCTCGGCGCTTTTGCGTAATGTTCCTGCCAGATCCTGCTCGCGGCTCGATAGCGTGATGTCTTCCGCCCATAGTATGCTGAATAAGAGATTATCGTTTGTTACAGGCTTGCCGCGTTTTCCGGTCAGACGTACGGCGCGGGAGCGGTCGGCTGTTCGCGCATTCAGTACAAATGATTCACCGGCATTGTGCAGGCGTTCAAACAAGCCTTCTAAGGCTGCGGCATCACTGGCGCTTAAAGCGGCCTGCACATCATCAATCGTGCCGATTTCACGCAGGTTTAACAGGCTGGCAAAGCCGGGGCTGTATGCAACCTGACCCGTATTGGAAAATCCGCAATACTCTGCTGGCGCCGCCGAAAGGAAAGATTCCAGCTGTGCCTTCTCCAGCTGTGATTCACCAGTCACAGTGGCAGCAATCGATTTCCAGAAAGTTGGCTTTGTTGGTACGGACTTACTCATGGCGGGCCTATTTTAAAAGGCCGCTCGATAAATAACAACGGTCATCCTGGGTTTTGGCTTCGGTTACAGACTTTTTGTGGGAACGAAGCAGAGGGCTGGGTGTTGGTGGCTCTGATCACACACCCCCGGCAAAGGACAACCCAGATGCTCAAAAGAATTTTACTCTTAACAGGCTTGCTTGTTTCATTGGGCGCGGTTTCGGTACAGGCACAGAATTTTGGACAGCGCGGCACCGAAGATTTCACAGGCCCTTACGTGGGCGGTACGGTTGGTTACAGTTGGGGTGATTTTGACGCCGACGTTACAACAGGAGGCATAGGTGTCGCCAGCGACGATCCGGACATGGATGGCTGGCAAGGCGGTTTTCTCGGTGGTTACGGGTTCCAGTTTGATACAGGCATGAGCCATGGCTGGAATGGTTTCTTAGGGCTGGAGGCCGGCTATGAATGGAGCAGCGCTGATGGTTCTGTTTTTGGCGTCGATGTCGATAAAGAAGACACGGTGTTACTGACATTACGTCCGGGTATGGCCTGGGGCGATACGGCGCTGGGTTACGGTATCATCGGTTACAGCCGTACACAGTTCGAAGCGGACGGCGAAGAAGAATGGCTTGATGGTCTGGTTCTGGGTGCGGGAACCGAGCTTTACACAGTGGGTCCGTTCAAGACACGTCTTGAATACGTATATACCAACTACGAAGATGCTGAATATGATCTTGGCGGCGGTACAGCGCTGAATGTCGAAGGTCAGGAACATGCCTTCAAACTAGGTGGTATCTTCCGGTTCTAGTTTGATCGGAATTAAAAAAGCCCCGCAAGTTGCGGGGCTTTTTGTTATTCATACTAATATTAGTAACGGTATTGATCGTTCTTGAACGGGCCTTCGACGTCAACGCCGATATAATTAGCCTGCTCTTTGTTTAGCTTGGTCAGTTTCACGCCCAGTTTCTCGAGGTGCAGTGCCGCGACTTTCTCATCAAGGTGTTTCGGCAGAACATAGACCTTACCCACTTCGTAAGCGGATGTGTTGGTCCAGAGTTCGATCTGCGCCAGTGTCTGGTTGGTGAAGGATGCAGACATCACAAAGCTGGGGTGGCCTGTTGCGCAACCCAGGTTCACAAGACGGCCTTCCGCCAGCATGATTATGCGCTTGCCGTCCGGGAATTCGATTTCGTCGACTTGCGGCTTCACATTATGCCACTTGAGGTTACGCAGCGCTTCAACCTGGATTTCGGAATCGAAGTGACCAATGTTGCAAACGATGGCGCGGTCTTTCATCTTGCGCATGTGCTCGATGGTGATGACGTCGATGTTACCGGTTGTGGTAACAAAGATGTCGGCTTTGGACTGCACATCTTCCATGGTCAGAACTTCGTAACCTTCCATCGCGGCCTGCAGTGCGCAGATCGGATCGATTTCTGTCACGATCACGCGCGCACCTTGTGAACGAAGTGATTCAGCTGAACCTTTGCCCACATCGCCATAACCGCAAACAACAGCCACTTTACCGGCCATCATCACGTCTGTTGCGCGGCGGATACCGTCAACCAGTGACTCGCGGCAACCGTATTTGTTGTCGAACTTGGATTTTGTTACCGAGTCATTGACGTTGATGGCGCGTGCTTTCAGTGTGCCTTTCTTCGCCATTTCCATCAGGCGGTGAACGCCTGTTGTTGTTTCTTCGGAAATACCCTTCACGTCTTTCATCAGGTCCGGGTAATCTTTATGCATGATGGTGGTCAGGTCGCCGCCATCATCAAGGATCATGTTCGGTACCCAGCCATTCGGACCTTTGATTGTCTGGTGAATGCACCATTCAGCTTCTTCGTTGGTTTGGCCCTTCCAGGCAAATACAGCGCAGGTGCCTTTCGCAGCGATCGCTGCCGCCGCATGATCTTGTGTCGAGAAGATATTGCATGAAGACCAGCGCACTTCAGCGCCCAGCGCTTCCAACGTTTCAATCAGAACAGCGGTCTGGATTGTCATGTGCAGGCAACCGGCAATGCGTGCGCCTTTCAGCGGTTGCGTTGGACCATATTCCTTACGGATAGACATCAGGCCCGGCATTTCTGTCTCGGCAATGACGATCTCCTTACGGCCCCATTCGGCCAGCGAAATATCTTTCACTTTATAGTCGTTCTGTACGGCTTTGGGCGCAGCGGTCATAGTTAAATCCTTAAAAGGTTAGAGCTTTAATAGTGGGGGCGGTTTTACCGGTTATTAAGAAAACTGCGACAGAATAGGGTTTCGTGCTGAAAAGGCAAGAAAAACCACAGATTCTGGGGAATTAATTCATGGGTTTGAACTATCGTGCCGGCAAAGACACCCTTACAGGTCAACAGGCTCTTTTCGCTGTCCAAAAAGGCGGCTTGCCCTTTAACAGCGCTCCGGTTTTTCCTGTGGCAACATTGATTGCCCCGACAAAGGGTTTTCCCCTTTCTGCTCAACAGGTTGCTGAAAACATTGCTGACCTTTTGAACCATAGGGCACCTCTGCACAGGCTCTCATCAGGGAACGAACAAATCTTCTATACCCGTACCGATGATGCCATCATCCTTAAAACCAAGGGGACTGGCGATGGCGTGTCTGTTCCCGCGCTGAGTATTACCGTTTGCAGCAAAAGCTCTGTGGCGGATGTCGCGCAGGATGTTCTGGCACTCATGGATCAGGATTTTATGAGACGTGTCTGCAATACCATCGTCCCTGATAGCGAACCTGCGGCCACTGCGCAGCAAAAAGGACCTAAAGGTCCCTCTGCCAAGTTTTAGATTTAACGCGCTATATCGCGATGCAAAATACTGATTTCAAAGCCCTGCGCCTCCAGCCAGGGCTTTAGTATTTCCACAGTATAAATCGAACGATGGTGGCCGCCTGTACAACCAATAGCAATTGTCAGATAGCTTTTACCTTCGGCGGCATAACGGGGCAGCAAAGGCGAAATCAGATTTTTGGCATTGGCGGTAAATGCAGCAAAGTCTGGATCGGTTGCAATATATTCGCCGACCGCGCTGTCAAGCCCGGTCAGGTTTTTGAGGGCTGGTTCCCAATATGGATTTTTCAGAAAACGTACGTCAAGAACCATGTCTGCTTCACGCGGCAGGCCAAAGCGAAAACCGAAAGACATCAGGGTGATGGTCAGATGTCCTTTAACCCCCTTGCCGAACAGACCCTCGATCATGCGGTTATGTACGTGGATGGACATTCCAGTTGTATCGATGACATGATCGGCTTCGGCCTGCAGCGGAGCCAGTAATTCCTGCTCGATTTTGATCCCGGCGCTGGGCGGGCGATCCTGTGCCAGCGGATGGCGGCGGCGTGTTTCCGTAAATCTTTTTTGCAGCTCGGTTTCATCCGCGGTCAGGTAAACAAGCGTTGCAGACGTACGGCGGCAGACAGCGAGAAGCTCTTCGGCAGAGAAGCCGCGTGAGCGGGCATCAACGCCAATTGCCATCGGGTGTGGGCCACGTGCGTTATCTGCCAAAAGCGCTTCCACCAAGGTAAGTGGGAAGTTGTCGAATGTTTCAAAACCCATGTCCTGCAGATGCTTAAGTGTGGATGACATGCCGGCACCAGAAAGGCCTGTCACAATCAGGAGCGGGGGTTTTGGTTCTATTGTACCTGTCATTGTATGTGTGCCTTCCCTATGCCCGTTCCAGTTCTACGGTAAAACGTGTGCCCGTAACAGCGTCGCCGTTGTTCTGGCGGTTCTCTGCCCAAATTTTGCCACCATGGGCGGTGACGATCTGGTGGGCAATGGAAAGGCCGAGGCCGGAATGGCGACCGTATGCCTCATGCTTGGGTCGCTCACTATAGAAGCGTTCAAAGATGGCGCCGAGCTTATTTTCCGGAATGCCTGGTCCTTGATCGTCTACAGTCACGCGTACGACGTTCTTGTCAACGGTGATGGTGATGGTCACCAGTCCGCGCGCTGGCGAGAATGACAAAGCGTTGGAAATCAGGTTTTCAAACACCTGGGCCAGGCGGCTTTCATTGCCGCGCACCATAATCGGCGGTGTGCCATTTGTGACCAGACGGATCTGGGGAGTCTCATCGGCGCTCCGTCCTGTGAAATTATCACGCAGGCCTGTGCGTTCCATCGGGTTTTTGTGCGCATCGGCCAGTTTGTGCAGCAAAAGATACATATCGACATTATCCATGGCATCGCGGGACAGCTCAGCATCCAGGCGCGAGGCATTGGAAATATCTGTAATCAGGCGGTCAAGGCGCTGGACATCATGCTGGATGATCTCCATCAATTTATCCTTATCCTTTTGATTTTTAACGATGGCGGCCGTCTCTACGGCACTGCGTAAGGATGTCAGCGGGTTCTTAATCTCATGCGAAACATCTGCAGCAAAACGTTCAATGGTATCCATCCGGTCCCATAGGGCATGCGTCATCGCACGCAGCGAAACTGACAGATCGCCGATCTCATCATTACGACGACTGAGGTCAGGAATCTCAATCTGGCGGCCGCCCTTGCCCAGGCGGATACTTTCAGCAGCCCGCGCCAAGCGTTTTAAAGGCCTGCCGATAATGCCAGCAAGATAGAGGGACAGGAAAATCGTAATACTCAGAGAACCGGTAAATACGGTGAGCACCTCAAAACGTACCTGGTTCATGGCTTGCTCAACGGCTTTGCCCTCCCGGGTGAGAACAACCACGCCCATCACCTGCCGGATTTTCTGCACGGGGGCAGCGGCAGACAGGATAATCTTTCCATCGACATGCCGCCAGGCAGTACCGCTGACATGGCCCTCCAATGCAAACGATGCATCAGGAAAATCATTTACATCCTTGGAATTGACCATCGGGTAGAGATCGAGACCCTCGTTATGGGGGAGTATGAAAGTGAGGAACTGCGCCGTTTTCAAAATTACTTTCTGCAGGGCACGTACAGGGGCCGGCGGCCCCATCGGTTCTTTGTGCCGAATAGCGCTGCGAGACAGCAGTTCCTCTGAGTCCCCGACCATTTTGCCGTCAATATTGAACAGGTACGTACGGCTGTCCGTGGTTTCACCCAGACGGCGCACCATACGACGGGCCAGTTCGGGGACCAATGTTTCAATTTCGACCGGTTTTGCAAACAGGAACGGGCGGCCTTGCTCGACCGGTTTGATGGCGCCTTCGGCAATAGCGCCTGCAAAAACCTGTGCTTCCGCCTTTAAAGTCTCTAGCTCCGCGCGGATCAGGTTGTCCTGATACTGACCCATATAGAGGATACCCAGCACCAGAACAAAAGGCGCTACCAGGTTGACAGCCAGAATACGCAGGGTGAGGCGGCTTGAGCGCCTGCGGCCTTTACGGGGCTGCCCGGGTTTCAGGGGTTTATCAGGATTATTGATAATGCTGAAGAATGGGTTCAGTAACGACTCGTCGCCCGGGTCGTCCAGATCATCCTTATTCTTCTTTGTATTTGTATCCGACACCGTACAGGGTCTCTATCTGCGAAAATTCATTATCAACGACACGGAATTTCTTACGGATGCGCTTGATGTGCGAATCAATGGTCCGGTCATCGACATAGATATTCTCACCATAGGCCATATCGATCAACTGGTCGCGGTTTTTTACGTGACCGGGACGAATGGCGAGCGCTTTCAGGAGCAGATATTCCGTAACAGTCAGGTCTACAGCCATACCTTTCCAGGTGCATACATGGCGGGCATCGTCCAGAACCAGGTTGCCACGCGTAGTGATGGCGGCCTCTTCGGTCGATTTGCTGGCGGCCGCAGCGACCTGATTGCGCAGAGCTTCCCGGCGCAGCAGGGCGCGGATACGCTCGATCAACAGGCGCTGGGAGAAAGGCTTGGTGATGTAATCGTCAGCGCCCATGCGCAGGCCGATCACTTCGTCTACTTCGTCGTCCTTGGATGTCAGGAAAATGACAGGCAGCGCCGATTTTTCGCGTAGCTTGGAGAGAACTTCCATGCCGTCCATACGCGGCATCTTGATATCGAGTACCACCAGATCCGGCGTATTGGTTGTAATCCCCTTCAGCCCTTCTTCCCCGTCATTATAGGTTTTTACCTTAAAGCCTTCTGCTTCCAGCGCCATGGCCACGGATGTCAGGATGTTGCGGTCATCGTCCACAAGGGCAATGGTCTGCTGGGGGGTAATGCCGGGTGTAATATTGTTCATAGGTCTTTGTATAACGGGTGTAGGGATAGCGGTAAAGAGCATGATGCAGGATCTCCCAAATAACAATCCAATTATCACAAACATATATTTGCGAGGTGTCTATAATGGGGCAGGAATATGGTATTTTAGCTTCAATCTTAAGGCCCTAAAGGGGGCCTTGTGCCTTTTTTAAGGGGTGAGCTGCAGCTTCTTTTGCACGGCGTAGGTTACATCGGGGACGGATACCGTATAAACCTCGCCTGTGCTGCGGGCTTTAACCTGTACTTCGCGGGTTTCTGCTTCCCGTTTGCCAACGCGAATTTGCACGGGAATGCCGATCAAATCCATTTCAGCGAACTTTCCGCCTGTATTTACATCACGATCGTCATAGGCAACGTCAATACCTTGGGCTTTCAGGTTTTCAAAAATTTCATTTGCGAGGGCTGTTGCACCCTCGTCACGTGTGGAAGCGTTGATCACCACCGCTTGGAACGGGGCAATGGCAGGCGACCAGATGATACCGTGTCTGTCATGAGATTTTTCAATAATCGCGGCGGGTAAGCGCGATACGCCTATGCCATAGCAACCCATATGAACAGCTTCACGTTTTCCCTGATTGTTGATGTAACCGGCATTCAGCGGTTCGGAATAACGGGTACCTAAATGGAAAATATGGGCGACTTCAATGCCGCGGGATTTCATTAAACCTTTTGGCGGAGCAACACCCTCTTCCAGCATTTCGGTAGTCATGCCCTTAAAGGCCGTGACTCTATGAAAATGTTCCGCGAGGGCTTCTTTACTGCTGTAAATAGCAGGGCCGGGAATCATATCGGGGTTGGTCATCTCCAGATCGAACAGAATATCGCTTTCGCCATTGACTGTGGGAATAACAAATTCATGGCTCAAGGAGCCGCCAACCGGGCCGCGTGGTGCTTCCAAGGGTACGACATCAACACCGATCTTGTCAAAAATGCGCTGATAAGCGGCAAACATTTTATGGTAAGTGATGTGAGCTGCCTCTTCCGACGTATCAAACGAATAGCCATCTTTCATAGTGAATTCACGCGAACGCAAAGTGCCAAAACGAGGGCGAAGTTCATCGCGGAATTTCTTTTCGACCTGATAAAGATTCAGGGGTAAGTCCCTGTGAGACAGGCTCATCTCGCTTACAATGGTTGTAAACATTTCTTCGGCAGTGGGGCTGACCAACATTTCATTTTCATTACGGTCAGTAAAGCGAAGCATTTCAGCGCCATAGCTGTTCTTATCCGTGCTCAGGCGCCCGCTGTTATACCAAGGCTGCGCGGTCTGAATGACCGGGAAATTAACCTTTAATGCGCCTGCCAGCTCCATCTCTTTGTCTATGATCTGCTCGATTTTGGCCAGAACCCTATTACCTAAAGGCATCCAGGCGAAAAGACCGGGCGCGCCTGCCTTGCGGATCATACCTGTACGATGCATCAGTTTCTGGGAGGACAGGCCCTCTTCGACCGAGTTTTCTTTCAGGGTTTTCAAAAAATAGGAGGATAGCCGCATTGCAAACGTTCTCTTTCTACATTAAGGTGCACGCAATATAATTTCGCAGGCGCAAAAAGTCAAGGTTTTCATAATATTTTAATGAAGACGCCATAAACTTGCTTTATTGACCGTATGGAAATATAATAAAATTACAAAAAACAAGAAGGTGCGTAACTTATGGCAATTCATCTTTTCGAAACTCCGGAAAAAAGAGCACAACTCGTTCGCGACTTCGAACGCTTCGAACACTTTTTAGTTCGCCAGCATGATATTTCTTTGTCACAAAGTCTTCACGAGTATGCAGACTTATGTAATCGCGGTGCCAAAGCCGCACGGGAGCTGGGGTATGACCTGCAGTATATTTCCAGTAATCCGGTGACTATGTTTACAGGTAATACGAAACGCCAGAGCCAATTGGCGACTGTAGTTGAAGCCCTTAACCCTATGCTGGGTTTGCCAAAGGATCACCCTTCGCGCACAGATCCCACTATGCGTGCTTCCATGCGCCGTATGCAGAATTTTATCGATTGGCTTTATGATGATGGTAACTGCGGTAAGCCTGTCCGTGTGACGGAGTTCAATCTGAAATCGGGTGCAGGCCGTTGTGCTCCTGCTATTGCGCTAGGACTGATCCAGCCAGAAACAGAGACCCCGTCAGTAAAACCCGCACACCCGGTACCTCAGGTGCAGGCGGCGACGATATCCTGATCGCTATCTCTTCCAGTGCTTCCTGAATCGATTCTGCGGCGCTGACTCGCAGTTGCGGTTCCATTGCCTGAATCCTGTGGCTCAGTTCTGCAGGGTCATGACTCTGTTCCTCGTGTCCGGCAAGGGGGATGATTGTCAAACTCGACAGGTGGGGGAGCAGTGGACCTATAAACTGAACCGCATCCTTATCCCGTTTCATCGCCATGACCACATGAAGCGGTCGTGCGTCTTGCGCGTGCCATGTCATAGCCTGCTGTGCCAGCACCTGACCCGCACTGTCGTTATGCCCGCCATCAAGCCATAATTCAGCGTTTGCCGGAATCAATCTCTGTAGGGGATGTTTGTCGAAGCGCTGCAACCGCGCGGGCCATATGGCGCGTGTCAGACCTTTGGCACGGGATTCGTCATGAATCGGTAATGAATCAATTACATAGGTGCAGGCCAGTGCAGCCCCTGCGTTTTGCAGTTGATGCATTCCGACCAGGGATGGTACGGGAAACGTTTTTTCTAACGATCCGTATCGGAATATGAATTGACTCGGTTCTGACTCTGGGTTGCTGATGCGCCACTCCTGTCCAGCACGGTGCAACGGCGCGTCATGCTGACCCGCTATAGAGTCAAAAGGTAGCGTTTCAGAGTCATGACTCGGTTTCGTTTCCTGATACCCGATGATGCAGGGCACGCCCGGCTTTATAATTCCAGCCTTCTCTTTGGCAATTTCCTGAATCGTATTTCCGAGATACTGGCAGTGATCGTATGATATGCGGGTGATGATCGTGGCCAGCGGTTTCGGGATTACATTTGTACAGTCTATCCGGCCGCCCATGCCGACTTCTATAAGGCATAAATCTGCCGGTGTGCGACTGAAGGCAAGAAAGGCGATGGCGGTTGCTACTTCGAAAAAGGTCACCTCCAGCGTGTCCGCTTTGTCCATCACTTCATCGATTAGCATTTCCAGATTCTTATCATCGATTTCCGATCCCGTCAGGACGATGCGCTCGTTAAAACGAACAAGATGGGGGGAGGTGTAGACATGCGCCTTGTAACCACCTGCTTCGTACATGGCCCTCAAAAAGGCGATTGTCGATCCTTTGCCGTTCGTGCCGGCGACATGAATGGCGGGGGGAATGGAAAGGTGGGGGTTGCCCAGGCGCGCCAGCAACTCATAATAACCCGGACGAATGTTTCTATGGTTCTGCGCACTATGAAGGCGCAGGCCATACAGAACTTCCAGTTTTTGCTGCAGGGGGGTGATGGTCATCTACAGACCCTCCCATTCGAAAAACGTCTTAAGGGTATTTCAGGCGGCTCTGGATTTTTTCCCGGCTTTATTGATGTTTGCGGGTTTCTTATCCGGTTTGCTGCGGGTGATCTTGGCTTTAATGCCGGTTCCCGCTTTGCCAGAAATCCGGCTGCCTTTACCACTGCTTCCCTCATTGTCACTGCCGATTTTGCGCTGGCGCGGATCACGCATTTTTCGCATCGACAGGTCGAGCAGACGGATTAGGGTGCTGCGCAGCTCTTTGCGGGATACAACCATATCGACCATACCGTGGTCGCGCAGATATTCTGCGGTCTGGAAGTTCGGTGGCAATTCTTCGCGGATTGTTTCCTGAATCACGCGCTTTCCGGCAAAACCGATCATGCAACCAGGTTCTGCGATATGAATGTCGCCCACCATCGCGAAAGAGGCAGAAACGCCGCCTGTGGTTGGGTCTGTCAGCAGCACGAAATAGGGCAAGCCCGCTTCCTTGACCATATCCGCCGCGATAATTGTGCGGGGCATCTGCATCAGGGAAATGGCGCCTTCCTGCATGCGGGCGCCTCCAGATGCCGGGATGGCAATCAGGGCAGAACCGGTTTTTACCGCGTGTTCTGCGGCAACAACTAAGCCTTCACCTACAGCGGCACCCATGGAACCACCCATAAATTCGAAATCGAAGGCTGCAATGACCACAGGCAGACCGTCCATGGCGCCTTTGGCGACCAGGATCGCATCTTCGCGACCAGTCTTGCTGCGGGTTTCTTTCAGGCGGTCGGCATATTTTTTCCGGTCCTTGAATTTTAAAGGATCATAAGGTACGCGCGGAACAGGAATTTCCTTGTAACTACCGTCATCAAACAGGCTTTGCAGGCGCTGTTTTACCGGCACTTTCATATGATGGCCGCAATGATAGCAGACATTCATGGCATCTGCGAGGTCACGGTGGAACAGCATTCCTTCGCAGGAAGGGCATTTTTGCCAAAGATTATCAGGGACTTCCTTCGCCTCGACCATCGAACGGATTTTCGGGCGGATAAAGTTGCTCAGCCAGTTCATGGAGTTGATTACTCTTTCAGCTGTTTAAGGAAGCGAGATTTATCTCGCAAAAGCGTAGGCAAGTCAAGTCATCAATTGTTATGAAAATTTATATTTCGTTTTTCAGATTTAAATAGGCTGGATGCCGCTATCCAGCAATCGGCGGACTACCGCACCATCATTACGATAGTTTATGGCGGCTCCTGCCAGTAGGCTTAGACCGCCTGACAAAAGGTAAGGATTATTCTCGACAACAGCAGCGCCTACAAGGGCGGCGCTTACCCAAAGACGTCCGGTTTCCCAAAGTTTGTTGGAAGCGGTATCCGGCAAAACCATGCCAAAACCGATATCTTCGGTAGTTTGTTTGATTGCATTTGCGACTTTATTAAATGCGTTACGCATCGAGGCTTCCATAAGGATTTTATTTATCATAAAAATTGTGGACCAGATTTACAGGAACTAAGCAACTTTTGTCAAATTTTTTCCCAAAGCCTTAGCCAAGGCTTTTACCTGCTGAATCACATTGTCAATGGTGGCCTTCCCATCCGGGATCTTACTTATAGTGTCGACGATAGACGACCCCACGACCACAGCATCAGCCACTGCGCCCATCGCGGCTGCATCATCCGGCGTACGAATGCCAAAGCCGACTGCAATGGGCAAGTCGGTCTTGGTCTTAATATGAGCAATACGCGGGGCCAGTGCCTGCGCGTTGGCGGAGGCTGCGCCGGTTATGCCGGTGATTGAGACATAGTATATGAACCCTCCTGCGCCGGGCAGGATTTGTCCTAATCTCTTATCGTCTGTTGTGGGCGTTACGAGGCGTATCATATTTAGGCCTGCGGCGCGGGCATGGTCACCCAGTTCCGCTTCTTCTTCCGGCGGCAGGTCAACGATGATCACGCCATCGACACCTGATTTTACGGCATCTATAACGAAACGATCAGTTCCATAAATATAGACCGGATTATAGTATCCCATCAGCACAATCGGGGTTTGCGTGTCATGCGCCCGGAATGATGTCACCATGCCCAGCACCTGCGGCAGTGTCATGCCACCCGCGAGTGCACGCTGTCCTGCGGCCTGGATCGCCGGACCATCGGCCATGGGGTCCGAGAACGGCATGCCAATTTCGATGATGTCCGCACCAGCCTCAGGAAGGGCATTCAGGATCGTCTGCGCGGTGGCACGATCAGGGTCTCCTGCCATAATGAAAGTGACAAGCGCTGGACGACCTTGTTCACGGATATGGGAAATTCTGGCATCGATGCGGTTCATGACTCGTGGGACCTCTTTTTATAATGTCACCACTTCTAGCACAGGTTTTTGCCTCGTGCACTCATATGATTGCGTCAAGATCATTGTCAGAGGTTTGCGGGGCTGGTATCACTTTTAACAATTATAAATGTAAACAGGGATGCTCCATGAAACAAATCAGCCTTAACAGACGCCTGCCTTATGGGCCGGGTGACATCTATGACCTGATCATGGATATCAGGGCCTATCCGCAAATCTATCCTAGCGTAAAGGCGATCAAAGTTCTGGACAACCAGCCCGGCCACCAAGATGTTGAATTCAGCCTGAACCTTCCTACGCCTTTCAAGATAGGTGATCCGCGTCAGACGGTTCGTATTACCGGCCTGCGTCCGCAAGCGATTGATGTTAAGAATGTCCAGGGTCCTTTTAAGACGCTTGATATGCGCTGGGAATTGGCGCCTGCACGAGATGGTGGCACGGACCTGTGCTTCACGTTGTCATATGAATCTGGTAAAGGCACGCTTGCTGATATGGTCCTAAGCGGTGCCATCAATAATATAGCAAATGACACGATGCGCCGGTTCGAGGTTCATGCCGGACAGAAACTTAAGCCGGTGCAGACCCCGGCGGCGGCGCGCCGCCGTTTCCCGAAGCCGGACCAGGGTGATTAGAAAGCTTCCCGCTTTGGTCTTCCCTTAGCGCTTTCAGGCAGGCCGTGGTACGGTTCAATGCATCCAAGTCAACTTCACGGATCAGGTCTTGCTGTACGTAGGGGGCAATCTTGCGCCATTCCTTCATGGCATGGCGGCGGAATACGTCATGTGTATGCCAGTCACGCGCTGGTACGTTGAATGGATTGGCGCTGGTATGCATCTTGTGGATCTCGGGCCAGTGACGCTCCAGCGTCATCAGGAAACGGCGGGCGGCAATAATATGACCAATACTGATAACGCTGCTGACTCTCTGATCCAATCCTGTTTCTGTCATCAATGCACGTGTCATCACGACATTCTCGCCTGTATGGGTCGACTGCTTTTCTGTCAGGATTGCCGAATCGGGAATGCCACGTTTCATCAAGGCACGGCGCAGGGCCTCGGCTTCTGTGACACGGCTGCGGGTTTTGACGCCGCCAGATGCCACGACCAGGGGGAAATGGCCTGTGTGATACAGGTCGGCTGTGCGCTGGGCCAGGGGTTCGATGATATTCTTGTTGCCAAAGACCAAAGCAAAATCGGCGGGAATCAGCGCTGTCTGCTCGATCAGCAGATAGTCATGCACCGCGCGGGCAAATTCTTCCTTGATACTGACTTTGCGTGTCACTGACTTGCAGCTCTTTGTCCCTGTTCAATATCTTCTATCCTGCGGATATTGGTGAAGAGGGAAAGAGCCTGCGGATTCTTATAAACAGATAATGCCAGGCGCAACGCCCCGTCAACACCATCGCCTTGTGGCGTTTCAGTCTGGAAACGGATACGACTTTGCAAGGCCCGGGCTACAGAACCGCAAAGCACGAAGCGGCTGACCCCAACCTGTTGCAGGCGTGTCATGAAGTCTGCGGCTGAATCGGCCGCTTCCTGTAAAATGGTTTCCGCTTCCAGATTCCCGGTCTTTGCCAGCCGGAATACAGCAGGAGCGTGGGTTGCGATAATATGGTGGGGCGCGTAGGTCAGATCCCCCGATGACTCGAAAATGGATTTCAGATCCGGGTCTGAACCGGAACGGAGCCAGGCCTGATGGGCAATCCACGGGCCACAAGCACGTTCGGTTTCAGGTGTGCCTGCTTTCCAAAGCTGCCCTTCTGCATACCCCAAGGCCACCGCGCCTGTACCACCAATAAAAATGCCCTGGCCTTCTTCATGACTCGGGTATGCGCCCAACAGGGCGGCAATCGCGTCGCTGGCCATATGAAGCGTGCCATAGCCTATGTTTTGCAGCTGGGTTTTTAGCCATTCAGCGTTGTGGGTGTTGCTGACGCCAGGCAGGCACAAGGTTAGCGGGTCGTATCCTGCGCCCAATGTATCCAGCATCACTTTGATGTTTCTAAGGCTGAGGTCGCGGTCACGATGCAGGTTGCAGGGATGACTATGAAGAACCAAAGGGCCTTTGACCTGATTTTGTGTCAGGTCATAGATCAGTCCCCGACAGGTGGATCCGCCACCTTCGATGACTGTTAAACGCTTAATCCCCTGTTCCATATGTTATTTTCTTGGGTTTTATTTGCTTATACTGATGCCCAGACGATCCGCTACGGTAAAGATATCTTTATCGCCACGGCCACACAGGTTCATCAGGATAGCATGGTCTTTGGGCAATGTCGGGGCTATTTTTGCGACGTGTGCAAAGGCATGTGCGGGTTCGAGTGCCGGCAGGATGCCCTCAAGCTTGGCCATCAGCTGGAAGGCAGCCATGGCTTCGTCATCGGTGACACTGACATAATTGACACGTTTCTGGTCGTGCAGCCATGAATGCTCGGGTCCGATGCCGGGGTAATCAAGACCGGCAGAGATGGAGTGTCCCTCTAGAATCTGTCCGTCTTCATTTTGCAGAAGATAGGTACGGTTGCCATGAAGGACGCCGGGTTTACCCCCGGTGAGGCTGGCGCAGTGCTGACCTGTTTCAAGACCGTAACCGCCTGCTTCCACACCGATGATGTTCACATCCTTGTCATCAAGAAAGGGGTGAAAAAGACCAATCGCATTCGACCCGCCACCGATGCAAGCGACCAAGGTGTCAGGAAGTTTCTTGTTCTCATCCATGAACTGCTGACGTGCTTCGCGGCCAATGATGCTTTGGAAGTCCCTGACCATCGCAGGATAGGGGTGAGGACCTGCAACAGTGCCTATAATATAAAACGTATCGTTTACATTTGTGACCCAGTCGCGCAGCGCTTCATTCATCGCGTCTTTGAGTGTCCCTGCGCCGGCGGTGACGGCGCGGACTTCCGCTCCGAGCAGTTTCATTCTAAAGACATTTGGTTTTTGGCGTTCGATATCGGTCGCGCCCATGAAGATCGTGCAGGGTAGCTTGAACAGCGCACAGACAGTGGCTGTTGCGACGCCGTGTTGTCCGGCCCCAGTCTCGGCAATGATTCTGGTTTTACCCATCCGTTTGGCGAGCAAGATTTGGCCGAGGCAATTGTTGATTTTATGGGAACCTGTGTGATTAAGCTCATCACGCTTAAACCAGACCTGTGCACCACCAAAATGTTCTGTGGTCGATTCCGCAAAATAGAGAGGGGACGGGCGGCCGACATAATCCTTGCTCAGTTTTTCCAGCTCGGTCCAGAAGGCAGTGTCCTTCTTCGCCTTAGCCCACGCTTCTTCCACCGAGAGGATAAGCGGCATCAGAGTTTCCGAAACATAACGTCCGCCATAGAGGCCGAAATGACCTTTTTCGTCGGGGACACTCTTATATATGGAGGTAGCAGCTGAACCGGCCATGGCAATACCCTTTACAGAATCTAATAACGATATTGCTAGACATACACGAGTGATGGGTACGAGGGCAAGGTTGCTGTGTATAGCGGGATCAGTATAAATCCATCGGGATGTTTGCTGCATGTACAGCTGCAGCAAAGTTTTTCATCTTCTCAACATTCTTAACGCCGGGGCTGTCCTCGATACCGCTTGAGACATCGACCGCATCCGGTTTCAGAATCGATAGCGCCCGCCTGACATTATCAGTGTTCAGACCACCGGAAAGCATCCATGGCTTACGGAACGATCTGTCTTTTAATATTTGCCAATCAAAGCTATGGCCTGTGCCACCAGGCAGGCCGGAAATTTTCGGGTCGACCTTGGTATCGAACAGCAACCAGTCCGCGACTGATTCGAAAGCAGGCACATTAAATAAGTCTTCCCGTGTGGCAATACGAACGGCCTTCATCACCGGCAGGCCAAACTGGAGCCTGATGTCGGCTACACGTTGCGGGTCCTCATCGCCATGGAGCTGCACCATATCAATCGGCACTTCGGTCAGTATATGTTTCAATTCATCATCGCCCGGATTGACGAAAACCCCCACATAACGAATGCCGTCAGGTTGTGTGAGCGATAAGGCGCGCGCCTGTTCAATGCTGACAGCCCGGGGAGATTTTTCCCACATCATCAGGCCGATATAAGTTGCTCCGTTTTTACCGGCAGCGTGCAGGGCTTCTTTTGTTTTCAGGCCGCAAAACTTGATCGCTGTCATGCGGCGGCCTTCTGCAGGCTCGCCATGATTTCAGCGGCGGCCTGTGCGGGATCATCAGCACCTGTGATCGGGCGGCCAATCACCAAATGCGTGGCCCCCGCGCTAATGGCCTCTTCTGGCGTCATCACGCGTTTTTGATCTTGCGTGGCGCTGCCGGCAGGGCGAATGCCTGGCACCATCAAGGCAAGGTCAGGCCCCAGACTGTTACGCACGGGCTGAATTTCTTTCGGCGAACAAACAATACCGGCCAGACCTGATTCCTCTGTAATACGGGCTAATCTTACAACAGCCTCCTGCGGTGGCAGGGCAAAGCCCATTTCTTCGAGATCATCACCATCCAGTGACGTCAGGATGGTAACGGCCAGCAACATCATCTTTCCATCTGCAGCATATTGCGCGGCCTGCATCATCTCCCGTCCGCCTGCTGCATGTAATGTCAGATATGCGACATCCAGCTTTGATACCGAGCGCACGGCACCGGCAACTGTATTGGGAATATCGTGCAGCTTCAGATCGAGGAAAATCGGCAGATCATTGAAAGTATCGCGGATGGCGGCAATACCCTGCGGCCCGTTATAATTGAAGAATTCAAGCCCCAGCTTGATGCCGCAACCAGCGTTGCGCATGGCCTCTGCAAGGGCGGCCGCCTGTTTCATGTCAGGTGTATCAATCGCGCAGAATATCTTTGGTAATTTTTTCATTTACTTTCCTCATGAAAAAGCCCCGGCTTTATACGGGGCTTTATAAAACTTGTTGGCGATAAATTCTAGAATTCATCGTCGTCAGAATCTTCACCGTGATCGACGCCGCCATTAAGACGTTCGCGCAAGGCTTTACCGGTTTTGAAGAAGGGCAGACGTTTGCCATCAACCTGAACGCTTTCGCCTGTACGGGGGTTACGACCGACGCGTGGTTCACGCACTTTCACAGAGAAAGCACCAAAGCCGCGCAGCTCAACGCGGTCGCCCTTTGCGAGTGCGGCTGTAATTTCATCAAAGATGGTGTCGATAATTTTTTCGACATCACGCATGTACAGATGCGGATTTTTTTCAGCAAGACGCTGGATCAGTTCCGACTTTGTCATGCCACATTCCCCTTTATTAAGTGCTTTTACCGAAAGTAACGGGAAAAAGCGAATTGCTGAGTTATCTCATACACTTAAGGCTACACTTCCAGAATGCCTGAAATACAGGGTACTCGTCAAGGGAAGAATCAAGGTAAAAAAGGGGAAAGTCCTTGATAAAGAAAGGATTTTTTAGGAAATTGCTGACCAAAAAAGAGCGGAAAGCTGAGGAATCCCGGGCTTTTTGACAGTCTGAAGTCTAGCCAGCAAAAACCCCGCCGAAATCACTTTCAGGCGGGGTTTTCTTAATTTATGCGAAACGCTTATTCAGCGTCGCCTTCTTTTTTCTTGCTGGTTTTCTTAGGAGCAGCGGCTTCTTCAGCAGGTGCTGATTTGCCAAGGGCTGCGCCCAGAATGTCGCCCAGAGAAGCGCCGGACTCGGTTGAGCCGAACTCTTCCATCGCTTGTTTGTCTTCATCGATCTCGCGCGCCTTGATCGACAGACCAAGCTTGCGGGATTTCTTGTCGATGGTGACAACTTTCGCGTCGACTTTTTCGCCCATGGCGAAACGGTCAGGACGTTGTTCGGAACGTTCGCGCGACAGGTCGGCTTTCTTGATGTAACCGGAAACTTTTTCGTTCACGGACACTTCAACGCCTTTGTCATCAACAGCGGTGATTGTACATGTCACAACCGCGCCCTTGCTGATGCCTTCCAGTGCGCCTACGTTCGGGTCTTCGCCGGAGAGTTGCTTGATGCCCAGAGCTACGCGCTCTTTCTCAGCGTCGATCTCAAGGATTTTCACTTTTACAGTGTCACCTTTGTTATACGCTTTGAGGGCTTCTTCGCTCTCGTCATCCCAAGAAACATCGGACAGGTGAACCATACCGTCGATATCGCCAGGCAGACCTACGAACAGGCCGAACTCGGTGATGTTACGGATTTCACCTTCGAGGACCTGGCCGTCTTTGTGATCAGCAGCAAACTTGATCCAGGGGTTATCCTGGGTTTGTTTGATGCCGAGGGAAATACGGCGTTTGTCTTCATCGACATCCAGAACCATGACTTCAACTTCTTGTGAAGTAGAAACGATTTTGCCTGGGTGTGCGTTTTTCTTGGTCCATGACATTTCGGAAACGTGCACGAGACCTTCGATACCGGCTTCGAGTTCAACGAACGCACCGTAATCGGTGATGTTGTTGACGCGGCCCGTGTATTTCTGGCCTGGAACATATTTCTGGGCGATGCCTTTCCAGGGATCGCTTTCGAGTTGTTTCATGCCCAGAGAAATACGCTGGTTTTCTTCGTTGTAACGGATGACCTGCACCTGAATGCTCTGGCCCACGTGCAGCATCTCAGACGGATGGCTGACGCGTTTCCACGAGATATCGGTAACGTGCAGAAGACCGTCAACACCGCCGAGATCAATGAACGCACCGTAATCGGTAATGTTCTTGACCACGCCCTGAAGGACCTGGCCTTCCTTGAGGGTACCCAGAATTTCGGAACGAACTTCCTGACGGCTTTCCTCGAGAACGGCGCGGCGTGAAACAACGATGTTGCCTCTGGAGCGGTCCATTTTCAGGATTTGGAACGGTTGTGGTGTGCCCATCAGCGGCGATACATCGCGCACAGGGCGAATGTCGACTTGGGAACCCGGCAGGAACGCAACAGCACCGCCGAGATCGACAGTGAAGCCGCCTTTAACGCGACCGAAGATGATACCTGTAACGCGTTCCTGTTTGGTCGAAGCTTTTTCAAGTTCAACCCAAACTTCTTCGCGGCGGGCTTTCTCACGGCTGATAGCGGTTTCGCCATCACGGTTTTCCATGCGCTCAATGAATACCTCGACCTTGTCGCCGATTTTGATTTCAGGCGGTTGGCCAGGCATAGAGAATTCACGTAAAGGTACACGACCTTCAGATTTCAGGCCGACATCGATAATCGCGAAGTCTTCAGTCATGTTGACGATGCGACCAACAACCACGTTGCCTTCAACGCGTTTGCCTTTACCCATCGTCTCGTTCAGTAGTTTGGCGAAGTCAGATGCTTCGTCACGGTCTTTCAGATTTTTGGCTACATTTGCTGCCATAGTTTTAATTTCCTTTTTCGGAAGATATGCCCGCATGGACAGAGGATAAGGTCGGGGTGGTTTCCCAAAAGAAACGGCCCAAGCTTTCGTACCCGTGAGGACGGAGTGACTCATAAGGGAAAATATGAATCAAATCAATGAAATAAGGCGGTTCTGGTGATCAGAAGCTTAAAAAAAGCGCTTTAAGGTGTCAGATAACGTGCTTTTAACGTCCGGCGCAGGGGGTCTGTGGCAATAAACTGGCGATTCAGAAAGTCGGGCAGGTCACTTTGTGGTGTGTCCATGCAAAAGCCCAAGCCTAGAAGCTTTGGTGTAAGATCATCAAGAATTGCCTCTGCCGCTTCCTGAACGCGCCGGGGTTCGTCTTCCACAATCAGGTCAAGCAGGGTTTTGATTATAGGGACCATTTGCGGTTCCTCGCGGTGCGTCTTAACAGATTCTTGGAGACCATCCAGAACGGCTTGTTGGGCATGCTGTAAAGGGGTAGCGGGGGACGGTGCAAAATAACCTGACATCGCCAGAGAAAATAGCGTGTCTATGGAACTGGGAGGGTTTCTTTTTGCTTTTCTTGCAAGGCGGCATTGCTCCTTGTTCCAGCTTCGTTCCAGCAGATTGCAATCGTTGTTTTGGGGTTGCACGAAGACAGGGCCTTGCTTAAGGCGGTTTAGAATTCCCGTTATAACAGAAAGGGTATCGTTTTTATGTCCGTGCGCGATAATGAGTCTCCTGAGACCATATGCTGCAATCCACGGGGCATTTTTGCTGAAGGCCGCTTCTATGTCTGCTATTTGTTCTGGTATAGGCCTTTGCGTCAAAGCATCGCCTTTTACAGCATTATATATTGCTAACAACAGCACGGTCCAATGCCCTTTCTTATGGATAATAACGCTTTTTAGCAGGCAAGGTCATTCATTGCAAATTTATAAAGCCAACTGAAGGGAGGCATGTTGCAAGGCCAACCTAAAAACGTCATCTGGACCTAAGTGCGTGGTATCGATATGAACGGCATCGGGGGCAGCCTTCATGGGACGAAAATCACGACCGCCATCACGGGCATCACGAATCTTCATATCCTCTAATACTTTTTCGTAAGTAATATCAAGGCCTTGTCCAGTTAACTCTTTAAAGCGGCGCTGGGCGCGGACTTCGATATCGGCATCTACATAGAATTTTAAGATCGCTTCCGGGAAGATGACGGTGCCGATATCGCGGCCATCGAGAATGGCGCCAGCTTTGCCGCTTCGGGCGGGAAATTCACGCTGGAAATCGTGCAGGGCCATGCGTACTTCGGGGATGGCCGCTACGACAGAGGCATCGCGTCCGGCGGCGGCACCGCGCAGGGCAGGGTCATCCAGCTTATTGGCATCCAGTGTGCGGGCGGCATGCACGGCGGCTTCGATATTGGTGGCCGGAATATTCTGCGCCAGCAATGTCAGCGCTACACGACGATAAAGCAATCCGGTATCGAGATAGGCATAGTCCAGATAGGCCGCCAGGCGTTTGGCCATCGTGCCTTTGCCGCTCGCAGCCGTACCATCAATCGCTATAACGGGAACAGATTTCTCCATGCTTTTAGTTAGGCGAAATCTGCCAGTTTGTAAATTGCTTAGCCGATGTAATCCAGATTAGCTCTACGACTGGGCTGGATACTGGCGCGCAGATGTTGCGCGCAGTATGGTTGGGTTTTCGTCAGCGCGGGTCTGTCTTTCGGCATAGAGCCATAACCCAGCTCACGGCGCACCTGTATGCGTTCGTCCATGGTTGCCTGCGGTGCCCCACATTGTGCAAATTGACCTGAAAGTTTACCGCCGGTCCAAACGCATGTGCTTACTGTTAAGGGGCCTTGCTGCAGGGCGGCTTGAAAAGGGCGGCCTTCTTCGGTTTCGTCGCCTGTTGTCTCAGGTGCTTTCCAATCCAGTTGCGGCGCCATCGCTTGCGCCGGTGTCTCTATATCCGGGGCCATGGCTTTGATGGTATCCATATGTTGTGGATAGCGGGTCGCAATTTTCTTCAGCGCCTGTTTGCCGTCATCGTTCAAAGGTGTCTTGAGATATTTGATACCGCGGGCCGCAAGGTCCAGGCATTCACGGATGAGCTGTTGATGCTGGGAATCATCAGACTCCATGTTGCTTAAGGTCACCAAAAATCCATTCAGATCTGCCGACATGATACTGCTCCTGTTACATGACTTTATTATGTCACGCACGTTAGAATGCCTAAGAAGTTCTGTAAAGCCGGATTTCTGTTCAGGCGGCTTTCGGTACAGCCGTTTCGATATGGGCACCGCAATCATTCATCAAATCGATGAAATTCGGGAAGCTGGTGCGGATCGGGGCGCCATCATCCACCTGGATCGGTTCGTCACTGACAAGGCCCAGCACAAGGAAACTCATGGCGATGCGGTGATCGAGCGCTGTTTCAATTAACGCGCCGCCGCGTGGCGGCTTGCCGTTGCCGTAAATGGTCAAGGAATCTTCGCCCATTTCCAGTTTGACGCCACAAGCGACAAGGCCATCGGCAATCATCTTCAGGCGGTCGCTTTCTTTTACGCGCAGTTCAGACAGGTTGACCATGCGTGTAATACCATCGGCGCAGGCAGCCGCCATAGCCAGTACCGGAAATTCATCAATCATGCTGGGTACGCGATCTGCAGGCACATCAACACCTTTGAGTGTGCCTGTGCCGCGCACGATGATATCGGTCACAGGTTCGCCGGCATCGGTTTCCACTTTCACATACTGAATATCAGCGCCCATTTCCTTGAGCGTTGTATAGATGCCGTCACGGCGCGGGTTCACGCACACGCGGCGCATCTTGATTTCAGAGCCAGGCACGATACAGGCGGCGACAGCAGGGAATGCACCCGATGAAGGATCACCCGGCACATCAACAGCACACCCTAACAGCCTGGAGCCGCCCTTCACGCTGATGGCCTCACCATCACTCAGCTTGTTGATCTCTACCTCGACACCAAAGTGACGTAGCATATTTTCACTATGGTCGCGCGTGGCGTGGCCTTCGATCACTGTTGTTGTGCCTTGTGCATTCAGGCCCGCGAGCAGGATTGCCGATTTCACTTGAGCGGATGCCACAGGCAGTCTGTATTCAATGGCTTTTGCGGCTCTGGTTCCCCTGATCGCCAATGGCAGGCGGCCACCATCACGGCCTAGGAATTGTGCGCCCATCTGGCTCAGCGGTTCCATCACGCGTTTCATCGGGCGTTTAATCAGGGAATTGTCGCCGGTAAAAATGGCATTCAGTTCGTGGGATGCACAGATACCGAGCAGCAGCCGTGTCGATGTGCCGCTGTTACCCATATCGAGAATTTCAGAAGGCTCTTTCAAATTGCCGACACCGATACCCTGCACGCGCCACAGGCCGTCGCTGTCGTCGACAATATGGGCACCCAACGCACGCATGGCGCTGGCGGTGTTCATCACGTCTTCGCCCTCGAGCAAACCCGAAATCATGGTTTCGCCTTCAGCCAGTGCCCCGAACATCAGGGAGCGGTGCGAAATGGATTTGTCGCCCGGAATCCTGATATTGCCGGTTAAAGGTCCGGATTTCCGGGAAGTAAGAGGGGTCGCTAATGTCATGTCACTCTCTATAAACGATTGATTTTTATAAGGCAAAGCCCACGATTACGTATGTGATAGGAGTTTTTGACATAACTTTCAAGAGGGTGCTATGAGTCGGGCAGAAAAAAGCAATCTCTAGGTAATGATAAGAGTCTGCGCTCGTTTATCATACCTCAGTTACAGGAGAAGGAAATGCAGGAAGAAATGGCGCAAAAATTGAGCAGCAGGATCGACGCATTTAGGGCGGCAGCCTCACAGCCCTTTTCTTTGATTGCTCAGAAGACCCAAGAAAGTGAAATGCATATAACCCTCCATCAATTAGTCCATGACCATGGTCACGATGTTGAAGCTCATGATGCGATTGTTCAACAACTGGATTCTCTTTTTGATACACGTCCTGCTCTGGCACGGTCTTTGGCGTACAAAGGTGTGACAGATGCGAATGTACGTCATGGCTGGAACGATAATCCGAAAGATCGTGAAAAGAATGAAATACGTACTGTGCTGGAAGGTAAGCTTGCCTTGCAATGGCGTTTCATGCTGATGAACGATGATAATCTGACTGTTCGGCAGAAATTGGCAGAAGCTCGCGATACACAGTCAACAGCGCGTATGTCCTCTGCCCTTTTAGTGCAAGAGGCTGCTTATGCTGTCAAGCTTCTTACCTCTGGCCCACAGTAAATGCTGCGTATTGAATTTTAGACGTAAAAGGCGGGATTATATCCCGCCTTTATCTTTGATGTTTCCCTTGGTCAACTCGCGATTTAATTTGCTGCGAAGCTTGTGATATCACCGCTGTAGTTCTTTACGAACTCAGCGAATTTGTCTTTGGGCACGGGGCGTGAGTAACGGAAACCTTGCACCTCGTCGCAGCTCTGGGCGATCAGGAATTGTTCGTGATCCTTTGTTTCCACGCCTTCAGCGATGACTTTCAAATTCAATGAGTGGCCCAGTGCAACGATCGTACGGGCAATGGCGGCATCATCAGGGTTCTGCAGCGCGTTACGAATGAACGACTGGTCAATCTTCAGGCGATCAATCGGGAATTGGCGCAGGTATGAAAGTGACGAGTAACCTGTACCAAAGTCATCAATTGCCAGTTCAACACCCAGGCTATGCAGGTTCTGCAGGATGGCGATGGTGTGCTGGATATCCTCCATGAATACGGATTCAGTGACTTCCAGTTCCAGTTGATGTGGCGGCAGGCCGCTTTCACGCAGGATCTTGGAGGTGTAGGCGACGATGTCACTTTGATAGAATTGTGCGCCGGACACATTGACGGCAATGCGAATCTCGTGACCGGCCTTCTTCCAGCTCATTGCTGTTTCAACAGCTGTCTTCATCACCCATTCACCAATCGGCACGATCAGGCCTGATTGCTCAGCAATCGGAATGAATTCGGCAGGCGATATGAAATGGCCGCCTTCTTTGCTCTGGTCTGGCTTCCACCAGCGGATCAGGGCCTCGGCGCCAATAACCTTGCCGGATTTCAGATCAAGCTGCGGCTGGTAGTAAAGCAGCAATTGTTCTTTTTCCATGGCGTCACGGAGATCGCGCAGCATTTGGAATCGCAGCTGGACAGCGCGGTCGTAATCTTCGGAATATTCCTTGATGGTGTCGCGACCATCTTCCTTGGCGCGATTCAACGCAATATCAGCGTGTTTCAACACCTGATCCGGATCAATGCCATCATCGGGGAATGTCGCCACGCCGATGGAGGAGCGTATCTGGAAGTTTTCATTGAACACTTTGAAAGGTTCGGAACGTATAACACCGATAACACGGTCCGCGACATCGCGTGATGTGATGGTGTTGCCGGTCAATGGCATAGTGATGGCAAATTCATCTTCGCCTGAGCGTGCAACGATGGCCTGTTCCGGCAATGAAGCGCGCAGGCGTTTGGCAACACCACGCAGGATGGCGTCACCCACATTATGACCCATGGAGT
Organism: uncultured Alphaproteobacteria bacterium; assembly: GCA_946480475.1. The sequence goes on from CAMLJM010000003.1 coordinate 126,671, forward strand.
CGTTGATATCCTTGAAATGATCGAGGTCCATGGCGATCACAGCATAACGGCCCGGGTTATCCGAGCCTTGGGCACGCGCCATCTCGTTCAGTTTCTGCAAGAACAGTGTACGGTTCGGCAGGCTGGTAAGCGTGTCGAAGTAAGCTAGTTTGTGAATCTGGTCCTGGGCAGCGCTTTTGATGCGCTTGATGTTGTCAGCATTCTGCTTGATCAGTGATAAGGCGATTTCGATAGCACTGCCGATTTCATCAGCCGGATCGAAGGGTGACTTTTCTACGCGGGGATTCTCAGGATTTTCCGAAGCACGCATCAGGTTGGAGCGCAGGAACAGGATAGGTTCCAGCAGCCAATGTCCCAAGGCCATCATCAAAACGGTTGTGACGAAGGCAGACATCAGCAGCATAATCAGGATGGTTTGTTCCACGTAGTTGAATACGCGCTCCTGAACAAATTCGGATTCTACTTTTGCTACTACGACGAAGGGGCGGCTCAGCGTTTTAGGACGGAAGATTACTTCGTAAGCGGAACCATCGGCATTCAGGTAGGGTTGGGCCTTATAACCATTCTGGATATTCAATGTTGTGATGAGTGGCTCGCCATAGGATTTCAGCAGATTATAATCAACGGAATAAACAGCAATACCTTGAACGCGTGTGGCGTCTAATAAACGGGCGGCTTCTTCGGGATCAATGGGGGACGCCAGCAAGTCGGTGATGCGTTCTTCAATCAGCGGGGCGATAGCAGAACGCGCCGATTCGGCAACCTCGCCCAGAAGCTCCTGACGGTAATTCGAGATGTTCATGCTCAGAATTCCGACCTGCACTGTCAGAATGGTCAAGAAGACCACCATAGTGATGCGCCAGCTTAAGCGGCTTTTCCAAATATCACCGGGTGAACTTACGAAGCGGCTACCGAATTTTGATTTGGTGCGCACGGGTTCCGCGCGTGAGGCGCGGCGTGAGGCTGTTCTTGATCCGGCTGTTTTGGCGGCGCTTGAGGGAGCGACGACCGGAGAGGTTGCCGCTGTTCGTGCAGATGTCTGCGGGCGTACGGTAGGTTTACCCGGTTGTCTGGTCGGCGTTGTCATGTTTTACGCTTTAGTGCCTTGATCCAAAAATTTCGCTAGACCCGAACGCGATAGAAACCCCGTTTCCCCACCACAAGTCCCCACTATTCCATTTTAGTGGCAGAGTCATTAACAAGGGCTTTAAAAAGTGGTCGGAACTGACCAAAAGGATATTTCTAACGTGTTGGAATCAAACACATTTTCAGCGTATATCAAAAAAAGCTAAAATAAAAGCCAAATTATGCGCTTTGGCGCTTGGCCGTGCTTTCTGTAGTCTGCAAATCGAGATCTTTTTCTTCCCGGAGAGTTTCCTTAAAACGGACAGGCTTGCCGGCGGGCAGGCCGCTGATTTCACCGTCCTGCATGACGATCTGACCACGGATAACGGTAGCGACGGGCCAGCCTGTGACTTTCATCCCGTCATAGGGGGTCCAGGCTGATTTGGACTTTTGCTGCTTGTTGGTGATTTCCTTCTTGGCCTTCATATCGACGACGGTAAAGTCTGCGTCATAGCCAGGGGTGATACGGCCTTTTCCTGCAATCTGATGTACGCGTGCAGGACCATAAGCAGTCAGGTCAACAAAACGCTCCAGTGTCAGGCGGCCCTCATTTACATGATTGAGCATCACAGGTACCAGCGTTTGCACCCCGGGCGTGCCGCTCGGGCTTGCCGGATATGTTTTGGCTTTTTCTTCCAATGTGTGGGGGGCGTGATCAGAGCCCAGAATATCGATCAGGCCGTTTCTGACAGCTTGCCACAGGGCATCCTGATGGCGCTTTTCACGTATCGGCGGATTCTGCTGGGCATGGGTTCCCAGACGTTCATAACATTCAGGGGCCGCGAGCGTCAGGTGATTGGGCAGCACTTCGCATGTGGCAATATCACGGTTAGCTGCCAGAATATCAAGTTCTTCCGCCGTTGATATATGCAGCACATGTACCCGTCGGCCACATTCACGCGCGATACGGATCAGGCGCGTGGTAGCGTTCACGCATGATTCAGGTGAACGCCATACGGGGTGCAGTTTTACATCATTGCTGCTGCCGAGAATGGTTTTCTTGTTCTCGTTCATCATCATTTCGTCTTCGGCATGTACGGCTACGATGCGTTTGCCGTTTGATAATACAGCGCGCACTTCGTCATCCGTAGCTGACAGCAAGTCGCCTGTTGATGAACCCATGAAAATTTTGACGCCGCAAGAACCGGGCAGGTTTTCCCAGGTGGCCAGATTCGGTGCATTGACAGCTGTACCGCCGAAATAGAAAGCATAGTCGCAGTAGGCTGACTGGCTGGCGATATCCATCTTTTGCGCCAGCGTTTCGGGTGTGGTTGTCAGTGGCGTTGTATTCGGCATTTCAAAGATGGCTGTCACGCCGCCTGCAGCCGCCGCCATGGTGCCATGTTCCAGGTCTTCCTTATGTGTGGCACCAGGTTCACGGAAGTGAACCTGCGTATCAATAACGCCCGGCAATATGTGAAGTCCGCGGCAGGGTAAAATAACCGCTGCATCAACGCCATCTAGATCGCCCAGTTTGGCGACTTTTCCATTGCGTACGCCAATGTCCACTTCCACAGTCATACCGGGCAGAACGACGGTGCCGCCGCGCAGGATGAGGTCGAAAGTTTCTGACATTGGTTGTGCCTTTCAGGAAAAAGAGGGATTCACGCCTATTGGTAAACAATTTATGATCTTACAGACGCCTAACTATACAAATACACAGAAAATTAAACATTACCATAAATAATTCTAGGGAAAAGAAGGACTTCGCCTGCCATGCAGCTCATCCGGGAAAGCCCCGAACATCATTTCCTGACATTCCTGGAAAAGGTCAAACAAGAAGGGGCCAACTGGGTTGCGATCCATTGCGCGCAATCGGAAACGCTTTCACATGATGACCTGATCGAACACCCTGAATATATCAGAGGCAAACTTCATACTTACAAAAAAGATTGCGAAGCCTTGGGCCAGCAATTACAGAAGGCGGGTGCCGAATATTCAGAGGCTACGCTTTATTATTTCAGCGACGGCGATTTATTGCTGCTGATGAAACCATCCGGTGGAGTTGAAGAAAACACCATCCAGAATTTTTATCGCGAATTGGCTGCTGAACGCAGTGGCCGCTATTGCCGCTATGGCAATCTTGCCAAGGATATATATAGCTATCAGCGTTTGGCGGATGAGCGTTTGCATTCGGCTCGTCGAATGTTTGCATACGAAGCCATGACCGATGAAGCAAAAGTCAGCTCCATCCCTATCCGTCGCGGGCGTCGTAAAGATACATTAGTATTGATTGTTGAAGATGACCGGTTTAGTGCCGCTTATGCCGCCAATATCCTGAACAAGGATTATGAGATCGTTCATTCAAAAACCGGTGAAGAGGCTATCATTGATTATATAGAGCATGCACCGGACATTGTGTTCCAGGATATACATCTTCCCGGTCTTGATGGTCATCAAACGCTCAATGCGATCAAAAAAATCGATCCTGACGCCTATGTTGTGATGCTGAGCGTCGATGCGGTAAAAACCAATATTGTAGAAGCCTCCAAGGGCGGTGCTGCCGGGTTCCTGAAAAAACCGTTCACCAAAGATCGCATGATCGGCATGGTAAAAACGTCGCCTTTCTATAAAACGCCGCGTACGCCCGGTATCCGCCAGACTTAAACCTTGAATGTTCCCATAAAATCATGTTTTCTGGAGGCTTAAACCGGAAGGCGCTATGACGACTTTAAAACTGCATAATACGCTGACGGGCCAGAAAGAGGCCTTCGTTCCCGTAGATCCCGCCCATGTGCGTGTCTATGCCTGTGGTCCTACGGTTTACAACTATGCGCATATCGGTAATGGCCGCATGGCCGTCGTGTTCGACCAGCTGGTGCGTGTTTTACGTACGCTTTATCCGCGTGTGACTTATGTCTCCAATATTACGGATGTGGATGACAAGATCATGGATGCCGCCAAACAGACGGGCGAGCCGATTGATGCGATCACGTGCAAGTTCGAAAAAATTTATAACGAAGATATGGCGGCGCTGGGTGTGATTACCCCCGATGTGCAGCCCCGTGCCACTGAACATATTGCTGAAATGATTACGCAAATTGAACAGCTCATTGCGCGTGGTCATGCTTATGAAGCTCAGGGTCATGTGCTGTTCCATGTGCCGTCATTCCCGGCGTATGGCAAACTTTCTGGCCGTAACCGCGATGAACAGATCGCTGGCGCGCGTGTCGAAGTGTCACCGTTCAAGAAAGACCCGGCGGACTTTGTTCTGTGGAAACCTTCTACTGATGATCAGGTGGGCTGGGACTCGCCCTGGGGTCGTGGCCGTCCTGGCTGGCACATTGAATGCTCGGCGATGGCAGAGAAACATCTGGGCCTGCCGTTCGATATTCATGGGGGCGGCGCTGATTTGAAGTTTCCGCACCACGAGAACGAGATCGCACAAAGCTGCTGCGCGCATGGTCATGCCCATGATATGGCGACATTCTCGAAATACTGGATTCACAATGGTTTTGTGACTGCTGACGGCGAGAAAATGTCAAAATCCATTGGCAATATTCGCCTAGTGCATGACCTGATCACTTCGTACCCGGGGGAGATTCTGCGTCTGACATTATTGTCCGCGCATTATCGCGCTCCTTTAAGCTTTAGTGGTGATGCGCTTGATCAGGCACGTTCTACGCTTGATCGGTATTACCGCATATTGCTGGATCTGAAAGATATCGATGCTGTTGCGGGCGATGTGCCTTCATCTGTAATGGATGCTTTATGTGATGATCTGAACACACCGCAGGTGATTGCCGAGCTGAATGCCCTGGTGCGCGATGTGTCTTCCGCAGATCTTCTGAAGAAGAAAGAGATCAAGGCACAGTTGCTGGCGGCAGGTAATCTGTTGGGCTTGCTGCAACAAGATCCTGCTACATGGCTGGGTTATGGTGTGCAGGATGGGGTTGATGCGGGCGCGATTGAAGCGTTGCTGCAGGAACGGGTTGATGCGCGTAAATCTAAAAATTTCGCGCGCGCCGATGAAATCCGTAAGGAACTGACGGCGATGGGTATCGAGATTGAAGATACGCCTGCGGGCACCAAATGGCGCAAGGCGTCCTAACGCGCAACCAACACCTGGTAATAAACGTTATCGCCTGATCCTGAATCTATGTAGCATCCGGCGGTTTTGCCGCTCAGGAAGGATGATTCATCACTGATAACGGAATCGTAAGCATAAGTGCCCGCAAACAGGTTTGATAAAGATATGTCGCTGTCAGTGGGTAGGGGGTCGCCTTTCTCGGCATAACCCAGAATATAGTTTATCAGCTGGCAAACCTCGGGTTTGATGAACCTTACCGCCATCAGCAATTCGTTACAGTCTGCCGTGCCACAATCGAGGCCAATATGTTCGACAGCATTGTCGCCACTGAAGATATAAACGGCTGCCGGGTTGGTTACGGCCAGTGCAGGCGGGCCACGGAACAGAACGCCGCCACCCTGCGGGTTAAAAATTTCGGCACGTGGTTCATCATCATATGTGCCGTAGTTAGAATCCGCATCGGGATGTGCAAAACTAAGTTCGGTATCCCTTACGCCACGTAAACGTAACTGGCCCACCGATTTCGCTATGGTATCACCATAAGAAATCATTTCGGATGCGGCTAGCTGGGCGCGGTCTTCCGAGAGCCCTTTGCCAGCCGAGCGCGAGCTTTGCGAAACGGCAAAGGAAAGCGCCGCCAGCAAGGCGATGGCGATAAAGATATAAACAATAGCGTTGCCACTTTCTGAAATCCCACTCTGCCGGGCTGCAAATAATGAATATCTGCGTTGCCGTTGCTCACGTACCTGTACGTACGCTGCGCGACGGTTCTCGATATTCATTATTTTCGCCACGGCACAGCGAATTTCAGTAAACACTTTCATGTTCACAGTCTATCAGACCCTGAATTTTTTGAAATCAGCTTCATTGCTGCAGGGTATGTGGACAGGAATGGTTTTAAAACCATGGGCGACCAGTGTCAGAAAGGTTGCGCGGCCAGAGCCGATTTCCACATTATCCATCATGCCGATACCTAAAATAGGCTTATCCAGGGGCTGTTTGCCGGAAAGGGCGACTTCTACGGCTTCGCGGCGGGGTCGTTCGGTTTCGGATAATTCATGGACGGATTTGATTCGGCCATCAGGTAAAAGCCATTCAAATGAGAATAGGGATTCACGCCAGCTTTTCATGATTTTGGCCGTATCAACGGTAATTTCCATGTAATGCCCGGCGCGGCCTGTGGCCACAGGGTTATCACGAAAATTCACATGCTGTTGTTCAGCCGAAGGTGTCGCGGGCATGGGTTACCTGATCCTCTTGAATCTTAAGACTGTCAGTGTCAGATTACGGGGGAATTGGAAATAAATCGTAAAGCCTTTAAATATTAGGGAAAATGCCTATGACCACGCCTGCATCCAGCCGTTCGACAGCCGCCCCGGAAGTTATCATTGTCGATGATGACGCCGATGAAGTTTCCTGCGATGGCGGTTCCCCGGCACTCGGACATCCTCTGGTCTGGTATAGCTTTGATGGCAAAGACAAAGTTGTTTGCGGCTATTGTGACCGTGAATTCGTGAAGCGCGCGTCTTAACCGTCCGTTTGATTTTCTGAGATATTATTCTATATAATTTTCAAGACAGTGCTGCATGGTGCGGGCTGTTCTTATGTCTGCTTGCTCATAACTGAGGAGAGATTTTAATTATGAACACGACAAGATTATCCCTGTTTGACCACCCGTTTTTTCTGGGCTTCGACCATTTCGAGCGTGAGTTTGACCGGATCAAGAAAACCGCCGATGGCTATCCGCCCTATAACGTTGAACAGGTTGGTGATAACGCTTTGCGCATTACACTCGCGGTAGCGGGCTTTACCATGAGTGATCTTGATATAGAGCTTGAGAATAATCAGCTCACGATTCGCGGTAAGCAAGAAGACGACCAGCAACGTATTTATCTGCACCGTGGTATCGCTGCACGGCAGTTCCAGCGCAGTTTTGTACTGGCTGATGGCATACAGGTGCAGGGTGCCACACTCGATAACGGTTTGCTCCATATCGACATGGTAAGGATCCAGCCGGAGAGCACAGCACGGAAGATCGCTATTCAGTCTTCTGCAAATACAAACGGACAGCAGAAAATTTCAGGGCCGCAGGCTATAGATGTTGAAGTTACAAACGGTCAGGGAGTGAAAAAATGAATGCATTTACACCATCTCCTGAAGATGCACTGCGTAATATTTCGGCACAGGACTTTCTGACTTTTGGCATCCAGCAGGTGGCTTATATTCGCCCTGTGATGGCGCAGGGGGCATTGGTATGGTCGCTTCACGCTGCTGATGGTACGGCGCTCACTGTGCAGAACAGTGCTCATGTGGCGGCTGTTGTCGCGCGTCAGAATGACCTGGAACCTGTCTCGCTTCATTAATTCACAAATTCGGAAAGGCGAAATGCCGATGGCAAGGAGCGCCATCGGCATTTCTTACATTGGAAAGATGTGAACCCAAACAGTTCCCCCTTCCAAACCGTATATCCATTTTCAGAATGGCGGTTCGTCAGGGGTTTTGTCAAACCATATCGGGAATTGTATGTAGTAATAAGGGCTTAAGCAGCGGCTGCCAGAAGGCGCTGGTTGCCCTGCTCCAGCAGGCTGCGGATGGCATCGGCATCCCTTGCGCTACGCAAATCTTCCAGCAAGTCAGGATTGCGCATTAAGCGCGATATGCGCGACAGGCGGCGCAGATGATGAGGACCGTCGCCGCCAGGGGATAACAGCATCACAACCAGATCTACGGGTGCATCATCGACAGCATTGAAATCAAGCGGACGTTGCAGGCGGACAAATGCCATAACGGGTTTTTGCAAGGTTGGAAGGCGCAGATGAGGAATAGCGACACCTTCGCCTATGCCTGAACTGGCCTGTTCTTCCCGCGCCATGAGTTGCGAGAGCAACGTACGGGCCGGGAAACCGGTGATATCATTAATTTTCCGGCACATCGTTTGATATAGCTGGGTGATCTGGTTGGCTTTCAGATCGGGCAGGATCAGATCGATCCACAGGCGTTCATCATCAGAAACGTACAAGGTAAAACCTTTTGATTCGGGTGTAACGTTGCGCATGAAATACAACAGAAGGTCGTGCTGTACCAGAAGAAATTTTTGATTGCGGTAATCAATATACATAGCCAATTACGCATGGTTTTTTACAAAGTAAAACGCCCCATTTAGGGGCGTTTGAAATCAGGTCATTTTTACGAATCATAATCAGGCGCGTTTTTTGGCCTTCTTCGCCGTCGTTTTCTTTGCCGCCGATTTTTTCTTCACCGGCAATTTCTTGACGTTCGATTTGGCCACAGGTTTCTTGGCCACCTTTTTGCCCGGCTTTTTCTTTGACACGGCTTTCTTCACAGGTGCCGCTGAAGCTTTTACCACCTTGGCCACATCACCGGGGTCGACCCAGCCGATGTTACCATCGGCACGGCGATACACCATATTGATGCCACCGTGTTTCGCACTGCGGAACAGGAAAGCATTCTGATGCGCAAGATCAAGGCGCATCACGGCTTCTGAGACTGTCAATGTCGGGATATTGGTGGCCATTTCGGCAATTACCAATGCTTCGTCTTTTAGCGGTTCTTCTTCATCGTCATTACTGGATAATGTGTAATCACGTGCCGATAGCAGGTTTTCCGGTGAACGCTGCAGGCGGTCATGGTGATCACGCAGGCGGCGTTTATAGCGACGGAGTTGCTTTGCCGCTTTCTCGGCAGCGGTATCGAAAGATAAATAGGCATCACCTTCTTCGGCATCGGCCATTACCATGATCTGACTGCCAATACGGACAGAGATATGGGCGCGCACGAGACCGTGGCCATGTCCCTCTTTCGAGAAAGTTACGTTTGCATCAGTGCCATGATTGAAATATTTGCTGTTCATTTCCTCCAGCTTGTCGGTTACATGGGTGCGCAGGGCATCGCCCACGCTCATCTGTTTACCTTGTACGGTAATTTGCATGGCAGTCACTTCCATTCATTATGGGTTTTGGGAATGTTGGTAAGCGGAATTTTTGAAGGATTAAATTTCTTTGGCAAATGTCCCTCCTCTTTCCATCTTAGGCTTAAGAGTATTGTCAAATCATTAAGGAATGATTATGGCGTTACATCATTGATTTAGGTCAAAAATAGTTAACGTCCAGCTTGACTCTTTTTGATGCGCCGGCGTTGCACAGACGAGGGAATATTCATCGATTCCCGATATTTTGCGACTGTACGACGGGCCAGATCAATGTTTTCCTTTTGCAGAATCTCGACAATCGCGTCGTCGGATAATACCGCATCCGGCTTTTCCCCCTCGATCAGGTTTTTGATCCGGGTGCGAATCGCTTCTGCGCTGTGTACGGACCCATCGGCACTGGTGATTGCAGTTGAGAAGAAATATTTCAGCTCGAACAAACCACGCGGGGTGCCGATATATTTGTTACTGGTCACCCGGCTGACGGTACTTTCGTGCATGTCGATTTTCTCGGCAATGTCTTTTAGCGTCAGGGGTTGTAAGAATTCAATGCCGTAGAGGAAAAAAGGTTCCTGCAATTCGATAATTTCACTGGCAACCTTGAGGATGGTTTTAGCGCGTTGATCGAGGGCACGGATCAGCCAGTTGGCGGAATTCAGTTGTTCGTTCAAATATTCGCGCGATTTCTTGTCTGTCGCGCGGGATGAAACTTCCGTGAAATATTCCTGATTGACGAGCACACGAGGTAAAGTGTCGGTGTTCAGTTCCACACGCCAGCCGCCACCTTCTGATTTTGGAATGGCCTTCATCACCACATCGGGCACGATGGTCTGGACGATCAAATGTTCAAACGCGCTGGCGGGGCGCGGGTTTAGGGATTTGATCTCATCGATCATATCCATCAGATATGTGTGATTGACATCACATTTCTTGCATAGCAGATCGTAATCATGTGATGCCAGAAGGGGTAAATTTTCCAGCAGTTTTTCCATCGGCGCATCGAGCTTGCCTTGTTCATCAAGCTGTAATGACAAGCACTCCGCCAGCGATCCGGCAAAGATACCGGGCGGATCAAACTGCTGCAGACGGTCAAGAATGTCGGCGACTTGCTCTTTCTTAGCGCCTAGGCGTTGTGCCAGAACAACCAGATCCAGGCGCAGATAGCCTGCTTCATCCAGCATCTCGATCATCAGGCCGCCGATCATGCGATCTTTGGGATCATCGAATGCCATCAGCATCTGTTCATGCAGATGCTCGCGTAAGGTCACAGGTTTTGAAAGCGTATTCTCGAGCGACATTTCATTGTCCTCGAAAGAGCGGCTGCCGCCACTGCCTGCCTGTGCGGTACCGGCATCGAAATCACTGCCACCTGACGGTTCGGCACGGCTTTCGGCTTCGTTACCGGTCCAGGCATTATCGAATTCCTCGCCCACGTTATCGCGATCATCCGGTGAGGCTGGAGTCTCCGCAGATTCTGCAGCGCCACCTTCGGGCTCACCTTTCTCCAGCAGAGGGTTTTGCGCGATCTCTTCTTCGACAAATTCGTTCAACTCGACGTTATTCATCTGCAGCAACTTAATGGCCTGCTGCAGTTGCGGGGTCATGACGAGATTTTGTGACTGCCTGAGATCAAGGCGCTGGGAGAGATTCGTAGTCATGCAAGAATTATACCATGAAA
>CAMLJM010000004.1 GCA_946480475.1 uncultured Alphaproteobacteria bacterium
ATTCAACTCCGCCTTTAACCTTCTTCAATTCTGCGATGGCGCCGGTTGGGTTGGTTTACGTGGTGGTGTCGCACCACCACCGCCAGAAGAAGGCATTCCCACATCCGGCCTCATTCACCATTGGACCCTCAATGACAATCCTGCCACAAATACCTTGGTTGATTCCGCAGGTAGCGCAAATTGCACCATCAGCTCCGGAACATGGACAACAGCGACAAGATCAGGCAATACCGCCATGTCACTTGTAAATGGTTTCTCTTCTTGTGGAACGATCGCTAATATTTTGGGTATATCACAGTTGACGATGACGGCCTGGATTAAACGAACAGCAACCAATAATACTATTTCAATTGGGATTGGCACACCTACATCAGCTGGTCTCTCTATCAATTTCTGGAATGACGGAGAGCTTTATCTTACCGTATCCCCTGATGGCGGCGGCTGGGATGAAGGGTATTATACTCTCAACGATACCAACTGGCATCACATCGCTCTGGTTTTTGATGGTACGCAGTCTGGCAACACTAACAGACTAAAATTATATTTGAACGGCATAGAGACTGCACTGAGTTTTGGTGCCGTAACCATTCCTGCTGCCACACCTTCCGTCGGTAATTTTGATATGGGTAACTATGATGCGCAGGCTGGCGATGGCTCCCTTGATGAAGTCAGGATTTACAACCGCGTTCTCACTAACGCAGAAATCCAGGCATTAGCGGCACAATAATAATTACGCGAGCACTTTCTTCAGAAATTTCCGCGCATCCTGTATGCCGCGCATATCGATGGAATGCGGCAGCATGGGCGTTACACCGCCCTCTACCGAGAACCCGGCACGTTCCAATTTCTCTTTTGCGTGATAATAGGCTGATACCGGCACAACCATATCCGCCATGCCATGTATCAGCAGAATGGGCGGCTTGCGAAGAGAGGACATATCAACGCCCTCTTCTTCAATGAACGCGCCAGAATACCCGACAATACCGGCAATTTGTTCACGAAGGCGCGGGCCTGTGTACAAACTCATCATCGTGCCCTGCGAAAACCCCACCAGGGCCACTTTGCTAAGAGGCACATTATATTTACGGGCCGCCGATTCAATGTAATCGCTCAGAATAGGCGCGGCATCCTGCACACCTTTTAATATGGCTTCCGGCGTCCATTCCTGCAGGCTGAACCATTGATATCCCATCGGGGCCATGTCGCAATGAAACGGAGCATCTGGCGATATGAAAACCGTATTCGGCAATTCACTCTTGAACTCGTATGCCAGCCCCAGCAGGTCCTGACCGTTTGCACCCAGACCATGAAGAAAAATCACAAGACTGTCAGGTGCATTACCTGATGCCGGGCCATGCGTATATGTGCGTAGTTCAGACAAATTTATTATCCTTCTAAAAAGCCCCGTGAACTAGATTATCCGTGTTTATCAGTGTCCGTCAGTGGTTTGATTTCATCCTTCGGCAGAAACAGGCCGACAATCTTCCATATTGTGAATGTCACTATGATCGACATATAACCATCCACCGCATAATGCCAGCCGATATGGACGGAACCCACCATAATAAAAGCCAGATACACGGTAAAAATCCAGCCCCAGGTTCTGCTAATGCGCCAGCCCAACAACATATTCAGGAATGCCACCGCCACATGCATGCTGGGAAATGCCGAGATACCGGAAAACAAATTGGTTTTCTTTTCATTATAGGCTGTGATCAAATAATCCATCGCCCACAGATCGAACACCTGCGCGCTTTCATGGCTGTTACGCAGGAAGCTCATTAAACCGGCATAAGGATTAGGCAAATCAGGATAGAAATGCCCAAAATAGCATGGCCCCGCTGATGAAAATATGGTCGCAAGGATAAAGCCGTTGACGATCCAGATCAGCACCATGGTCAGCAGGAATTGCGCGCGCAGGTTCGGGCGCTTGAGGCTGAATGCCTGCCAGAACACCACCATATATTTGCTAAAGAACCAGAGCTTATAAATAAAGCTAACGATCGATGTAATGATCGCAGCCTTCAGCAAAGGATGCAACCATTCCCAAGGCTGTTTGCCGAAATGGATCGTACGATCAAGTTCAGCGAATACAGGGTCCCATGAGAATGGATTTACAAAGGGGATAAGATTTTTAGCGGATGTAAAAAAAGAGAAGAACAAAGGGATGAAAAGCATGACTGACAGGCCTGTCACGATGCGCCGCGGCGTAAACCAAACGGTACGCAATTCATGGATGAATATTGTCAGTGGACGAGCAGGCCGAATTACCAATGTGATATAGAGAAGACGCCCGGATACGAATAATCCGGAAAACATTATGAGCGCGCCATGCAAGGGCCGTGAATATAACACGGAGGACAGGGTAAATCCCGCATCATAGGCCAGCGCCGTGTAATGCACGGCAACGCCGAAAGCCAATACAAGAGACAGATAGGCCCAGAAAAACCTGCTGCGCCTGACTTCGTTGCCAGCGCTGATCCAGGGGGTCAGGCGTTGCTTTAAACTATCGGAAATCTGGATTTTCAAGGTAGTGACTCTATATAGTGGACAGGGTTATAGATTCCGGGAAAATCAGGAGCAGATCAAGCCCTTATGGCATTGCCAGATAAAGAAATAATTACCCGCTTTGCACCGTCCCCGACAGGGCGGCTGCATTTGGGCCATGCCTATTCCGCCATCTTTGCCTATAACAAGGCCAAGGAAGCGCAGGGTCGCTTTTTATTACGCATAGAGGATATCGACCCCGCACGCTGCACCCCTGTATTTGAACAGGGAATTTATGAAGATTTGGCCTGGCTGGGCCTGAACTGGGAAACCCCTATACGGCGGCAATCCGACTATATGGAGGATTTTAAAGCAGCCTTGGCCAAACTCCATAATATGGAACTTCTCTATCCCTGTTTTTGTTCGCGTAAAGACATTCAGGAGGAAATTGCGCGTTCCGGCTATGCACCGCATATGACTATAGAAGGACCAGAGGGAATATTATACCCCGGCACATGCCGCCATCTGTCACCGGAACAGCGACTTAAAAACATGGAAACGGGATTGCCTTACGCCTTTCGCCTGGATATGGAGCGGGCGCTTTCTTTTATAAAGAATCCTCTGACCTGGCATGACCTTGCTAAAGGCGAACAAACAGCTACACCTGAAATTCTGGGCGATGTCATTCTGGCGCGGAAGGACGTAGCCGCCAGTTATCACTTAAGCGTCATTGTTGACGATGATTTGCAGAACATCACGCTTGTCACGCGAGGCGAAGACTTGTTCTACGCCACCCACCTGCACCGCCTTTTGCAACATCTTCTCGGCTTAAAGACGCCGCAATATCACCATCATGGTTTATTACTGGATCATGAGGGAAAACGATTTGCCAAACGCAATAATGGGGTCACATTGCAATATCTGCGTGATGTAGAAAAGAAAACACCTGCCGATATCATGAATATGGTCGGCCTGAGATTGCTGTCAGGCATGGCTGTCCTTGTTATGATTACAACATTGCCAGCATATGCCAATCCCTCTGTTGAAAGGGAAGCCGTCCTTGAACAAGCTGCCCCGGAGTCCGGTCCTATAGACGGAAGATCAGATACTGTAAGCGATAAGACGACAGAGAGTGGCGAACCACTTACATTTGAACAAAACGTCACGCGGCAGATTATCCGCCAGCCCAAGAAAGAATTTATTACATTCTCCCTCGAGAATGATTCATTGGGCAGTGGTCGCGATAGCGATTATACAAATGGCACGCGCATAAGCTATTACAATACCCAGGCCCGGGTTCCTGAAATCATTCACGGAATAGCTGGTAAAATTCCCTCTTTTGAAATTAATCAGACTACCAGTGTGTTCTATTCATTAGGGCAAAATCTTTATACCCCTTCCGATATTACTATTCGTGAGGCTGTGCCCGATGAACGTCCATGGGCTGCCTGGCTATATTTGTCTGCGGGCCTAAGCACAGCCACCGATAACCATGTTGATGAAATCGAACTCACAGGCGGCGTCATTGGCCCTGCCGCCGCCGGCGAACCCGTGCAACGGGTCGTTCATGAGGTACTAGGCGTCAGCACCCCCAAGGGCTGGGGCAACCAGCTTCATAACGAACTGGGACTTATGGCGTCATGGAATCGCCGTTGGCCGGAAGCTGTCGAAGGCCATTTTGGTCCCCTTTATGGCGCGATTGAACCGAATATCGGCATAACGCTCGGTAACGTCTATACCTATGCCAATGTGGGCACGACTTTCATTATCGGCCCGCATGAGAAAGGTATTCAAGATACACCCCCGCGTGTGCGCCCCGCGATGCCAGGAACAGGATTCTTCAATACGCCCGATGATGAATTCAGCTGGTATTTGTTTGCAGGACTGGAGGGACGCGCGATGGCCCGGAACATCTTCCTGGATGGCAACACCTTCCGGGACAGCCCCAGCATCGATAAGGAATATTTTGTCGGCGACGTTACCACTGGCTTGGCCCTGACCTGGGATGATTACCGCCTGTCCTATTACATGACCTACCGTTCGCCCGAATATGAAGGCCAGGAAGAAAACACCCTGTTCGGCGGTCTGTCTTTAGCCTATCGCTATTAATATAAAGGCATGATATGTTGCTTATGGCGACTTAATAGCCATAGGACACATATATGCAGCACGATCTCATCCATATCCAGGGCAAGGCCTATGTTCTCGTTCCGCTCCATGAATACAGAGGTATGTCATCCGGGCAAGTCAGGAATAGCGATCTGCCGGAGGATATCATGGATAAGATCTTCGCCCGATCGGAAAATCCTATCAAAATTTTGCGTAAATTTCGGGGCATGACCCAAGCTGATCTTGCTGAAAGATCAGGATTATCAAGACCTTATCTTGCTGAAATTGAGACAGGACGCAAAGAAGGATCAGTAACCGCGCTGAAGAACCTGGCTGCTGCGCTGGAAACAGAGATTAGCTATCTGATCTAACCTATTGAATAATCACGATCATGGATGAGCGCCGGGATAGCTTCGCGGGCAGTCTTAACCGCATTCAAATCCAGCTCAGCCATTATGATTCCTGTGTTTTCACCATCACCTTCGGCCAGAATAACGCCCCAAGGATCAATGATGAGTGAATGGCCGTAGGTTTTGCGGTCACCTTCGTGCGTTCCCACCTGCGCCGGCGCCAAAACAAAGGCGCCATTCTCAATGGCTCTGGCCCTTAACAAAGTGTGCCAATGCGCCTGCCCTGTCGGAACGGTAAAGGCAGCCGGCACCGTCAGAATGGTCGCGCCTGCCTTGGAGAGCGTCCGAAAAAGGGATGCAAAGCGCAGATCATAACAGATAGCCAGACCCAGCTTGCCCCATGGCGTTTCTGCCACCACGGCACGTGTTCCCGGCTTTACGACAGCACTTTCACGATGAACTTCCCCCGTGGGCAAATCGACGTCAAATAGATGGATCTTGTCGTAATCAGCAACAATGTTGCCATTGGCATCAATCAAAATAGATCTATTGAGGATTTTTTGTTCCGGGAGCAGTACGGATATCGATCCTGCCAAGATCCAGACACCCAGTTCCTTGGCCAAAGCTGCAAAACGGGTCACTACCGGGTGCCCCTCGATCACCTTTGCTGATTTCAGCTTCTCTGTAGCAGGCCTGCGTATATGACAGGTATTTTCCGGCGTCAGGATAAACTGCGCCCCTTTGGCAGCGGCCTCACGGATCAGAGTTTCGGCAGCAATAATATTTTCCGCAATATCAGGCCCCGAATTCATCTGAACCAGAGCCACTTTTACTTTATCCGTCATTTCAGCATCTCATCGAGTTTTCCGGCGGATTCCAGCGCATAAAGATCATCGCAGCCCCCCACATGAACATTATCTATGAAAATCTGGGGCACTGTACGGCGGCCATTGGCACGTTGCAGCATCAATTCGCGCGCCGCATCATCCATATCAACACGTATTTCCACGGGGGTAACCCCTTTTCGCTTCAAAAGATCCTTAGCCCTAACGCAATAGGGACAAACCTGCGTTGTGTAGATTTCGACGTTTGCCATTTCCATGTATCCTGTAAAGTACTATCTAGATGATATAGAACGTACTGAAGTCAATGAATAGTCAAAAGCTGCTGATCATTTCCGTTATTGCCGCCCTGTTGATGATCGGGGGCGCGGTTGCCTTTGTGAAATTCCGCAATGCGGGCTTATCACAAGCAACATCCAGTAATGCGGATCATGTCGTTATCGATGAAATCATGTCATCGTGCAAACCGAATGATCAATGCATCGTTATCGATACCAAATGCAGTTTCTGCTGTGATTTCGTAGCCATCAATGCCAAAAGCGAAGCCTTGTTCAACCAGATGTTTGACCAGACCTGCAAACATTACAAAGGCGCTTACTGTGAGTGCCATGACCTGAGCAGCTATCCGTCCTGCGTCAACGGCAAATGTCAGATGGTCAAATGGACAGAGAACAAAGCGTTGCAAGCCCCACCTGCAAGAAAGGGGGCACCGCAAGCTGCACCTGCAGCCACCCCCGCTCCGCCTGCAGTACAACAACCCGCGCAAGTCCCCGTGCCTCAACCGACACCACAAGCCGTCCCGGTTGTCCCTGCAACACGGACAGCACCTGTGGCGCCTCCTGCGACATCTGCAACGCCGGCTGTTACGGCTACGCCCGCGTCTGTGCCTGTTGCCCCTACGCCTGCTGAACCTGCTCCTGCTGAACCTGCGCCAGAATCTTCATACGATGCCTTCGGCGAGACTGAAACGGTACCGGCTGATGAGACCGCTCCGGTTGATGATCTTTATGCCCCGTTGCCTGAGACTTATACGCCCCCTACAACACCGGAAGAGGATGGCGTCCATGTTATCCAACCCTAAAAATTCTCATGATGTCATTATCAGTGGTGGCGGCACACCGGGCATTACAACAGCTTTGTTGCTGGCGAAAGCTGGTTTGAATGTGGGCTTGATTGATCCCGCCCCGCTTTCGCAATTCAAAATAAAGCCCCCGGAAGGTCGTACATCGGCGCTGATGCAAAGCTCCATCAGAACTTTAATGCGTGCGGGGGCGTGGGATAACTGCCTGCCCCACGGTGCTCCCTTAAAAATCCTTCGCATTATCGATGACAGCACGGGTGGCAAGCGCGCGCAGATAGAAACTGATTTTCCAGCAAATGATATTGATCTGGAATATTTTGGCGTCAATATGCCGAATAATATATTGCGTGCCATCCTGGCGATTGCGGCCACTCAAAATAAGAACATCACCCTGTATGACACATTGTCACTACAATCGTTCAAGGCTGATGATTTTGGCATAACCGTTGTTTTGTCAGATGGTTCAGCATTACGTGGCAATCTCCTTGTGGCTGCTGATGGGCGCCAATCGCTTATACGCACACAATCTGGCATCGATGCGTGGCAGCACGAATATGGCCAGAGCGCTGTCACCTGCCTTATCGAGCACACCGGATCACATGATTTCGTGTCTACTGAATTTCACAGACCCGGCGGCCCTTTTACATTAGTGCCTATGCCCGGAAATATGTCGAGCGTCGTCTGGGTTGAAAAAGCTGATGATGCCGATCAAATCATGCGATTAAATAAACAGGCCTTTGAGCACGCTCTGCAGGATCGGACATGTAATAAGCTGGGACGCATTAAGCTGGCATCCGATCCACAATCATGTCCGCTTATAGCCATACGCGCGCACAATCTTACCGCCCCTCGCATTGCACTCATGGCGGAAGCCGCCCATGTGTTGTCACCCCTGGGTGCGCAAGGTTTGAATTTAAGCTTGCGCGATGCCGATAGCTTGGCCCATACGATTATTGAGGCCGCACAAACGGGCCTTGATATCGGATCACAATCTATTTTGAAGTCTTATGAAAGCCAGCGCCGCACTGATGTATTACTACGGTCACTTGGCACTGATGGCTTAACGCGCTTTGTCAGCCATAATATTCGTCCCGTTCATGAAATACGACGCGCCGGTTTGCGCACACTTAGCATGATTGAGCCATTACGTCTGTATGCCATGCAGCAGGGTATGGCCGTTTAAAGAAGAACCACGGATTAAGTGGAAAAATATCCGTGTTTATCAGTGCTCATCTGTGGTTTTCAATTCTTCACCGCACGGGCAATTGTCAGCACACTTACAGAAGAAGCACCAGCCTTCAGCAATACATCGCTGCATTCACGCACGGTCGCACCCGTAGTCAGCACATCATCAATCAACACGATGGCACGCCCCTTCAATTTTTCGAGGTGACGCGGATTGATCGAGAACGCCTTGCTGACATTTTTTGCACGCTCCCCCGCTTTCAGGTGTCCTTGCGTCGGTGTGGAACGTGTACGCAGCAAGGCATCAGGGATGCAGGCAAGTTTCGTTTCACGCGAAAGACCCAACGCCAGTATTGCAGCCTGGTTATAGCGACGACGGAGCAGACGCCAGCGATGCAACGGCACTGGCACAAGCAAGGGATCAGCCTGCCAAAAGTCTGTTCCTGCCCGGGTTAGCCACGGTACGAATGTTTTCACGGCATATGTCTGGTCAGCATGCTTGAAACCCAGGATCAATTTGCGGCTGGCATCGTCGTAAACCAGTGACGAGCGAGCAACCGTAAAGGACGGCGGATCGGTCAGGCAATCAGCACATTTCAGGTCGATTTCCGGGTCAGCGTCCCCCAATGGCGGCAAAGGTGCCCCGCAGGTATGGCAAAGCGGTTTGGCCACAAAACGAAGGCTCGCCCAGGCTGCCGGGGATACCATACCCTGCCGTTCCACAGGGTCACCCGTCAGGGGACAACGCGCCGGAAGCAGCCATTCCACGAGGGGAGCTAAAACCGTCTTCTTAAAACATTGATTTACAATAATAATTTTCCTGTTATTTTTCATATTTAAATGATTGCCTTTTCAGGGCCTAATAATGTATAAAAATTGACAGGGTTTAGTGGATCACCAAACGAGATTTACCCGGGCATAGAGTATGGCGCAAGCAAAAGTCAGCAAACTGAGAGATGGACACCGCAAAGCTTTGGGCTTTGAGGATTCATCCGCCGAGCCCAAACCCCTCTCCCGTGAACTTGAGAAATATTACGAACGCCACCAGCATCTTAAGGACCTACCAGCTGGCACCATCCGCAAGGCATGGTTCACAATGTCTCATTTGCTGCTGCACCCGGGCGCTCGAGTTGTCGATATGGGTTCGAATGACGGCGCCGTGACCTATGCCATGGCGGCTCTTAATCCTGAAATTCATTTCACAGGCGTCGATTTTGATCGCAAGAAAATCACGAAATCCAAATCCACCTGGAAACTGGCTAATCTTGATTTCCAATATGGCGACATTACTTCCGGTGCCGGATTTAAAGAACAATCCGTTGATGCGATTATTAATTCCTTCATTCTGCATGAGCTGTACTCCAGTAGCCGTTATAATGACCGCGCTGTTGTCCGTACGCTGGAAAAACAATTCAGCCTGCTGAAAAACGAAGGGCTGATGCTGATCCGTGATTACGCGCTGCCGCAGCGCGGTGAATATATCCTGCTGGAAATGCCCGATGCGCCGAGCCGCGGCAAAGAAATCAGCAAAATGTCAGAAGCTGACCTGCTGGTTCATTATTCTGAACGTGCCCGTTCCAAAGATGACCCTGGTTGCCATGGCTTCTTTATGGAAGAACTGCCCCCGCGCTTCCCGCAGACGCGTTTGTTCCGGTTGCCGTATAAATGGGCGTATGAATTCATTACCCGCAAAGATAACCGTGCGACATTCGAAATTGAATTGCCGAAGGAATACGCATTCTTCACTGAGCACGACTACCGCCGTAATCTCGCCGCTATGGGCGCTCGCCTTGTGTACAGCTCACCGCACTGGGACGAGAAGATTATCCGTGAACGTTTCGATGGCCGGTTCCGTTTGTATAACGATGACGGCACACCTTTGGGTTCGCCACCTACCAGCTTTATCGCCGTTGCCCAGAAAATGAGCGATCGCCGTTCCCTGCGATTGCAGGAGCGTCGCCCATCACCGCGTTCGTCGCATGGCAAACTGCGTATCAGCGCCGTTCGCAATGACGTCACCGGAAAGATCATGGATGTTGCCAGCCGTGATTCCGATATGATGGATGTTATCCCCTATCGCGTCACGGAAAATGGCATTCTGACCATATTCGTACATGAAGGCTTGCCACGTGGCATTGTTAACGCTGTGCCGCGTAACGGCCGCAACCTCGATCAGAAGATGTGGTCCGGTCATATGACAGAGGCGATCAGCCTGCCGGGTAATATGGTACGTGATGTTCCCAAGGATGATCTGAAGAAGACAGTCCTGTTCGCGCGCGACTATTTGGGTCTGAAGCCCGCGACAGGCGCTTTGCTGGAAAATGGTCCCGTTTTCTATCCGGCCCCGGATTATATCGATGAGCGCATCGAGACATGCTTCCTGCGCGTGGAAAACCGCGATGGCGGCGTATTCGATGCCAAATATGAAGACGAAGCGTATAAAGGGTTTTCAACCAAAGGCCGCGTGCGTGAAGTAAACGCGCAAAGCGTTTTGGATGCGATTTCCGTCGGCATCATTCCGAATGCCCGCCTGGAACAGCAGATTATCGCATTGTTCAGCAAGCTGGATATGAAAGCTGAAAGCTGGGATGAATGCCCGCTGATCCTGTCGGAAGAAGAGCCTGACCGCAAAGCCGACCTGAAAGATGTCGTCCTGCGCAAAGCAAGTCCCGATAACCGTTTCAAGAACATCAAGGGCACCACAGGCCATCTGCGCACAATTCAATCAACCTTCGTTGATGAAGGCTGGATTGAGGGTGGCCTTGCTGGCCTGGCATCACGCGATTTGGAATTTATCATTTCTGATGAAACCACCGTTAATAAAGCCGTTGTGTTGCCACTAACCAAGAATCTGTCTGGCGAAGTACTGGCTGGCTTCTGCATGGAACACCTGCCTATCCCGCAACGTTACAGTGGCAATGGCCTGACGATGACGGCCCCCTCCCTGGAACTGCCGCGAGAGATCAGCAACGTCGAAATGGCCCGTCGCTACATCGCCGAGAAATTTGAAGTGCCCGTCGAGAATGTCGCGCGCATGGGTGAGAGCTTCTTCTGCCACAGCGGTGTAACACCGCAACGTATTTTCCCATTCGCCGTTACAGGCGTACCCCGTGGCCTGACGACACCTCTTTACGGCGCCACCGTTTACGCGCCGCTGGCAAAGCTGTGTGATTTGCTGTGGTATGACTGCGATCTGCCGTTCATGACCATGGTTGCGCGTACTTATGCCCGCTTGGGCGCTGCAAGCGAACATAGTGTCAGACGTGAGTTCTCACTGAAGCAGGCTGTCGACCATTCCAAGCCGATCAGCCATTACAGCGAAGATATGAGAGGCCTGGGTGGCAGCAGCGAAACCAAGAAGCAACCTGACAAGAACGTCGATCCCGATGCACCACAGCGTCCGGAACCAAAATAATGACAACTCATCCTGTTATATTTGATCGCAGGCATGTGCGCCGGGTCCAGACGCGCGCGGCCATGAAACTGGCGGATCATAATTTCCTGATTGATTGGAACCTGAAGCTTCTGATTGACCGGCTGGGTGACATCAAGCGCACCTATCCTCATACCTTACTGATTGGTGGTCGCGCCTCCCCCGAAGTTATCACCGCCCTTATGAATGCGGGGCAGATCGAAAATCTTGTCATGATCGATATGTCATCGATTTATGAGCCTGACATTTGCGCTGATGAGGAGAACCTGCCTTTTGCTCCCGGCACCTTTGATCTCATTATCAGTCCTTTCTCCCTGCATCACGTCAATGACGTTCCCGGTGCGCTTATTCAGATGCGCCGTGCTTTAAAGCCTGATGGGCTGCTGTTGGCAGGCTTTCCCGGCGGCGAAAGCCTGATTGAGCTACGGCAATCTTTTATGAAAGCGGAAATCGAACATCGCCAGGGTGCCCGTATGCGCGTTCACCCCTTCATAGACAAGCAGCAGGCGGCAGGATTATTACAACGTGGCGGCTACGCCCTTCCGGTTGTTGATTCCGAACGCCTGGTCGTTACCTATGATAATGCTTTCCGCCTGATGCAGGACCTGCGCCATATGGGTGAGACCAACAGCCTCCAACTCCGTGACCGCGCCTTTACCGGTAAAAACCTTATGCTGGAAATGGCTAAGGCTTATCAGGCTGACTACAGTGAGCCTGATGGCCGCGTGCGCGCCACATTCGAGATGATTTTCCTTTCTGGTTGGGCACCGCATGAGAGCCAGCAAAAACCCCTACGCCCTGGAAGCGCACAAAACCGACTTGCCGATGCCTTGGGCACCACTGAAATCGGCACAGGCGAAAAAGTGGGCTAAAAAATAAAGGCCGGATCTCTCCGGCCTTATTGTTTTATTCGTTACCATTACTTTCGCGCGGCGGGCGATGTCCCCCACCTGAACGGCCACCACCTGAACGATGGCCGCCACCGCCATGACGACGTGGGCCACGGTCCTGTCCGCCACCGCCATTGCCATGATTATCGTCTGATCCACCGCGATTGCCGATATCATCATTCGCGTTACCAAATTCATCATCCTGCTTACGCGCGGAACGGTGACCCGGTGTTGGCATCGGGCGCACGCCGCCCGCCATGCGTTCTTCACGGATCATATCAATCTCCAGCGCTGCCGTAGCACGACGCAGTTCATGAAGGGATTCGTTCAGGGACTCACGCGCAGATACATCTTTCTTATCGCTTTGCCAAGCTTCGTAGCTCTTAATGCATTTTTCCGCTGCATCGTGCAGTCTCTTACTTACTTCATCCATAGTCTGAACTCCTTTAAATGTCAGATCGTTAGAATACGCGAACGGTGGCTTACTCGCTACCGAAAACATTGTTGATTTGCTGTGTCACACGCACAAATGTAGTGCGCTTTGACAATTCCTTCAGACGGCGTGCACCCACATAGGTGCAGGCTGAGCGAATGCCGCCTGATATGGCACCCATGGTATCCACCACGTCACCACGATAGGGAACACGCACGGTTTTTCCTTCGCTGGCGCGGTATTCAGCCACGCCGCCAGAATACTTGTTCATGGCCGTGTCGCTGCTCATACCATAGAACTGCACAAATTTCTTGCCGTTCTCTTCGATGACATCGCCTTCGCACTGATCGTGACCGGCAAGCATACCGCCCAGCATCACAAAATCAGCACCGGCACCAAAAGCCTTTGCCAGGTCGCCGGGCACAGTGCACCCGCCATCCGCACATACCAGACCACCAAGACCATGCGCAGCATCGGCACACTCAATCACGGCAGAAAGTTGCGGGTAACCAACACCTGTCATTTTACGTGTTGTGCAAACACTTCCCGGGCCAATACCCACTTTCACGACATCTGCCCCCGCCAGAATCAACTCTTCCGCCATTTCTCCTGTAACGACGTTACCGGCCATAATGGTGATATCGGGCAATCTTTCACGCATCTTCTTGACGAATTGGGCAAAGGGCTCGCTGTAGCCATTCGCCACATCGATGCAGAGCTTATCAATACCCTTACCGTTCGATTGGACTTTGCTTTTGAGGAAAGCCTCAAGCTTCTCTTCATCCTTTTCGCTAACACCAATGCTGTACCAGACATTCGCGTTACCTTCTGTCTCATAGAAAGCAATCAGCTTATCGAGCGGGTAATGTTTATGCATCGCCACTGTCGCACCCTGACCCATTTTACCAAAAGTGCTGGCCATGGCCATTGTACCGACGCCATCCATGTTAGCGGCAATAATCGGGACGCCCTGATAATTACGCTTGCTCCATTTGAATTCGTAGCTGCGGCTGATATCCACTTCCTTGCGACTGCCCAGCGTCGAACGCTTCGGGCGGATCAGAACGTCTTTAAAATCCAGTTTGATGTCTTCTTCAATACGCATAGTTTCTCACGATTTAAAAAGTGACGAAGCCGCATTCATATGCTTTTGCTTCTTGGTTATTTCACCTTCGACACGCACGATCTCGCTTTTCAGCTCCTCGATGTAATCGCGCAGCTCCTCTACCGACATCGCGTCGAGATTACGAGGCTTGGCTTTCTTTGTACGGGGGTCCAGATCGTCGTCGCTAAACATGGCTTTATAGTAAGGCTTTCCTGTTGCGCTGGCTGTCAAAAGCCCCCAAGATTACGCACATGAACACCCAAACGCAACAAATGATGCAAGCTATCCGTATCCGTGAATTCGGCCCCCCGGAAGTGCTTGAAATAAAAGAGATATTCATTCCTCAGGCAAGACCGGATGAGGTGCTTATACGCGTGCATGCGGCTGGCGTTAATCGTCCGGACCTTTTACAGAGAATAGGGAAATACCCGCCCCCACCCGGCATCACCGATACGCCCGGATTGGAAGTGGCCGGTGAAATTGTCGGCCCGCACGAAAATGCGGGAGAGAAAGTTTGCGCCCTGATCGCTGGTGGCGGCTATGCGGAATATGTAGTGGTCCCTAAGG
The DNA here is from genome assembly GCA_946480475.1 of uncultured Alphaproteobacteria bacterium. The sequence goes on from CAMLJM010000004.1 coordinate 14,483, forward strand.
GGCAATGCCTGCCCCTCCCCCAAGGTCTATCGATGATGGAGGCCGCCGCACTGCCTGAGGCAGTATTCACCGTTTGGAATAATGTTTTTGTCCGTGGCCAGTTAAAACCCGGAGAAACGCTTTTAATCCATGGCGGCGCCTCGGGCATCGGCACGACAGCCATTCAAATGGCAAAAGCCTATGGCGCAAAGGTGATCATCACAGCCGGATCAGAAGAAAAATGTGCGGCCTGTTTGAAAATCGGTGCAGATCAGGCCGTAAACTACAAGACGCAGGATTTTGGTGAAGTTCTTTCTGATATCGATGTCGTTTTAGATATGGTTGGCGGCGATTATGTGCCCAAGAACTTGAAGGTGCTGCGCGATGGTGGACGTCATGTCAGCATCGCTACACTGAATGGCAGTAAGACTGAGATTGATATACGCACTGTGATGCAAAAACGTTTGGTGCTGACCGGATCAACATTACGTGCACGTTCCATAGAAGAGAAAACAGTGCTGGCACAGAGCATCCATAAAACCGTATGGCCCTGGATTGAGGCCGGTAAAGTGAAACCTGTCATATACAAGACTTTCCCCCTTGCGCAGGCGGCACAAGCGCATGCAGCGCTTGAGAAGGGTGATCATGTCGGGAAGATTGTTCTGATAATCTAATTATTATGAAAATTATTTAAAGCTGGCGGTCAGTTCTTTTCCGCCCTATATTCCTGATATTCCCGACATTAAGTAAGTCGAGACATGGCCTCTGAAACAGGGGGCCGGACGCAAAAAAGTTTTGCCTTTTAGAAGGTTACAATAAGGAGAGTTTTAAATGGCTACCAAGATTCCTGTTGCCGGGCTGCTGATGCCCAAAGCCAGCGCTGTATGGCTGGTTGAAAACACACCGATGACATTCGAGCAGATTGCCGAATTCACAGGTCTGCACCCGATTGAAGTGCAGGCGCTGGCTGACGAAGAAGTGGGCCGCGGTATCGTAGGCCGTAACCCGGTCGAACATAACGAAGTGACACAAGAAGAGCTGGACAAGGCCATTGATTCAGCCCTGAACGGTGATGCCAGCTATCGCATGAGAATGGCGAAGAGCGACCTGCCGACTGTTAAAGTACGTGCTAAAGGTCCGCGTTATACCCCTGTTACAAAGCGTCAGGATAAACCCGATGCGATTGCTTACATCCTGAAGCATCATCCAGAAATTTCCGATGCGCAGATCTGCAAACTGGTAGGAACAACCAAACCCACCATTCAGTCGATCCGTGATCGTGAACACCCGAACATGCCCAATATCAAGGCACGTCACCCGGTTGATTGCGGCTTGTGCACATATTCAGACCTGGACGCGGCATCCCGCAAAGGCCTGAAGGCACAAGGTAAGACACCAGAAGAAATCAATGCCCATAAAGAAAAAGCATTGCAAAGCCAACAGTTGCCTGAGGAAGAAGAGAACACAAAACCAGCATCAGGTTTTGATTTCAGCAACTTCCTGAAATCATCCAGCAACTAATATCAGATCAATAAAATAAAACGCGGCGCCTAACAGTGCCGCGTTTTTTCTTTAGAAAAAAGTATTAACGTCACCCGCTTTGGGCCGCCTGATCAATCTCTTCTTTAATTCGGAGCTTCTCAAGTTTTAGTCTTTTGAGTGCCACTTCGTTAGCCGCTGGATGTTTCATTTCTGTTTCAAGCTGTGCGCATAAAGCTGCATGGCGGTTCTTTAGTGCTTGTAAACGTCCCTTCACATTTCCACGGGTTGTCGGCATCTTCAAAATCTCCTTCTCATCTTTCACCACATATTATTCAAACAGGTCCCAGCACACGCAGTTCCCCGCGTGCTTCAAATATAAATTTTTCACTGAGTACCCATAAGATCAGGATGTCATGACACAAGTTAACGAAAGGTTAAATTGTATTGCGTTGCGCACATATAAAAAATCAGCCACCTTTTTTAAGGGTGGCTGAGTAGGTGTTGCGTGTGAGGAGGAACAACATTCCTATACTCACATCTTAACCTGTTAACTATTAACTCCCGTTAAAGATTGTCTAAAATTGTATCTAAATTCCTTAACGGCAAAAAATCATTACAAATCAAACACTACGCCCTGAGCCAATGGTAAGGCTGAAGAGTAATTGACGGTTTGTGTCTGACGTCTCATGTAGGTTTTCCATGAATCCGAACCGCTTTCACGACCACCGCCCGTCTCTTTCTCGCCACCGAACGCACCCCCAATTTCAGCGCCGCTCGGGCCAATGTTGACGTTAGCGATACCGCAGTCACTGCCTGTAGCGGAAAGGAATGTTTCCGCTTCACGCACATTCAATGTGAAGATACAGGACGATAGGCCCTGCGGCACATCGTTCTGAATAGCGATCGCTTCTTCCAGCGTTTTGTATTTCATCACATAAAGGATCGGGGCAAAGGTTTCAGCCTTTACCACTGCTGTCTGTGAGGGCATTTCCACCAGTGCAGGCTTCACGTAGTAACCCGTTTCCAGCACGCCATCCGTCACACGCTTGCCGCCTGTCAGGATCTTGCCGCCCTCTGCCTGTGCTTGCTTCAGTGCCTTTTCAAAAGCATCGAACGAAGCCTTATCGATCAGCGGGCCATTCAAGGTTCCGTTTTCCAACGGGTTACCAATACGAATGGCGCCATAGGCTTTCTCCAGTGCGGGAATCAACTTGCTGTATACATCTTCATGCACAATCAGGCGACGCAGTGTCGTGCAACGCTGACCGGATGTACCCACCGCACCGAACAGAATGGCACGTACCGCCATATCCAGATCGGCATCTTTCGATACGATCATCGCGTTGTTGCCCCCGAGTTCCAGCAAACTACGGCCCATGCGCGCGGCCACTTTCTGCGCAACAGCACGTCCCATGGGTACGCTGCCTGTGGCGCTGATGAGCGGCACGTCATGATGATCCACCAGGGCTTCGCCGACATCACGGCCACCAATCAGAATTTCCATCATGCTATCTGGCACTTTGTGGCCCGCCTTACGGAAGCGTTCTGCAGCGCGATCATAAATGACTTTACAGGCCAGTGCGGTCAATGGCGTTTTCTCAGACGGCTTCCAGATCACCGGATTGCCGCATACATAAGCCAGCATCGCATTCCATGCCCATACAGCCACAGGGAAGTTGAAGGCTGTAATCACACCCACAGTGCCCAGGGGTTGCCAAACCTCACGCATGTGGTGGCCCGGCCGTTCGGAAGCAATGGTCAGACCGTAGAGCTGACGTGAAAGCCCCACAGCAAAGTCGCAGATATCAATCATTTCCTGCACTTCGCCTAAACCTTCTGAAAGGATCTTGCCGCATTCCAGCGTTACAAGCTTACCCAACTCTTCCTTGCTGGCACGCAGTTCTTCACCGATCAGACGCACGAGTTCACCACGAACAGGCGCCGGTACGGCACGCCATTCTTTAAACGCAGCTATTGTTTTCTTTACCGTGACATCAACATCACTGACTTTATGCTGACGCAGTACAGCTAATTGCTGGCTATCAATCGGGGACTTTACAACCAGGTCACCGGCGCTGAAAGAAGGTCCGGTCAGGCCAAGAGCGGACAAAATAGATTGATTGTCATTCATAAAGGGGCTCACTTTTGCGGTAGATGAACTGGTCATGCGGGTCTCTCCCTAACAATTATTATGTTATTTAGGGCGATATTCTGACATGGAAATGGGGCAAACTCAAAGCCCCTTGTTTCTCAGGTGCAGCAAACAAAAACAGGAGTTTTAATTCGATCAGGAAGCGGACTCAGCCAGTTTGGACTGTGTTTCCTCGACGGATTTCTTATCTTCCATCGGCTTGAGAGCGGTCCCATGGAGCTGACCCGCCTCTTCCAGGATTGGGAAAGCCACCGTGCACATATAGCTATTGATCCGACGGTAATCACGAATGATATCCAGATGCAGCCCACTGGTCGCAATGGTTTCAGGAATGCCTTCGCGGATGCGGTCCATATGGCTTTGCGTCGCACGCTGTTCGGCCTTACGCAGGTTTTCTTTGGCTTCAATCATGCGGCGCGCCAGTTTTTCATCACTGGTCACAAATACAGTCTGCGCCAGGCGTACTGTTTCCAGCACTGCATTGTGTATCTCTTGAATCTCGGCCCATCCTCTTTCAGAGAAGCGTTTATGTTCGCGGATTTTCTTGAGCGCCATTTCCATCAGGCTTTTATCGATGGTGTCGCCCACATTTTCCAGGTTGGTGGCAAATGTCAGCGTACGTATATATTGCTGCGTATCTTCGGGGTCCAGCGACTCACGCGCCATTTTGGCCATATATAGTTTCACGGCCTTATTCAACTTATCGAGCACATCATCACGCGCACGAATACGGAAGACGATGCTTTCATCATTTGTGCGCAGAGCGACAATCGTATCTTCCATCATGCTCTGTACGAGGTCGGCCATACGCAGGGCTTCGCGACCTGCAGAGGCTAATGCAATTGCCGGTATATCCAGCTGCTTTTCATCAAGATAACGTGCTTTACCCGGGTCATCCGCATCAGGACGATCAGGGATCAGGCGCAGGGTCAAGTGATAGAGGCTGCCTGTAAACGGCAGGAATATCACGGCCAGCATGAGATTAAAGCCCATATGCATGTTCACAACCATGCGTGCCGGATCATTGGTAATACCCGTAAGAATGTTTTGCACGGGTTCAAGCATCGGCAGGATGATCACAACACCCACCAGACGCATCAGCAGGTTGCCCACGGGCACGCGCATAGCTTCAGGGCTGTCTTTCATGGTAGCAACCAAAGGTGCCATAACGCCACCCAGATTGGCCCCCAGCACCATCGCCAAGCCCACATGTATCGGCACGATCTGCGCCGCCATGAGTGAACCGAGCAGCAACACCACTGCCAGTGATGAATGGCAAAGCCATGTCAGCAATGCCGCGATCAGCACCAGCAACACAGGATCCTGATCAAGAGAATCGAGCACCACAGGCAAAACATCGGATTCACGTAATGGCGCTGCACCCTGCTTGATCAATGAAAGCGCCAACAGCATCAAGCCGAGACCAATCAACATCTTACCGAAGTGAGACAACCGTCCCGGTTTGTTTTCAAATACGGTGTAAATAATGAAGCCGGAAATCAGCATGGATGGCATCATCCAGCTAAGATCAAATGTCAGGAGTTGCGCTACCAATGTCGTACCCACATCGGCACCGATCATTACGGCTAAGGCAGCCGCGCCTGTAATCATCTTACGACCTGAGAAGGAAGCTACGATCAAAGCGGTCGCCGTCGAACTTTGCAGCAACGTTGTCACGCCAATACCGGAAAGGAAGGCACGGATACGGTTTTTAGTGCCCCAGGATATGGCGCGATGCAGGCCCTGACCAAACGCCTTGGTCATGCCCAGCTTTACCCCGCGCAACCCCCAGAGCAGGACGCAAACGCCGCTCATGACATGCAGTAATACGAGTGAAGGGGTAGCGATAATCAAGGCGTGAATACTTCTTCTGTTATATTTTTAGGCCCGAAGGCCCTGTAAATCTGCTGCAATGCACACGAAATGTCACCTGGACAAAAGTGCATCTTACTATTCTAGAAGCCGGAATCCGGTTGGGCAAGGTATTCGTGTTCTTCAGGAGTATTCTGTCGGCCCAATATGGCATTTCTGTGAGGAAAACGGCCATACTGATCAATAACAGCCTGATGACGGAGGGCATAATCATATCCTAAAGGGTCGTCAGCCTGCATGGACTGGAACAAAGCTACCGAGCGTTCCTGATCCATCGCACTCTCACTATGCTCAAACGGCAGATACAAAAAGCGACGGCGTACAGGTGGCTGCGTCTGGTCAAAACCACGGGCGATTGCATGCCGAGCGACAAGCAAGGCTTTTGGATCCGTAGCAAAAGCTTCGGGCTGTCCCCGGAACATATTGCGTGGAAACTGATCGAGGACGATGCACAAGGCCAGACATCCATCTGAATCATCGCGCCAGAGGTCGCAGACGCCATCTGCCGCCAGACGGTAATTTGCAAGAAACCGTTCGCGGATCAACTGGTCAAAATCAGGATTTTTCTGAAACCACTGAGCAGGCTGCGTTTCTTCAAACCAGAAGTGCAAAATCTCTTGTTTGATGTCACGCATACTTCGTTAGGCCTATTTCTTGGAGGCCGACGGCGCAGTTGCCCCCGCCCCTTCAGCAGAAACGCTAGCGGCAGCAGACTTACCCAGCTTGGCGAATTTCTGCTCTGTCTTCTGCGCCATCAGCGACAATACTACGGCTGGCAAGAACGGTATCGTAATCATCGCAATGATCGAAGGGTCACGCAGGGCTGTGAAGAACTGGCCCTCAACAAATCGAAAAAAAAGCGTGATGAATACAACAACACCCATGAGCGCAAAGGCGAGCGCAAAAAAGCGATAAAGCCGCGATTTGATCAGGAGGCTACGAGCCAGCATACGATTCTGCCCCCACTCAGAATCAGCCGGACTCAGCGCCCCTTGTCGAGGGGGTTGGGTCATTATTATCCTTCGGTCCAGGCCTGTTTAGTGCAGTTTTGCCCAGATCTTCCTCTTTACATTATACATCACGCCGGTGAAGACCAGAAGGAAAAGGAAGACTGTTATACCAATGCGCTTGCGCTGTTCCATATGCGGCTCAGCAGCCCAGGTCAGGAACGTACCCACATCTTTTGCATATTGATCAACGGTTTGCGGGGCATTGTCTTCGTAAGCCACCTGGCCATCCTGCAGTGGCGGCGCCATCGCAATAATATGACCTGGCATAGTGGTATTCCAGTGCTGTCCTTGCAGCAGTGTCGTACCCTCAGGCGCCTCATGGTATCCGGTCAGGATGCCATAGATATAGTTAGCACCACCGTGGCGCGCTTTTGCCAACAGGGACATATCGGGCGGGTAAGCGCCATTATTTGCGTATTTGGCCTGCTCAACATTGGCATAGGGTGATTTGAAATGATCGCTCGGGCGGGCCGGACGTTCAAACATTTCGCCTTCTTCGTTCGGACCATCCATGACGGTGTATTCACCAGCTATGGTCTTCACTTGTGCGTCACTGTAACCAAGCGCGGTCAGGTCACGATAAAACAACCGGTTCATAGAATGGCAGGCTGAACATACTTCACGGTATACCTTGAAGCCGCGCTGCAGGGATGCACGGTCATAAGTGCCAAGAGGTCCGTCGAAAGACCAAGCAAGTTCGGGAATATGCCCGCCTTCCGCAGCCTTTGCCATTACGGGGGACATCACTGAAAGTGCCACACAGGTCACAAGAGCCAGTTTTTTGATCGACATAATCATTACTCCGTATATTTCTCTTATGCCTTAGCAGCCGTTGCCAGGACAGCTTCGTTGATGCTGTTGGGCAGCGGCTTCGCTTTCTCGTAACGTGACAGCCACGGCAGCACGATCAGGAAGTAAGCGAAGTAGTAACCTGTACCCAACTGGCCAATCCACAGCAGCGGAATGACGCCGAACAGAGCCGCATCAGCTGTTTCCATGCCGACATAACCCAGAACCACAACATCAAACGCCAGTACCAGCGTTGCCAGTTTGAACAGGGGGCGGAACACAGCGGAACGCACCGGATGCCAATCCAGCCATGGCATGAATACCAGCAGGATCACCGAACCAAACATCGCCAGAACACCGGCAAGTTTCGCGTTCACGAATACAAGATCAGCTAATGGCAGAGGCAGAATGGCGCCGCCGCTCGCCTTCTCGTATTGAGAGAGGTAACCGAGCAGGAACAGCACGCCAGCGATTGCGATTAATGGCACTGTGAAGCGTTTGCCCAATGTGCATACCAGGCCACACAGACCTGTCTTTTTGTCCGAACCGCAATATACAGGCGCCATCACAACAGCAACCGCTGCCAGAGAGGCTGCAATGTACGGGTTCACACCAAATGTCAGACCACGCAGGATCGCGTAGAACGGCAGGAAGTACCATTCCGGCACAATGTGCGGCGGTGTCTTCATGGCGTCATACTGAACAAAGTGGTCAGGGTGCGCGAACATGTTCGGGAAGAAGAACGTCACGATCACATACAGCAGCAGGAACACGCACAGACCGAAAGAATCCTTCATTGTAAAGTAAGGATGGAACGGCAGTGTATCCTGCGGACCCTTCACATCAATACCCAGTGGATTGTTAGAACCGGAAATATGCAGCGCCCACACATGCAGCAACACAACGCCAAAAATCACGAACGGCAGTAAATAGTGTAATGAGAAGAAGCGGTTCAATGTCGGGTTATCAACCGAGAAACCACCCAGCAGCAACGTCTGGATCATATCACCGACAACCGGAATAGCCGTGAAGAAGCCTGTGATAACGGTTGCACCCCAACCACCCATTTGTGACCACGGCAGGGTATACCCCATGAATGCTGTCGCCATCATCAGCAGGAAGATTGTAACGCCGAGAATCCAGAGCAGTTCACGAGGCTTTTTATAAGAACCATAATACATGCCACGGAAAATATGGATATAAACGGCAATAAAGAAGAAGGACGCACCATTCATGTGAATGTAGCGCAGCATCCAGCCCCAATTTACATCGCGCATGATGCGTTCGACAGAGTTGAAGGCAAAATCAACGTGCGGGGTATAATGCATCGCCAGTACGATACCGGAAATGATCATGGTGATCAGCATCACCATGGCGATACCGCCGAAGCTCCAGAAGTAGTTGAAGTTGCGCGGTGTCGGGAATACGCCGTATTCCTTTTGCATCAGCGTGAAAATCGGAAGACGCTCATCAATCCAGCTGATAACCGGATTTTTGAATTCTGCGCGTTGACCACTGCCCATTTAGATAACTCCGTAGATAATTATGTCGTTCTTAGATATCAGCCGATTTTTACAAGTGTATCGCTGACAAAGTTGTATTCAGGAATAGCCAGGTTCTTTGGTGCCGGACCCTTACGAATACGGCCTGAGGTATCATAGTGAGAACCATGGCATGGGCAGAACCAGCCGCCGAAATCACCTTTCGGATCCGTATCCTTCTGGCCCAGCGGAACGCAGCCCAGGTGCGTGCATACGCCCACCATCACCAGCCACTGCTCTTTCTTCACGCGGGAAGCATCATCCTGTTTGTCACGCAGTTCCGCCACGTTGACAGCCTTCGCTTCTTCAATCTCTTTCCCTGTACGGTGGCGAATGAACACAGGTTTACCGCGCCACTTCACTGTAATCGCCTGACCTTCCTGAATCGGTGTCAGATCAACTTCCGTTGTCGACATCGCCAGTGTATCGGCCGCGGGATTAAGGGAGTCGATGAACGGCCACGCAAAGCAGCCTGCGCCTACGGCACCAAACGCGCCAGCAGTCAGCAGCAGGAAGTCACGGCGTGTAGCGCCGTCATCGTCGGAATGGGGATTTGTTGTTTGAGCACTCATGAGAAAGTCCCGGAATTAGTCAGAATACATAACGATTCAGGGAATCCCCTGAACGGATAACACTGTCATGTACTTGGAATTGCTGGATGATGCAAGCCCTTCGGCAGTATGTAGAGCGCTTCATAAACAGTACCGCACGCTATTTTGGTTATGGAAATATAATATTGACTTATAGCCCCGGATTTACGATGTTCCGGTCATGAAAACACAAGCCGATCCCAGCATCCCCGACCTTCAGAACGCCGCGCAAAACTGGTTCCGCACCTTGCGTGACATAATATGTGCAGAATTTGAACGTCTGGAGGATGAATTAACCGGCACCCCGTTTAAGGATCGTCCAGCAGGCCGCTTTGCGCGGAAAAGCTGGGATCGCCCTGGTGGCGGTGGCGGCGAGATGTCGCTGATGAAGGGTCGCGTATTTGAAAAAGTGGGCGTCAATATTTCCACCGTGCATGGCGAATTCAGCGAAGACTTCAGAAAACAAATCCCAGGTGCCGCTGATAATGGCGGGCAATTCTGGGCCAGCGGTATATCGCTGGTCGCACATATGCAATCGCCCCTTGTCCCGGCTATCCATATGAACACGCGCATGATCGTGACGTCGAAAAGCTGGTTTGGTGGGGGTACCGATCTGAACCCCATGTTTCCGAATGAAAAAGATACATCTGATTTTCATGCCGCACTGAAAGACTGCTGCGACCGTCACCCCCCTGTTTCGTATCAGGAATATAAAGAGTGGTGCGATCGCTATTTCTTTATTCCCCATCGTAATGAAGCGCGCGGCGTAGGCGGTATATTCTATGATTACCTTGATAGCGGCGATAAGGACGCTGACTTCGCCTTCACACAAGATGTGGGCCGCACATTTATTGATATCTATCCGCAGATCGTACGCCGTCATATGAATGAAAGCTGGGATGAAGCGCAGCGCGAGCACCAATTAATAAAGCGTGGCCGATACGCCGAATTCAATCTGATTTATGACCGTGGCACGCAATTTGGATTAAAAACCGGTGGCAATACGGAAGCCATCCTGATGTCCCTGCCCCCGGAAGCCAAGTGGCCTTAAGACCGCTTAATAGAAAGCTGAACCAGTATTTCGTTCATGAAGTGTGCACGCAATTCTTGGGATGCTTCGAGAATGAGCGCAGGGTATCCTTGAACATCCTCAACCAGACGCCCCAGCTCAGTTGATGATATATCATCGTCAACATGCAACATAGTTGCTCGATAATTATTTGTTTCGCGCAAAGCCAGAATGACGCAGGGATCATGGAAACGGAACACAGGTTCCGGCGCAAAATAACGCGCATGCGCCATCATGAGATCTTTGGCTGTCTGGCCCATCACAGAGGATGCCTCAAGAGCCTCTAGCTGCGGCATATCAAGAACAATCGGCCAAGTCACATTCATCGGTACAAAGCGTACAGGGAATCCATGGCTTTGCCCTTGCTTAAGCAATGACTGCACGGCAAACGGATCACAGGCGATATTGAAATCAGCCCCCGGCATCTGATCCCACAGCCCCCCCATTTTACCGCCCATCATCGTGACACTGGCGATCACCCTGCGCGCATCATCCCCTAGCATTTTACATGTCGCTGCAAAATTGGTTGCAGGCCCCAGGATCACGTAATCAACCCGACCCTTATCATGGGCGATAGCGCGTAAACGTTCAGCACGCTCAGTGGCATTCAAAATTTCCGCATGGCGGCCAGATCGCGGCAGATCCAGATTGCAGAGGCCATTACCTGAGCCTTGTTGCTTGGGTAACAATATCGTTTCAATCGCAGGATGCGGATGCGATGGATGGCTCTCGCCCTGCCAAAGCGGGATATCTTCGCGCCCCGCCAGTGCCAGCACACGAGCACAGTTCTCGGATACATTTTCCAATACGGTATTGCCGTATGAAGCAACAACAGCCGCGAGGTCCATACCCAGCGCTAACGCAAGCCATAATGACAATGCATCATCGCGCCCTGTATCGCAGTCAATAATGATGGGATTATTGGCCATGGACAGACCAGCTTACACAGCGTGAAGCATTTTGCCTTCGTTGGCTGCCTGCGGCATAATCGGCGCTGGCGCGCTGTGCCATTTTTCAAGCACTTCCGACATGCGCGTTTCAGGCGCGTAGCCTGTTACAGCAGCTATCGCTTTTGCACCCGTAAACCATGACAACGGAACAGCCACATTCCATTCTTTCTCTATACGGTTACAGAAACGAACACTGGCTTCCATAATTTCAGTCTTGAACTGGTCTACTTTATCCGGGGAAACCTTGAACAGCTTTTCAACATCCATAAATAGACCCGGCAAGCGTGTTTGTTCCCCGTTTACTTCGACGACATAACCATCAAAGAACAGATCACGTGGTGTGGATACTTCAAAGCTTTTGGAATTCAGTTCAATCGCCGGGACTAAAGGTATAGAACGGCCTTGGTGAACGATGGCGGCACGCTCTTCCTGAGAGGCGCTGCAGAAGCATGTTGAAATGCAGGCCAATTCGCCACTTTCAAACACGTCATGCTTGTCCATCAGGTCAATAACCCAGTTCAGCATTTTGGCATGGCGGACATTATCTTCCAGTAGAACAATCTGGAGTTTCTGACCGTAGCGCTGCTGCAGATCCTTGAGCGATTCTGCCAGTGCTTTTACCTGATCTTCAATCGGCATTTTGCCAGGTCGCGCTGTATAACCGTATTGCTGATCGCCTTTGGTTGAGAATAGCCGAGAGAATGCAATCTCGGCCCATGGGGCGCGGCATTCATGGAACATTTCATCCAAGGATACATATATAGCAGGCACATTCGGATTATAGCCTGGTTGTTCCTTCAGGAAGTCGTCAGCATTATTGGCGATTTTCTCAGCCAGCGCATGTGAATCATGAAAATGCACATTCAGACGGCGCACACTTTTATCGATGTCATATAAATCATAGTTCACATGGCGAGAAATGGAGTGGAGGATACTAACGCCCCACTCTTCATACGCATCATGTACAGATTTCTTCAGCGCACCATCAAGCGTTTCTTCTTCCGTCAGACCCAGTGCCTGGGGGATGAACATCGCTTGCAGAGAATTATTCTGCACTGAGTTAAGCAACTGTTTGCGAAAACCGCAGGTGGCATAACGCGCATCCGTACGGATCAGAAACGTAAGACCTTCTGTAAGCTCAGAAGCCTGAGCCTCGTTATTAAATGCTAAACAAGCACTACTAGCTTTACGCGGCATCCACTGGTCCTTTTCAAGATCGGGAGCAATTTTTCTTACGTGTGACTTTTAGCAAGATCTTCACAAAAACGCCACAAACGAGTTTCTACACAATCCACAGATATTATGCAAATATTTTTTAGGTATTTTACTTTGTGTGCATTGCAAAAAAAGCATAGCTGACTCTGCAAAAATTTATGTCCAACCGGACATATAGTGTGCTAAAACCCTTATATCATGAAATAAAACGTGTGAAATTTTATATCACACGAAATAAAATTACAAAAGAGGGTGACATGGACGATTATCGCTATGATGCTGAAACGAATAGCTTTGTTGAAAGAACTGCTGTAGCGGCGAAGCCACAGCCAACGGTAGCCCCATCAAGCCAGCCCCTTACAAAAACACCCTTGGTGAGCAAGGCCGAGAGAAAAGAAACTCTTGAGCGTGCGCGCTATGCTGCCCGCATTTCCCAAATTATGGCCCAGGCTGCTGCCGGTGACGTCGTTGAACATGGCGCCAGCTATTTCAAGAAGTCAGATATCGAAGAACTGGCCACATGGAATCAACGCCTGGCAACGGACCAGGATCGTCATTTTGAAATCACAATGATGGAAGATGTGCATGGACATCTGCGCGAAGTCAGGATTTGCCCTGTTGAATCTGACACCGCTAACGCAGAGCCCGCACAGATTGTTGTAGCTTCGACAAGCAAGCCGCGCGATCAGGCGCAAAGTCCTGCAGCATCCACCACTCCTCGACCTCTGCGAGTAGCTGCCCGAGTCCCGGTCCAGCCATAACCCCCAGATCCAGAACATCACGGCCCGTCAGAGGAAACTTTGGCGGGTCAATCCTTTGCGCCAATTCAATGAGCTTGCGGTAAGCATGCGTTTCGCCATCACGCGTCATAAAGAAGATGACGAGTTGCGTGATGACGTCACATTCATGGTTATAGCGCAAACGCTTCAGCGTCTTTTCATCCAGCGTTTTGGTATCACGCACAAGCAAAACAAGGCTGCGCACTTTTTTAGATTGCGCACCGCTTAAATGCATCAACGTACCCGCGTGATCGTAATTGATGTCAGCCAGCATCACGAGACGCGCCAGAACATCAATGACGCCATATTCGGCCTGGATATTGCATAAATGAGAAAATAAATGTCGTTCGAAGTTGACGCTACGGAACTGGGTCAGCACGCTATGCGCAAACATCAGCGTCAATATGGATGTGGGATCGTCAATCGACAAAATTTTGAACATTTCCTGTGTGACACGTTCGCGCGAAAGCTCTGAAATATGATGGGCTGCCGCCTGACAGGCCTGCAAGGCTTCATCATCAGGATCTTCTTCGCCATACAATGCCTGAAAGCGGAAGAAGCGCAGGATGCGCAAATAATCCTCGGCAATACGTTCAGCAGGGGTTCCCACAAACATGACACGCCCTGTGCGAAGGTCTGCGATACCACGGCCCAAGGGATCGTATACATTCCCGCTATCATCGGCCAGCAATGTATTGATCGTGAAATCCCGGCGTTCGGCATCTTTTACCCAGTCCCTTGTATAAGAGACAGTTGCATGACGGCCATCGGTTTCAACATCAGTGCGCAATGTTGTTATTTCAAAGGTCTGACCGTCCAGAACGGCTGTGATTGTGCCGTGCGTAATGCCGGTGGGCGCATAATGAATACCGGCGCGGTGCAATCTCAGGATCACATCGTCTGGCTTATAAGTCGTTGCCAGATCAATATCGGTAACGGGTCGGCCCAGTAATTCATTACGAATGCAGCCCCCCACAAAAAGTGTCTGCGGATCGCCCGGATCATTCAGGGCATCCATCACGGCCCGCGTTTGCGGCGCTGTCATCCAATCCGGCGGTACGATCTTCAGGCGCGGTCTCAATCAATATCCAGTTCAAAATTCCGGCCACGGCTATGCAAATGATAATGCCCGTGATCCTCAGTTACATACTTGTTTATAAAGTCAGTATACACGTTCGTGGCAAATCTTGCCCACAAGCCGTTGCGCACTTCGGCGTACAGCACCTTTATCCCCCGATGCGGCTCAGGTTTGAGCGCCAAGTTATGCGCTGGCCCCAGTTCCACCTTTTCGTCAAAATTCGTGTAGAGATCGACTTCATTATTATGGATATCATAGCGCGTAATAATGAAGGGAACGTCTTCAACCTCTACCTGATACCGGGATTCAGGGGATTTCAGCCAATAAACGCCGTTTTCATCGATGGAAAGGCCTTTTCCGGCCATAAAACCCTCGCCCGCACCGCCAAATAAGCCCGCTAAAGCCTTTCTTTTGATCGGACCCGGGCTTTGCTCGCCATGAAAGTACCATCGGCCCTGATAATCGATTGTGAACTGGATGCCCCGGCGGCGCTTATCCGCATGGTCATAATCCTGAAACACATCTTCTCTATAGAAGAGATCGTGCATAGGTATGCTTTCCTTTGTGCATTCCTCTGGGCAAAGCCAAAAACACTATTAATATAAATCACATATTACAGATTCTCTACCCTTCGCACAGGAGCCCTATTGTGAGCAGTCCTATGTCCACGACCGCCAATCCGGTGAATATTGAAAAACGCCTTGAGAAAGCCGCTGCTGACCTGAAAAAAGCACGCGCCGAAGTTGCCAAAGTGATTTTCGGCCAGGACCGCGCTGTCGATCAAATTTTCATTACCCTGATGTCCGGCGGACACGTGCTGCTGATTGGTGTGCCCGGCCTCGCCAAAACATTGATGGTCGATACCGTTGCCAAAGTGATGGGTATTTCATCCTCGCGCATCCAGTGTACACCCGACCTGATGCCTGCTGATATTCTGGGCTCCGAAGTTCTGGAAGAAGATGCCTCTACGGGCAAGCGCGCTTTCCGTTTTATCGAAGGCCCTGTGTTCACACAATTCCTGATGGCCGATGAAATCAACCGCGCCAGCCCGCGTACGCAGTCAGCGTTGCTGCAAGCGATGCAGGAAGGTTCGGTCACCGTTGCGGGTAAACCGCACAGGCTGCCCAAGCCCTTCCACGTGATGGCAACACAAAACCCGATTGAGCAGGAAGGAACCTATCCGCTACCGGAAGCCCAGCTCGACCGCTTCCTCATGCAGGTCGATATTGATTATCCTGATGAGGCATCAGAGCGCCAGGTCATTCTGGTGACCACCACGAACCGTGAAGACACAATCAAGGCTGTTTTCGGTGACGACGAATTAATTGAAATTCAATCGCTCGTTCGCGATTTGCCAGTTGGTGAATCCGTTGTGGACGCCATCCTGAAGATCGTGCGCCGTGGTCGCCCCGGCAAAGAAGCTACAAAGATGGTCAACGATTACGTGACATGGGCCCCGGGTCCACGCGCATCGCAGGCATTGATGCTGGCATGTCGGGCAAAAGCCCTGCTTGATGGTCGCCCTGCGCCTTCCGTCGATGACGTACTGGAACTGGCAGAGCCCATTCTGAAGCATCGCATGGCACTGAACTATCAGGCACGCGCCGATGGTGTGACACTGACTGATGTCATCGCCGACATGACCAAGGATCTGTGATTCCCCTAACGCTTGAGTAGAGCATGGCCGTTCATCACCGCATTCATGGACTGACGCGTAGCGCTATGACAGTGCTGGGCCTTCGCACGGAAGCAGAGAAATCTGCAGGACGTCTTCCTGACTTGCTGGTTGCCGCCGAGAAAGCGGCCACGGCCGTGCGTATGGGTGAACATGCGCAGCGCCGCAGCGGCAGCGGTGAAAAATTCTGGCAGTTTCGCGAATATCAGGCTGGTGACAGGCCACAGGATATCGACTGGCGCCAATCGGGTCGTGGTGACCGCGTCTTTGTACGTCAAAAAGAATGGCAGACAACGCAGACAGCGCTGATCTGGTGCCAGCGTAACGACAACATGGATTACGCATCGCGCACAATCCTGCCCACCAAGCATGAAGCCGCATCGACAATTAGTCTGGCATTGGCGATCCTGATGAATGGCGCAGGCGAAATGGTGGGCACATTAGATGGCAGCCTGCGTCCCGCCAAAGGCGAGATCATGATCCAAAGCCTTGGCGAGAAATTACTGGAGTATGACACATCGCCCCTGCCTCATCACCTGATGCGTGAACCCGCACGTCACGCCACAATTGTCCTGGTCAGTGATTTTCTATCGCCACTGGATCAGATTGAACATGCCGTACATGCGCTTGCAGGGCGAACCGTCAATATTCTGTTGCTACAGGTCCTAGATCCCGCTGAGGTTAACCTCCCTTTCCGGGGCCGTGTGATTTTTGAAACACCGCAAACAGGGCAGCAGCATCACATCACAAATGTAGACTCTGTACGCGAAAGCTATCAGAAGAAAATGAATGGCCATATCGAAGGCCTGAAATCCATGTGCCATCATAATGGCTGGCATTTCGTACAGCATATAACGGACACTGATGCTGCGGTTACACTCCTTGATCTATGGCGCTTGCTGGGCCAAAGCCGTAAAGGAGGGCCGTTGTCATGATGATCCCTGGCTTCGGCACCTTTGCATTTTTAAACCCCTGGGTTCTTGCAGGCATGGCGTTCCTGCCGGTGCTGTGGTTCCTGCTGCGTGTGACGCCTCCCGCTCCGCGACTCATCGTATTCCCGGCAGCCCATTTTATGTTTGGTCTTGATGCCCAAAAACAAGTACCCAGCAAAACACCATGGCCGATCTTGCTACTACGTATTTTGGCCGCAGCCCTGATCATATTGGCTTTGGCACGCCCTGTTCTGAACCCGGGCGATGCCGTTTCCGGGAATGGTCCTGTGCGCATTGTCATGGATAATGGCTGGTCCAGCGCCCAGACATGGCGGTTGCAGACATTACAGGCCGTAGACATTATTGAGCGTGCAGGACGTGAGCGCCGCAGCCTCTATATTGCTACTACAGCGCCTGAACCCGGAAAAACGTCACCTTTTATGGCAGGACCGCTGACCAAGGGTGAAGCTGAGGCCACCCTGCGCGGTATTAAACCATTGCCGTGGCTTTCCGACTATGTTGAGACATCCATTCTTCTGGAAAGCGCCAAAGAAAACGCCAACATCCAAAGCTACTGGCTGTCATCTGGCCAAATGGATGCCAATCCTGACCGTCTTATCCGGATATTACAAAATCAGGGCGGTCTGATTTTTATCGAACCTGCCGCCACACAACGCGCGGCGTTGTTGCGTCCGGATAAATCTAAGGCCGGACAAACCGCCGCCTTAGTCGAAGTTAATTCCGGCACCCCTGCCGGTGTGCCACTGACCGTACAGGTTCTTGCACGTGATGGTCGCCAGATTGATAGCCGAGACATTGTTACAGACGGCAGCAAGATTGCCCTGAAAGTTGCTTTTGAACTTCCTTCATCCTTACAAAATCAGGTGAGCCGCATTCAGATTGCCGGACGTCACAGTGCCGGATCGACTTTACTGCTGGATAGTGGATCATATCGCCGCAGTGTCGGCATTGTTTCCACCAGCACAGCGGAAAAAGCACCGCTTACAGATGCTGGGTATTACATTAAGCGTGCCCTTGAACCTTATGCTGACACACAAAGCGGCACTTTGCCTGAATTACTTGACGAGGATGTATCCATCATTGTCATGCCGGACATAGGCGCCATGCCGCCGGAAGAACTGGATGCCCTGGAAGGTTGGGTTCGTGAGGGTGGCCTGTTGATCCGCTTTGGCGGCCCCAACATGACACAGGGAGAAAATTTCCTGACGCCTACGGCATTACGTCGCGGTGACCGCGCCATGGAAGGTTCATTGTCATGGGAGAAACCTGCTAAATTAGCAGCCTTTCCACAGGCCAGCCCTTACTTCGGATTGGAAATCCCTGAAGATCTGACGATCAGCCGTCAGCTACTCGCAGAGCCTGAACCAGAGCTGGAACGTAAGAGCTGGGCCGCACTGGAAGACGGTACACCGCTTATCACTGCCGACAATCTGGATGACGGCATGATTGTGCTGATCCACACAACGGCAACACCGGAGTGGTCGAACCTTGCTCTTTCTGGCCTGTTCGTAAAACTTATGGAGCGTACTATCCAGATGGCTGGCAGCCGCGCTTTTGCCGAAGGATCAGCTGCCGGCTCCCTGCAGCCTCTGACCATACTTGATGGACATGGGAATACTGTGCAGCCGGGTGCTACAGATCAGCCTGTACCAGCCACAGAGTTTGAAACAAAGATTCCTGACAGTTCCCACCCTCCCGGAATTTATGGCCGTGCGGGCTATCAGAAATCCCTCAATCTGGGTGAGCGTTTGCCCACCTTGCGCACATTCGGCAGCATGCCCACGGGCGTTGAACGTCAGACGTTTGGCGGCGTTACAGAGAAAAATCTGATGCCGTTTATTCTGGGCATGGCGCTTCTCCTGTTTATGATCGACTGGATTATCATGATTGCCCTGCATGCCGGATGGCATTTATTTTCCAATCCGTTGCGATGGACACAAACAGCCGCCATGGCCGCAGTATTCTTGTGCGCGACTATCACGACCGCAAATGCCGAAACCGCTGAAGACCGCATGCGTTATGCCAGCGAGATTCACCTGGCCTATATCAGCACGGGCGTGAGCGACGTGGATAGCCTGACGCAACGGGGGCTTGAAGGGCTGTCTCAAGTGCTGGCAGAACGCACCTCGGTCGAACCTGCTGGAATTGTTGCGCTTAATGCCGACACAGATGACCTTTCCTTCTTTCCGCTTATCTACTGGGCAATTACCCCGAGCCAACCCACTCTCTCAGGCAAGGCACTGCAGAAAATTCAATATTACCTCGACCATGGCGGCACTATCCTTGTGGACACGCGCGATGAAAGCACAACACCACGTGGCTTTAGCGGCAGCGCTGGTGGTGGCACCAACGCCCCGCATTTACGGCGCCTTACCGGCGGATTAAACGTACCTCCGCTTATCCTTATGCCAAAAGACCATGTGCTGACAAAATCATTTTACCTGATGGACAGCTTCCCGGGTCGTTATGATGGCAAGACAATGTGGGTTGAAGAAACCAGCAAAAGCGGCCGTGATGGTGTCTCATCTTTGATTATCGGTAGCAATGACTGGATTTCCGCCTGGGCTGCCACACCGGGACAATCCAGACAACAAGAACTTTCTATGCGTTTTGGTATAAACGTGATGATGTATGCTCTGACTGGCAATTATAAGGCTGACCAGGTGCACATCCCGCATATCCTGGAAAGGTTGGGTCAATGATGAATAGCTCAGCCCTTACCATACATTTTGCACCGATTGTCCCGGAACCCACATTGTGGATGATCACATTGTTCGGGCTTTCTTTCCTGTTGCTCTCGGCAGCGCTGTTCCGTGCCGGGGTTATCACCCGCGCTTTATGTGTTACGGGCTTCCTGCTTGTATTTTTAAATCCCTCGCTTGTTGAGGAACAACGCGAACCCGTCAATGATGTGGCCGTCGTTATAGCTGATCGGTCCCCATCCGAAAAAATTGGTGATCGCGAAGCCCGTCTGGATAAAACACTGGAATATTTGCGTCAGAAGTTATCTGCACAGGATGGTCTTGACCTACGCGTAATCGAAGCGCCGTTAACAGATGCGGCAACGGCGCGTGAGACCAAACTTTTCGAAGCCGTGGATCAGGCACTAGCTGATGTGCCTGTGGCCCGTCGTGCCGGGGTCATACTGCTCACCGACGGCCAGGTGCATGATGTGCCTACACTGCCCGCCCTGATAAAGGATTATGGCCCCGTTCATACGTTGCTGACGGGACGCAAGAATGAGCGAGACCGTCAATTAGTGCTCACCGAGGCTCCTGCTTATGGCATCGTTGGCCAGGAAGTCACTGTGCGCTACCGTGTTGAAGATCCATCAGCGCAGGATGACGAATATGCCACTGTTACCATTCGTCAGGATAATACGCCCGGTAAAATGGATATGGCCCCGATCAATGAAGACCGCACAGTACAGGTCAAAGTCAACCATGCCGGTCAGAACATCGTTTATATCGAAGCATCAGGCACGGATGGTGAACTGACCTTAGCCAATAACAAGGCCCCGATTATCAT
Organism: uncultured Alphaproteobacteria bacterium; assembly: GCA_946480475.1. Next base: position 35,145 of record CAMLJM010000004.1, read on the forward strand.
CAATGGTGTCCGAGACCGCCTGAAAGTTCTTTTGGTTTCAGGGCAACCACACGCCGGTGGACGCACGTGGCGTAACCTGCTGACATCGGACCCTGGTGTTGATCTGGTGCACTTCACTATTCTTCGTGAACCCGAAAAGCTCGATATGACGCCACATACGGAATTATCGCTGATTGCTTTCCCGTTCCGTGAGCTCTTTGAGGTAAAACTTTATGACTTTGATCTGATCATCTTTGATCGTTACGGCGTCAATCGCATCCTGCCTAATTACTATTTTGCCAATATTGCCGAGTATGTGAAGAAAGGTGGCGCTTTATTGGAAGCCAGCGGCCCCAGCTTTGCCGGTAAGGACACACTCTTTAGCACGGCATTACAGGATATTCTTCCAGGTCAACCTACGGGGGCCGTTTTTAGCGAAAGCTTCAAGCCACATCTCACCGATGTTGGTAAGCGCCACCCCGTTACACAGGATCTAAGCTGGCCGGGTAGTACGGTTACCGAGCCCGGTTGGGGCTCATGGATGCGTCAGGTCGGCGTGACGCCACGTGGCGGGCAGACCGTGATGTCAGGATATAGTGACATGCCGCTGCTTATACTTAACCGTGTCGAAGAAGGCCGTGTCGCACAGCTGGCATCCGACCAGATATGGTTATGGTCGCGTGGTTATGAAGGCGGCGGACCGCAAACAGAACTGCTGCGCCGTCTGGCACACTGGTTGATGAAAGAACCTGAACTGGAAGAGAACGCCTTATTCGTGCAGATGGATGGCAACACGATGCTTGTACGCCGTCGTTCACTGCAGAATGTGCCGATGGATATCACCATGATTTCACCGGACAATAAAAGCGAGACCGTCACACTAACCCCACAGCCAAATGGTTTACTGGAAGCCCGTATCGAAGCGCAACAGCTTGGTATCTACACATTTGATGACGGCATGCAGGAACGATTTGCCCTGGTTGGCGATCTGAATCCACCGGAATTGCGCGGTGTGCGTACAACAGCTGACATTCTGAAACCTGTGGCAACTGAATCCGGCGGTACAGTGCAGTGGCTGGTGGATAACGCCACACCCGACATCCGTTTCGTAACCAATGGCAAGGTATTCGGCGGCCACAACTGGATCGGGCTGAAATCGAACAACAGCTATCAGGTAACCGGCGTGAAAGACACACCGTTCCTGCCTGACTGGGTTTACGTTCTTTTATTGATGGTGCTGGTTGCAGGATCCTGGTGGCTTGAAGGCCGACGGAACTGATCCATAATGCCCATTTCACGGGCTTTCAAAGCAACTTGTGTTCTGTTTTGCGCACCCAGCTTTTTGCAAAGGCTGCGTACATGCAACTTCACAGTCACAACCTGCAATCCTAAAGCCGATGCAATGACTTTATTGGATTCACCTTGCAGCAAATGGCCCAGAACATCCATCTCACGTGTTGTAAGATGCACAGAACCTGTTCCGTCCTGATTAGCCGCTTTGTCTACTGCCGGTTGGAACGTCGGCTCATACGAGGGCATCAGGCGATTGGTATTGTGATCCAGCGGAATAAATTTCTCACCAGCCGTAATTTGCTGGAAGCCTTTCACCATGGCATGGCCCGGCATTGTTTTGGGGAAGTAACCGACGGCGCCTAATTCCAGCGACATTTTGACTTCTTCTTCATTGGCAATACCAGACATCAGCGCCACGCGCAGGTCAGGCCAAGTCTGGCGAATTTTTTTCAAACCCTGAAAACCGTTCATGCCCGGCATGCGATAATCAAGCAGTACCAAATCATAGGCGTGATCGGCCTCCAGGATGTCGACGACTTCCTTGATGTCACGCGCTACAGTAATCGCATAACGTGGCTCTATCTGATTTATATAAAGCGTCAGCGCGTCGCGGAACAATGTGTGGTCGTCAGCTATTAATATCTTCATGCTTCTGCCCTTATTTTTCTTTCTGATATTATCAATAAATGTAGGGTACGGGACGCAGAGGAGTAATACTTTTGTATAGTTTATTCTAACATCCTATGAAGCTCCCATAAAGTATGGAAGATCCCACAAAATACAGAATCAGCGAAAAGTATATGAATTACAGCCGCTTAATCAACAGGCAACATACAAAAAGGTATTATGTTACTGCAACGACACATGCAAGGGCGTGCTAACGCTGCGCTGAATTGCCTTCATCTTCAAACGATAGATATAAGTGGACTCCATAACGCGCTGTACATAATTGCGCGTTTCATCAAACGGTATCAACTCGATCCAGTCGATCATATCAATATCGCCCTTACGGGGATCACCGAAACGCGCGATCCATTTATTGACGTTACCCATGCCGCCGTTATACGCAGCGATGGCTAGCGGATATGAACCATCATAATAATCTATCAACTGGCCAAGATAATCGTCACCCAAATCAATATTGTGTTCAGGACGCGTAATCAGCCAATCAGTCTGATGGGCGATGCCTTTTTTCCTGGCAACTTCACGTGCCGTTGCCGGCATCAGTTGCATGTAGCCGCGCGCGCCCACAGGACTCATGGCTTGCGGGTCAAACTGGCTTTCCTGGCGGATCACGCCGTGCACCAGTGCCCATTCCTGTTGCACGGTACGCATGCGCGGCAGGATGGTGGGGAATGCGTGATCCACCATCATGATGTTTTTCTCCAACCCCTTTTTCGCGATACGCACGGCATTGTGGTAATGCTCGAGAGATTCAGAAAGATCAGCAATCAAAATGTATTCTTCAGGATCTTTGATATTGCTGGCCATGGCATCCAGAAACTCTGTCGTCTCCTTCCAGTACCCTGCCTGATGCAGAAGCTTGGCAGCTTTCACAATATTCTTGTTATAGAAGCGACTCTCGGCCCCCAATGTACGCTCGGGCGGCACCTGTTGCGGCGGACGTGCGTCTGATGATAGCGCGCCAATAGCCATCTGCCCGTAAAAGGCTGTTTGATAGCGTGCAGCCGTTTGATACCACTGTTTCGCAATATCATCGCGATCCAATTTCTCGCTGGCCTTGCCTGCCCAATAAGCCCCACGTGATTTACTGATCGGCGTCGATGTTCCGTTATATAAAGCTTCAAAGTGGCCAAATGCCTTATCAGCCTGCTTGTTAAACTTCAGCGCCAGCCAACCTGCCATGAATTCAGCCGCTGCAAAATCAGCACCCTCTTTCATGCCGTGTTTGGAAACCACCAGATAAGCCGTACGATAATCTTTCTTATCGATCAGGCGACGCGCCATAATGTTACGCTCTTTCCACCATTCACCAATGTTGGGGATTTGCGAAGGTGGCGGCATGTTCTGCAATATCTCTATCGCGCCAAAATCCATGTTGTTTTTCCGACGCCAGCGCAGGCGTTCCAGCATGAAACCCGGATCATCCTGCAGATGTGCGGGTACAGCACGAACAAGGCCATCAATACCCGGGCGACTTTCAGCCAGGCCAATACGCGCTTCAGCCAAGGCAGGATAACCCTTGCCAATCATGCGCGCCAAGGCACGGGCATTCGTGTATTGCTTGCGGAAAAGTACGGTATTTAACCGCGCGATATGCGCTGAGTGATCTATCATGGCCGCATAACGCCCCATGAAGAAAGCTTGCTCTTCATTATTTAAAGACGCTTTCGGCCACCAGTCATTCAAGCGTTTTTCAGCGATCTGTGACTGCCCCTGATTTACAAGTGCTTCCACATACCTTGCCATACCCTTAGCAGTTTGCGGGCCATTGTCATCAAACCAGTCCATCACTTCTTTGTCAGACAATGTTGCTGGCATTGATTTTTCTGCAAGTTCTTTCAAAGTATTCTGTCGCGGCCAGTCCGGGTTATCACGGATGAAATCGCTGATGCGATCGAAATCAACGGTTTTTGTTTCAGGGCGCGTAAAATTCAGCCAGTCGTATAGCGCTATGGCTGATTTATCCTGCGACTGCGAAATCAGTCGCTTGGCATCCGTCCAGCGTCCTTGTTTTGCTGCCTGAAGCCCCTGCACGATCATCTGGCGGCTCTCTTTTGTCAGCGCAACGACAGGGGTATCCTGCGTATCATCGACTGCTTCCGCTGCTACCAACGGCATACTCATGGCGCAGAGCATCAAAAATGCAAGGCTTGCCTTGCGCACAGGGCGTGAGGGCATTACATTCAATACTGAGAAAGGAATATCCCTGTCATGTTTCATGGTTCGATAACCGCTTTAATTACACCGTTCAAAGACGGCGAGATTGACTGGCCTGCATTTGACGATCTGATTGAATGGCAGATCGAACAGGGAATTCATGGGCTTGTCCTTTGTGGAACCACAGGCGAGTCACCTACGCTTACAAATGACGAGTATAAGCGTATTGTCGAACGTGGTGTTGCTCTGGTCAAGAAGAGAATCCCGGTTATTGCCGGTACGGGTTCGAATGCCACAGCAAAAACAATTGAGCTGACAAAACATGCTTACGAAGCGGGCGCAGACGCTGCGCTCATTGTCACGCCTTATTATAACAAACCGACACAGGAAGGCCTGTACGCTCATTACGAAGCCGTAGCCAAGGCTGTAGATATTCCCATTATTATTTATAATATTCCTGGCCGCTGCGTTGTGGATATGTCTGTGGATACTATGGCACGACTGGCAAAACTGCCGAATATTGTCGGCGTCAAGGATGCGACATCCGACCTTTCCCGCGTTAAGAAAACCAAAGCCGCCATCAGCAAACCATTTTGCCAATTGTCAGGTGACGATCTGACAACATTGGGCTTCCTGCAGGAAGGTGGCGATGGTTGCATCTCCGTCGTATCGAATATCGCCCCCGCTTTGGCTGCCGAACTTCAGCAAAGCTGGCGAGATGGTAACCCTGCGATAGCCGCCGATATCGATAGACGCCTGCTGCCCCTGAGCAAGGCACTGTTTGTCGAAACATCCCCTGCCCCTGTTAAATATGCAGCCAGCCGTCTGGGTTTAAGTACCGATGAAGTGCGTCTGCCGCTCGTACGTGCCAGCGAGAAAGCCCGTGCAGCGGTTGATGAAACCATGGAAAATGCGGGACTGCTGGTCAGCGGAAAACCAGCGCAGGCCCGTGCCATCGGCTGATTTTCTCATAAAACGTCTTTTTCCCTTCGTTTTAGCGCCACTTCGCGCTAAGTATTTCGCATGGCTCAGAAAAAGGACAAAAAACCCGGCATGATTTCTATCAACCAGACGGTTGCGGAAAATCGCAAAGCCCGATTTGAATACCATCTGGAAGAAACCTTTCAGGCGGGGATCGTGCTTGTCGGCACGGAAGTTAAATCCTTGCGCCTGGGCCAATGCAGCCTGAATGAATCTTTCGCAGGTGAACATAACGGAGAAATCTGGCTTTATAACGCACACATTCCTGAATATATGCAGGCAGGTAAACATCTGCAGCACCAACCGAAGCGCCCCCGTAAACTGCTTTTGAATCAACGTGAGATCAACAAGCTGATGGGTTCGATCACGCGCGATGGTTACACGCTGGTGCCAACAAAGCTTTATTTTGATGCACGCGGGCGGGCAAAGCTGGAAATCGCCCTCGCCAAAGGTAAGCAGTTGCATGACAAACGCGCCTCTATCAAAGACCGTGACTGGGGCCGTGACAAGCAACGTATTATGAGAGATCGCGGCTAGTAAAAAACCCCGGAAAATATTCCGGGGTTTTGTTATAGGAGGCCTGGTGGGAGAACAAGCCGTCTTATTTCTTATTGGTTAGCCAGCCGCCTTTTTCGACTTACGGCCTGATGGCACATCGTCATCATTTGCAAGCTCGGCTGGTGATGGCCCCTCGAGCGCTTCTGCAGCCTCTTCATCATTATCCGGTCCTGTCAGCATAGCATCTGCTACCACACCTGCCTGTTGGCGGATTTGATTTTCCAGCTTCGCCGCAATCTCAGGATTATCCTTCATGAATTTCTTCGCATTTTCACGGCCCTGACCAATACGCTGACCATCATAGGCAAACCAGGCGCCTGATTTCTCAACCAGGTTGCTCTGGACGCCGATATCAATCAATTCACCGGTTTTTGAAATGCCTTCGCCGTACATGATGTCAAACTCAACCTGACGGAACGGAGGCGCCATCTTGTTTTTTACAACTTTCACACGGGTCTGGTTACCGGTGACAGTCTCACCATCCTTGATCGAACCAATACGACGGATATCAAGACGAACGGAAGCGTAGAACTTCAGCGCGTTACCGCCCGTTGTTGTTTCAGGAGAACCAAACATCACGCCGATTTTCATACGGATCTGGTTGATGAAGATAACAACACAATTGGAACGTGAAATAGAACCCGTAATCTTACGTAGCGCCTGAGACATCAAGCGCGCCTGAAGACCCATGTGGCTGTCGCCCATTTCGCCTTCAAGTTCAGCACGTGGCACCAATGCCGCGACAGAGTCAACCACCAGCACGTCAATCGCTCCGGAGCGTACCAGCGTATCAGCAATTTCCAACGCCTGTTCACCGGCATCCGGCTGGGAGATCAGGAGATTGTCAACATTCACACCCAGCTTTTTAGCATAACCAGGGTCAAGTGCATGTTCCGCATCGATAATGGCGCAAGTGCCGCCTGCTTTTTGCGCTTCAGCAATAACCTGCAGCGCCAATGTTGTTTTACCCGATGATTCAGGACCATAAATTTCTGTGATACGTCCACGGGGCAAGCCACCGATGCCAAGACCGATATCCAGACCCAGGGAACCTGTTGATACCGCCTCTACATAGACCTGTGCGTTCTCGCCGGTGAGTTTCATGATCGAACCCTTGCCGAAGGCACGTTCAATCTGCGCCAAGGCGGCGTCTAGGGCTTTACTCTTTTCGGCGGGGGACTGGCTCATATTTTCACCTGTTTTCAGCGCTGTTACGGACATGATTTGTTCTCCTTTATTGTCACAGTTTCCGCAGTCCGGCAACGCCGCGCTGCATAGGGATTCGAGTTATCACCATACGAATGTACCCTATTTGTTCTTTTTGTAAAGCTGAAACGAGAACAAAACGAGATTTTTGTGTGTATTTTTATTGTGCAATGACGGCATATTGTTTATATTTTTCATAATTTAACCCCCTTTATGGCCCGGGAGTATGACAACATGAAACTGACATTTAATGCCGATCTCTTCCCTGAAGAGGGCATCGCCACACATAGTGGCAAGTTGGTCATTGTTAACGGCGCCACCGGGATAGACAGTGTCGAGATTCGCCGCGATACTGTGGAAGGTCAGCAACTACAGACCCAGTATCATCTGGGCTATCAGCAGCCTGATCACTATCAAGGGTGCGATACGATTGAAATTCTTTTCTCCGCGGCATCCCGAGGAGATGTCGTCGAGAAGATACGTGCTGGTATTGAGGTGACATCGCTTGGCCTATGGCTGGACGCCCTGTCTCGTCAAAGCCCTTTGCGTCAAAATTTCAAAGTTGAAGGCCTGTTCCTGTAGGGTAAGCCGACCGGGCATTAACCCTCGAGCGCTTCCTTCACCTTTGCCGCCAGTTGCTTGAGCGTAAAGGGCTTGGGCAGGAACCAGATATTTTCACCCATATGATCTTTCAGCTTCTCTTCCGTATAGCCGGAGATGAAAATGATTTTGAGATCAGGGCGTTGCGCGCGCAGCGTCTTCGCCAGTGTCGGGCCATCCATATTCGGCATGATCACATCGGTGATCATCAAGTCGATAGGATAATCTTTATTGGCCTCAATCAAGCCCAGCGCTGCCTCACCGCTTTCTGCCTCCAGCACTTCGTATCCCTTGTTGGCCAAAGCCCGGGCAGAGAATGTGCGCACAGCGTCTTCATCCTCGACCAGCATAATGCGCGCCATACCAGTTAAGTCGCGACCCGTGTCTTCTTCAGCGCTAATAGAAGACACTTCTTCAGCTTTATTTTCACCCTCATGCACGCGTGGCAGATAAATGGTGAATGTTGTACCCTCGCCTACTTTACTATCAATATCGAGATAACCGCCTGTCTGGCGCACGATACCGTACACAGTGGCAAGCCCCAGTCCGGTACCCTGCCCCACTTCTTTCGTCGTAAAGAACGGCTCAAGAATACGCGTCATGATTTCCGGCGGAATACCCGTACCGGTATCTTCAACAGCCAGTGCTACCCATTGACCCGGTGGCATTTCATCACTGACGCAAGCCTTGGGTTTTGTATTCTCAAACGCGAAAGTACGAATGGTGAGATCACCGCCTTTACCCTCCATCGCATCACGCGCATTCACGGCCAGGTTGATCAGCACCTGCTCCATCTGGCCAGCATCCACCTTCACGAGTCCCAAGTCCTGGCCATGAATGACCTGCAGTTCGATATTGGCGCCGATCAGGCGGCGCACGAGATGTGAAATCTCTGTCAGGATATCCGTAATGTCCTGCACTTTCGGGCGCAAGGTCTGCTGGCGAGAGAAGGCCAGAAGCTGGCGCACAAGATTCGCCGCACGGTTTGAATTCTGCTTGATCTGCATGATGTCAGAGAATGACGGATCACCCGGCTTGTGCCGCAGCAGCAGCAGATCGCAGAAGCCGATCATCGCGGTTAGCAGGTTATTAAAGTCGTGCGCTACACCGCCTGCCAATTGACCAATCGCCTGCATTTTTTGCGACTGAACGAATTGTGCTTCCAGTTGCTTTTGTTGCGTCAGGTCAATGAAATGCAGAACGATACTTTCACTGCCCAGCAGTTTACGGGCAAACATCTGTGCCGACACCGGGCGGTCGCGGCCCAGCAACGTCACTTCAACAGGCGATGTCTGACCACCTGTTTCAATACGATTCAATATGGCCAGCACGCTTTCACGGAATTCCTCATGAATCAGAGTTTCAAACTGACGACCCTCGATATCCTCGATCCTGTAGGAAAGCATAGAGGCCAGCGCCTGGTTACAATCATTCAAAGCCCCTTCAGGATTGAGCATGGCGATACCAAGCGGTGCCTCTTCGAAGAAACGCTGGAAGCGATCCTCTGAGGCCTTCAATGCCTGGCGCATGGCGCGTTCAGCTGTCAAGTCGTGCACGACACCACGCGTACGCACCTGCCCCGGCCCTTCATTCACCACAGCCTGATTGATCGCCGCCATAAATGTTTTTCCACCCGGGCCTTTCATGGACACCTCACCCATCTGCTTGGCGCCGCCATTCATAACGATGTCATAGGGGCGTGCATCCTGCGGGATATCATTAAAGAATGTATGCAGGCGCGCACCATTCAGGAGGGTTTCAATATCTTCGCCCAGCCAGCGCGCCAATGTGGCATTCACAAATACGAACTGCCCTTCTTCATTCACAGAGAAGAAACCCACAGGTGCGTTATCCGTGAAGTCGATCAGCTTCTCACGCTCTTCACGAATGGCGCGATCAATTTCACGGCGGTCCGTAATATCATCGATGCGCCAATGAATGTAGCCAGCCCAGCCCGCGACAGGTTGTGCTGTGACCATGTACCATGTTTCGCGGTCATCAATGCGGCTGCAAAGCTCGATGGAATCAGTTAACCCTTTTTGCGCCTGATCCGAAAGCATGCGGAACAAAGTCATGGTTTTATCGTCAGACTGAAACAGCTTTGATAGCGTCATCAGTGTTGGCGGGCCAAAACCTTCGCACATAAAACGGAATTTCTGGTTGGAATAAACCGTATTGTCGGCGCCATCGGTAATCAGGCGCCCGCCGCGGCTTCCTTCCATGACTTCGTGAAGAATCTCACGCTCTTTTTCGCGGGCGCTTCTGATATGCAGTGTTTTCTGGATAAAGAAAGAAATGCCCAGCGCCACAACGAAGGCTACGCCTGCAGCAATGACAGCTTCTTTCTGAATATTCATGAAAATCGCCACCGCTGTGCAGACCACAATATAAAGCAGCACCAACAACAAAGCGACCCAGATGCGCCACGGATTATCCTTCTCCGGCTCCTTATCGGAAGGCGGAGGCGCATGGTGGCGCGCTATGAATTCAGAATGGTCCGTTTTCATGTCAGTTCTCTGGGGTGATTCTTAGCACAGATAGGCCTATGAAAACAGGCGAACCGCCTTATTGCGGAAGTTTTCCCTGTTGACGGAACACGAACGAAATCACCTCGGCCACGGCTTTATAATGTTCCGGCGGGACGATTTCATCAATTTCGATGACGCTGTAGAGTGTACGCGCCAAAGGCGGATTTTCGTAAATTGTGACTTTATTGGCCTGCGCGATTTCACGAATCTTAAGGGCAATGTTGTCAGCACCCTTGGCAACGCAGATGGGCGCCTCCATCGTATCCGGTTCATACTTAAGCGCCACAGCATAGTGGGTCGGGTTGGTGATCACCACCGTGGCCCCCGGTACATTAGCCATCATGCGCTGACGGGCCTTTTCCGCGCGCAACTGGCGAAGTTTGCCTTTAACCTGCGGGTCGCCTTCGCTTTGTTTGTATTCGTCTTTCAACTCCTGCTTGCTCATGCGCATTTTTTTCATATGTTCATTGCGCTGATACAGGACATCCAGCACAGCGACCACCAACAGCACAACCAAGACCCCCGCCATAAGGCGCAGCACCAGCGCCAGCATTTCGTGCATCATGGCCTGGATCGGCAGGCCCACCAGGTGCTCCAGCTTGCCGAAGAATGGGGCCAGCAGCAGGTAACCTACGAATCCGACAATCGCGAGTTTGAGAAGGCCCTTCACAAACTCGACAATAGACCGCATTGAAAACAGTCTTTTGAATCCCTTGATCGGTGAAATTTTGCTGACATCCGGCTTAATAACTTCCGTTGCAAAAATAGGCCCCACCTGAATAAAGGGGCCAATGAAGGCCATAAACATCAGTGCCAGTAGCGGCAGCGACATAAGGCCGAAAACCTTCCAGAATGACGCGCCCAGCGTTTCGCGGAAACCACCTGGCACCTGCGGCAGATCCCCAGCATGCTCTATGAAGCCGCGCATATATACAGTCAGGTCCGTCATAAAGCTACCTGACATCGTGCCAATAATAATCGTACCGGCCAGCAGCATCAGCCATGTATTCATTTCACGGCTAAGCGCAATCTGCCCTTTCTTGCGGGCTTCCTCAAGCCGCTTGGGGGTAGGGTCTTCGGTCTTTTGAGAGTCGTCGTCATCTTCGGCCATGGTGCATTACCCTCCACTACCAAAGAAGAACATCATCGCTTCCTCAAAATTAGTCAGCCAGAAAAGCATGCCCGCCGAGAACATCAAAACCAGTGTCAAAAGCGATAATGTAATTTGCAGCGGCAACGAGAGCATAAAAACCTGCACCTGCGGCATCAGACGCGACAATACACCCATGCCGATATAAAGCATCATGGACAGCACAATGAAGGGTGCAGATATCTGTACACCTACCATGAAACTGCCGGCAATCGCCTTGCTTAGCATGTCTGCCATATCGCCTGAATTCGGGACGGCGCCGACAGGGAAAACCTCATAGCTTCCAATCAGCCCATAAATCAGCAAATGGTGCATATTGGTCACAAAGATCAGCACGACACCTGTAATTGACAACAATGCACCCACCAGCGACCCTTGTGTTGCCATGGCCGGGTTGAATACCTGCGCGTTACCGAGACCGGATTGCATGGAAATGATCATCCCCGCCGTATCCAGTGCCGTCATGAAAATGCGCGCCACCGTGCCCATAAAGATACCGACGATAAATTCCGAACCAATCAGCACCAATAGCCCCGCTGTCGTGGGGATCGGGTTAGGAAGATACGGGGATACCAGCGGCATCAGTACCAGAGAAATGCCGAGTGCAATATAAAGACGAATGTTTTGGGGAACGAATGAATCGCCGACACCCGGCATGATCGTCAGCGCCGCACCGATACGCACGAACGTGATCATAAAGGCGAATACGCCCTGCGTCAGAAAGCTCTGTAGTGTTTCTTCCATATCAGTTCAGTGCGATCATGCGGTCGGCAAGCGACTGCATAAATGTAATCAGGGTCGCCACAAAAGCCGGGAACAGCACGAATACGGCCAGCATCATGGCCACAATTTTGGGAACGAATACTAATGTGATTTCCTGTACCTGAGTCAGCGCCTGTAACAAGGCAATCGCCAGACCCACGACAAGACCAATCATCATGACGGGCGTCCCCAGTTGAATGGAGATCATGATAGCTTCGCGTACGACTTCAATGATTTCGGTCTGATTCATGAAAACCAGCCTATCAGATCATTTTGAGATCAAAAATACGATTTAGGAAATTGCCCCCTTAAATGGGCATTCTCATAATTTCCTGATACGCATTCAGCATACGGTCACGGATGGCCTGCGCTGATTGCAGGGTCAATTCGGCATCCGTCATAGCTTCGACTACGTCAGCCAGGTCAGCCTTGCCTGTAATGGCGGCGGCGCTGGCGCGTTCACCTTCTTTGACAGTTTCGATGGAGTCCAGCGTGGCCTGCTTGATCATCTGGCCAAAGGTGCCGCCGTCGGGCGCTGCAACACCAGCGCCGCCAACTTTGGCGGTCTGGGCATATAAGCCTGCGGCTGCTGCCGGATTTACACCATTAATAGCCATAATTAAGAATCCTCTGATTACCTATATTGTATCACAAAACCTGTTTTTCAACGTAACAGGTCAATTGTTCTGTTAATCATGCTGCGGCTCTGGTCCAGAACACCCAGATTGGCTTCGTAAGAACGCTGCGCTTCACGCATGTCCATAAGCTCGACCACGGAATCCACATTCGGCATTTTAACATAACCATTTGCATCAGCACCGGGGTGATCCGGCATATATTTCACCGGATAGGGGCGCTTGGTGTCATCGCGGATTTTGGAAACTTCCACCGTGTTGGCATCTATCTGACGGTCCAGCACGTTTTTGAATGTGATAGTTTTGCGCGTATACGGGTTTTCATTCGGCTGTGCTGCGGCTGTATCAGCGTTAGCCAGATTCTCGGAAATCACGCGCACGCGGGTGCTTTGCGCTTTCATGCCATGGGTCGAGAGTGTGATCGCATTATATAGTTCTGACATAGTGTTACCTGCTTATTCTCATTTCCCTGTTTAAATTAGCGACCTGTGCCCAGTACGGTTTTGATCAGGTTGACGTTCTTTTGGTAAAGCGTCGTCATCAGGTTATAATCCATTGTATTTTGTGAAGATTTTACCATCTGCTCTTCAAGACTGACTTCGTTACGGTCAGGTGCTACTTCATAAACTAGGCGCGCCCCTTTGCTCTTAGGGTCATCCAGCATGCCCGCTGGCGGCATGTGTTGATCGTCTGTGGTTTCAACAAAAACCTTGTTTTCTTTTGTTACATCTTTGAGTACGCGGCCAAAATCGACTTTGCTCAGTTCTTTGGGGACATATCCGGGGGTGTCGGCGTTGGCCACATTCTGGGCCAGCACTTTCTGGCGCATATCCAGATAATGCATTTTTGCATTCATCGCTTTGAAGAGGCCGATATTTTGTGTAGTCATGATCCCAATACCTTATTCTTAGTTCCCACGGTATTAACCTTTGCAGAAAGCATGCCAAATGGCGGATCAGTTCGATGAAGATGACGGGCCGGACAGATTAGACCACCTTATCCCATTGAATCGTAAGGAAAAACCGGCAAAATCCGTAGCCGTCTCCCTGAAATATGACATAAAGACTGATGACGTACCGGAAATCACCGCTGCCGGACGGGGAAAAATTGCCGAGAAGATTTTACAGATCGCCCAGGAAAACAATATTCCCATCCGCGAAGATGCCAGTCTGGCGGAAATGCTGGCAGCCATAGAAATCGACAGCCCTATCCCCTCTGAAGCCTTTATGGCCGTTGCCGAGATTCTTTCCTATGTGTATCAGGCCAATGGCACACTCGAGCCCTTTGAGGCCACGCTACGGGATGATAAAGATGAAGAACAATCTGATAAGGAATAGAGATTATGACTGAACAGTCCCTGCCCGACCGTATTCAAGCGCTCATCGATACGATTAACCAGGCCATCGAACAGGTTGAAAATGGTGACCTTATAAACCTCGACGATCTGGATGATGAAGTGCAGGCAGTATGTGAAGCTGCGGAAGAGCCGCCATCCGATGTCGTAGAGCTGGTCGATGAGAAAATGGATCAGATGATTGCCGCGCTGGAAGAATTATCGCAGGCAATCGATGAATTCGAGCATCCTGAAGATGAGGATGAATAATTATGGAACTGATGGATACGGCACAGCTCATGAAATTTACGGCAGCATTATTGTTCGTGCTGTCGCTGATGGGATTATTGGCCTTGGTTATGCGCCGCATTAATAATGCCGGCGGTGTCATGCCCCTATCCCGCCGTCGCCTGAAACTGGTAGAGACCCTGCCGCTCGACCCGCGCCGCAAACTGGCCATCGTACGTTGCGACGATCAGGAACACCTGCTGATTCTGGGGACGAATGGCGAAACGGTGATTGAAAGTAACCTGAAAGCGCCGCAGGATATGGGTCAGGTCCTCAAAATCGAAAAATCAGCATGAAACGCCTGTTTCCTATTTTTGCCGCTTTCGCGCTCGTTCTCGGGCTGATTGCCTATGCCCATCCGGCGTGGGCGCAAAATATTACCATTGATCTGGGGCCAGAGGGCGAGAACGGCACGTTATCAGGCCGTATCGTCCAGTTGATGGCTTTGCTGACTGTGCTGTCGCTGGCACCATCCATCCTGATCATGATGACATCGTTCACCCGTATTGTGGTTGTGTTGTCATTCCTGCGTACGGCTATCGGCATCCAGCAGACCCCGCCCAACACTGTCATGATATCGCTGGCGATGTTCCTGACGCTTTTTATCATGGCCCCTACATTCCAAGCAGCCTATGATTCAGGCATTGTCCCGCTGATTAATGAGGAAATTGACGAACCCGTTGCATTTGAGCGCACAGTAGAGCCTTTCCGTGAATTCATGCTGAAACATGCCCGCGTGGAAGATTTGCAGATGTTCACAGACCTGAGCAAACTAGGACCTTTCGAAGATCCCAAAGCCATTCCCCTACGCGTCCTGATCCCCTCATTCATGATTTCAGAATTGCGCCGCGCGTTTGAGATCGGCTTTATGCTGTTTCTGCCGTTCCTGATCATCGATATGGTTACGGCCTCTATTCTGATGGCCATGGGTATGATGATGTTACCGCCGGTGACGATATCCCTGCCGTTCAAGATCATTTTCTTTGTGCTGGTGGATGGATGGCATTTAATCGCCGGATCATTGATCCAGAGCTTCGAAACCGGCCCTGTTCCCGGATAGTTCAAAATTATTTTATGAGTTAATTAGAGGCTGGCGGTGCTGCTGGTGCAGGCGCTTGTGCCGGTGTTGTTTCTGGTTGCGGTGCCGCTGCCGTCGGTTGCCCCGATGTTTCCGTTTTACGATAGCTATCGAGGAATCCCTTGAACATATCAGCTTCGGCCACGATGCTGGAAATGGTTTCGCGATCCGCCAGGGTTGAGACTTTGCGCGGGCGTGTAATCACATCAAATAATTGGGCCCGTGATGTCTGGTTCATGGCCGCCTGATATTCAGTACGCATGTTGGCAAGCGCCACACGGTTGCTAGCCAGATTTAAGGCAACAGCACGGTTCAGAATCAGATCAGCATGCTTTTCCGTGAGCGGGCGTTTAAGGTCCAGCGCTTCATCCAGAATAAGGTCCTGCAGGGCCTCGCCTGCATCTTCCCACAATCCTGCCTGCCAGGCGATATCAGCACGTAAAGCATTCACATCGGGATCAGGCGGATAGGTATTCAAAAGCGCAATCGCCTCTTCTGTCCGGTTGATTTTTGAAAGCGCACGCGCGCGCAATAAATGCACTTCGCGCATATGCTCTTTTTTCTCAACCTCAGGCATCGCCGCGTCTGCAGCGTAAACAGCTTCAGCCGCATCAAGTGCCGTCATGGCAGGACGCGGATTCTTATCCAGCAGATATATCGCTGCCAATCTTGTCGCTACACGCGCCTTTTCGGCGCCCTGCAAGCGATAATCGACCTGATGCTGTAATAATGATGAGGCACGATCAAGCAAATCAGCCTCCACCAGACGCTCGGCAAGACGCTGGATAACAGCGTTACCTTCTTCACCCGGCGGAGTCAGCTCTTTAAATTCTTCATAGATGGTAGCGGCGTCTAGCGGGCTTAAATCTTTGTCCTGCAGGATGAGATCCTGATAAGCTGAACCCATATACCCCGTAATCTCTTTACCGATATTGGAATCGGGCAGCGCCATAGTTGACGCATCACGCAGAATTGCGAAGCCTTTCACATAGCGGTCCTGTTCCAGATACAGGCGCCCCAGCATAAAATTGATTTGCGCTTCCAGTTCATCACCGCGCCACGAGTAACGCAAACCCTCAAGGCGATCTATCGCCTTTTCCTTATCGGTTTTGCCTTCCTGCAACTCAAGCATTGTCAGCGCCAGACCAGCACGCGCACGATAAAGCCTGTCTTTACCCTCCACCAAAGGCTCCCATAACTTATGGGCAGTTTCAAAATCCTTATTCTGTCGCGCAGATTCACCGCGCAAATAATCCAAACCTGCCAGCGTCCATGGTTTTAATGTGGAACGGTCACGCTCGAGCAATACCAGAATTTTATTGGCAAGAGGTCCGTCAGCACCGCGTAATGCTACTTCTGCCAGCTTCAAACCGATCTTTTCCAGCAACGGTTTCGGATAACTTCCGAGGACAGTTACATCTTTCGGCAGATTCTTATAAGCCTGATCCCAATCCTCCAGCCCGGCTAATGTAAAAGCGCGCCAGTAACCAAGCTCTTCAAATTCAGCGAGGCCCGGGTTTGACAAATCTTTCCAGCCAAGCTCCGGCTTGCCTGCAAGTGCGTAGGCAGACCCTCGTAACGCCAGATATTCAAGATTGTCATTTAATTGCGGCATTTCATCTTGAGCGATATTTAGATAACCCAAAGCTTCCTGGCCGCGATCGTTTGAGATATTCATCTTCGCCATGGTCAGAAAATCTTGAATACGGCCCTGTGGATCTTTGTTCGGCAATGTCGCTTTCAAAATACGTTCATTGTCATTCAGAGCCGTCAACCCGCCCATCATCCACTTGTCGAAGTCAAAGATGCGGCGCATGCCCGCCGCATCGGCTTCGTTATGCATGGGGTTCACTTCGGCCACTTCTTCACGCATCGTACGGCGATTAACATCTTTATCACGGGAGAGGGCTAAGCCAGATGGGCGCGTCACAGTCAATCCAGCTGCTGTTGACGCCACCTGCAGATCGTCAACCTTTGGTATAATCGCCGCACCTGCTGCTGACTCCAGCATATCAAAATCAACAAAGCTCTGCGCAGGGCCGGTGAATTGCGTTGAGGCGGCCACAGTAGCCACCTTTATTGTGTCGCCTGTTATGGGATTTTTTATGTCCATGACCTTGGTAACCCCTGCCAGGGGCCAGAGCGCCGTACCGCCGCGCACATTTTGCCCCGCCACAAACTGGCGGTTCAATTTAGAAACGCCTTCGGCCTTACGCGCTGTAGGAATAACAACACGCCATACAAGCCCGCCACCTTCGGTGCGCACATCGGGTGCCACGCCATTGGGTATCTTCATGGCGTAGGCCACGCCATTTGGCAGATCAAATTTTTCAAAAGCAGGAAATATTTCAGCTCTGGAACCTGCCAGTTGCGGTGGCACTGTCATAGAGGGGCGATCGACAACCATCCAGAGATAATTATTCTGTTCAAATACAGCGAGGCCAAAAGCTTCGGTAGAAGAAAGTGTAATGACGTGCGGTTCCAGTTCCTGCATCGCCGTTTGTACAGATGTTTTCTCAACAGTCTCTACCGCTTCCGCTTTTACCTCAGGGCCTGCATGAGCTTCCGCTGCAGGGGCAGTTTCTTCCTTATGGGCTGTCTCTGCCGGTTTTGCGGGTTCCGGGGCCTTTTCTGTTTTCTTTTCAGGTGCCGTTTTTTTAGTGCTGGCCGGCTTAGGGTCCGGCTTGAAAACATCTACAACAACTTTATTGCCCACCAGGAAGTGACGGAAAGTCGAACCATCCCCTACATTCAAAGTTACAGATTGCCCGGATGCCAAAGCGCCTTTGATAACGTCATCGGCTTTGATTCCTGATGTATCAATCTTCGCAGCACTGCCGAATGTCAGAACAATTTGCCCCGGCCCCGTCTCTTTCACATCATATGTGGTGCTGGTCGGCCAGTCGAAAACGATACGCGTATGGGTATCATGCTGCCCTGATCTGACCATGACATTCGACTGGGCCACCGCATTGGTTCCCATAATTGATAAAATGGCAGTTGTCAGTAACAGCTTACGGATCATAACTCTTTAATTATACTATCGGTTTCCTGATATGGCTATGGACGACCTTCGAGGATATTAGGCCCCGACCTGATCTTTTCCGCTTTACCTGCATGATTCAAAATAATGATATCAACACGACGTGATAAATCCTGGCGGCGAATCTGGTCATTGATGCTATCCAGATCCTGATATCGCCCGCTACCGTATCCGGCAATGCCGATACTTTGCTGATAACCTACGTTTTCCAGAATGGCCGCAACACTCGCCGCGCGCGCTAACGATAGCTCCCAGTTATTCTTAAAGCCTGAGCTTTGGCCTTCGAAGGGGCGTGGATCAGCATGACCATCAATCTCGATCCGGTTACGGACACGGGTCAGAGCCCCGCCTAGCGTATAGAGAACTTTACGGCCTTGTTCCTTCACAACAGCCTGACCCGGTTCAAACAACAAGTCCTGCGGCAAAGAGAGCACCACACTGTCAGGCTGTGGAATAATGGTAATATTTCTTAAGTCGTCATTTGTTTCGATGACGCTGCGGATCAATTCTTCCAGATAACGTGTATCAAGCGCATGACGGAAATTGACCTTGGCAAGATCAACCGTTTCTTCGGTACCTGCAGACAGGCGCGCACCATACACACGCCCCATTTCATTCTGGAGCGACGTTGTAATTTCAGAGAATTGTTCTTTCTGTGGCTCGGCTATCGAAAACAGCATGACAAAGAACGTCAGCATCAGACCCATGATATCCGTGAATGTAACCAACCAGATGTAATTCGGTTTTGGTACATCGCCCAGACGACGGCGCGACATCTGTGTTTCTATAGGCTGAATAATATTATCGACGGCATCATCAAACATATGGATTTCTTGGCCACCATGTTTCTTCGCCGTTTTTGATTTTTTATCAATCGCCATCACTCATCCCCCTTAGCACCCAGGGGGTTATAGGGTACATGCGGACGGAACAGCAGCTCGACCATGCCTTCCTGGCCCTGCTCCATGCCAATGGTCATGAGCTTCTCCGGCAGCCCCGCCGTCTGAAGATGCTGCGCCAGCACGCCCAGATCACGCATTAAAACAGCCATTTTCTGCGGTTGTTCACTTTGGAGTTCCGCCGGGTTTTCACCAACCTGCAGGAACGCATCCATGCGGTAAGGATGACCCGCCATATCAGAACGCATCATTGAAGTCAGCGTTCTCATGAATTGTTGACTTTCTGACGCGTTACCAGACGCTCCACTGATGGAAGCCGCAAAATCATTGTATTTCATGCGCATCAGCAATGTGCCGGTACCATCATCCTTCTGCGTCTCAATACCCGCAATTTGTGCCGTGAACATTGCCTCAATCTTCTCGGTCACCCGGCCCTCGCCTGCGGATTCTTCTTCATTCTGGCTGGCAGAAGGTTGCCAATCTTCTGTAGAACTGATCTTGGATGCAAAAGCACCTTCGATACTTTCCACCATCGGCTTTATTTTTTCGGTCTTTACGGAAGAGATGGAATTCAGCAATACGAAGAAAGCCAGCAAAATAACAAACATGGATAAACCCGGGATCTGGCTTCCCAGGCTCTTTGAGTCATCTTCGATTATTTTGCGGCGGCGGCCTCGCATCGGAGTCCTGCTTGAAAGTTAGGCGTTATTGCGGTGGCAGTTGGGGCATATTCTGTTGTTGCGACATCAATATTGTCACTGTGCGGGCGCGTTCCGGGTCCATCTCAGCCAATATAGGGGATGATTTACGCTCGGACATCTTTGTCAACACCTGCAGCAGCACATCTGTATCCAATGAATTAAAAATGCGTGCGGCGTCTTTTGCTTTCATGCCCTCGTAAATTTTAACCAAACTTTGGGTGCGCGCCGCTTCTTCTTCAGACTGCTTAACCATCAGGCTTTCGATTTCTGTACGCAGACCTGTCAATTCACGCACCTTCTGATCCAGCTCGCGCTCTGCGGCTTCCAGCAAGGCTTCGCGCGTGGCAAGGGCCTTTTCGCGTTTTTCGATATCCTCGCGGCGCTTGGTCAGATCGCGATAAAGACCTTCCTGCACACCGGAATGTGTGAAATCTTCATCACCAGCATCCCTCCAGACGGGCGCTTCTTCGCCCTCTTCACCATCTTTTGCCAGTGTAGGAAGCGTTACATCACCAGGAAGTGCTTCTGGTTTTTCTTCAGCATGCTCTTCCATTGCCGCAGGCTTAGCGGGTTCTGTTGGTTTCTCAGCTTTCGCTGTTTCAGCGGGCATAGGCGGCGGCGTTGCCTTCTCATCGTCATGCTTTACTTCCTGTTGTGCGAAAGCCGCACCCGCATGGTGCGCGAACTCTCCCAAACGCACAGTAAAGCAAAGAAGCGCCACAATCAGCAGCATAGGAAGGACGCGCAGACGTTCTGTCAGCTTATTAGCCATTTAAATTACCTGTGGCCTTTGCGTGATTGTAATGCTTCGAGCAGCTCGCGTTCGGCGAGGCTACCTTCCGCCTCATCATCAAAACCTGGTTCAGCTTCATGATCACGAATAGCAAAACCCGGAAACTCATCCGGTGTAGGTTTACGCACATTTCGTACCGGCTGTGTAGCTGGTTCATTCATGTTCCGATGACGATCAGCAGCCTTATCCAGGCGGTCGGCCATATTATTGGCGCCGCGCGTCATGATTTCCAGGTCGTCACCCATGGCACGCGCCTCGTCAAGCTGCGACTGCAACTCACGAGAGATGTTGCGTGCCGATGTTTTTAATTCTTCGATTGAATTTTCAGCTTTCGTGATCTGCGTAGACAGATCACCAATCAACTTCTCAAGATCCTTACGGCCATCGCGGAAATTTTTTAGATGCTTGGACAGGCGCGCCGCATACACAATCGTCGCCCCCAGAAACAGCAAAACCAAACCATCCAGAACAAGCCCCAGGAATCCCTCGCTCATCAGTCCTCATCTTTCTCGGGCGGAATATAGCGTTCAACCTGAACAGCAATATAACCCTGCTTTTGCCCTACGGGGCCACGGAACATAGGGAACGTGCCACAACGCAGCTCCAGTTCGTCATCTGTCCGCGTATTGAACATAACGCGCGAACCCACCCTCCAGTTCAGTACCTCTTGAAGGCTCGCGGTTTTCTCACCCAGCACCGCCTGCAACTGCACATCGGTTTTATACAATTCCTGCGTCAGGTGGTTTTCCCAGATCGAGTCACGACCAAATTTTTCACCCATGAACATTTGCAGCAACAGTTCACGGATCGGCTCCAGTGTCGCGTATGGGATCAGAATTTCAACACGGCCACCACGGTCACCCATATCCACGCGCAGACGGGCCAGTACGCAGGCGTTACCTGACTGTGTAATTGTTGCGAAACGCGGGTTGGTTTCCATGCGGTCCAGCGTAAAGCTGACCGGAGAAAGCGGATCGAAAGCGGAGGACAAATCACTGAGCGACACGCCCACCATGCGTTCCACCAGTTTGGTTTCAATCGTAGTATAAGGACGACCCTCGACACGGATTGCGGGCGTACCCTTACGACCCCCTAACAAAACATCAACGACAGAATAAATCAGCGCCGAGTCAACAACCAGCAGACCGTTGTTATCCCATTCCTCCGCCTTGAACACCGAGAGCATGGCTGGCAGCGGGATGGAGTTCATATAATCGCCGAAGCGCACGGTTGAAACCTGATCGAGGGAAACCTCCACGTTATCGGAAGTGAGGTTACGCAAGGACGTCGACATCAGACGCACCAGACGGTCGAACACAATATCGAGCATCGGCAAACGCTCATAGTTCACCATCGCCGAGTTGATGAGCGCCATCACGCCGGATGTCTGTTCACCTGCGGCACCGTCATCATCAAAGCCCAAAAGGCTATCGATTTCTTCCTGATTGAGGATGCGCGCGCCGCCGTCATCCCCAAGATCGGCATCAAAAGCAGGCGTAGCGTCAGATTCGATGGACACGTCAGAACCCGCCGTTGTCTCCAACTGGGACAACGCCGCGAGCTCTTCTTCGCTCATATCCGTATCAGCCATGCCTCAAACCTTTTAACTCTTAATCCCTGAACTCTTATATTCAAGGATCATACCAATTCACTTAAGTCCTTATTGTACCAAGATTTCCTGAAACAACACATCTTTCACTTCGACCGGGTATGCCGCCGCATTGACACGGTTCAACAATTCAATCTGCAGTCTGTAAATCCCAGCCGAGCCGCGCAAATCCTTGACCCTCAATTCACGCAGGTATGTCTGGAACTGGTCTACCACGCGCGGCATCACGCCTTCCACGGCGGCCTGGTCCTCAGCGCTGTTTAGTTCCAGTTGCACACTCAGGCGCAAATAACGCGGCTGGCTTCCTTCGGATGTCAGGTTGACCAGCATATTCGGGATTTGCACAAAGTAACCTGCAGCCCCACCTTCACCATGGCCGCCACCATGCCCCCCTTTGGCTTCCTTCTTACCGTGGGCATCTTTCTTCTTTTCACCATGAGCATCAGCGGCCTCACCATGCTCACCTTCGGCCGTTTCTTCGCCGCCTTTACCCAGCAAGCCATCCAGCATGCCTGTAAAATACGCACCTGCACCGCCCCCAATCAGCAACAGCAATGGCACGACAACAATCAAAATAATCTTTTTGGCGTTCGGCTTTTTTCCTTCGCCTTCGCCAGCCTCAACTACAGCACCTTCTGCAGGTTTATCTTCATCTTCCGGCAGGGGTTTGATCGCCATAAAAAGCTCCTCGTGAGATTCTTAGAAAAGATTAGCATGCCAGAATCGGCCAACTCGTTAATTATACTCACAAATTGGGACAAAAACCCTGAGTTTCTAGACCACCTATCCGCAAGTTCCTTGAACATAAGGAAAATTTTGCCAGCCCTTAGTAGGGATATACGTTCCGGAAAATTTTCCCGCCTGTGGATAACCATAATCATATGGCCTTAACCCTTTGAAATTCAAGGGTTCTGGATTCTGGCACACCCCGTGCATTGTAAAAATCCGTGGGAATGGGTTTTCCCTTCCGGTTTTAGACGAATACAGAACAAACGGATAAGCGTCGTCATGGAAAACAGTCTTTATATAGGCCTTTCACGTCAGGTCGCGCTGCAAGAGCAGATGGACATCGTGGCGAACAACATCGCCAACGTAAACACGCCTGGCTATCGCGCCCATAACATGGTGTTCCTTGAATACCTGTCGAAACAACGTAATGCCGAAAAGGCTGGTAATGACTCCATCTCTATGGTGCATGATTACGGTCAGTACATGAATACTGAGTCAGGCCCCCTGCGCAATACGGGCAACCCCTTAGACGTTGCGCTGGAAGGCCCGGGCTTTTTCGGTGTGCAAACAGCAGATGGCGTGCAATACACGCGTGCCGGCAACTTCCAGATTAATGGCGCCGGTGAGCTGGTGACAGGTTCCGGCATGCTGGTTGCCGATAATGGCGGTGGCACCATCGTTATCCCCGAAGATGCGCTGGAAGTGAAAATTGCCCGCGATGGCACGATATCCACGGATCAAGGCGTACTATCCCAGTTGATGGTTGTGGAGTTTGAAAAACCGCAGGACCTCGTCGCCCAGGGTAACGGCCTTTACAAAACAGAAGATACAGGCAACCCGGCAGAAAATACCCGGGTCATGCAAGGCATGATCGAAGGGTCGAACGTCAATGCAGTTCTTGAGATGACACGGATGATCGATGTATCCCGCGCCTATCAGTCAACACAAAGAATGCTGCAAGCAGAACATGACCGCCAGCGCGGCATGATCCAGACGCTGACGCGTACGAACTAATTTGAAGAGATAACGGTTTAAAGGAGAAATACCATGCGTTCACTTGATATCGGAGCCACCGGGATGCTTGCACAGCAAACCAACGTGGACGTCATTTCGAACAACATTGCCAACATGACAACCAGTGGTCATAAACGTCAGCGCGTGGACTTCAAAGACCTGATTTATCAAAACATCCAACGCCCGGGCGCACAATCATCCGATGTGGGCACTATGCTGCCTTCCGGTTTGCAACTGGGTCTGGGTGTGCGTGTAAACTCTGTTTACCGCATCCATGAACAAGGCCCGATCCAGATGACCGAAAATCCGCTGGACCTTGCGATCCTGGGCGATGGTTTCTTCCAGATACAACAACCTGATGGCGAAATTGCCTATACACGCTCTGGCATTTTCCAGGTGAACGGCGATGGCGAAATCGTCACGACACAGGGTTATCTGCTGGAGCCAAATATCACCGTTCCTGACGACACGATTTCCATTACTGTGAATATGAGCGGTGAAGTATTCGCGCAGATACAAGGCCAGACAAACCTGACTAATCTTGGTCAGTTACAAACAGCCAACTTTGTGAACCCTGCCGGCCTGGAAGCTGTAGGTGACAATCTGTTTGTTGAAACAGAAGCCTCAGGCGCCCCACAGCTGGGTACGCCAGATACCGAAAACTTCGGCGCCATCCGCCAAGGTGCGGTTGAAAATTCGAACGTGAACGTTGTGGAAGAAATTACACAGCTGATCACAGCGCAGCGCGCCTACGAAATGAACTCAAAGGTCATCCAGACCAGCGATGAAATGCTGCAAACAGTGACACAACTGCGATAAACGGCACGGTTAAATAGGGAGTATCAGACGATGAAAGCATTATTGATGTACACAGATTTCAGTATCCGCGTTCTTGTACTGTTAGCATGCCTGACATTCGGTCTTATATTCCTGTTTGCCGGCGCCCGCGTAGCGCTTGCTGAAACGCTGCGCCCGGTCAGCCAGATATCTGATCATATGCTGCGCCTGGGCGACATCTTCGAAGGCCTGCCTGAGAACAAAGCCAATGTTGTTCTGGGCCCCGCCCCGCAACCCGGCAAGGAAATGGTTCTGACAGCAGCCACATTAATGCGCGTAGCACAAGCCCAGGATCTTGACTGGCGCCCTACGGCCACAACGGATCAGATCGTGATCCGCCGCAACGCCACTGTTATCGGCAAAGACATCGTTGAAAAATTGATCAATGAGAAGCTGTTCGAGAACGGTCTGACAGGCGCTTATAAACTCAGCATGGCCAATAGCATTGCCGATATTGTAATGCCGGACACCATGCCCGCACAGGCAGAAATCTCAAAGTTCAGCTTCAACGTTCAGAAAGATACATTTGAAGCCACGATTGCCGCCCCTTCTGCCAGCAACCCTGCCTATGAAATGAATGTTACAGGCAGCGTTGACCGCATTGTTTCGCTACCTGTGCTGAAAACCAGCCTGAAAAATGGTGACATTATTGGGCAAGGTGACGTTGATTTTATCGACGTCCTGCAGAAAGATGTGCAGCGCGATTATATCCTGAAAGCCGAAACACTGAACGGCATGACGCCACGCCGCATGGTGATGGCCGGGAAACCTATCCGTGATCTGGAACTTGAAAATCCACAGATTGTCACGCGGGGCGCCGCCGTCACTCTGGTTTACAAAGACGGCCCAATGACGTTGAGCGCCCGCGGCAAGTCCATGCAAGATGGCGCCCGTGGCGATCTGGTCCGCGTCGTGAATATGAATTCCAACCGTTCATTAGAAGGCATAGTGACCGCTGAAAATGAAATCACTGTGACCGCAGAATAATGAACAACAATAAGGAGTGGGTATTATGATGAATATGAAACAAATGACAAAACTGGGGCTTATGCTGGCAACAACCACCATGCTGACAGCCTGCGGCTCCACACTCGACAGGTTAGCCAACGTCGGCCAAGCCCCTGAAATGTCGAAAATCGAAAACCCTCACCTGCAGCCGGGTTACCAGCCTGTCAGCATGCCGATGCCAGCACCGAAAATGGTATCAAAACAGCCTAATTCGCTGTGGCAGTCAGACAGTAAAACCTTCTTCAAGGACCAGCGCGCCACACAGGTAGGCGATATCCTGACCGTACTTGTCGACATTAAGGACGAAGCTGACATGGAAAACAAAACCGAACGCACGCGCGAGAGTGAAGAAGGCGTAAACCTGCCAAGCTTCCTGGGGTACGAGGCTGCTCTTGATCAGGTTCTTCCTACAGCCGTTAATCCGCTCAGCCTTGTCAACATGAGCAGCGACACCAACACCACAGGCGATGGCAAAATCGAGCGTGAAGAAAACGTCAAACTGCGTTTAGCTGCTGTTGTTAACCAGGTTCTGCCCAATGGCAACATGGTGATTACAGGCAATCAGGAAGTACGCGTGAATTTTGAGAAGCGCATCTTGCAAGTTACAGGCATTATCCGCCCGCAGGATATTTCTATCGACAATACCGTTACCTATGACCAGATTGCTGAAGCCCGCATCGTATATGGCGGCAATGGCAATATCACCGATCTGCAGCAGCCACGTTACGGGCAGCAGGTCTACGACATACTGATGCCTTTTTAAGTTTCCCCAAGTCCTTCTGCTATGCCCCTACATAGAAGAAGAACTGCCGCCTACCCACCCCAACCCCATAACCTTTGGCCCGTCAAACCGACGGGCCTTTTCTTTATCAAGCAAAGTTTTCTTTAGAGAGATCGGCTGAGGTCTATGAGCATGGCAGAGGTAGAGAAGAGAGTCGAATCCTATTTCTTCATTTTTTCTCAATTTTCTCTTTGATTTTTACAGTCTTTCTTCCTAGGATGCCCTTATCCGAAACAACATAAGGAGAAACGGATGTTTAAATGGCTTAAGAAGCTAGTGAGCATAGAATCTGGAAAATCAGAACGTGTGCCAGTGAAAAATCCCCGAACATCTGAAATATTTGTAAGCCCGCCCCCTCCGCGTACCTCCTCTACAGTCAGCACTTCTAGACCCGTGCAAACAAGACAACATCTGAATCGCGCTGCCAGCCCGGCATCGACCCGTCGCCGCGACGACACATCAACATCATCTACAACTGACAATACATTCCTATTCCACACAACTACGGATACCCCTGCTCCCGCACCCGCACCAACCTTTCGCTCAGGTGGTGGCGGTGATTTTGGTGGCGGCGGCGCCAGTGGTGGCTGGGGCAGTTGCAGTGACGGCGGTGGAAGCGATGGCGGCAGCTGCGGCGGTGGTGATGGTGGCGGAGGCGGAGGAGGTGGCGGTGACTGCACCGCAGACTTCAGCCGTGATGTCATTGCTGTAAAAGCGAACCGTCGCGCACGAGACAAAACGCTCTATATTCAATAGAAGCCTTATTAAAGCGCAAGGCAAAACCGGCATGAATTCATGCCGGTTTTATATATTCTTATTGGTACGATTATTCGTCGCGATGGACTTTTTCCATACGTTCATGGCGCTCTTGCGCTTCGAGGCTCAATGTTGCAATCGGACGCGCATCCAGCCGGGCCACGGAAATAGGCTCACCTGTTTCTTCGCAATAACCGTAACTGTCATCGTCGATACGCAAAATCGCTTCGTTGATTTTTGAAATCAGCTTGCGTTCACGATCACGTGTACGCAGTTCCAGCGCGTGATCGGTTTCAGCAGATGCGCGATCAGCCAGATCAGGTTTCTGCAGTTCCGTACCCTGCAATGTGTCATGGATGGTATCCAGTGATTCACGTAGAAGCTCTTCACGCCATTCGATCAACTTGAGGCGGAAATATTCTTTCATGACAGGGTTCATAAACTTACCCTTGTCTTTTTTCGGATCGTAGTCCTGCGGAACGATGGTGCTATTCGGTGATGCCATGGTTTTTTTAAACCCCTTCAGATAAACGTAAATCTGGAAACCGAGGAAATATAAGGCGTTGCCGGAGGTGCGGCAAGCCGGAATCAAAACCCTAAGACGGGTTATCCAACGCCTTGCAAAGCTTGGCAATTTCGATCTGGGCGCGCAAATCGATTTCATCCAGAACCGCATGCAAACGCGGGTCCATGATTTTCTCGCGATGGGCGGCCACAACATCAGCAATATCAATGACATGGCCTACGGTTAGTGTGCCGGTTAGCAGTGCAATTCGTAAATTTTCGAGCTCTGTTAATATATTATCAGCACGCACCTGCATGCGCTTCCGCGCGGCACGTTCTGTCGGGTCCTCCACAGATTGGGCCGCCAGGAGCGAGTCTATCGAGGCGATAGAATGTGTAGCGGCCGCACCGCGTGATTCTTTCACGCCTCCCGTCAAAAGGTCGCTAAAAGAGCCATCTGGCGATGACACTTTACCTTTTCCTTTGGTACCTGTTGCCGCAGACGTGCGGTTAGGGCCTTCGATCTTCATAGTTTTATCCAGACGGCGGGTTACTGATCTTCCCTTCATTATAGCGCAAAACCGTCCCCCATGCAGGACGGAAAATTTTACCGGGTGGATCCATCATTTATGTAGGGAGGCCGCCCCATTCAATTTCTGACTAAGTCACTGTAATTCATAATAATTTTCTCCTTCTAATTATGGCACGGCTTTCGCAAGTAACCCTTCAGAGGATCGGCATCCGATCTAAATTTTATGGGAAAAAGCAAGGTCATGCAGATGTCACATATAATAAAGACGACAATCATGATGCTGGCGATCACAAGCATGGTCGCAGGTGGGTTCACAAATTCGGCACACGCCAATACGACGCGTATTAAAGATATCGTCGATATCGAGGGCGTGCGTGATAACCAGTTAGTCGGTTATGGTCTGGTTGTCGGCTTGAACGGATCCGGCGACAGCCTCAAGAACTCCCCCTTCACGCAACAGAGCATGATTGCGATGCTTGAGCGTCTGGGCGTCAACATCAAAGGTCAGAAGCTGAACTCCGGTAACGTGGCCGCCGTGATGGTAACCGCCACCTTGCCGCCGTTCCAGAACCAGGGTACGCGTATTGATGTCAGCGTTTCATCACTAGGCGACGCGAAGAGCCTGCAGGGTGGCACATTGCTGGTTACACCCTTGCTGGGCGCAGATGGCGAAGTCTATGCTGTGGCACAAGGTCCCCTGACAATTTCCGGTTACTCTGTCGAAGGTGACTCCGCTACCTTCGTACAGAACATCCCGACAGCAGGCCGCATTCCTGAAGGCGCCATCATTGAGCGCACCATTCCTTATCAACTGGCGAATCAGAATGAACTGCATCTGACGCTGAAAAATCCTGATTTCACGACAGCACGCCGTATTGCGCGCGCGATTAATGGCTTCATGTCATCGCCGGTATCTGTTGCTGAAAACTCAACCAGCATCAAGATCAGCAAGCCTTCCGGTTACAAAGGCACCATCGTTGACTTGGTTACCGATATCGAACAATTGCCTGTTCAACCAGATCAAGTCGCGCGCGTTGTTATCGATGAGCGCAGTGGCGTGATTGTGATGGGTTCAGATGTCCGCATCAGCACCGTTGCTATCGCGCAAGGTAACCTAACGATCAAAATCACAGAGACACCACAAGTATCTCAACCCAACCCCTTCGCTGAGCAAGGCCAGACTGTTGTCGTACCCCGCACGGATATCAACGTAAACACCGGCGCAGATGTTCGCCTGGGTATGCTGGATGGCGGTGTCACGCTTCAGGATCTGGTGACAGGTCTGAACAAGCTAGGCGTATCGCCACGCGACACGATCACGATCCTGCAAGCAATCAAGGCTGCAGGCGCCCTGCAAGCTGAAATCACGACGATGTAAGGGCTGAACATGAGCGAGATTTCATTAATGACATCTCCGGCAGCGTTGAAAACGGCAGAAAGTTCCTACTACGGGCACTTGCGCACACCACGCACGACCGATGTCCCGTTTGAGGAGATTGATCCGAGCAAGATCAAAAATTATGAGCAAATCGACGCAAAGGCCAAGGAATTCGAAGCCGTATTCATAAGTGAAATGCTGAAGCCGATGTTCGAAAGCGTCGAAGTTGATCCCCTGTTCGGTGGCGGCAATAGCGAAGAAATCTTCCGCGGCATGCTCGTACAGGAGTATGGCAAGAAAATTGCAGAGACCAAAGGCATCGGCATTGCCGATTTTGTTAAGCGGGAATTGATCCGTATTCAACAGGAGACACAACATGGCGGGTGATCACGTGGCAGGAGCAGGCAAAGCAGAGAAATTCATTCTCTCGCAAGATCCTAATCAGGCAATGCAGGAGATGATGCAGGCGCTGGATGACCTGCGCACGGTCTATAACGAAGAAAACGATGCGCTGGTTTCTGCCGACACGCGCCGCTTTATGGATCTGCAAGAACGCAAAATCGAAGCGGCACAACGTTATCACGATACAGCATCACAAGTGATTGAGCACCGTGAGGAACTGAAAGCAGCCGACCCCGCCCTGCGTCGCCAATTGCAGGACATGCACAGCGATTTCGCCGCCCTGACCCAGAAAAACCTCAGCAATATTGAGCGCATGAATAAAAGCGTCAAGCGCCTGAGCGAACGCGTCATCAAGGGTGCCCGCGATGCGGCCCTGCGCGATACAGCCAGCTATTCCCGTCAGGGTACGCTGTATCGCAACGACCGCCTGGTTTCAACGGGTATCAACGAGTCAGCATAACGACAACAGGATAAGAGGATCATAAATATGGACACATCTGCTTTCGCCACGACACGTGCTGCCACAACCGTACAAGCTGGTGCGAGCACCGGTGTTACGGCGCAAGGCAACGCACTGACAGGCGGTAACGGTGTGTTTTCAGCTCTCGGAGGCATGAATTTCATCGACCTGATTTTTGCCCGTATCACAGAAGGACAGGATTTAAAAAATGAAACATCCGGAAGCATAACGTCCCCGACCGATACACTGAATCAGCTGGTTAATTTTGGCATTGTTACAGAAACAACTCTTTCTAGTGAGATAGCAGGCGACATAAGCGCTGAAGACGCATTACCCGCAATTGGGGGACATATGCAGCAACTGCGTTCTTATCTGGACTCTCTGCTGAATGGCTTGCCTGCCGAGCAACGGCCACAGATTATCGAGATCAAGCCTGCTGAGTTCAAACAGATCATCGCAGACTTGCAAGCTGACCTGAATGCCGGTGACCCCACGCTGGTAGCCACAGGCCTGACCCCGGAAAAACTTTCAGCGCTGATGACCCAAGTAGAGACCGCCGAGAAGAACGGCACACTTGAGTCACTCATCATGGTCAAGATTGTAGCGCCACAAACCGCTCAGGAAAAATCTTTTGCCCTGCTGCTTCCCCGAGCCTTAGTTGCCATTCAGGAGCAGGCGCAAACCGGTGAAGCAGACCTAGCCATTGAGGGGGACGCTGAGACCGATGTCGTGGCTGCTGCCTTGAACAAACTTGTTGTCGGCGGTGAAGCGAGCGCCCATGGGGAAGCCGCTGTTGCCAAGAAACCAACCGCCCCTGCCTTCAATACCCTTTCGGAAGTGCCAGGTGGTGTGAGCGCCGAAGAAGGTGAAAGCAAAGTCACAGCCCTGAAACGTGCTCTGGAAAATATTGAAGAGAACACAGACAAACATGTCGAAGCTGGGAAAAAAATTCCTGGTGGCTTGGAAAATGCCGCCGAAAAAATCAAATCCATGGTCGGTGCTGGCCTGAGCACAATCATGAATGGCCTGCCCGGCAGCGTGGAAACGTCCAGCAACTGGCAGGATGTATTCCCTGAAGGCATGGATATGTCAACCACAGTGGGCCTGAGCGCAAAACCTGTGGGGCTGACAGCGACAGCCACAATGACAAGCCTTGTGACAAGCGCGCCACAAGCGACTTACCCACATCCCGCAACACAAGCCGTAGCAGCCACTATCAGCAAAGCAGCCTCTAGCGGTGAAGACAAAGCATTCAACATCAAACTGGATCCCCCTGAGCTGGGCCGGGTCGAAGTCAAGATGTCTATCGATAAACATAATGCCGTAAAAGCGCACCTGATTATCGAAAAACCGGAGACATACATGATGCTCCAGCGTGATGCGCAAATTCTGGAACGATCCTTGCAAGGGATAGGACTGGAGACAGGCGATGGCGGTCTCAGCTTCGAACTTGCCCAGGACAATATGTTCCAGAACGAGGGTGATCGTGGCGGAGAGCGTTACCAGACAGGCGGTAAAGCCCCTGCTGGTTCTATCGAAGGAACCGAAGTGATCGAAACAACCATGACATGGCATGTCGATCCGGAAACAGGAATGCAACGTTACAACATTTTGGTCTAACGACGCGGAACAGAGGTTTAGGAGTTTAAAATGACATCGGATGTCACACTCAGCAATACGATTACCCAGACGCAGAAGACGGCGCAACAGTCGATCAAGCTGGCGGAAGATTTTACCCAGTTCCTGACCCTGCTCACCACACAATTGCAGAACCAGGACCCGCTGAACCCGATGGATTCCACCGAGTTCACAAACCAGCTGGTGCAATTCAGCCAGGTCGAACAATCGATCAATACTAACCAGAAACTTGATGACATGCTGGCCCTTCAAGTGGGCAGCATTTCCAGTGTCGCGCTCGGGTATGTCGGTATGGACGTCACTTATACAAGTGCCGAAATGGGTTGGGATGGCGAAACACCGATTGATGTTCACTATGGCCTGTCGGAACAAGCGTCCGTTGCCAAGGTCAACATCTATTCAGAAGACGGCAAGACACTGATCCGTTCTCTGGATGCGCCGAAATCCCCTGGTTCACAGAAAGTGACATGGGACGGCAAGGATAACAACGGCAACCTGATGGAAGAAGGCACATATACCGTCAAGGTAGATGCCGCCGATAAAAATGGAAAACCGCTAACCGTCAGCACAGCCGTTACCGGCAATGTACGCGGCATTGAATCACAAGATGGCGTTGTTTACCTGCTGGTGGGCGAACGTGCGATTGCACTGGGTTCGGTCATCAATGCCAGCGTGCCTAAAGAAGCAGAAACAGTAGAAACAGCAGAGAGCTAAACAGTTTTAACGGTCTGACGAAGCAGACCAACCTTTTAAAGGAGGCGTAAAATGAGTCTTTTTGGATCCTTATTCACCGGTGTTTCTGGCCTGGGCGCACAATCGCAATCCACGGCAATGATCGCGAACAACATCGCCAACGTAAACACTGTCGGTTTTAAACGTTCGGAAGCTGCGTTCTACAGCTTGGTAACATCTGAAGGCCGCTCTTCCCGCTATTCACCGGGTACAGTGGCTGTTAACCGCGTACAGCGCGTGAACCAGCAAGGCCCGATCCAGCAGACAGGTTCAACAACCGATGCCGCCATCTCTGGCAACGGTATGTTCCCGGTCAAACGCGATGCTATCGATGATCAGGAATTTCTATATACACGCAGTGGCT
This sequence comes from uncultured Alphaproteobacteria bacterium, assembly GCA_946480475.1. Next base: position 68,557 of record CAMLJM010000004.1, read on the forward strand.
CATTCAGTGAAGATGCGAACGGTCAGCTTCGCAACACGGCAGGTTTTGCCCTGTACGGATGGCCTATCGACACGAACGGCGATATACCTTCTGCCTCAGGCGACTTGAGTTCCTTGCAGCCGGTGAACGTAGCCTTCCTGGGTGGCCTGACACGTCCGACATCTTCAGGTGAGATCTCCCTGAACCTGAATGCTGACGAAGTTGACTCAACACTGGCCAACGTGGCTTCCTCTCCGGCCGACTTCTCCCGTGGCCTTACAGTGTATGACACTCTCGGCTCCGCACAGGTTCTGACTTTTGAATACACCAAGACATATGGGCCGCAAGGTACATCTGCCGGCACAGTCGGCGACCTTTCCGCAACCAGCAACCTGGTGACAAACCTCGGCATGACTGTCGGCGATCAATTCTCGATCGCTGTTGACGGGGGCCCGGCGTCGACCTTCACCGTGACATCAACATCCACGGTCAATGACATTATTGTCTTCGTCAATGCGGTTCCGGGCGCCGAAGCCTTCATCGGTAACGATGGTGAACTGGTGTTCCAACGTACTGAATTTGAAGGCGGCAACACGCAATTCATCACAACGGCTAACGTTACCGGCAACCCACTGATCGCGTTAGGGATGCAGGCTGGCACATTCTTCTCGAATGACCTGTCAACAGCGACAGTCACAGCAACAGGCACAACCGGTGGTCTGGTTGACGGCACCCCTGGTCCTGCCACAACACTGGCGTCACTTGGCCTCAACCCCGGTGACACACTGACAGTCGACCTTGATGGTTCAGGCGCACCCACCACATTCACTGTGGGCGCCGGTGACGATATCGACGACATCCTGACCTTCCTTGATGGCGTGACAGGCGTTCCAGGCTCCGCAATCATCAATGCACTAGGGCGTTTGGAAGTTACACACAGCCGCCTTTCACCCCTTGATGCCCGTATCGGTTTTGGCGGCGTGAACGTAGCCAGCGCACTGGGCCTGAGCACAACACAAAGCTATTACGCCGCTGGTTATGCGAACGGTTCCGCTGCGGATACGCCACCGTACAGCTCGGGCGGCTATCCTGCCCTGCAAAGTTTGCCGGGTGATGCTGAATACAACAACCGCGGCTGGTGGAACGTCCGTATTGTTCACCCAAACGGCACCACGGTCACAAACGGCCTGATTAATTTCGACGGTGACGGCAACATGAATGCCCTGCCTGACTCGGCTGGCAACATTGACCTGAACCTGACGCAGATCGACTGGGGCAATGGTTCTGATCCGCAAAATATCGACATCGATATTGAACGTTTCAGCCAATTCGCCGGTAACTATAACGTGATTTTCTCCGATCAGAACGGCGCCGAGCTGGGCCTTCGTACAGGTGTCGAGATTACACGTGATGGTTTCGTGGTTGCCCGCTTCTCAAACGGCGCCTCTACCAACCTTTACAAGATACCGCTGGTGACATTCGCCAACGTGAACGGCCTTACGGAAGTTTCAGGTACGGCTTACGCCGAGAACGAACTTTCTGGTGAGGAAAACCTCCGCGAGGCCGGAAACGGCGGCGCAGGCTTCCTCGAGCCGTCGACCATTGAATCTTCAAACGTCGACCTGGCCGATGAATTCGCAAAACTGATCGTAAGCCAGCGTGCTTACTCGGCGAACACCAAAGTGATCACAACGGTCGACCAGATGACGGAAGAATTACTGAGACTGAGATAACAACCTAACAAACCTTAATAACGAATAAGAATTGGTCATTGAAAGGATAAGAAAATGACAAACGATGTAGTCCTCACCGCAGCCTTGAGAGCAAACCTGCTGTCACTGCAAAACACGCAAGGCCTGATTGATACGACACAATATCGTCTGGCGACAGGCCGCAAGGTTAACTCTGCGCTTGATAACCCGCAGTCATTCTTCGCCTCTCAGGCGCTGAACAACCGCGCCAGCGACTTAACTCGTCTGCTGGATGGTATCGGGCAGTCGATCCAGGTGATCAAAGCCGCCGATAACGGTATTACAGCCCTCACCCGTCTGGTTGAACAAGCTGACTCCGTAGCCAAGCAAGCCCGTGACGTTCTGGCCGCCGGTCAGGCCGAGGCGAAAGTCACAGGTAACCGTGACTTGCGCGGTGTAAATGACCTGACAGCGCTTCCTGGCATTACTGATGCGGGCGGCGATATTCTGCGTTTTTCTATCACAACAGAAGACGGCACAGCCGTTGATCTGGGTGCGTATGGCGCGGGTGTTGCCACAGCGACAGCTGATGTGACTATTACCCCGAACATGTCTACTTCGGAGCTTCTGGCTGCTATCAACAATCTCCATATTGAAGATGATGCTGGCGCAGCTCTTGGAATTCAAGCGTTCGAAGCAACACTTGATGATAAAGGTCAGATTGTTATCAAAACACTGAATGGCGGTGATTTCCGTATGCAGTTTATTTCAGCTGCCGCAGGCACGCCTGAGAACGATGCTGGAAACCTGTCTCTGGCTGCCGACCTTGGATTCAGCTCTACATCGCGCCTGATTCCCGATGGCGCGGGAACCAACAACGTTGAATTTTCATCTGTTGCCGATGTTGCCTTAACATCTTTCTCTCTGCGTAACGCTACATCAGGCAACGTAGCGCAGGCCAGCCTTACACTAGACCAAGTAGAAGATGAAGCAGGTAACGCCTTGTTTGCCAACATCGATAACGCCGCTGATGTATTCCGCATCAGTATCAATGGTTCTGGTATCCAGGACATTGATTTGTGGGATGGCACAAGCGCCATTTCAATCCAAGGTTTTGTCGATCAAATCAATGGCAACTCGTCACTTAATACCAAGATCAAGGCATCCTATGACGATGTCACAGGTGAAATCAGTATCGAAGCAATCGATGGCAATGTGACCAGCATCGAAATGGGCGTTGCCGGTGACGATGCTGTTCTTGCAAACCTTGGCTTTGGCCTCACCAACCTTGTTGCTGGCGCTGCTGGCGAAGAGATGCGTGAAACCATCCGTCTTGCCGCGGCTGCCGGACAACTGGCAGCGCTGGAAGCGGACTTTGACAACCTGCGTGAGCAGATGACAGAGCTGGTTTCCAACGGCGATACCGCATACCGCGGCACCAACCTGCTGATGGGCGACAACCTGCTGACCGTGTTCAACGAGTTCCGCACCAGCAGCCTGACAACCGAAGGCGTGACATTCACAGCCGAAGGCCTGGGCCTGGGCGAAGCCAACTTCTCCCGTATCAGCTCGACAGAAGAAATTCTGGCCGATGTTCGTGATGCGCTAGGACTGGTTCGTAACTTCGGCGGCACGCTGGCAAACGATCTGTCGATCATCCAGACCCGCGAAGATTACAGCAAAAACCTGATCAATACGCTGACGGAAGGTTCAGACAAGCTGACCGTCGCTGACCAGAACGAAGAAGGCGCGAAATTACTGGCCCTGCAAACCAGACAACAGCTGGGTGTTACATCCCTGTCGCTGGCTTCGCAGTCGCAGCAGTCTATCCTGCGTCTGTTTGGTTAGGCTTAACAAGTTAAGTCGGGGGAGGAACTCCAGACCGACATGGTATAGAACAGTGGCTGTGCTGACCAAGGATGGTCATCCACAGTGGTAGTAACCCTCGATTCGGTAGGAACCGGGCGCTGTTCGAACCCAGATACGCCGGGAATGAGGCAGAAGCCCTCTTTCCGGCGTACTCTTTATAAGAGTAAACTGATAGCTGAAATCAGGAGCCTTACATGAACAGAAAAGAACGCCGTATTGCCGAGAAAAAGCTGGAAAAGAAGACCGGAGTCAAAACAACACCTGCAACCTCATCTGCGAAGGCACAAGAATTCAAAAATCAAGCGATGACTCTGAAGGCCAACGGGCAAGACGCCGAGGCCATTCCCCTGTTTGTTGAAGCAATGAAAGCTGATTCATCGCTTGCGGATGTCCATTTCACCCTAGCAGTCATGGCCCGTACAAAACAGGAGCTAAAACTAGACATAAACGAAATCAATAGAAATATCCGTGACAAAGATAAACTTTGTAAATCATATCTGGTCATTCTCAATATCCTGAAAAGCAGGAAGCAGTATAAAGAAGCGTTAATCTGCCAGGAAGAATTATGCCGGTTAATGCCGGAAAATCTGGATGAAAAAGCAAATCTGGCATTGCTATATAATCTGGATTCTCAGCGCACAAAAGCATTGGAAACTCTTGCTGAAATTATGCGCGACCACCCGGCAGAAAAGAAATACAAAGGTTTGTTTCTAAGCATTATGGGGCCCATACTCTTGCAGGGTCATAACCCCCTGTTAAAACAAGCGCTACAATCTTCTTTCGATAACATATACGAAGCTAACCTCGCCAAAGCCTATCCTGTCTGGATAAATCTGATCATAAATGACCCTCAATGCAGTGACATGAAAAGGACCGAAAGGCTCCTTACCCAGGACGATTTTGATCAATGGACAAAAAGCAATAAACCAGAAGACTGCAATTTCCTGGCCGATCCTTTTTTTCTGGATGGCTTGCGGCTGCTGATTATCTGCGACCCTGTACTGGAGAAGTTTTTAACACGTATGAGGCGCTGGCTATGCCTGAACGCCATGCAGCTTGCGGCAGAAAAACGTCTTGAAAAATTTATGCCTTTCCTATGCGCGCTGGGAGAGCAGAGCTTCTTCAATGAATATATATATGCGCAGACGGATGAGGAAATTTCTGTAATTCATCAGTTAATAGATCAAATCCGCCAGCAACGCGAAACCGGACTTTTATCCGATCAGGCCTATGCCTTGGTAGCTTGTTACAACCCACTGATTGAGGCATTCCCCGCAGCAGAACCGGAGCTTGCGAAGCTAGCAAAGGAATCTACCCATTTTTCACAATTGATGAATGTTCAATTCAACGCCCCCAGGATAGAAGCGCAACTCAAAACGCAACTTGAATCTTTTGGGGCTATGAAGGATGCGGTCTCGCAGAAAGTCCAACAACAATATGAAGAACATCCCTATCCGCGCTGGAACTCTTTAAATAACTATCCCCTGCCCAACGATGACCTGCCATTTGTGCAGGAATTGCGCTACAAGCCTTACCGCATTCTGGTTGCTGGCTGCGGCACCGGTCGACATGCAATTGGTACGGCAGCATGTTATCCGCATGCGCATGTGACCGCGATTGACCTGAGCCGTGACAGCCTGGCTTATGCCCAGAGAAAGGCGACTGAATCAGGCCTGGCAAGCCGTTTGCGTTTTATCAACGCAGACATACTGGATATGAAGGACTGGCATGGTCAGTTCGACATTATTGAGTCATCCGGAGTCCTGCATCATATGGATGATCCGTTCAAGGGCTGGGAGACTCTTAACAACCTTCTTATTCCAGGCGGATACTTCAAAGTCGGGCTTTACAGCGCGTTAGCGCGTGCGCAAATTGTCGAGGCGCGGAATTTTGTTGCCCAGGGCGGTTACGCGTCAACAGATGACGGCATTCGCCAGTGCCGCAATGACATCCTGGCTCTGCCGACCTCTCACCCCATGCGCAAAAAGCTGATCAGTTTCACTGATTTCTTTTCCACGTCGCTGCTACGAGATTTGATTTTCCATGTGCAGGAACATCGCATGACCCTGCCCCAGATCAACGACATGATGAAGAAGCTGAACCTCCGCTGCATCAGCGTTAATATGACTATTCCAGAAATCGTCACGCGTTTTGATAAAATGTTTCCTCAGGACATAAACCGCACAAACCTGATGAACTGGCATGAATTTGAACAGCAATTCCCGGAAACTTTTTCCGGAATGTATCAATTCTGGAGCCAAAAACAGATCTAATTTTTATGGAATTTAATATTCTCAATGACTTAGGGGAAAACCGGTGGTATTTTAGTTAAACTCTTTGTTAAGACTTCGCGTCTTAATATAGAGAAATAGGGATCAGGAGGATTCTGGTCCCCCATAACTTAGGAAACCTAGGAAAGGAACCCTAATCATGACATCCGATGTCGTTCTTACGGCAGCGTTACGCTCTAACCTGCTCTCGCTGCAAAACACCCAAAGTGCGATTGATACAACACAGTTCCGTCTTGCCACGGGACGTAAAGTTAATTCCGCTCTCGATAACCCGCAATCTTTCTTCGCCGCACAGGCCCTGAACAACCGCGCCAGCGACTTAACACGTCTGCTTGACTCGATTGGCCAGTCCATTCAGGTGATTAAAGCTGCCGATAATGGTGTTACCGCTCTGACCAAGCTGGTTGAGCAGGCAGATTCCATTGCACAATCCGCTCGTGACGCACTTGCTGGTGGTCAATCAGAAGCAAAAGTGGTTGGCGATCGCGATCTCAGTGGCATTGATGATATTACCAGCCTGCCTGGTATCGCCAACGGCGACATCCTGACATTCTCTATCACTGATGAGAACGGCGATGCTGTTAACCTTGGCGCTTACGGTGGTGCTGCCGCAGCGACTGCTAACGTTACACTGAACACTAACGACTCGATTGAAGAAGTGATTGCTGAAATCAACACTTTGTCCCTTCAAGTTGATGGTGCTGGTAACGCTATCGGTGAGCAAGCCTTTGAGGCCTCACTCGACGAAGACGGCAATCTGCAAATCCGCACGCTGAATGGTGGCGATTTCCGTCTCCAATTCGTTTCTGCTTTGGCTACAGATGCTGGTGACTTGGCTCTCGCCTCTGATCTCGGCTTTGCCGATATCGCTCGCGTGACCGGACAAGGTGGTGCTGCCAACAACAACACCATTGAATTTACTGCGCTAGCTGATGTTGCTCTCCGATCTTTTGCCCTGTATGACTCGACAACAACACCTGATGAGATCGCACAACGAAGCGATGTCCTTAGCAACCTTGTTGACGAGAACGGGACAGCTCTGTTTGCCAACATTAACGCTGGTACGGACGATTATCTGATCGGCGTTAATGGAGGTACGCGTCAAACAATCGAATTGGCAAACGCTGCTAACACGGCCGTGACAATTCAGGACTTTATTGATGATATCAATGCCAACTCTACCCTGAATCAAAGTATCGTTGCCGAGTTTGATGATGAAACTGGCGTGCTTTCAATCAGAGCCATCTCAGCTGATGTCAAAAGCATTGAGGTTGGTCAGGCGACAGCCTCGACTGCAACAGCAAACTTTGGCTTCGGTCTGAACGGTGCAATTGCCAACGCTGGCACAAACGAAGCGATTGAAAGTATCCGGCTTTCTGCAGCAGCCGGTGAACTGGCGCAGTTCGAGGCAGACTACGACAACATCAGATCACAAATCGATCTGCTGGTGAATGACACAGGTTACCGTGGTACAAACCTGCTGAACGGTGACGACCTGACGACCTTCTTCAACGAAGATCGCAGCAGTTCTCTGGAAACAGAAGGCACGACGTTTACAGCTGCAGGCTTGGGCCTTGATGCAGCGAACTTCTCACGTACATCAGCCGTGGATGATGCATTGGAGCAGGTTCGTGAAGCATTGACTGCAGTTCGTACATTCGGATCTTCATTGGCAAACGATCTGGCTGTTATCCAGACACGCCAGACATTCACGACAGAACTGATCAACACTCTGAAAGAGGGTTCTGATGCTCTGACCGTGGCTGACCAGAACGAAGAAGGCGCGAAATTGCTGGCCCTTCAAACCAGACAACAGCTGGGTGTTACATCCCTGTCGCTGGCATCCCAATCTCAACAATCGATCCTGCGTCTGTTCTAAGAATAGAACGCCGCGCAAGACGCGATTTAGAGTTAATACCAAAACCGGAGGCAGAAGCCTCCGGTTTTATTTTATAGGACATATTCCTAACCCAAAGATTGTCGTAAAAATCCTTTATATTGCAAATCTTTACCTCTTCTTTGCGATTTGGCGGTAGAATGGTAATATAGGTACGGAAGAAGTCCGGAAATCAGGAAAGGAAGAACTCCATGGCCCTTATTATAGATCTCAAACCCGGTGAAAAGATTCTGATTGGCACAGCCGTCATTACCAATGACAGCCAGCGCACACGCCTGCATATTTCGGGCGACGCCGCCATCCTTCGTGAAAAAGATGTGATGAAGGAAGAAGAAGCCGACTCACCGGCAAAGAAAATTTATTTCCTGGTCCAGTGTATGTATTTGGCGGCTGATCCCAAGATCTACTTCGATAAATATTTCGGGTTGATCCGCGAGATGCAGGCCGCTGCCCCGACCACATCCCTCTTTTTTATGAAGATCAACGATATGATCCTGGAAGGGTCTTATTACAAGGCGATGAAAGAAGCGCGTGAATTGATGAAGCATGAAGAAGAGCTGATTGGAAATGTCACAAAACAATCCGCCGAATAACCCTTATGCCAAGGCCTCGGGTCAGTATGACTCGAGCGCTAAAAACACGACTGCCAACCCGCGTGAAATTGAAGCGCGGGCACTGATACGTGCGAATAAACAGATGCAGGCCTTACAGGCAAAATGGGATTCAGGCATTACCGCTGAAGAATTAAACGAGGCCCTGACCTTCAACCGCCAGATCTGGATGATGTTCGTTGATACGGCCATTGAGAATACAGGCGAAGGCCATACGCTGGAACTTCGCAATAACATCGCCAATCTCGGCGGATTCATCTTTAAACATACGATTGACGTGATGGCGAACCCTAAGAAGGAAAAGCTGGATATCCTGATTGAACTTAATCGTGAGATTGCCGGCGGCCTGATGCAGCAAGCGCCAGGCCAGCAAACAGCGACCACACAGCCGCAAGCAGCCGCAGCCCCTGCTGGCAGCAGTCACGATATCAAGGCTTAATTGTCTGCTTTTCATAGGAAAAAATAAAAGGCCCTCATAAGGGCCTTTGTTTTATGATCGCTTTTCAATAATTAAGCGTACACGGTTACGGCTGAATAACCCGCATTGGTATTACCGGCGCTGGCAGCACTGCTGAAAGCGGCGATTTGCTGCTGGGTCGGCGCACTGGTGCGCGGCGCTGGCGCATCTGCCGTTTGAGTCTCTGGCGTGGGTGTTGTTTGCGCTTGAGCCGTTTGTTGTTGCGCCTGCGGCACTGATTCCTGTTCTGAACGCGGCTGCGCCGCCTCTTGCTGAATCTGTGCACGGCGTGCTTCGTCACGGGCACGGCTTTGCAATAATGTTTCTGATGGGATCTGGTCGATTACATCACGTGTCTCGGCATTACGATACTGCAGGACAGCGGTGTCATAGTTGATATCGACATAAACGCTGAGGGAAGGTGCGCGCGCAATCTTCTGCGTGCGGGCTGGATTAGCCGTAAACACGTCAGCATTGCCCGATGCTTCCGCGCTAGCGCGGAGCAGAGTCGCATTCTGAATCGCTGAATTGACCGCTTCGATCATATTCCTAACCGTGTTTCAAACTGTACCATCTTCAATTTCCTCAGGACCCCTCCTGATGGAATGATGGTACAATACCCTACTTTCATAATATACAAAGCCGTGTCAAAAGTCAAGAAAATGCCCTAGTAACCAACCCTATCTTCTAAAGTAGGAGAGCAGTATTCATGTGCAGCACTTAGCCAAATTAGTGAGAAAAATAAGAAATTACTACAGAATATAAATAGCGAATATTTATGATTATTACTGTATTACTTTGTTTTTTACTTTTTAAACCTTGAGTATAATCCCTCCTGTCACAAATAATCTTTTGGTTATCCTACTGTTTTTACTTGCTAACTTCATGTTTTTTAGCATCTTTTTAAGAATTTTAGCTTCATAATATTGGTAATACAGGAAAAAACAGGTACAAAATGCCGCCCTCTTAAAGGCGGCCCATAAGATTCCGGTTCAAAGGCATCCCTTTAATGGGGGATAATCGCAAAGGTTACGGGAAAGTTGGCGTTTGCCAGCCTTCGAAAACTCCTGTAATCTTAAGGAAATGGACGATTTTGTTCGTCCCGATTCTTTATTCCTTCCGCTTGCCTTCCGGCAATTTTTTTACAGTACCGCTTGATAAACAGGGTTAATGTCCGTGAACAGTTTTCTTGAAACCCTTAAACAACTTGGCCCCACGCGCCTCGCGATCATGGGCAGCATTTTGCTCGGGCTGCTCCTGTTCTTTGTGTTTGTCTCCATGCGCGTTTCTGCGCCCAATATGAAACTGCTTTACGAAGATCTGTCATCGACAGATTCAAATGCGATTGTCAGCAAACTGGAAGCCAACGAAATCCCGTACGAAGTATCTGATGATGGCGCGCGCGTCAGCGTCCCTGATGACGCTGTAGGCCGTGCGCGCATGTTGCTGGCCCAGGAAGGCCTGCCAAATGGCGGCAATATGGGTTACGAGATTTTCGACAGCCAGAATGGCTTTGGCACCACCAATTTCGTACAGAATATTAATCAGGTCCGTGCGCTGGAAGGCGAACTGGCCCGTACGATCAGTTCATTAGACCAGATCCGCAATGCCCGTGTTCACCTGGTCCTGCCGCAACGTGAACTGTTCAGCCGTGAAAGCCGCACCGCGAGCGGCAGCGTTTTTCTGTCCTTACGCCCCGGTGCGCAATTGTCGCAGGAACAAATTCTTGCCATCCAGTCTCTCGTAGCCTCAGCTGTGCCGCAAATGAAAGCTGAAACCGTAGCTGTGATCGACAGCAACGGTAAGCTGCTGGCTAAGGGCGGGGAAATAGGCGATGCCGCCGTGCCGCTGAAAGCTGAAGAGCTGCGCCGCGAGTATGAAACCCGCATGACCGGTTCTATCGAAGATATGCTGGGCCGGATTGTTGGTTATGGCCGCGTCCGCGCAAATGTTACCGCTGAAATGAACTTTGATCGTATCAGCACCGCTGAAGAACTGTTCGATCCGGAATCTGCTGTTATACGCTCTTCGCAAACTACAGAAGAAAACAACCTGGAACGTACGCCACCCGATGGCAATGTATCCGTACAAAACAACCTGCCCGGCGTCGCCGGTGACTCGCTGATCGATCCAAAGCCTACACTGGAAGGCAACAAGATCGAGGAAGTCACCAATTACGAAATCAGCAAGACCATTCGTAATACAGTTCGTGAAACAGGCGAAGTAAAACGTCTCTCTGTAGCGGTTCTGGTCGACGGCACATATACCACGGCTGAAGATGGCGCCAAAACATATCAGCCACGCAGCCAACAAGAATTGGATCAGATCGCAGCATTGGTTCGCTCTGCTATCGGCTATGATGAGAAACGCGGCGACACGATCGAAGTCGTCAACATGCAGTTCGCTGAGATCATGGATGATGAAACCCTTGCTGACGACAGCATGCTGTTTGGCTTTGAAAAGAGTGATCTGCTGCAGGCTGTAGAAATCATCACCGTGGCCGTCATGATCATCCTGGTGATCTTGCTGGTGCTGCAGCCGATGGTGGGCCGCTTGCTTGCAACAGATACGCCGAAGCTGGATGAAGGCCTGGAGACAGATTTGCTGGCCGCCCGCCCGATGAATCCACAACTGACAGGCCCATCCGGTGAGCAATTTACGCCTGATCAGCTTGAAGAAGGCGAAGAAGAACTGATCGACATGAGCCGCGTTGAAGGCAAAGTCAAAGCATCTTCTGTGAAGAAAGTTGAAGACATTGTAGACTCCTACCCTGCTGAAACCGTATCGGTTATTCGCAGCTGGATGACACAAGAGACATAATGAACGTGGTGCGGGGAGAAGAATAACATGCGCGTTCGCGAGGATTACCGTACCCTTAGTGGGCCAGAAAAAGCAGCCATCTTCCTGCTGGCGCTGGGCGAGGATTATACCGCCAAGATTTTTGAAATGATGGATGACGAGGAGATCATGGAAATCTCCCAGACGATGGCCAACCTGGGTAAGGTCAGCGCCAACGTTGTCGAACGCCTGTTCATTGATTTCGCCGAACAAATGACATCGACCGGCGCCCTTGTCGGCACACTCGACTCTACTGAACGCCTGCTGATCAAAGTTCTGGGTAAAGATAAAGTCGGCCAGATCATGGAAGAGATCCGTGGTCCCGCCGGCCGTACGATGTGGGAAAAGCTTGGTAACGTGAACGAGGAAATCCTCGCGAACTTCCTGCAAAAAGAATATCCGCAAACTGTGGCCGTCGTCATGTCAAAGGTCAGCACCGATCACGCCGCACGTGTTCTGGCATTGCTGCCTGAGAATTTCGCGCTGGAAGTTGTGCACCGTATGCTGCGCATGGAGGCTGTGCAAAAGGAAGTGCTGGACGATGTTGAAAAGACACTCCGCACTGAGTTCATGGCGAACCTGTCCCGTACCCAGCGCCGCGATTCACACGAGCTTATGGCTGAAATCTTCAACAGCCTGGATCGCTCTGTGGAAACCAAGTTCATGGAAGAACTGGAAAAGACGGTTCCGGAATCTGCCGAAAAGATCCGCAGCCTGATGTTCACATTCGAAGACCTCATCAAGCTCGATCCGACATCGATCCAGACACTTATCCGCGCTGTCGACAAGGACAAGCTGCCAACCGCGCTCAAGGGCGCCACCGAAACACTGCGCGACCTGTTCTTCTCGAACATGTCCGAGCGTGCTGCCAAGATTATGAAGGAAGATATGGCCGCCATGGGCCCTGTCCGCCTCAAGGAAGTGGAAGAAGCTCAACAATATATCGTCACCGTTACCAAAGATCTGGAAGGCCGTGGCGAGATTGTCATTGCTTCTGGTAACGAAGAAGACGAACTTATTTACTGATGCCTTACCGCAAGCCTGATCCCCTGCTTACAAGACCAGCACGCAAATTCATGTTTGACGTGAACGATTTTGATGAGAAGGATGCGCCGGAAGTTCCTGATGAACCGCCACCGCCCCCACCGCCAACATTCTCGGAAGCTGAGCTAGAACGTGCACGTCGCGATTCCTTAGCCAAGGGCCGTGAGGAAGCCGCTGCTGAAGCCGAGGCCAGTCGTGAGCGTCGCGTTGCCGATCTTTTGCAAACCATATCGCGGGAATTCTCGACATTGTTTGCGGCAGAAGATCTGCGTAATGCCCAATATGAGGCCGAATCAGTGCGCCTGACATTGGCCACTTTGCAGCGTCTTTTCCCGGCGATGAACCAGAAATACGGCCTTTCAGAGATACAGCGCGTCATTCAGGAAGTTCTGGAAAGTCAGCGCGAGCAAGCCACAATCAAGATAGAAGTTGAGCCTGATTATGTCGAAACCATACGGGATCACGTCAAAAGAGTGCTGAAACAGGCGAATATCAGCGGAAATTGCGAAGTTACGGGTAATCAGGCCTTAGGCCCTGGCGACTGCCGCATGAGTTGGGAAAACGGGGGAGCCTTACGCGAAAGCACCGCCGTCGCTGAGGATATCGAACGCCATATGCAGGTGATACTTGCTGAGAGGCCGCGCCTGCGGGATAATAAGAGAAGTGAATCCCCCGCAGAAAACCTGCCTGCCCCGCTGTCTGATAAGTCCGAAGATCCGGCAGCCCCGCAAGGAGAACAAGAATGAGCGACGATAACAAACCCGGTGACATGGCCTATCAGGAAATTGCAGGCAAGGGCCCTGAGAAGAACGACGAGCAGGAATATGCTTACGGCGAACCTATGGCCAGCGATGTCACAGCCATCTATGACATTCCCGTACAGGTTTCTGCCGTACTGGGACGCGCCAACATGCAGGTCAGCCAGTTGCTGAAACTCGGCCGTGGCGCCGTTGTCGAACTGGACCGCAAGGTTGGTGAAGCAATCGACATTTACGTCAACAACCGCTTGGTCGCCCGCGGCGAAGTTGTGGTTGTGGAAGATAAACTCGGCGTGACCATGACCGAGATCGTCAAATCTGATCGTTCCTGATCTATAGGTATTTTCAATGGCTACGGAAGCGCAACTCTCCGCCACAGGACAGGGTAATGACCCTGTGGTAAAGATACGACCACCGCGTTCTTCTGCCGATGTATTTACTTTATTTGGTGCGTTTGGATCACTGGCATTGATTGCGGGTGCCATTGCCTACGGCCAAAGCAATGCCAGTTTCCTTGATATCCCCTCTATCATGATTGTTGTTCTGGGAACAATTACAGCCACGTCCATTTCTTACACAGGCGAAGAAATGCGTAATGTGATCGGCATCCTGGGCAGCACGATGGCGCGCCAGATCCGTAAGCCCTCAGTCGTGGCGCGGCAATTAATGGATATCGCCACACTCTGCCGCAAAAAAGGCACGCTCATTCTTTCAAGCCTTGATGCTGAATTGCGCCGTGATCCGCTGATCTATCGCGCCATGCAGCTGGTAGTGGATGGTTATACAGGGGATGATATCGACCGCGTACTGGGACAGGAAATTGATGCCCTTGTTGATCGTCACCGTCGATCTGCCTCTATATTGCGCCGCGCTTCAGAAATCGCCCCGGCTATGGGCCTGATCGGTACACTCGTGGGTCTTGTACAGATGCTGGCATCGCTTGATGATCCCTCCACGATTGGCCCGGCGATGGCGCTTGCTCTTCTCACCACATTTTATGGCGCCATCATGGGCCTTGTGCTGCTGGCGCCGCTGGCGGGCAAGCTGGAGCGTAATTCCAATGATGAGGCGATGATCCGCATCCTGATTATGAACGCCGCCGTATCTATCGCACGCCAGGAAAATCCGCGCCGCCTTGAGATGATACTCAATAGCGACCTGCCGCCCGATGAGCGGATCAAGTATTTTGATTAATGGGCGCTGATTATTCATTGACTATTCCTGGTCTTCGAACCAGATTTCGCAGTTATAGTTCCAGCAGATTTCTTCGCCCTTTTTAATGTCGCGCAATGCAATCGCGGTCATCGTATAGGCATCGAAATCCTGGTCCAGCATGATGTTGGGATCATTGCTGTGGTTATACAGCATGATATAACCGAGAGGCATGCAATACTCTTCATCTTCGTAGTTGCCGTCCCAATCCAGCAGGTAACCATCCGGCGCTTCACCGTTGTCGTAAACGTTGCGTTTGGATACGGGAATGACAGGGGCCACTTCAATGATTTCGCCTTTTTTGAAGTCCCGATAGGCAAAAACCCCACGGCCCTTACCGGAAACGGTTTCCTTCCAGCGGATTTCAGCCCCCGGCAGCCCCCCTTCGGCCACAGTAATTTCACGGCCCTGATATTCAGTCGTTTGTTTCTTCTGGGCGCTGGTTTTTGTCATTATGCATCCTCTAATACACAAGAATCGATAAGTCCCCTAAGGGCGGCGCACCATAACAATATTGTTCGGGAATCGCAAGAAAACAGAGGCTTTCTCCTGAGTATTTATGGCGTTAGGATTCAGAAGATTTACACGCAGCCACCGTTTCAACACACCGCCAATAGTCGAGGTGGATTCCAGGGGCGCGCGCCTTCCCACGGGCATTCAGGGTTACCTGCCGGAATCGGAACCGCGCGATGGATAAGTGGGCGTCGACTTCCCAGGCAGGCCTGACGCCACATATCGCCAATTCCGGGACGGAAAGGTTGGACATCATCTTTTTTATCAAATTCATGACCGCCGCGAATGGTAGGCGCACGGGCAATCGCCTGACCGGTAAGCAGGCATTCCGTCACAGGATCGTTGTAGCCGCACATGATCCTGTCTTCACTATTCATGAAAGGCTTATAAGTGCCGCCATCCTGATGAAATTCATAAGTTTCAGGGTGATATCCCTCATCGCGGACAACGCGTAATTCAGCCTGCAAACCTGTTTTATGCTGCATCATGGCCAGATCACTGCAGATCAGCGCTAACTCATTCGTCCAGACCATAGAAGAGTTTTTGGCCAGTACATTCAGATCATCCAGACTATAAGCAACAGACACATAGGCCAATCCGTCAGCAACACGCGTATTGTGCCAGAGGTTCTGATGAAGCAGCCATATACCCAGATCATTGAAGCACCCCTTAATCGGACGAGGCAGCAGAACCATTGATTCTTCCGGACCTCTTTCATAACTGAAAAGCGCCTCTGTTGTTTCCACGACTGCGATTTCGGGATCATCAGGAATATAAGTTGGTCTTGGCATGTCCTGTCCATTTTTGTGATTTCAGATACCTTAACCGCCGCCTATTTTTTATGTCAATAAAAAGCTTATCTCCTTGGATTTCCAAGGATTTGACCCTATGATTAATGAATCAAAGGGGTTTAGGATTTAAGACATGCGTTTAATGATTGTTGGACAGCTGGAAGGCTATATCAGTGCTGCGGGCAAGATCGCGCTTCAGCGCGGGGCCAAAGTCATGCACTGCGAGGATATTGAGCAAGCCCTGGGCGCTTTGCGTAATGGCAAGGGTGCCGATGTCGCCATGGTCGACATCAAGCAAAAGATCGGCGTCTTTGTTGAAACCCTGAAAAATGAACGTATACACTTGCCTGTGGTGGCCTGTGGTGTTGGCACCGATGCCCGTTCCGCCGTGAGGGCCATTCAGGAAGGCGCCAAAGAATACGTACCGCTGCCACCGGATGCTGAACTGATTGCTGCCGTACTGGCCGCCGTCACGCAAGAAGACAACACCATGATCGCGAACGACGCGGCCATGCAGAATGTTCTGAAGATGGCCGAGAAGATCGCGCCTTCCGAAGCGACTGTCCTGATCACCGGGGAATCCGGCACAGGTAAAGAAGTGATGTCGCGTTACATCCACAATCATTCCAAGCGCAAGAACGGTAACTTCATCGCCATCAACTGCGCCGCCATTCCGGAGAACCTGCTTGAGTCCGAACTCTTCGGTCACGAGAAAGGCGCTTTCACAGGCGCCACATCACGCCGTCTGGGTAAGTTTGAGGAAGCCAGCGGCGGCACATTGTTGCTGGATGAAGTATCGGAAATGCACCCGCTGCTGCAGGCAAAATTGCTGCGCGCCATTCAGGAAAAAGAAATTACCCGCATTGGCAGCAATGATGCCGTGCGGGTTGATGTGCGTATCGTTGCGACATCCAACCGCAACCTGGAAGAAAGCGTGAAAAAAGGCGAATTCCGTGAAGACCTTTATTTCCGCCTAAACGTTGTGAATCTGCGCCTGCCTTCACTGCGCGAGCGTCCAAACGATCTGGCCCCTCTGGCTCAGTTCTTTGCTGACAAATACGCCGAGGCCAACGGTGTTGCGAAGAAGGTCTTATCATCCGATAGCATTCTGAAACTGAAATCCTACACTTGGCGCGGCAATATCCGTGAACTGGAAAACACTATGCACCGCGCCATCCTGATGTCGATGGAAGATCAGATTGAACCGGATGCGATTATTCTGCCCGAAGGAAACACATGGTCGGGCGGCACCTCGCCCACAGCAAATCGTGCACCAGACCCTGCAGGAGTTTCCAGTGCTGGCGGCAGCGGCGTTAAAAACCCTGGCGCTGTTGAAAATATGATTGGCCGCACACTGGCCGATGTTGAACGCGATATGATCCTGAATACGCTGGATCATTGCCTGGGCAACCGTACGCATGCGGCGAATATTCTGGGCATTTCCATCCGCACGCTGCGTAATAAGCTGAACGAATATAAGGACGCCGGCATCAATATTCCGGCAGCTGCAGGCGAGCGTTAGCCTGAATTGACACCACTCTATTAGACTGCTTAACTGACCCTGTTTCATAAAAAATATAACAGGAGCAGGAATTGTCTGACCTCAGCTATAAATTCACCGCACACGCCGATCCCGCTGTTGCCCAGCTTCAGGCAAACATAAAAACCATGACCAGCCGTTATTACCAGGAACAAGAGCTTGTGGATCTGATCAAGGCTACGCCCGATGACGTACGCGCCAAATTTTATGACGTTTATAAATTAAACGAACAGCACTTCATGATTGACCGCCAGGTTCTGGAAGCAGGCAGCGATGATGATATTTCCAGGCTAATAGCAAGACATGCTCATCTTATTAACGCCCCCCATTCATCCGACATCATCAGTATCCCCTTGCGACGCGGCCTGACGAAATCGCTCGATACGATGTATGCCACGACCCCCCATACAGGACATAATCAGCTAACAGCATCACTGGGCATATTTTTATCGCCTGATCATCAAGGCGATCCTTCCCCTTCTAATGAAGCGGGCCAGAACTATCTGCGGGCGCTTGATTACATGATGGCCAAGGGATTCAAGATCAATGGTCATGACTGGCACTGGCGGCCACAGATGATTACCTGCGCCATGTATCCCTCATTATTGCCGGAAGTGGAGAAGCGCGGTGGCGATCTGGATGCTGCTATTATGCGGGAAAGCTCTTCCTTAGCGCATGACCGCCACCCCTCACAAGCGCTGCACGCCCTGGAAAGCTACAAATCAGCCAAACTGCAGGGCAAGCTGGCAAATACTGGCCATCACTGGCAGGATCTGCGCCAGAATGGCGAAATCCTTCAGGATTTGTGGCGTCAGTTGCAAACAGCCCTAACATCACCCCAACCCGAGGACGGCGCCATACATTTATTCCAGAGCAACAGGATCAGCCTCACAGATTTTGGCGCTTTAGCGCCAGACATGATTGGCAGAGGCATGAGCCGTGGCCTCGACGCCCTGATAACCGCCTGCGATCATCAGAATAAAAGTTTGATTGCAGGCCGTTGCCTGGAAATTATAGGTCGCGCCTTCTCACCTGCCGGGAAAATTGATATGGCCCACGATCAGGCTGTCTTGAATTGCCTTGATATCGCCATCAAGCATGGCGCGCCGATGCGTGACGGTTATGTGGGGCAGGCTGCAAGCAGCGCCCTTATGATAGTTATGGTTGCTGAAATGAATCGCAAGGATATGCTGCCTGCCCTTATAAAGCGCGGCGCTGATCTGGCAGGCGCCAAACATCTGGCGCGCAACGCTTATAGCTGTGATGAGGGCGGCGGTAATCAGGAAGATCTCTACCCGACAGCCAAGAAAATTCTGGAGCATTACAGGGGACCCAGACTACCAAAGCTGGTTCCCTGATTAATAAGCCGTAAAATGCATTTCGACGGAGCGACCGCCTGATAATTTCAGTGTCATGGAAAAATCAGAAGCCCCTGTTGCCAGATGCAATTGCTTTGCCGCTCTGTAGAAACTTTCAGCAACCATATCCGCCTGCACAGAAGATGCATTTTCCTGGGCCACCCGCCGCAATACATCTTTGATCTGGCATACAGGGCCTGTAATGCAGGCGGGTCTTAAATCAATTTCGTGAATCATTTTTCGCCCCTCAATAATATGTAAATATATGAGCCTGGGAAATTTTGCAAATTCGCGCCCACTTCCGCGTCTATACCTGCGCGTCTCAATTTCCTGTTGAAATCCACAAAATTTACAGGCAAACCTTGCCATAATTTCAACACATGCGTGGTAATAAAGTCTGACCTTTCACGCACTTACATTATGGAGACAAAGAATGCGTAAGAATACACTGCTGCTGGCTGGCGTTGCCCTGCTTGCTCTGGCCGCTTGCAAAAAAGAAGCTGCTCCTGCTGATGGCGCCGCTGCTGAAACACCAGCTGCTGCTCACATGGACGCTGCTGGCGATGCTGCGAAAGCTGCTGGTGAAGCCGCTAGTGAAGCTGCTGGCCACGCTGCTGATGCCGTTCAGCACACAGGCGAAGCTGCTGTAGAAGCGACAAAAGACGCGGCAGAAGCTGCTCACGACGCGGTAGCTCCTGCCCCGGCAGAAGCCCCTGCTGAACCTGCTCCAGCTCCCGCTGAGCAACACTAATTTCTGATGCGGCCTGCTACAGGAATGAACCGTACGATCATTGCGTCGCTGGTTTTGTTTCTGGCCTTAACAGGATGCAAAAAGGATAACGATCAAAAAGAAACCGGCGGCTCTCAGTCGCCGGTTTCTGTTCTTTCAGCTCCGGCTGAAATCACACAGCAGGAAGAACTACAAACCCTACCCTCAGGGGCGATGAAGGGCTTAAGTGTTCACACAATACCCGCACAACCAAAGTCAGCACCCCTGCCTGATATGATTGCCATGGCAGGTACCGACATGTCGGTGCGCATGTCACAACGGATGCGTACAACACCCGGATGGGTGCAGGACTTTCCTGATATTTACAAACCACTGCATGATTGTCTGGAACAGGCAGATGGGGGCGCAGCATATGCTACACAAGCCGTGATAAACAGCGTGAGAATGAATGCTGTTATTGTGGGACTGGATAATAACGTTTATGAGTGCCAGATAAACATGGGAGGAAGCGATACTGCCTCACTGAAGCAATCTGATGAGCCCGTCCCTCAGGATATTCTTTTTTACCCCCGCGCATCCGGTCGTCCCTTCACCGATAACCCGCAATGTTTTGAAATGGAAGCTGTTGTAGCACGCCCTGGCGGCTTGATCGGATGGTTAGCATATCCCAAAGCAACCTGCATAATGGCAGAGCAAAACCAGCCTTAACTGCTTTTCCCTGCAACGCCGGGATGGATTTCAACATCTACATCCTGCGGACTTCCGTCTTTCACGAATTCAATTTCGACCAGATCTGGATCAACGCCGTTCTGATAAAGGGCGTTACGCACAGCAATGATGCGTCGTACGGCATTGTTACTGGTATCTTCAATAGAAGCCTTGGCCTTTGAATGGCCGATCAGCAATACGATGGCGCCCTCCGCCTGTAGCGCCTGCTCTGCCAGCGCAGCAATCATATCATGCGACTGCGGGTCCAGTGTCATCCGTTCATCAGCAAAATGAATCGTTTGCGGGCCTGCTGATAAAACCATTGTTTTTTCGGGCTTAGACGCTTGCTGCGTCATATCAACATTTGCCATCGCCTGGCGGAAGGCTTCACGGCAACCGATATAGCCGCCTTCTTTTTTCTGATATGGTTGGTAAGCAAGCCAGCAATCGAATTTGACCTGCGCCATGGCCAGCATGCGCGCATTTACAGGCGTGTTGGCACGATTAAGAGCGTCTATCAATGTTCGGCGGGCCTGCATGAGTTCTGGCTTCGCGAAAACAGGCACTTTGTATTTTTCAATAATTTCCGGTGTGACGTTTTGCCCCTGCGCCGCCGACTCCGCTTTCCCATAAAAATTACCCGCTAACTGGGGATTCGATTCCTGCGAAGCGGCAAACTCAGCCAAAGCCTGATATTCGTCCGCTAAATCGCCTTGGAATGAATGAGTTTCTGCGACAGGGGGCGGTACTGCCGTGCCCTGCATAAAGGAATAGCCCTTACATCCGGCGAGCGGCAAAGCCGCTGCCATGCAGGCCGTTACCAGCCAGGCAGTTTTAAATTTAGCGCCAACCCCGTGGTTCATGAGCGAAATCCTAGAGAAAATCAGCGAAATGGCAAGCACCCCTATTATTTGAACCGGGCGTTTGCAAGTGAAGCCATAAAACCTTAAAATAAAAGGGCAGAATCCTCGGGTTGTGCAAAGTCTTACCCATGCCCTCTTGAGTCCGATTTTTACAAGCTATGTCAGATACATCCGCCCCAAAACTGCCTTCGACCAACCTGGCGTCAGCCAGGGGGGTTATGAAGAATGTTTTCCGCGGTGATATTGCATTCGCCTTCGGCATCATCCTGATTTTGATGTTTATGCTGATCCCGATGCCTACATGGCTGGTGGATGCGGGCCTGTCGATCTCGATTACTTTTTCTATCCTGATTTTGATGACAGTGCTGTTCATCAAGGGGCCGCTTGAGTTTTCAACTTTCCCGACCATCCTGCTGGTATCGACCGCGCTACGCCTGGGTCTGAACATCGCCTCGACGCGCCTGATCCTTGAGAACGGCCATACGGGAACGGATGCTGCCGGACATGTGATTGAAGCGTTTGGTAATTTCATGATCCGCGGCAACTATGTGATTGGCGGTATTGTGTTCGCCATCCTTGTGATCGTGAATTTCGTTGTCATTACCAAAGGTTCGGGCCGTATTGCCGAAGTCGCTGCCCGTTTCACCCTGGATGCGATGCCTGGTAAACAGATGGCAATTGACGCCGATTTATCAGCCGGGTTGATCGATGAGAACCAGGCGAAAGAACGCCGTTCCAAACTGGAACAGGAAAGCAGTTTCTTCGGGGCCATGGACGGCGCGGCCAAATTCGTGCGCGGCGATGCGATAGCAGGCCTGTTGATTACATTCATCAACGTTGTAGCCGGAATTATCATCGGCGCTGTCTTCCATGATCTGTCGATGGCTGAATCAGCGCAGAACTATACGCTGCTGACCATTGGCGATGGCCTGGTGACACAAATCCCGGCGCTGATCATTTCTGTTGCCGCCGGTCTGCTGGTATCCAAGGCAGGCGTCGTCGGTTCTGCCGAGACCATCGTGTTCGAGCAATTCGGCCGTTACCCGAAAGCGATGTATATGAGCTCGGTTGCCATGTTTGCCCTGGGCCTGCTGCCTGCCATTCCGGCTGCTCCCTTCTTTGTATTAGGCGCCATAACTGCGGGTACAGCTTACTTCATTGGTAAGCAGCAAAAAGTTGCTGAAGTAGCCAAGATTGAGGTTGAGAAGAAAGCCACAAAAGCAGCTGCTGTTGCCGAAGAACCCATTTCCAAAGCGCTTGCCATGGATACGATCCGCCTTGAACTGGGCTATGGCTTGCTGCCACTGGTGCAAGGTGAAGGCGGCAATAAACTCACAGACCAGATTAAGGGCCTGCGCCGTCAGCTGGCGGAAGATATGGGTTATATCCTGCCTGCCGTGCGCATTCAGGATAACCTGCAACTGGCGGCGAATACATATGTGGTGCGGATCAAGGAAATTGAAGCCGGTCGCGGCGATGTGCGCCCCGGGATGATGATGTGCATGGACCCGAACGGCGATGCCATTACCCTGCCCGGTGAGAATACCGTCGAGCCGACATTCGGCCTGCCCGCCATGTGGATCGACGAACAATATCGTGAGGAAGCGCATTTCCGTGGTTACACCGTCGTCGATGCCCCTACCGTCATCACCACACATATTACCGAGATCATTAAGGACAATATGTCCGACCTTCTCTCCTATACCGAGACCCAGCGCCTGCTGGATGAGTTGCCGGTCGATTACCAGAAACTGGTTGCTGAAGTTATTCCTTCAAAGATGTCTGTCACAGGTTTGCAGCGTATTCTGCAGAACCTTGTATCTGAACGCGTCTCCATTCGCGATCTTCCTGCCATTCTCGAAGGCGTATCTGAAGCCATCGTTTATACAAAAAACCCGCTTTACGTCACCGAGCACGTGCGTTCACGTCTGGCGCGTCAGCTTTGCGAAGCCAATATCGGCCCTGCGGGATTTGTGCCTCTGGCTACGCTTTCCCCAGACTGGGAACAGGCCTTCGCGGATGCGTTGGTGGGTGATGGTGAAGACAAACAACTGGCGATGCCACCCAGCCAACTGCAGGGCTTCATCGCCGCCGTGCGAGAAGGCTATGACAGATTCAGCCAGATGGGTGAGATGCCCGTCATGCTGACATCACCGGGCATACGCCCTTATGTTCGATCCGTTGTAGAGCGTTTCCGCCCACAGACTATCGTTATGTCACAAAATGAAATTCACCCGAAATCAAAGATCAGGACGCTGGGGCAAATATGATGAGAAAATTATCTCTCGCCTTTATACTCTGTCTAATGTGTTCGAATGCCCAGGCTGGAGAAAATCCACAGCAACCTGTTACTTATAAAGAATTCTATAACTTTGCGAGCCAGATTGATGATAAAGCCCACACGCTGACGGTTGCACAATTTAAAAAAACAATGTCTGAGCCCGGTGTTGTTATAGCAGATCTGCGTAGCAAGGAAGCTTATGATCAGGAACACATTAAAGGCGCTGTTTATCTCGGCCCTGATATTACACTTGAGAAACTGCAATCCATCGCACCTTCGTTTGACACAAAAATTATTATGTATTGCTCTAACTCTTTGTTCCAAACACGCTTAGTGTCTTTAACGGATATGGCGCTCCCGCAAGCTTTATATCTTGGATACAAGAATACCTATATCCTTGAACAATATGCTGGACAGGGCGAAAAACTCGACCTTCCTTTTGAAGGTAAGCCATGACTTCAATTCCTCCGCCGCGCATCATTCAAGATATTCTGCTGGATATGCAGCGCCTGACACCTTCGCTGGAGAAACGCCGCCGCCGTTACAATATCGGCGTTTTCCTTGGCGTATTGATGATCGTTGTGATGCTTTACACCCTTTTAGAGATAGCAAACAATCATGCGGGAACCGGCAGCCAGATTGCTGTCATTCTGATCGCCTTTCTACCCAGTTTTCTGCTTTATAAAGTGGTCAATAAAATATACGGCAAGGCCATTCACAAAGCCTTTGTCGATGTAGTTTGCCTTCGTGGTGCGCTTACCTATTCCAATCTGGGCTTCTTCGAGGCGCGTGAAGTCGATAACCACCGTATTCTTCCCGATAGTTCTAAAAGCGCTTCAGGCGAGGGTATTAAAGGCACTTACCGCGATGTAACCTTTACCTTGCAGGAAGTCTCGCTGAAGGGCCGGAACGGGACAACGGCTTTCTGGGGCGTCGTCGCCCGGATTTACCTGTCCCACGCTTTTGAAGCTCATACTGTCATACTGCCTCGCAAGGCATTGACTCCGGCAGCACGCCTGCGTTTTCCGCACTGGCATCAGGTCAATCTGCCCAAAAAGTACGAACCACTGTACGAAGGCCTGACGACTGATACGGTAGAGGCCCGTGCTGTAGCCCCTATGGCTTTTGTCGAGCGCCTGATGGAAGCGGGGCAACTGCCCAGCGCCAAATGGATGTCTTTAAGCTTCCATAACCGGGAACTTCTAATTGCTTACCCCCGCTTCCGCCCCCTGTTTGTCGTGCCCCCTCTGTGGCAGCCGGTATCAGCCGAGGCCATGCAGCGCTGCATCTGGGAAGTTGAATCGATTTTTCATGTCATCGATACGATCAAGCTCAATCCCCAGATCCGTACATGAAGATAGATCATAATAATACCGATCTGTTTCCGACGGCTGAGGCCATTTTCCGTGATTATCATGACGAGATATTGTGGCTGGAGAGACGGCGGCGGAACCTTATTATCACCTCGCTCTTTACCTGCTTTTTCGTGGGTGTTTTTTGCTTATTTATCATACCCTTAATTCTTAATGCTTTGAATGAAGGTTATGTCTCTCGCATGCAGGCAGAGCTTACAGGCCATATTTTTCTGGCGCTCGTGTCTGCGGTTACGTTTGCCGTCATTCAATATAAATTTA
Organism: uncultured Alphaproteobacteria bacterium; assembly: GCA_946480475.1. Next base: position 93,622 of record CAMLJM010000004.1, read on the forward strand.
TGGATGATCTTTACCGGAAGCTGGCCAAACGTAAATTCCTGCCCTTAATCGCCCGGTGCTTGCGTATGGATTATCGCCGTGGCGGATACTTCATGCTGACATCCGTATATGATCACCATATTATTCCGCCCTACACCACCCGCACTGTTGAAGAAGGATTTGCCGGAAAATTCAAAGGTTTCCGCATAGAATTCCAAGATTTTTTCTTAAGCCCCACATGGCATTCTTTAGGGATACAGCATTATTATGCACTCGCTTTAAAAGTGGAACTGAACAAGACATTCCACCATCACACGGTTTTGTTGCCTGCCAAGGAACAGAAGAATTTCCTTTCCTCGTTGCCCAATCCCAACTTGTTTCTGCATGAGGATGTTAATCTGGTCTATCACAGTTTCACACGGCACTATGTTTGCCTGTCTACCAACCAGACTGAAGCCCGTTATGTGATGGACCCCGCCGTCATGGAACGCTTTACCAAATTAGCGGAAGCCTTTGATACTGATCGCATTTCCGCCAGCTTCCTGGAAGGTGAAATGGTCGTCATGATAAGGTCGATCAAAAACCTTTTCGAGGTCGGTAGCCTGAGGGACCCTGTAACCATCCTGACCATCGAGCGTACACTCCAGCAGATTAATGCCCTGAGGCAGATGGCTGAAATGTTCGAGTTGAATGATAAAGCCGGCTTGGGCGCCCGGGTCAGGGATTACTCCTAAAGATTGGGGCAAATGCTGTGAATTCCTCATCTACTCTTTAACTTTTGACTCTAGAATAGAGATTCCAGAAAACATATACTATTAAGGAGTAGATTCGGTTTCCCCCCGATTCATCAAAAGTTCTGCCATGCGGCTAAAATCTTTTTATGCAAAAACAATGACTGAGGCGATGCAGATGGTGCGTCAGACACTCGGAGAAGAAGCAGTGATCGTTGCGACCCGTGAGGAACGCGACGGCAAAGGCGTGCGCGTCACGGCTGCCATTGAACAGTATGACAGTCCTGATTTTGGCGAATTTGAGCGAGAATTCGAACGTGACTTCCGCGCGCTGGCCGATGCACCCCGCCGTTCCGGCCGCATCCATGAACGCAGCGAACGCTCCGAAAGAAACGGACCGCATTTCGAAGTTGAAACAGTCTCTTCCCCGCATACATCGTCACGTGAGTGGCTGCAATATGACAGCGAAGATGAAGAAGGCGCCGTGATCGAGCAACTGACCGATGTCATGCTGCGCCATGGCGTGCCAGATGAAATCACTGACCAGATCATTTCCTGTGCCACCGTTATTGGGGCTGATGATGCCGAGACATCGCTGACCGCCGCGCTTGAGCATCTTTATTCATTCCGTCCATTGCCACAAAAATCATCATCTACCGCGTTGATGGTTGTGGGCCCCCCTGGCGCCGGCAAAACGCTCGCGATTGCAAAGCTTGCAGCCCGCAGTGTGATGAACGGCCTGCGCGTTGCCGTCATTACAACTGATGTGATCCGTGCCGGTGGCGTTGAGCAGTTATCCGCTTTTACCAATATTCTGCGCATCGATCTGCAGAAGGCATCATCTGCCCAATCATTGCGTCTGGCACTAGAGGCCGCCAGAACAGCGGACCAAGTTTTTATTGATACGGCTGGGTACAACCCCTTTGCCCCGGATGAAATGCGTGACCTTGCGCGCCTGATTACCGCCGGTGATATCGAGCCGATTATGGTTCTGCCTGCGGGTGCCGATGCCGACGAGTCCGGCGAGATGAGCCGCGTTTATGCTACACTCGGCGTACGTTCCGTATTGCCGACCCGCCTGGATATCGCCCGCCGCTTTGGGGGCCTGCTGGGTGCCGCGCATCATGGCGGCCTGATATTTGCCGATGCCAGCAACACGCCTAAAGTCGCAGAAGGGTTGATCAGCCTGACGCCGAAGCGTCTTGCTCATCTGCTGATGCCGGAACTCGCCCGTAATACGACTTCTCAGTCGCCACAACCACAAATGCAACGCCGCAAACAGAACGCATAATACGCAAGTCAGGATGACCGCCATGAACGATTTCGCCACCACACAGCTTCCGCCCGCCGACGTCCCCGCGACGCCGACATTCCGCCGTGGCAAAAACATCATCGCTGTTGCAAGCGGTAAAGGCGGTGTGGGCAAAACATGGTTCTCTGTGACGCTTTCCCATGCGCTGGCCAAAGAAGGCAAACGCGTGCTGCTGTTTGATGGCGATCTGGGTCTGGCGAACGTCGACGTACAACTGGGCCTGATGCCTAAGCGTGATTTGAACGATGTTATTCGCGGTCGCCTGAGCCTCGACAAAGTCATCCAGCCGTTTGAAGAAGGCGGATTTGATATTGTTGCGGGTCGCTCCGGTCAGGCTTCGCTATCGTCCCTGCCCAGCCAGCGCCTGATGCATCTGCGCGATCAATTACTGGAAGTCGCCGATAAATATGATGTTGTCGTCATCGACCTTGGTGCGGGCGTTGACCGCACCGTGCGTATGATGTCGGCGACAGCCACCCGTACATTGCTGATCACTACTGATGAGCCAACTTCGCTTACCGACGCTTATGCCTTCATTAAGCTGGGTAACGCTGCGGGTATGTCCAAGCACATCAGCATTGTTTCCAACCAAGCCTCTAGTGCTCTGGAAGGCGAAAAGACTTACCGCACACTTTTGAAAGCCTGCGAAAACTTCCTACGCTTATCTCCGCCCCTGGCCGGGATTGTGCGTCATGACCCGCGCGTAAAAGACTCTATTCGTCACCAGACACCGATCCTGACCCGCTCCCCCAATACGGATGCGGCGGAAGATGTGACCAAGATTGCCCGTGCCGTTATGCACCAGATCATGGAAAATCAGCGCGCGACAGCTGGTATTTAACCCCTTCTTCGGGGTTAACCTTTTTCTGCTATCCTATATAGATGAGCGATTCAGGCTTTTCCCAGTTTCCGACCCGGCCCCCTGCACCTGGCCAATCCGTTTTACCCCCTAAGGCTGAGGTAAAAGCCCAGATTATTGTTGCGACAGGAAAGCTGGCGCGCGTTGATACTCCCCGCACTATTATTGGTGAAGTTACCAAGATTGATAAGGATGGGACGGTCGAGGTCAAAACCGAAGATGGCACGCTTACACTCAAGCCGCGTGACCGGGTTGTACCTGCCGAGGGGCAGAAGGTAGAAATCGATGTGGCACCCGGCGCCCCGCCGAAGCAAGCCGTCTTACGTCCTGCCCCTGCTCCCGTACAAACACCTCAGCCCCCGCAGCCGCAACAGCCTGATATTCCTGTGCGCCCCGCGCCAGCGCCAACAACGCAGTTACCTGACAAGCCTGTTACGCGTCCGCCAATGGACCAGGCAACACAAGCCAACCTGAACCAGCAACAGGCGCAACGTCCCGACGCGCCAAGATCTTTGCCGACGCCAACAACGCCGCAACCATTGCCCGAAAATGCGATTGTACGCTTAACACCTTTACCGCCAGCGCAAGCCAAACAGCTGGTTGACCAGATCATCCAAATGATACAAGTCAAAGCACTGACAACAGCATTCTTATCGACACAAGCTGTCCAATCTGTAATGACGCAGGAACTGAATACACTGATTCCTGCCCTGCCAAAACCAACAGTACAGAATATTGTGCAGCAGGTGACAACAGCATTGGCCGCCAAGGCCCCTCTCACAAACCTCAATGACATTGTAAACGGCACCATAACCACAACAGCGCTGACACCCTCGATCCAGCCTATGCGCAGCCCGGTGGAGAATTTCATGCGCCAGGTACTGACTCAGGGATCAGTATTCACACCGCAACCATCACCTGTTCTTTCGACCCAGATCATGATGCCGCCTGCCAATATTTCATTCCCCGCACATGTGACAGAGCATACTCCGGCAGCAGAAATACTTACGGTAAAATCGGTGACAATACCCGGTGTGCCGGTTGATCAGCCTGTCACGACAACACCTGCCCTCAAGGTAAACAGCTTTATCGATGCCAAAGTACAGAACTTTACCCCTGTAAGCGCCACGATAGCACCCATGACAGGGAAAGCGCCTGCTGCACCCCTGATATTGCAGCCGACGGTTACTGCGCCCACCATGACAGCGCAGGTGATTACCGTGACGCCACAGCAATTCCCTGTCATTTCGCTGATGATGCCGGGAATTGATAACCCGCAGCTTTTTACGCTTAATTTCCCGGCAACCAATCTGGTCCCTGGATCATCGCTTACGGTATTGCCGCAACCCACAGCATCTGCACCGTTACCAGCAACGCCGCCGACAGCCTTTGAACTGATGACTGGTTTTCGCTGGCCCGTGTTCGATGAATTCATGGATCTTACGAATATTCAATTTCCCAACGCCCCATCGACGCAAACGTTAGCTAATATCCTGCCTAATCCGGCACAACCCGGAAAGATGCCCGCCGCTGCCCTGTTATTTATTGCCGCCGCCAAAGCGGGTGATCTTAATGCATGGCTGGGGGAAAAGAATATTGATGTCTTACGTCGCGGCGGCAAAGCTGATTTCGTTGCCCGTATGACCCGCGAGTTTGCAGGCCTAAGCAAATTATCATCTGAACCAGTCACCCCTGAATGGCGCGGTATGTCTATCCCGATGTATAGCGACGGTCAAGTTGATAAAATCCATATCTATTATCGACACTCAGACCACGGTAATGACCGTGACGAAGAACAAGCCCAGAAAGGCAAAGGTACGCGTTTCATTATGGACCTGAATTTAAGTCATATGGGCCCGGTTCAACTGGATGGCTATTCCCGGGGTAACCAGCTGGATCTGGCCGTACGCACCCAGAAACCCTTTGGCGCCGGAGCCCGGTATGAAATGACCCGACGCTATATAAAAGCGCTGGAATCTGCGGGATTCGATGGGCAACTATTATTCCAGTCCCAGCCTGAAAAATTCATCCAAATTGCCATGCGGCCCGACCTGATCAGCGCCTCAATCTAGGGTACCCGGTTAATATTCCTTAAACATTAGCCGTTATAATGCCTTCATGGTTAGCGAGCTTAAACGCGACATTGTACCTTCTTTGCAACTTCTGCCCTATGCCCGGGAAGTGCAAGCCTGGCTTATCGATTTCCTGAGTGCGGCAACACATAAGAAGAAACCTCCCGAGGATTACATTCTCAATCTTGATCGCCGTAGCGGCATTTTCGTTGATGCGCATGATATCAATCAGGCTATAGACTTCATCAGCATTATACATGCTGATCAGGGATACATGGAACCTTGGCATTTGGAAGATAAATTAATTCTGGCATATAACCCAAGTCTGCCGCGCGAAGCCGTAAGAATTGCTGATGATTTCAGTGCCTTTGAACAAAGCCGTGACAGGCTCACCAATTATTACCAGAAACCGCAGACACCTCTGGTTATGGGTCTGGCCGGTCTTTACAAACAAACTCAGCATCAGGAAGTCAGCATTTTTGAAATCGATTTCAGCAACATGCGCGGCACGAATGAGCATAATGAGAAAATAATAAAGGCCGCTTATCCCGGTCTCTCCGCACGCGATATCAGCACCTATGCCATGGAACTGACTGATCAGTATGCGTTCCTGGTGTCCGCGGCTGTCTTAAAGTCCATCGAAGACCGAATTAACATTGATCGTCCGATCCCTGTTACCCTTGTACCTCTGCGTACTGGCGGTGATGAAATCCGTATTGTCGCGATCAATATGTCGGATACAGAGGCGCAAAAAATACTGCCTGCCATTCATGATGAGATTGAATCTACTACAGCTATGCTGGGCCTGCATGATCATCCTCATGCCAAGAGACCGCTGGACAATCTTTCAAACGGCTTTGGAGCAGCTGGAACAACATTCTCGCTTGAGATCGACGGTCAGTTTAATGATGCCATTGCCCGGGCCGATAAACGAATTGGGGATAACAAGGTGACTATTGGCCGTAGCCGCGCTGAAGATAGTCCTTTTGCAGCGCTAAAGCCGCCCGATTTCGACCTTGAAAATATATACACTGATTCAAAGGCTGCCTCGCGCTATCTCGATCACTTACACGAGACAATGGCGATGTTGCGGCAGAAACTGGATACAGGAGTGCAACACAGAACGAGCGCCGCTCAGATTGAAGCTATTACGGAACGGCAAAGGCTGACCCATATTCCCGGTAAAGATGAAATTCAGAAGATGCTGCTTTATTCCTATCTGGAAAGCCTGGAACAAAAAAATATTGACCTGACGGAAGAACAGGAAAAAGTCCTTAAAATTAAAGTCCTGAAGTTCCCACAGAACGATCCTTCTTCCGGAACCCTGAGTAGCAGGGACTTTCCGGCGATGGCGGGGGTCGCCTTACAAGTCGTCCAGAATGTTAACAATATCACGAAACAGGATGCCCATTTATGGACCATGGGCGCCAGCTTTCATAACCTTGCGGGGCTTAATGAAACGCTGGGGCATGGTTACAGCAATCTTGTTCTCCATGAACAGGCGGCCATTATTCGTGAAAGTTTTCACAAAACTGGCTTGAGCGACAAACATTTCCAGATAGCCCATATGGGGAATGGTGATTTCAGTATTGTCATTCAACCTATATATATTGAAGACGATAAGAGTATCAGAAGGATTACACAGCAGGACATGAGTAAAGTTGCCGCTGAAATTGAAAAGGGCATAGAAAAGCTCAACAGCACGCCTATCGCAACATTCTTAAAGAAACACGGCGTTAACCCTCCTGATCATTTGCCGACCCATTTTGCAGATATTGAAAACCCACGGGATGAAAAATTAGCCGGTCTCCGGGTCTCTGTGTCAGCCAAATCCTATGAACCAGATAAAACATTAAATACAAACGAACACCGTCAGGGTGGCGCCGTTAAACAATTCATCAGCGAACATCTGATGGAAACGGCAACTTACAATAAGGTCCGCTGGGGCCGTGAACATGTAAGAAAACCTGATTTCAGCCCCGGCATGGACTTCTAAAACGACAAATTTGACAGATTTTACTGACCTCTGTTACCAATTCCCTTAACAAAGGAGTGTGCAATGTCGAATTCAAACAGAATGGACGATCTGGAGCTGGCCCCCGGTTTCAATGTGGCCGTCGGTGACCGCGTAAGCGTCGGTACTATCAAAGAAATGATCGGCGACCGCAATATTCGTGTCCTGACACCGGAAGATGAAAAAGGTACAGGCAGCTGGAATCCCATGAGGCGCAATATTCGCGTTGATGCGAAGGGTTTCGTTGAAGAGATTACATTCGGTTAATAAAAAGGCGGAGGACTGATCTCCGCTTTTTTATTTTTCGTCTTCCAGGACCTTGCGCCGATATTGATCAAGCGCCACTTCATCCAGTAGTTCGTCTTCTTTTTTCTGACGCGCTTTCTCTTCCCGCTTCTCGCGGCGGTCCTGTGTGATCTGAATTTTTTTCATTTCCGCGAAGGCCACACGCATTTCTTCCTGCGCCGCCTCAATACGCCCTTCCATCTTCTTGATGGATGCCTGCAGTGCTGCAATCTTTTTACGGGCACCCTCAGCGTAACGCGTGTAAAAAGCGATGGCTTCCGGCCTGTTCATTTCTTCGGCCAGACGCTTTTCCTCTGCCATCTGGTTTTCTACAACTTTTTTCTGCTTTTCCAGATTTTCAGCTTCCCGATAGAGCTGAGCGACAACGCGCTGTTTTTCATCAACGGCATGTTTTCTCAGGCGGATCAAAGGGTCAAGATCAGCCATGCCTTATCATCCCTTCATACCGACGATCTGGCCCAGACGCGCAAAACCTTCGGCGATAGATGTATTGTCGTCCTTGTTCTGCGCCAGGAAATCTTCGATCTGCGGATAAATACGAATGGCCTCATCTACTTTCGGATCGCTACCCTTACGATAAGCGCCCAAACGAATGAGTTCAGCCATATCTTCATATGTTGAAATAATCTGCTTTGCACGCTTGATGATCGCAGCACGCTCTTCACTGACAGCCTTGGGCATAGAACGTGATACTGATTTTAAGACGTTGATCGCCGGATAGCGGCCACGGTCCGCGATTTCACGTTCCATCACAATGTGGCCATCGACGATACCGCGCACGGCGTCTGAAATCGGCTCGTTCTGGTCGTCACCCTCCACCAGCACGGCAAAAAGACCAGTAATGCCACCCTGTCCCGGCGCACCCGGCCCTGCACGTTCCAGCAATCTTGCCAGTTCACCAAATGTCGTCGGCGGATAACCTTTCGATGTCGGCGGCTCGCCAGCACTCAAACCGATTTCACGCTGTGCCATGGCAAAGCGTGTCAGCGAGTCGATCAGGCACAGAACCTGCTTTCCCTGATTACGGAAGTATTCAGCTGTTGCCAGTGTCATATAAGCAGCCTGACGACGCATCAATGCCGGTTCATCACCTGTAGCCACAATAACAACGGAACGCTTCAGGCCTTCGGGTCCCAGATCGTCCTGGATGAATTCCTGCACCTCGCGGCCACGTTCACCAACCAGACCGATGACACTGACATCTGCAGCGGTATAGCGCGCCATCATCGACAGCAGGACAGATTTGCCAACACCGGAACCGGAGAAAATACCCATACGCTGGCCACGGCATGTGGCCAAGAAGGTATTGACGGCACGTACACCCAGATCAAGTTGCTGCCCCATGCGCTGGCGGCTATGTGGTGCGGGCGGTTTATTTCGCAAAGGAATGGGATGACCGCCCTGAGGCAATGGTCCCAGACCATCAATCGGTTCGCCCATAGCATTGATGACACGACCGAGCCAACGATCATCCGGCGTGATGACGGGTTGGTTGCGCTGGATCATTGCCGGGCAACCGAGCGTTACACCTTCCAGAGAGCCAAAGGGCATCAACAGCGCATGGTTATCACGAAAGCCTACAACCTCACACGGAATGACCAAATCCCGACGGGGTTTCAAATGCACATGCGACCCAATCGAAACATCTTGCCCAAATCCTGCCATTTCCACGAGCAGGCCCAGTACTTTCGTCACCCGACCATAGACTTCATAGTCCGGGATAATTGAAAGAGCTGCTTCAGCTTGTTCAGAGAGGCGGTCCATGGCGGGATTAATCCTTATCCCCTTCATTATAATCAATTTTTGTCACGCCCGCACCCCCTGTATTCATAATATAAAGCAGTATTTTTATAAATATCTGAACTTTCATCGCATCTGAACGTTGTGACTTCGAAAACTTGAACCCTCAGGAGAAACGACATGAAGAAAATCGCCCATACATTACTTGCTATGACTATTCTCAGCTTTCCTACATCTTATGTGCTCGCGCAAACATCGGACAGCAATTCTAATTCCACTTCCGGATCGGCAACGGCAGGTGTCGGCGTAGGATCACAAGGTGGCTCTGTTGGCATGGGAACGAATACCGCGGCAGGTTCCAGCGTCAATACAGGCACCCGCACCGACTCTGCAAGCAACAGCAGCCTGAACGATAGTCCTACCAGCAATACTGGCGCTGGCGTTAATGGCACGCTAGGCGTGGATGGTACACGTCATAACGCCCCAAGCCGTACATCCAGTAGCTCCGCTGACAATAATACCTCGACTGGCGGCAGCACAGGCACATCATCCGACAGCACACGTAATACGTCGGCCAGTACCTCAACAAGCGGTTCGGCAAACACACTTTCAACCACTAATCTCGATCAACCGACTATTCGCAGCATTCAGGAAGCATTGAACGAGCGTGGCTACAATGTTGGTACTGCCGATGGCCGTTGGGGCACATCAACCGCCGCACAATTACGTCGTTTTGAACAAAACCAAGGCTTAGCGCCATCAACAGGCGCAAGCCTGAGTATTCAGTCGCTACAGCAACTAGGCGTTGGCGTGAATAATATTAGCCCTGCTGCAGGTTCGAACAACACACCGTCTACAAGAGTACAAAGCCGTTCACAAGGGACGACTGCAACAGGCAATTAATATAACTTTTAAAACTAGAATAAAGGGGTGGATTACCATCCCTTTATTAATTTTATCAGGAACCAAGCTTAAATCAGATTGTTCTTGCAGTATTCCCCTTCGTATCCCACCCCCCATCATCAGGAGAAATATCATGAAATACGCATTCCACAGCACACTTCTTGCCGCAGGTCTTTTGGTTTTTGCGAGCGGCGCATCAGCTGCCGATGTTTTAGGCACAGGCGCAAGCACGGCCGTTACCGGACAAGCCAGTGTCAGCACACCGATTAGCAATACTAATATTGATACACGCGCAAATGCTGATGTCAGCGCCCGCGATCAGAGTAATTATCATCAAGATGCGAATGAACGCAGCGCACGCCAGAATGGACAAGTATCCAGCTCCCAGGATGCGCGTTTCTATGCCGATGGCATAGCACCATCATCAGGTGCCCGCCGCAATGTACCACCATCAGCACGGGCGATGGGCGACATTCGCGGTGGCTTTTCTTACAACGACTGATTAATAAAGCTGAATACAATAAAGGGGCGCTCGGATAGCGTCCCTTTTTCATGCGGCGCAATTACGGGCATAATTGATGTTGCGGCATTACGGCCGGGACCAGGATACTGCCCTCATACTTATAAGCGCCGAATGCATGCGGTGTTGTCGGGTCCACAATCGTTTTCCCAACATATGAACGGCTGGCATAACTATGTCCCATTTTGTGGGAACAACCGCCATCGCGATCATAGCGCACAAAGTGGAAATCCCTGAGCTTGCCGGGACGATCTTTGTCATGATGTACGAGCAAGGCTGCCAGATAGAAACCTGCTGGCGGACGATCATGGTTGGGATGCCCCTTAAAGAATTCAAATCCGTCTTTGGCCAGGCCATCAAACAACGTGCTGATATTTTTGCCGATCATTTCCTGACTGCATTCGCCACCAATTTGGCCCAGATAGCCAGGAGTCAATAAATCGCCAGGACGGAATCCACGACGAATGTTTAAAGCATACGCGTAGCAGTTTGTGGAAAGGAATGTGGTATTCAGGAAATGCGTAAAGTTTTTACGCATGGCTTTAATTTCAATTTCAGACCTGTCTGTAACAAGACGCAGATTGTCATCACTGTATGTTCTTAGAACACGCCCCAGCACCGAGGGTCTATCTATACTGATATTAAAGGCCGCATTCAGCTTGGCAAGAATGGGTTCATAGCGCTTGATGTTTATTTCATAGGCCGTTTCAGAACAATCATTCCAAAACTCAGGCTCATATTTGGGCGCCCAGGGATTGGCCCGGGCAGCAAAAAGTCTGGAAATTTCTGCGGAAGGGTCTTTATTAATTTTCATAACGTATTTATAGGGTCGCGGGCCATTTTCTGTCAAACAAAATATTGAAATTACATACCTTTCTTAAAAGAAATTGTCGACTCGTTCAGGATTTGTTAAGATTAATATTAATAAAGTTTAATAAGAAAATACCAGAACAGTAACAGGGACACCCCTCTTAACGACTACCTGACCAACCCCAACCTCAGCGAGGATAAAATCATGCGGGTTCTGCTTGTTGAAGACGATACATCCACCGCGAAAAGTATCGAGTTAATGCTGAAGTCCGAAGGCTACATCGTCGATATCACCGACCTTGGTGAAGACGGTCTCGAAATCGGCAAAATCTATGATTACGATATTATTATTCTCGACCTGATGCTGCCGGATATGGACGGTTATGAAGTCCTGAAACGCCTGCGCGCGTCCAAGGTGGAAACACCGATCCTGATCCTTTCCGGCCTGTCCGAGATGGATAACAAGATCAAGGGCCTGGGCTTTGGCGCCGATGATTACCTGACAAAACCATTTGATAAACGCGAACTGATCGCCCGTATCCAGGCGATTGTCCGCCGTTCCCAAGGCCACAGCCAGAGCGTTATCGCGACGGGCAAGGTCAAAGTGAACCTCGATACCCGCACCGTGGAAGTGGATAACAAACCGCTGCACCTGACTGGCAAAGAATACGGCATCCTTGAACTGCTGTCCCTGCGTAAGGGTACGACACTGACCAAGGAAATGTTCCTGAACCACCTGTATGGCGGCATGGATGAACCGGAAGTGAAAATCATCGACGTATTTATCTGCAAGCTGCGCAAGAAACTGCAAGTGGCTGCCGGTGGCGACAACTACATCGAAACCGTCTGGGGCCGTGGTTACGTACTGCGCGATCCGGAAGAGGAAAAGCGTAAAACAGCGAAAGCCGCCAACGCTTAATTTTTTGCTATATAGAATTTAGAATACCCGCTGCTCATGTAGCGGGTATTTTATTGCGAAACCGCGGATTTCCTTGATTTTTCAGGCATGAAACGACTAAATTGCCGCAATCTTATGTTTACCTATTTGATATAAAATTCCATCATGGCTGATGTCGTCATTAAATCTGATACGGGGGCAAAACCTCCTATCGTTTCTTCGCCTGATAATCAGGATGAGCGCGAGCGTTTTCTTGCTTATTTTGATAGCTATATTGCCATGACGCCGGTACAGGCAGCTGAGGTAGAACAGCAAAAACTTACTGATTACTTCACCGCCTTAGATAAGCGCTTGACCCGCGCAGGCCCTGTGGAGAAAGGCGGTCTACCTAAACCTTTCTCCGTCATTAGTTTTTTTACACCCTCGGTATTACGTGACTACAAACCAAAAGATCGTTATCAGTCAGGTGAACTGCGCAGCCTCTTCACAGAGATTGCCAAGCAGACGCGCAGTATTGTTTTATCGGAGGTCATGATATGCCCCGAGAGCATGATACATGATAATGAACTTCATTCCCGTGAGGCCGTAGAAATCGGCGGCCTTGAATCAACACTACTCTCGAGCCATACAGGTGATTGGCGTACCTATAGTTTTGGCTTCTTTGATATACGGCATCTTAATCCGGAATCTAATGCTCATGACTGGGAGAAATATGAATCAGCTATAGGCGTGCCCGTGCTGGCGCTCAACGATGACATGCTGAAAGCGGTCAGCCCTTATGCATCACAAGCCCTTCTAAAGCCGCTCCAGGATGTGATTACGCTTTGCAACCATGACATGATGCATAATATGGTCAATACGATTAGCAGGGGTGATATTTCCAGACTGACCGAGGCTCATTTTAAATCTGAGCTCAAGAATTTCATGGAACATAAAACGGGTCATCATGATCCAAATCATGCATTGGGTTTTGAAAGTGCATTGGTTGTGGGCCATGCACGCACATGGCGGGATCTGAAACTCAGCGCTACCGGCGAGCAGATGGAGAATGCTGTTGAGGCGTTTTACGACCAGTTGGAGCGTATTGCCGCTGAGATGGCGCAGGATCCAACTCTCAGTGTGGATGAAAGACATAAGGCTATCGATTATTTTGGCATGTCCATTCCTTATGCACTGGCACGCATGGTACCGCTTGATGATCCGCTGATGGGATATGCATTGCGTCGCCTGGAGGGTATTGATCCCACACCCGAACAAGTTCTAAATCAGGAAACTTATATAGACCTTATGCGGAACAGTAAGGAGACGGCGCGCACATTAAAAAATTACAAGCTAGCGGGTACACCTTTAGCCCAGAATGAAGATGGCCCCTATTCATATGCAGAGGTTAGGAAATTACAACTTGTACGGATATTACCCGCCGTAACAATTCTGCTGTCACCAGGCCGCAGAGGCAGCCAGGAACTTGAGGCTCATAACCGGTCCGACGAAATGGACCGCGACATTGTCAATATTATTCTAGGACACCATACCGGCAGGCCCGTCTAAGGCGGGGAAAACCCAAAAAAAATCAGGGATATCCCCTTTTTTGCAGTTGCCCTAAACTGCTATAAATCTCTCATGACAAATATCCTGAATATCCCCAACGTCCTGACCATGGCGCGCATTGCCCTGATCTTACCCCTGATCATCATGATGGTGTCTCCGGGGTTCGCCTATATCTGGTGGGCGTTGGCTCTCTATACCTTTATCGCGCTGACGGACTGGTTCGATGGGTATCTGGCGCGCAAGCTGAACCAGATGTCGAACTTCGGACGCTTTCTTGACCCCATCGCCGATAAAATTCTGGTGATGGCGATGTTCATTGCGCTTGCCGCCAATGACACCCTGGCCGGTTGGTGGCTGTCCCTGCCCATTATCATCCTGACACGTGAATTTTTGGTGGCAGGCTTACGCGAATTCCTGGGTCCCAAAAATGTTGTTGTACATGTTACTAAACTGGCCAAATGGAAGACCACGGTGCAAATGATAGCACTGGGCATGCTGATCCCTGCCAAGCTTTATATTGACGCTGCAATCTGCGGCAACCTTCTATTACTCCTCGCGACGGCATTGACCGTTATTACAGGCTGGCAATATTTCAAAGCCGCCTGGCCCCACATGAAAGACTAATAATGCTTTATCAATTAGCACGTCCCTTCCTGCATAAAATCGATCCTGAAACCGCACACCGCCTGACGTTAAAAGGCTTGAAAGCCCTTCCCTCCTCCAAGGCCGATGCTGATGATGCGGCGCTTAATGTGAAATTGTGGAACCGCAATTTTCCCAATCCTGTGGGGCTTGCCGCTGGCTTTGATAAAAATGCCGAAGTGATTGCCCCGATGTTTGGTTTCGGTTTTGGCTTTGTTGAAGCCGGTACCGTGACACCAAAGCCGCAGGAGGGTAACCCGCGCCCGCGTGTGTTCCGCTCACCTGCTGACCAAGCCGTAATCAACCGCATGGGGTTTCCCAATGAAGGTGTCGATAGCTTCCGCCATAATTTTGAAAAATTTCTTGGCACCAAACCCCGCCCCGCTGGTGTTGTCGGTATCAATATCGGCATGAACAAGGACCAGACTGATGCCGCCAAGGATTATTGTGCGCTTGTGCGGCAGTTGGGGCCTTTGGCTGATTACCTCACCGTGAATATTTCCTCACCCAATACACCGGGCCTGCGTGACTTACAGAAAAAAGAGAACCTGCTGGCCTTGCTCTCACAAATCATGGAAGAGCGCCAAAAATCCTGTGCTCATGATATGCCGCCGTTACTCGTGAAACTGGCGCCCGACCTGCATGAAGATCAGCAGGCCGAAATAGCCGAGGCTGTTTTACAGGCAGGTATTGATGGTCTGATTCTGACCAATACCACACTGGACCGCCCTGATATGCTGGCGCAGCCTTTTGGTGCCGAACGCGGCGGCTTAAGCGGTGTGCCTGTGCGTGAAAAATCCCTCAAAGTATTACGGAATTTCTATGCCCTCACAAAAGGTCGAATTCCTTTGATCGGTGTGGGTGGCATCTCTTCCGGCGATGATGCTTATGACAAAATAAAAGCCGGTGCATCGCTGGTGCAACTTTATACGGCGCTGGTTTTCCAAGGCCCCGGCATGGTAAAAGGGATCAAGCAAACATTGATTCGCAGACTAAAAGAAGATGGCTTCACCCATATCGGGCAAGCTGTCGGTGCGGATCACGCAGAACCCAAGAAAATAAAGAATGTTTCCTGACTTCCTGACCACGCCGCATGATGAAGCCGAAAACAAGCCGAAAGGTTTGTTTTTGTTTGGCCGGTATGGAAAGGCGGATGAATTCGCCCGCTTACGTCGCCGCTTGTTTCTCGGCACTATCGCTGCCGCTGTCGCGGGTTCAGGTTTGTTATACCTGATCGGCCAATACGCGACACCTGATTTCCTGGTTCTAGTATCAGCCCTAATCTTACTGGCAGGCCTGGTTGTCTATGACATTCTGAGCCGCCGCTTGTGGGAATCTGCCGTATCGGAACAAATCCAGACCCTGATCCGTAATCATGACCGCCTCGTGCGCGAAGTCGCACGTAACCGCAGTGAAATGTCGGTGTTGAAGGAAGGCCTGTATGATACGGCAACCGCCGTTGAGGAACAGGGCAAGAACCAGATGCCTTCGTCATCTATTGAGGCAAAGATGATCGGCACAATCATTTCGCGGCTTGCTGTCATGGGTAAGAAGGCGATACCAGGTGAACCGCTGCCGAAAGAACAAGCCCCCGCCAAAATGGATGCTGCTGTCCTGGAACTCCAGATTGCGCCGCCACCCTCGAAATCCCCACCGATGAGTGAGCTGGATCAAGCGATGGACAGCAAGTTCGCCCATTACAGTGATGCCATGATACTTGGTCTCTTGGAGCAAGCCGTTCAGGACGACCGCATTGATGTATTCGTGCAGCCCGTTGTCAGCCTGCCACAGCGCAAACACCGCATGTATGAAGTATTTGGCCGTATTCGTGCAATGCCGGGTACCTATCTCCCTGCCGAACATTACATGCGTCTCGCGCAAAAAGAAAATCTGATGACCACAGTTGATAATCTGCTTCTGCTACGTTGCCTGCAGATCCTGCGTGACCGTAAGGAACAGAATGAAGAAACGCCTTACATATTGAACGTATCCGCAGATACATTGAATGATACGGGCTTTATGGGTGACCTCGTCACGTTCCTGTCGCAAAACCGTGGTATGGCCAGCCGCCTGATCTTTGAACTGCCGCAGGAAGAGCTTGAACATCTTTCATCCGCACTTGTGGCGGTCCTTGATGGACTATCGCAACTGGGCGTGCGTTTCTCGATGGACCGCGTCCGCAGTGGCAAGATCGATATCAACTTACTCAAAAGCCGTCATGTGCGCTTTATCAAGTTTGATGGTGCGTGGCTGATCAAGGAAGCGCAATCCAGTGGTGGCAGCGCACGTGTCAGCCGCCTTAAAACACAACTGGACGCCGCGGGCATTGATCTGATTGTCGAAAAAATTGAAACCGAGAAAGCCTTACGCGAGTTGCTGGATTTTGGCATTGATTACGGTCAGGGCTGGCATTTTGGCAAACCCGACCTCTATGGCACGCATAATAACCGCAAAGCTGCCTGATTTATCCATGATACTAAGCTCCATGATACTGACCCTCGAAAAAGGATGTATGTAATGATCGGAAAATTCCTTCTTACCGCTTCGCTGGCATTGATGCTTTCCTGGCCTGTCATGGCGCAGGACGCTACACCGGTGCATGGCATGGCATTACATGGCGCCCCTAAATACGCTGCTGATTTCCAACATCTCGACTACGTCAATCCGGATGCACCCAAAGGCGGCATCATGCGCATGAGTGCGCTGGGATCATTCGACAGCCTGAACCCTTACATCGTTAAGGGCGTCCCGGCATCTGGCCTCGGTATGATTTATGAATCATTGTTGCAACAAACCGATGACGAACCCTTTACAGCTTACGGCTTGCTGGCGGAAACCATTGAAGTGCCGCAGGACCGCAGCTGGATTATTTTCAATTTGCGTCCGCAAGCCAAATGGCATGATGGCAAGCCAGTGACAGCCGATGATGTTGTGTGGACCTTTAACACCCTGACAACGGAAGGCCAGCCCTTCTACAAAGCGTACTATCATAATGTAAAATCCGTTGAGGCGGTATCGTCCACAAAAGTGAAATTTACATTTGATATGGCGAACAACCTGGAACTGCCGCTGATCGTGGGACAGATGCCCGTCCTGCCGAAGCATTACTATCCTGATGGCACCCATAAGTTTGCTGAAACAACCCTGACCCCGCCTTTAGGCAGCGGTCCTTATAAGGTTGGCAAGGTATCACCCGGACGTACCATTGAATATGACCGCGTCACCGACTGGTGGGGTAAAGATTTTCCTATCAATAAAGGTCGTTATAACTTCGATAAGATTGCTTATGAATATTTCGTTGATTCAAACGTTCTGCTCGAAGCTTTTTTCGCCGATCAGTTTGATTTCCGTCAGGAGAATACCGCGAAGCTCTGGGCTACAGCCTATACAGCCCCTGCCGTGAAAGATGGCCGCATTGTCAAAAAAACCATCGAGCATGAGTTACCACAGGGTTTCCAGGGCTTCATCTATAATATTCGCCGTCCTGTCTTTAAAGATCGCGCGGTTCGCGAAGCTTTAGCTTATGCCTTTGACTTTGAATGGTCGAACAAGGTGATGGCTTATGACAGCTATAAACGCACCCGCAGCTATTTCTCCAACTCGGAAATGGCTGCTACGGGAACACCCACAGGCCGTGAACTTGAAATTTTAGAAGTGTACCGTGATAAACTTCCTGCCGAAGTCTTCACCACTGAATATAATCCGCCCAAAACCGATGGTTCGGGCAATGCCCGCGCCAATCTGAAGAAAGCCGCCGATATACTGGAAGCCGCAGGCTGGAAAGTGGGTGCTGACGGCATCCGTGCAAAGGACGGTGTAAAGCTACAGTTTGAATTTATTGATAATAATCCGCAATTTGAACGCTGGGTGATGCCGTTTGTTAAAAATCTTGAACGTATCGGTGTTAAAGCGAATTACCGTGTTGTCGATCCGGCACAATACCAGAATCGTATCAACAGTTACGACTTTGACATGACCATCAATGTTTTTGGCCAGTCGAACTCACCCGGCAACGAACAGCGTGAGTTCTGGGGTTCTGCCGTGGCCGATACACCTGGGTCACGCAACCTGATTGGTATCAATGACCCGGTAGTGGACGCGCTGATTGACCAGATTGTTTCTGCACCTTCCCGTGAAGAGCTGGTGGTTCGTACCAAAGCGCTTGACCGTGTATTGCAATGGGGTTTTTACGCTGTGCCAAACTGGCACATGCCAGCTTGGCGGATTGCTTATTGGGATCGTTATGGCCAGCCCGCAAAAAATCCCGAATTTGGCCTGCCCGTCGTAGAGACATGGTGGAAAAAATAACCCATGAAAACCGCCATCATCATTCCTGCCCGTTACGCCTCAACCCGTTTTCCCGGCAAACCGCTGGCCCTCATCAATGGCCGCAGCATGCTATCGCGTGTATATCAAAAGGGCATGAATGCCGCCGCGAATGATAAAAACATCAGCGTCATGATTGCGACCGATGATGACCGTATTGCCGCGCACGCCAAAGGTATCGGTGCACGTTGCGTGATGACATCGGCAGAATGTGCCACGGGGTCGGACCGCGTATTACAGGCCGCTGTTAACTCCGGCGAGTCCTACGATTTCCTGATCAGCCTGCAAGGGGATGCGCCTTTCACCCCTGTCAGCGTTCTGAAAGCGCTGATCGATACCATCAGCGACAATCCCAAACTCGAGGTTGTGACACCTGTTCACCGTCTGTCATGGATTGATCTTGATGCCTTGCGGGCGGCCAAGAAATCAACACCGTTTAGTGGCACAACCTGCATCCGTACGCCTGATGGCCGTGCACTATGGTTCTCTAAAAATGTCATCCCGGCCATCCGCGATGAAAAGAAGATGCGCGAAGGAAGTGCTGCGCTTTCCCCGGTATGGCAACATATGGGTGTCTATGGTTATCGCACCGATATCCTGCAGCATTTTGTGAAGCTACCACAAAGCCCCTATGAAAAGCTGGAAGGCCTTGAGCAATTACGCTTCCTGGAAAACGGCATCTCTATCCAGACTGTCGAGGTCGGTGCTGAGCATGGCCCTCTACAGTCGGGAATAGATTCGCCGGAAGACCTTGCCCGCGCCGAAGCCATGATCAAACAATTTGGTGATGATTTGTCATGAAGCCCAGCGCTTTGATAGCCCCTGGCTTGCTCATGGCCGCCTTCGGCACAAGCCTCTTCTTCCATGGGGCCAACGATATCATTTTTGCGCCTGCCATCATTCTGGCGCTGGCAGCATGTCTTTTTACAACACTCCCTGCACTTTCACGCGCCATTACATTCCCGCGTCATGCCTGTGTACTGCTTACGCTGGCATTCTGGGGTTATTTAAGCATCAGCCTGTTATGGACCAGCGTGCCTTATGCCAGCCTCGTGACGTGGTTGAACCTGACAGTTTTACCGCTGACACTTATGGGATTATTGTGCGTTCCTGACAGAAATACCTTAATAAGGAATGCTGTCCTGGCACTCATAACCGCTACAACAGTGGCTTCGTTATATGTGCTTTGGCAGTTCTTTGCCCAGGATGTGCAGCGCGCTTCGGGAGTATTACTTAACCCCAACAACATGGCGGCGCTGATTAACCTATCCCTGTTGCCGGTTCTGGCTTATGCATTCGCAGGCGAGAAGAAGCATCGTGTCGGTTCATCCATCCTGGCGATTGTTTTGTTTGCGGCTCTCATAGCGACAGGTAGCCGTGGCGGATTAATTTTCTTCCTGACAGGATTTGCAGTGATTGTCATCACCCTTTTTCCCTCCCTTAAAGAAAATATCAAATCTACCGTTCTTATAAGCGGCTTTATGGCTTCCGCCTTCGCACTATTTTTCTTCCTGAGCCATACGGCACTGGAACAAAGCCTGCCCATTCTGGGAGACCCAGTGGCTGATTACTCGAGTTTTGAACGTCTGGGTATTTGGAAGGGCGCTTTGGCCATGCTGCGCGATCACTTCCTGACAGGGACAGGGCTTGGCACTTTTTATCTTTACTATCCCTCCTATCGCCTGAGTACTGATGCGGTTTCCATGGGCCATTGGGCGCATATGGATGCCCTGCAATTCGGTATAGAAACAGGCGTAGCAGCCACACTTCTTTTTTATGCCGCCGTTGTGGCATGGCTGTTACGCGGCATCCAGGGCCTTTCGCGTCTTTCCTGGAACGATCCACGCCGTGTACTTGTAGCTGGATGTATCGCGGCACTCCTGGCTTTGACGCTGCATGCCCACATAGAATTTCAGTTCTACCTTATGGGCAATCTAATCATGGCAGGCGTATTGATGGCAGCCCTCTATGCACTCACAAGCGATGACCGCTCTTTCCATGATATCACGCTGGAGAAGCGTGATCGCCTGATCTGGATGGGAACATTCGCCATAACGTCCCTGCTTGTCCTCTTCACCATCCTCAGCAGTATGGCTGGCTCCTATTACCTGTTACGGGCACGGCAAGAACTCGCCAAAGGCAATATTGAAGACTTTGCCCATGATATTGCCCTTTCACGTCAGTATGCACCGCGCAGCTTCGCTGATTCTGATATTCAACTGGCGGCTTTCTATATTGATCTTCTGGCGCAACCTCCAATCCAGATGACGGCTGAAGATCGTCGCGCAGCTTACGATGACAGCCTATCCCTGCTGACGCATGCGCAAGCTGCGAACCCGGCATTGGGCGATATCGACCATAAACGTGCTAAGCTCTACCTACGCGGCGGGTCTGCCTATAACAGTGATTATGCTGCCCTGGCAGATACTTCCTGGCAGGAAGCTCTACGAAAAAATCCGCTGCATTATCATGCGCGTGAGGAATATACGCGGTTCCTTTTGAAACAAGGAAAAGTCGAGGAGGCCTATAATGTTATTCAGGACGGTTTGCGTCGCCCGATGAACGCCAGCGCCCTTACCATCTTTAAAACCCTGAGTGCCCAGTTGGAGCCATTAGTGGCTGCGAAACGTCAGTTCCAGGAACAGAAAAAATCGCCATGACACAGACAACCATGATCATTGCCCGTCACGGCAACACATTTAACCCCGGGGAGACGCCACGTCGCGTTGGCGGACGTACAGATCTCCCCCTCGTTGAATCGGGCATGACCCAAGGCTCCAAACTCGGCCAACATCTGTTTGACCGCGCATTGGTACCGCAGATTGTTTTTACGTCTCTGCAGCGACGTGCCAAGCAAACGGCTGTACTCGCAATTGAAGCAATAGATCCCGGCATTCCGCTCGAGCCTCTCGCGATATTTAATGAACTTGATTACGGCCCGGATGAGAACATGCCTGAAGATGTGGTTCTGGCGCGTATAGGGCCGGAAGCCATGAAAGAATGGGATGAATACGGAACACCGCCGCCGGGTTGGCAGATTGATCCCCCCTCCCTGATTAAATCATGGACGGATTTTGGTCACTTCGTCGTAAAAAATTATAGCGACCGCACAATTATGGTTGTCACCAGCAATGGCACGGCACGATTTGCCCCCCACATCACGGGCGATTTTGAATCATTTCGCAAGAATTTCCCGCTGAAACTTTCGACAGGCGCATACGGCATCATGAAACATGACGGCATACGTTGGACCGTTGAAAGCTGGAATGTGAAGCCTTAACTGATTTCATGCATCAACGGCCAGAGTGGTTCACCATTTGTACTGACAACGCGGACACCACGCGGTACCACCTTATACTGTCCGGATAAGTCCTCAGAATTGAAATTATAAGCTCCTGCCGGTAACTGAATGACAGGACGCTTGCCATCATGCTTCAGCGCCTCGGAGACTTCGCCCATATGGGCGGCGAAATGATAACCGGGGAATAACCGCTCTGCGATGAGTATCAGCTGTGACGGATTTATAGCTGAACGAACTACTTTCTGTTCATTGATATCTACTTGCTGCTGATCGTGAAACTTTACTGCCCAAGTACCCGGCAGCAATCGCGCGGGGTCAACGACGCGGTTCCTGACAGTTTTTTGCACGATGCGCGATGTGCCGCTCGCCCTGTCGAATACCAACGACAGCCGATATGTTTTGATTGAGGAATCCACCTGAGGTTCCTGTTTTGGCTCATTACGATCGGCGCTTGGGCGCGTTATTCTCATGTTCTCACCTGTTCAGAGCAAGTTGCCATAAGGATAAAGTTCTGTGCAAGTGGCATTTTCCCCTTTCACGGGATTGCGTGAAAAGCCTTGAAAGTCTAGGCTTTGCTCATGAATAATCTGGCTGTCTATATCTTTCAGCGTCTTTTGCTGATGATCCCGACCATCCTTGGGGTCATGCTGATCTCATTCATCATCATCCAGTTTGTACCGGGCGGCCCCGTCGAGCGCATGATTGCGCAGATGCAGGGCCATAACACGGATGCCACAGCACGCTTCTCCGGCGGTGGCGGTGATGCCGCCATGGGTAATATGCAGATGAACGCTGGCGAGGGTAGCAAGTATCGCGGCTCTCAGGGACTCGATCCGGAATTCATCGCCGAGCTGGAGAAGATGTATGGTTTCGATAAACCCGTACATGTACGCTTCTTGGAAATGGTCAAAAATTATGCGCAGTTTGATCTTGGGGAAAGCTATTACCGCAATATCAGCGTTATAGAGTTGGTACTGGAAAAGATGCCTGTATCCATATCGCTGGGTTTATGGACAACACTGATTATTTACCTGATTTGCATTCCCTTGGGCATTCGCAAGGCTGTCAAAGACGGATCCCCCTTCGATGTATGGACATCAGGCGCCATCTTTGTGGGCTATGCCATTCCCAGCTTCATGTTTGCCATTCTGCTGATTATCCTGTTTGCAGGTGGCCGTTATTTCGACCTATTCCCTTTGCGCGGGCTGGTCTCTGATAACTGGGAAGAACTTAATTCCGTGCAGAAGATACTCGATTATCTCTGGCATATGACATTGCCGGTTTGCGCCATGGTCATCAGCGGTTTTGCCGGGCTTACCATGCTGACCAAAAACAGCTTCCTTGATGAAATCAACAAGCAGTACGTTTTGACAGCCCGTGCCAAAGGCCTGACAGAACACCGCATTCTTTACCGTCATGTTTTCCGCAATGCGATGCTGATTGTCATTGCTGGTTTCCCTTCAGCCTTTCTGGGGATTTTCTTCACAGGCTCCCTGCTGATCGAAGTGATTTTCAGCCTCGATGGCCTGGGGCTGCTTGGTTACAAAAGCATCATTGACCGTGATTACCCGGTTGTGCTGGGCACCCTTTATGTCTTTACCCTGATCGGCCTTATAACAACGCTTATACGTGATGTTACTTACGTACTGGTTGATCCCCGCATCGATTTCAGCGCCCGCAACGTCTGATTTTGACAGGCTTTTTCCGGCCTGCTAGGTTGCTTGCAACAGGGAAAATACATGACAGCCAATATCGTACCGATCTTCCGGGCCGCCGGAGAACTGCATAAAACGCTCGGCATTCTTTATGACGCATTGAACAAGCGCGATGTCATGACCGTGCAGGATCAGCTACAACAACTGGCCCGTGGCGCCCGTACTGATGAACAGACAATGAATGCGATCAGGGATACTCTTCAGGCTGTAAAATTGCATTTCAGCCCTTATGATGCCCTGGAATGTGCCCGCACCGTATTCGATAAATCGGGCAAAAATGCCACGTTAAAGCAAATCAGCCTGGATGTGCTTCTGGATGCCACACTCCAGATTGCCAATGATGATGCCGTTCTCGCTGTCGAGAACCTTGCCAGCGCTCTTCGTAAGATTGAAACCGGAACATTGCAGGAGCATCAGATCACCGATCAGATAGCGCATATCTGCCTTAGCCCTGATCCTGTAGAAGCGCCACAGTTACTTGCGCTTGTTATGGAAGCAAACAATGTGGCCTATGAAAACCGGAATAGCGAGCATGCCCTCCATCAATCCATTCTGACGCTGGCAGGCACGGTGGAATCGCGTAAACCCATCGAAGCCCTCGATGCCTATGGCTGCATCATGGAAGATATGTATGGCAGTGGCAAAGCTATACCTGATGATCTTGCAAAAAAAATGGTTGATCTTTGCCGTATCATTGCGCCCCGTGACAAGTCGGTAGCGCAGGAAGGATTAGAGACCATCCTGGATAACATGCCCTCCGCGAACCCTGCCTTTCAGGAAGCAACAATACTTAAAGCCCGGTTGGATATTGAGGATAAACCGCATGATTATCAGCAATCACCATCCATGACCCCTGCTGAGTTCTCAAAATTCACCAAGCCTACCCCCTTCTCTTAATATACCAGGCGAATTTGCCCTTGAAATTTGCCCATAACTTATGATTCGGGCTTGGCATCAATCATGCCCGCAGTATGATGGGGCATGACCTTATCACCGCTTACACGTCGCCGCTTGAAACAATTCCGCGCCAATGGCAGGGGCTTTTGGTCGCTATGGATTTTCCTGACCTTGTTTACGGTTGCCATTCTGGCCCCGGTGATTGCCAATGATAAGCCCCTGTTGCTTCAGTATGACGGTAAATTATATATCCCTGTATTTAACGCCTATCCTGAAACAACATTTGGCGGCGATTTTGAAACAGAAACAGATTACCGCGACACCTATCTACAGGATCTGGTGAAAGCCAAGAATGGCTGGATGATCTGGCCTCCTATCCCTTTCTCCTATGATACAGTCAATTACAATCTCCCTTCGCCAGCCCCTTCGCATCCTACGAGTGATAACCTGCTCGGTACTGACGATCAGGGACGTGATGTTTTGGCGCGGGTTATATACGGCTTTCGCATTTCCGTGCTTTTTGGCCT
This sequence comes from uncultured Alphaproteobacteria bacterium, assembly GCA_946480475.1. The sequence continues at coordinate 118,722 of CAMLJM010000004.1, forward strand.
GACGCTAACAATTGTCAGCTCTCTTATTGGTATCACAGCCGGTGCATTCCAGGGATACTACGGCGGCAAGGTTGACCTTATCATGCAGCGCTTCATCGAAGTCTGGGGGGCCATGCCCTCACTCTATATCCTGATTATCTTCTCAGCGATGTTCACGCCCGGCTTCTGGACCCTCCTTCTGATCCTGCTTCTTTTTTCCTGGGTTGGGTTGGTTGATGTAGTGCGTGCAGAATTCCTGCGTACCCGTAACTTCGATTACGTACGCGCGGCCCATGCGCTTGGTGTTTCCAACAATGTCATTATGCGCCGCCATGTACTTCCCAACGCCATGGTTGCAACCATGACCATGATGCCGTTTATTCTCACAGGGTCTATCACAGCCCTGACATCCCTCGATTTCCTGGGTCTTGGCATGCCGCCGGGGTCGCCATCATTGGGAGAACTGCTGGAACAGGGAAAAAATAACATTGATGCTCCCTGGCTGGGCTTTACAGCCTTTATTTCACTGGCCCTGATGCTTTCGCTGCTGACATTCATCGGCGAAGCGGTTCGCGATGCCTTTGACCCCCGGAAAACCAGCATTTAAGCCCCGCTTTTGCAATGCAGCAATCTTGTTTGTTGTGCCCTGCCGCAATAATTTGTAATCGTTCCTGTATGTCCGATAAAAATTAAACAGGGTTCATTCAGCATGTCTGCACCGCAATCACCTCTGAACACCACCTTTACCCCCGCAGCGTCTGCACCGGCCAAAGACCTGTGCCTGACGTGGCGTTTTTCGATAGCAGACGATGTCGACAAGGTTTTGAAATTCTATGCCGATAATCAACATAAGCATGTAGAGAATTGCGGTGAAAGCCACTACGCCGATCGTATTACATCAGGCAGGACGCTTATCATTGAAGATCAGGATGGAAATATCAAAGTATCGTCTATGGCGCATTATGATCCTTACATGAGTGCCGTGGGGCAAGTGGCCATCGGGTCCACCATGTCCATTTTACAGGGCTGTGAACTTGAACCTTTGCAACGCAGGCCCTATGTCGCGGTTGTTGCTTCGCAGGTTATTGAACGTTTCCTGGTCGATCCTCCTCAGGATTGCTTCTTTGCCATGATATGGAAGAAAACAGAAAACGACCGCGTCACACAAATGCTGAATTGCGAAGTAGGCTGGCCTATCGTTACTGTGACCCAGGAATTTGCCGATGTTGTCAATGAAGGCCCCAATTTGGATAAGCAGCACTGGTTGCAAGCAACATCAAGAACACTACCTCATCAGGCGCGGATCGTCCTGAGTCTTCTCGAAAGAAACTCAGAGATTGTGAAACACAAAACACAAGAACGCTACAAACTGGATTTCAGCCGCTTCTCTTTGGCGGATGCCGTTCACAGACCACTTATACAGGAACTGGCGCATGGAAAATTCGGCCAGATGCTGGAAAGTGCGCCTGCGGTTCCCCTGCGACATGCCCATGATCTTCTGATGAATTACATGAGGCCCAGCGTACCAACGCCCGCAAAGCCCTGAGCGCGCCTAAAAGGCCGGACGCTTGCCCCAACAGGGACCCCGCGCTAATATAACTCCTTATTCAATAGGAGATTGTCATGCCGATTCTGAACCGCGCCGCCGACCTGAAAGACGAAGCCAGTGCCTGGCGCCGTGACCTGCATCAAAATCCCCAGACAAAATACGAAGAAGAATATGCTTCGGCATTGGTCGCGCAAAAGCTTACGGAATGGGGGATTCCTTTCAAGAAGGGGATTGCTAAAACCGGTATCGTTGCGACGATCAAAGGACAAAGGAATGAATCCGGCAAGGGTATCGGTTTACGTGCCGATATGGATGCCCTTGATATCCTGGAAAAGAGCGGTCAACCGCATGCTTCGAAAATACCCGGTAAAATGCACGCCTGCGGCCATGATGGCCACACAGCGACCTTGCTTGCCGTTGCAAAATATTTGAACGAAACAAAAAACTTTGACGGTGAAGTCAACCTGGTATTCCAGCCCGCCGAAGAAGGCGGTAATGGCGCCGACAAGATGATTGAGGAAGGATTATTCAAGGACTTCAAAATCGATTATATGTTTGGTGTTCATAACTGGCCTGGCGTACCGATGGGCAAAATAGGCATGCGCCCCGGCCCCTTGTTAGCCTCAGTTGACGAATTTCATGTCACCGTCAAAGGTTATGGCGGTCATGCGGCTATGCCACACGCTACAATTGACCCTGTCGTCGTCACATCACAGATTGTCACGGCTCTGCAAAGCGTAGTTGCCCGCAATGTCGATCCTATCGACACTGTTGTGGTGAGTGTGACGAACTTCCATGCTGGTTCTGGTGCGTTCAACATTATTCCCGATGAAGCAAAACTTATTGGCACTGTACGTGCCTTTAACAATGAGACACGTGAAAAGGTTATCGCGCGCATGAAATCGATTATCGAAAGCATCGCGACATCCATGGGTGCCTCTGTAGAGATGAACTTCATGTTCCACAATTACGCGACCGTCAATAATCCAGTTGCGACGGAACTAGCCGCGAAAGCTGCCGCTGTCGTTGTCGGCGAAGCCAATGTCGATACAAACACCCCCCCCAGCATGGGCGGGGAAGATTTCAGTGCCTATCTGCGCCAGAAACCTGGAGCTTTTATCTTTATTGGCCAGGGCGTCCCTGAGAAGGACAGCCCGCATAATAAAGGGCTGCACCACCCGGGGTACGACTTTAACGATGAAATTATCCCTATCGGTGTGAGCTATTTTGCTACCCTGGTAGAGCAGGTTTTGCCGCTTAAAAAGTAATCCAATACCAATCTTGTTCTTATAAAGGCCCGTGCTCATACAGATGCATGGGCTTTTATCTTTTATTCGAAGGCCGTTAACCATTTGCCGCTTAAACTGAAAGAATAGAAGACTTTAAAATAAGCTGATTCGGGGGAATGACTTTGCCTAACCTGTTTGCCTTCTTGTTGCTGGCCTTATGGCTGCAACCATCAATATCGATGGCCGAAGGACCTTTGCCGCCCTCTGAGACTTCGGTTCCTGCAAACATCCCCGCGGATTACCCCGAGGATTTCAGTCAGCCCGGTCCCCTGGCCCAGGCGCCAGATTACACGGATGCCTTCGGCGAGGATGAAGCGTCACAGGCCCATGATGAGGCTCCCGCTGTAGATCTTTTTGCCCCTTTGGACAAACCCACCGCAGCTCCCTCCGAAGTTCCTGCCCCTCCCCCTAAATAATTTTGACTGCCGGGACATTTTTATTTGACACAGTGCGGCATTAAACCTTATACGTGAATCATGAGCATTCACGGAACCTCACCCGGCGCGTTGCGCCTGCGACCAAGACGTACCTTCCGCCCGTCGGCGGCGTAGGCGTCTAAGTTCTTCTGCATTCTCTTCCTAGAACCTGACATTACCTACCCCCGGCGGCGGTCAGCCAGACGCCCAAAGCCCCCATATGTCAGGATCGCAAAAGATGAGAAAACGCAGAGCACGGCTCGAAACGATTGACCCTATATTCCTCCAGGCTTCACAACCTGCCACTTCCTATACAAAGATCACGTTAGGGGCAGATGATGTGCATGCTATGTCTGCTCTGCAGACACGTTGCGGCCCTGATAATGTTGTGCCCCGTGATATGGGTTATTACGAAAGCCACTTTGCCGCCGGTCACAGCGCCATTGGCATTGTTGATGGAAATGGCACGTTGATAGCCCATGCGCTGATCCGTTCAGACAACAAGAATACATCTATGCTGAATGTTCTGGTCGACCCGCAGCATCGCGGCCAGCAATTGCAGAAACAGATGGTTGAACTCTGGCTGGCAGATGCCACTCGTCAGGGCATCCAGACTGCCAGCGCCCGTGTACGCTTGAGCGCTGGCGCCAGCTTCAAGAATTTTGCAAATGCGGGATTAAATGTTGTCGCTGAAGAGCCCAGCCCTGAAGCACCACATCATATGACGTACCTGATGCAGAAATCATTGCAGCCCACGCTTGCTTATCGTCCTTCAGAAAACAGGCCGAGCGCACCATCATAACAAAATCCCCGCTACAAGCGGGGATTTCTGAATTCTGTTTTTATACTGTCTTGTCGACAATCGCGCCTTTGGATTTATCCAGCAGCTTCTGGACCTCATCACTGATCTCCACCGGCAATTCCTTGCCCTCCGCACGCAACTTGGCACGCTCGATTAGTTGCTCTGCTGTCAGCGGTGCATTCTTCTTCGCTTCTTCAAGCGCGTCCAATTCAGCCTGCTTCTTGGCTGCTTCATCCTGGGATTTCTTAAGCTTGGCCTGCTGTTTACCCACCAGATCGTTCACTTCCTTGGTCAGCGAATCCATGATCGCGCCGCTGGGATCCAAGCCTGGGAAGTTGGAATAGGTATAAATCTGGCCCTTCAACTGCGCGACTTTCGCGTTGATGTACCAATCCTGCTCTGTATAGGGTTCGTCGTCAGTACCGACTTTATAACGGGCCGCTTCTTCTTCCTGCTGCTTCACGAGTCTCTGCACCGGGGATAAATCCGCGGTGCTTGTGGTCGTCGTGGTGGTCGCTCCTGCGCCCGATGTCACTGATCCTACAGCCATAATTCTATTATACCCTATCTAGCGGTTAACGAGAGGTTAAAATGCTTTTCCGGAATAAAGCTTCCTCCCGGAAATCTGCCGTTTTTGGCTATAATTTATTATTGCAAGAAGCGTTCCAGTTGCTACTGAACAGACTGGCTTTCCATAGCCAGCTCAATGGCATATAGCATATCGATCGTGCCCTGTTTGATGCCTTTGGGATGATTCCATACGTAATCCGACGCCTCAAGGAACGTAGCACCCGCCTGCACATAACGTGCGCAGTCATCGTTTGTCAGTTTTCCCTCGACTAAAGCTGGCACTTCGGTCTTTACGCCCCACCAGCCGATCAGGCTTTCAGGCGGGAGGATATTTTCCGCACTCGCAGAGAAACTCACGTAATCAACGCCTTCTTCTATGGCTTTCTCAGACGTCTGGCGCGACAGGCCGCAACGCAGGCCAATAATGGCATCGCCACCCATGACTTCCCGGGCATTCGCCACATCGTCCAGCTTCTCCAACAGGACGCCATCGGCCTCAACGGCGAAGGCCAATCCGGCATGACCGCGCACAATCACCACCAGGCCATTCTGTTTGCCGCCAAGCACCAGGGCTTTCAGACGATCAGTTGAATCGACATCCATCGGATCACCCCCGACTTCCAGCACATGCAGGTTTTTCTCATAAGAAGAGCGATTGATGACAAAGGCGGCTTCACGCATATCGCGGAAAGCTTCTTCAAAAGGCTTATCGTCGCTGATCCGCAGGTAAAGCCCGGCAGATGGCGCGCCTTTTTTAACTTCCTTGGGTTTCTTTTCTGTCTTCGCTTCGGTCATAGAACATGGATATAGCTACCCTGTCACAAAAGTAAACAGGAATTATTGCAGGCTATGTTCCTTGTTCAAAACAGGTTTTTTGGCTGTGTGTTACTGGATGCATTGTGTGCAACTGCGGGTTCGGCAGCAGCCGTGGTGTTATCCAAAAGACCATAAGCATTCCTTATAAATTCCATTCTTTTATCAGTTTTGGGATGCGTATCGCGCACGGCACTTGAAAGTTGATTGAGCGTATCTGACCATGACTTTATTAAAGAAAGATCACTAACATGATGCCTTTTCGGGCCTTTTGTTAGCTTTCTTTGAGCCTCAAGCGCCATGGCTTCGACTTCCTGCTTGATGTCTCTTTGAGCAAAAAACTCCACTGTCTGATGGGGTCCCATAATCTCGGCGGATTTCATATCTGCCAGATGCTCTACACTGTGATTGAATTTCTGTGTAAGGCGCGCAACCATAGGAATCGCCAAGAACGATGCTGCTGCCAACATCAATGGTTGAGATGGCGAAGGCAAATTTGCGATCAGATCAGGAGGCACCATCTGCAGCCAGGGATGATCCCGCACGCTTTGTAAACCATGCAGCAATAATGCGCTCGCGCCGCCATATTCCATCATCACCGCATAAGCCGAAGTTGTATTCATCGCATGATAGGCAAACTTCCTACTGTCCCCCGCCTTGTGATGTCCCAGTTCATGTGAGATTACAGATTTTATATACTCTCGGTCATCAGATTCAGGATCACCCAAGAAACGAATATTCGCTTTATTATCCTCAAAATTAACACATGCATTTTGAACTGGGGTCCCTTTACGGGCACTCTCAAAGGAGATGCGTGTACCCGCCAGCCCCTCTGCCCGCGCATGCTCATCGGCCCATTGTCGCAACGGATGGTCATCCGGCATGTCCGTAATGCCGTCTTCTTTGGGTTTGTCATTATACAAGGCAGATTCAGGTAACGGACGACGCCCGTTCTTTAGAAGGTGGCGTACGGAGTTGATACCATTATTTAATGCAGTGTATGCCTGCAAAGGCAATGTTGGTACGGTCAGGACAGCCAGACCGCCCCAGAGGAAATATTGCTTTATTTTTTCTACGAGAATAGCTGTTTTAACCATGGCATATATTACCATAATTCTGGGATAAGTACAATTTTGCCCTTATTCCTCAAAGACTAA
>CAMLJM010000005.1 GCA_946480475.1 uncultured Alphaproteobacteria bacterium
CCGGAAATGGTGGCCGCCAATCAGCAGCAGAGAAACAATCTGGCTGGCGCCAGACTGGGATAATCCGTTAACCTATTGATTCAAAATAAGAATTATATTTCCTTAATTGTTGACAGGAGCAACACGACTCCTGTACACTGGGGGTAATCAAACAATTAGGCGGAAAACCGCTTAGGATTTCAGAGGGTGTAAGTGACTGATAATCCAACTACAACTGTAGGAAACTATGATCTTCTTGGGGAACGCCGCCAGGAAGGCATTTCGTTTTCTGAAACGACAGGCACAGGCGATGGCCTGAAAGTCACTACCCGTTCGCGCGCCGCCTTTGGCCGTGCTGCCGAAAAACCGAAAACACAAGCTGAACCAAACCCTGCATCCTATGATGATCAGAGCTTCTTCAGCAAATTCCTGATCAATATTCTGCTGATGCTGACAGGCGGCCTGAACGCCGACAATAAAGGCAGCAGCCCGCTCATCAGCCTTATCACTAAAGCATTCGGCATGAGCGATGATGCCAATCACACCGAATTCCGCCAACTGCAAAGCGACGTGAAAACACGTGGCCGTGAAACAGTGCGCCAGGAACGCGATTACAGCCGCTTCGATCAAGGTGCCGCAATACAGGCAGCCAAGATGGGTGAACCCATCCTCGGCAAAAATATATACAACAGCCAGATGCTGGAACTGATCGGCAAAGGCGAAAGCGGTAGCGATTATAACCGTGTCTATGGTAAGGCAAAGCGTATTGACCTGACCAACATGACCATCAACGAAGTGATGGCGTGGCAGAAACAATATACAGACAATGGCTCAGAATCTTCTGCTGCGGGTAAATACCAGATCATTCGTAAGACAATGGCCGCCACCGTGCGTGAAATGGGCCTGACAGGTAATGAAAAATTTGATCCCGCCATGCAGGATCGTATGGCCATGCATCTGCTGAATAAACGTGGTTACGAAGCTGTTCTGCAAGGCCGCATGTCCGAAGGTCAGTTTGCCAACAATGTTGCCAAGGAATGGGCTTCACTGAAGGGTACAAATGGCCGTGGCGCTTATGATGGTGATGGCCTGAACGCTGGTAAAATCTCGGCAAGTCAGACAATCGGCGCCACCCGCCAAGACCAAACTATTCTGGCCGCCGGTTTTGCACCTGCGGCATCAGGCGCACCAACACCGCCTGCTACCAACAATCCGATTGTGGTGGCAGCCGCCGATACAGCGCCAGTACGCCGCCCGGCACCAGGTGTAAATGCCCCTGCTGTTTAATCGGCAATAGCTGTGAGATCAAAGTAACAAGGCCATCATTTGATGGCCTTTTATTTTGGCATTAGCTAAAACCGCAGAAATCTGCGGTTTTTAGGAAAGTTCCGTAACGATTTGACAAATTTGCATTTTTTAAGCATACTCTTTGCCAACGATTAACCATAATACGGGGGAGCGCAATGGCCCAACTTGGTATACTTAAAACAACTCTGATTAGCTCAATTTTTGCTGTAAATGCGCTCAGCACACCAGCATTTGCAAATGATGAGTTAAGCCAGAAACCTTCATGCGACATGAACTTCCTGGTTACAGATTCCCTTCGCGATCATGCTGGTGTCGTCCCTACAGGTGAAAAAGCGTCAAACAAGCAATGGGACATGGAAATTTACGCCAACCCCAAAACCGGTACTTGGGTTTTATTAGGCAAAAGCAAGGATCCGAAAGCCGATTCGGAAGAGCTCTGTTACCTCGCTAAAGGAAGCAGCCCATATAGACAAACGGCTTGGTATCAAGCCAATTTCAAGACACCCGGCGGAAAACCGCCAACACAAGTGGCCCAAGAGGGTACTGGCATCAAGCCACGTGTAAACTAAGACGCAAAACAGAATTAAAAAAGGCCACCATCGGTGGCCTTTTTGTTGATCTGATTCTGATTACGCCGCTTTAACAGCACCCATCAGGTCTTTTACAGCATTCACGGAATGATCGAACATTTTCTTCTCTTCTGCATTCAGCTCGATCTCGATGATCTTCTCAACGCCCTTAGCGCCAATAACAACGGGCACACCGATATACAGGCCCTTCACGCCATATTCGCCGTTCAGCTTGGCAGCACAAGGCAGGACGCGCTTCTTGTCTTTCAGGAAGCTTTCAGCCATCGCAATCGCCGAGGATGCGGGCGCATAAAAAGCGGAACCTGTCTTCAACAGGTTGACGATCTCAGCGCCGCCGTCGCGTGTGCGCTGTACAATCTTGTCGATTTTCTCCTGTGTGCTCCAGCCCATTTTCACCAGGTCGGGCAACGGAATGCCGCCCACTGTTGAATAACGCACCAGCGGCACCATGGTGTCGCCGTGACCACCCAGAACGAAGGCAGATACATCTTCAACCGATACACCAAACTCTTCTGACAGGAAGAAACGGAAACGGGCAGAGTCCAGAACGCCGGCCATGCCTACAACCATGTTTGACGGCAGACCTGTTACGCGTTGCATCACTTCAACCATCACATCCAGGGGATTGGTGATGACGATCACAAACGCCTTCGGTGCGTATTTCTTGATGTTCTCGCCAACAGTCTGGATGATACCGCTGTTGATGCCGATCAGGTCATCACGGCTCATGCCAGGTTTACGCGGGACACCCGCTGTGACGATCACGACGTCAGAGTCCTTGATGGCGCTGTAATCATTGCTGCCAGAGAAATGACCGTCAAAGCCTTCTACAGGGGCCGCTTCAGCAATATCCAGCGCCTTGCCCTGCGGAACACCCTCAGCCACGTCAACCAGAACGATATCACCAAGCTCTTTCAAGCCAGCGAGCAAAGCAAGCGTGCCACCAATCTGGCCGGCACCAACGAGGGAAATTTTCTTACGGGACATGGATAACTCCTTTGGAATTCTTGAGAAAAAATCTGTTTCAGACATAGCTTTTTTGCGCCGCACAGGCAAGGGGCTGTTTCCATTTGGATGCCCCTTGGAGGCTTAACCGTTTCATGCTACCCAGAAAGAAATAAAATAAATAGAGACAGGGACATTTATGAATATTCACAAGCACTTCAACCGGCTGGCCGCCAGGTTAGGCATAAGCCTCGCTGCCACATGCGCACCCATGGCAAACGCCGAACCCATCGTGCCGCCTGGCAGCAATCCCGATTATCTGCCCCGCCTTTATGAACGCCTGGTCAACAACAGCAATGTTCCGGATTTCTCTCGCCTGCGTGTCCACTCCTCTGTCACAGAACTGACCGATGTCCCTCAGGACGAATGGTTGCAACGCCTGAAGAATATGACACCAGACGAGGCAGAAGCTGAAGTACAGAGCTGCATACAATCTCTTTGTGAACACAAATATCCGTTGCTGAACCCAAGTGAAAAATTCGTGGCGCGCTTGATGGTCATAGAAGCGATGTTTCATAATGGCCTGAACGATCAGGAATTCCGCGTTTATTCTGAATTCCTGAGCCGTTTTCAGCCAAATCGCGATTTTCTCGATAATGACGATGCCATGATCGAACGTATCGTTGACCGTATTATTGCCAGCCCCGCTTATGCGAATATCCGCGATAATTTGGTACCGGCGTCACAGATCGATACAAACAATGCCGCAACCCAGTTCAATATCAGAGTCAATTTTATAAAGTTCGTTTCAGATGAAATACGCACGGCCTACCGGCGGGAATCCATCTCCACTTATCTCGATAGATTTCCGTCAATTCTCAACGGTACAGCTGCCGTCACATTTGATAGGAATGGCAACCCTGAACTGGAAACACAGCGGGCCGTTCTTTATAATTACAATGCCTTGGGTGAACGGAATGTCGAGGTGCTGCTGGATATCACGGCCCACGAAACACGCCACACCATCGACTTTGATGACCGCCAGATGGCCCTGAACCGCCAACTCCCCGCAGACGATCCACGTTTCAGTCATACCGCCGTTATCAATCTGAATCAAAATCTCTATGTGCCGCTCTGTGCCACACGCACATTCGGCAATGTATCATGTCCACAACAGTACGAATGGTACCGGAGACAATATGTCGAACGATCAGCCCAGGATTTTGCTAACAAGGTTGTTTTGAAATTTCGTGAAAAACTGCGTACGCCAGCACCATCTCGGGTATCAGGCCGCCTTGAAACCCATAAACTCGAGTTGCCAGCGTAACTCTTCATCCGTCAAAGGATAATCGGTACCCTCACGGGGATAGATCAGTTCCTTGGGCGGTACAAGCGCCAGTTCCTGCTGCAACCGTAACGCCATGCGCATGGAAAGCCCTGCCTTCCAGGAAAGCGCCACAACAGGCCGCGCTTTATGCATTTTAAAGGCACCCTCCACTGTTTCCGGCGACGCACGGGCCATGCGGGCAATGGCGGCTAGCACAAAATCCGTATCACGCATACCAAGCGCATCAGAAACAGCTTCTTCCGTCAGTTGATGCTTCTTATCAAGGCGCGCCACCCTGTCAATTACTGGTTCTCCGGGTATAATCTCGCCCGCAAATTCCAGACGGCGCTTCATAACACCGGCCACTTCGTCAATTGTTGCCGGATCGAAATCTTCACGCTGCAATAACATGTCACGCACAGAAGCGTTGGCAAATTCCGCAAGCGCGCGGGCAACCGATTTCGGTAAGGACTTACGCATGGCTACAGGTCCTTGCCATTCTGTATAGGCACGCGATTTCTGTACTATTTCCTGCAACAGACTCTCACCAATCTCGGCATTGGCGTTCTTCAAGAGAACCTTACCCGCTGGCACATCATCCGTATCAATAACAGCTTGCGAAACAGCGCCACTGACCTGGGATCTGCCAGCAATCGCTTGTACTTTCCAGCTGTCAGGATGCGCCTTCAGAATATCCAGCAGGATATCATCCGACAACACGACACAATAACGCAAAATGGGTTCAGATACCTCACGCTCAAGATCTTTTGCCAGTTCACCCACGACAGAGGGCGGTGCTTTAGCCTGATCTTTCAGCGCACTCGAAAGCGCGATACGAATTTTCAAGACTTCATCCATCGCTAATGTGGCAAATGCCTGTACGGCAAAAGCATAAAGTTGGGAGTGGCTCTCCTTAGTCAATTCAGGCAACAGGGTCACCAAACGCCGCGCCAACGCCAGACGCACATCGTCATCTCCATCCCCGGCCAATAACGGGCTGGCATGAATAGGCGTGGACATATTTCGCGTCACAGCCAGCCGCACTGCCGGATCAGGATCTTCAGTGGCTAGATAGAAAAGAATTTCTTGGTGTGTTTTAGGATTCTTCGCCAGAGCCAGCCGCTTACGTACATCGGATGACTTTGCCATCACTTTTTCTTTTTCATAGCGGATGGGATCGCGTTCGACTGTTTCAGGCAAACGGACGGGACGATTACGCAATTTATCAAGAAAATTAAGCATGGTTCCTATCTTAACAGAAAGATCCTGACAAAAAGATTAAACACTAAATATTTGATTTAATTATGTTTTTTAGCAAGATAATCGGGGCTTTGCATCTCAATCAAACGACTCACCGTGCGCTGGAATTCGAATTCATGATCATGGCCACGATATAACTGAGCCGGCAAAGCATCTGCACTGACGATTAATTTTGTACCCTGATCGTACAAGGCATCGATCAATGTCATCAGACGCTTGGCTTCATTGCGGCGGTCATAGGTAAGCTTCGGAATATTCTCAAGGAATACGGTATGATAAGTTGCCGCCACTTTCAGGTAATCTTCTGCCCCTAATGCCTGCTCACACAACTGCGCAAAGGTAAAGCGCGCCACACCCTTGGCCGTGGCAGGCACAGGAATTATCCGTCCCTTTATATGCAGCTCTTCGGCATGAGGAACAACATTACCCGTTAAATGTGCAAACACTTTGTCCATACGTTGATGAGTATGCTCACCTAATGGCCAGAAATAAACACCGTCTTCGGTAAGGGAACGCATACGATAATCCGTACCTGCATCCACCTCGACAACATGCATACGTTCTTTAACCAGGGCGATAAAAGGCAGGAAGCGATCACGCTGCAGTCCCCCTTCGTAGAGCTTTTCCGGCGGCCAGTTTGATGTCGCGACTACAACCAGACCCTTATCAAACAGTGCTGTAAACAGACGTCCCAATATCATGGCATCCGCAATATCAGTGACATGAAATTCATCAAAACACAGCACATGCGTTTCAGCGGCAATTTTGTTGGCAAGATTCAACAATGCCCGATCAGGGCCACTCTCGTTCTTGCCAGATTGACGCGACTGATGCAGGTAATTATGAACATCAATCATGAATTCATGAAAATGGACGCGTTTCTTGGAAATGCGTGACGGCAATTCGCTATAAAACAAATCCATCAGCATGGACTTGCCACGCCCTACACCACCATACAGGTAGACACCCTTGATGACTTCAAGCTTGGAGAATAATAAGCCCCTGAGACCTTTAAGACTGACAGATCTTTGCAACTGATCCTGTAAATCCTGCAAAACATTCAAAGCCCGCAGCTGCGCTTCATCGGCGACAACACCCCGGCTTGCCAGCACGTCACGTAGCGGCATCTTTTTTTCGCCCCTCTTTTTGTAGAGTGCGGATAATGAGGATGGAGACTTCATAGAGCAGGATAATAGGAATGGCGAGCGCGAATTGACTTAAAACATCAGGCGGCGTCAGGACAGCAGCCACCACGAATGCTACTACAATCGCATAACGGCGGCCTTTTGCCAATTGCTCCGGCGTTACAATACCGGCACGACCCAATAGCACCAGCAACACAGGCAATTGGAAACACAGGCCAAAAGCAAAGATCAGCAGCATCACAAGATCGAGATATTCGCCAACGCGTGCTTCCAGCTGTATCGGTAATGCTGTAGCCCCGCCATCACTCTGGAAACTTAAGAAAAAATGCCATGCCATCGGCATAAGGAAGAAATAAACCAGTGCACCCCCGGCAAAAAACAGAACCGGTGTCGCAACCAGGAATGGCAGAAAAGCTTTCTTCTCCGATTTATAAAGCCCCGGTGCCACAAACTTCCATATCTGCGCCGCTACAATCGGGAATGTCAGGAACATACCCGCAAAAAATGATACTTTCAGATATGTAAAGAAAGCTTCCGTTAGACCGGTATAGATCAGGCGCTGGCTATCTTCCGGCCCCATGGCATTAGCAAGCGGACGCACCAGAAAGCCATAAATATCTTCGACGAACAGATAGCAAATACCCATGCCTGCCATCATCGCCACAAACGACCACAGCAAACGTTTGCGCAGTTCAGCCAGATGCCCGGCCAGAGTCTCGCGGCGCTCTTCCGCGCTTACATAATTAACGGGATCATTCATCCTTGACCTCCTTCTTCGGAGGCAACGGCATCATTTCTTCCTCGTCAGACGCCGCTTCATCAAACAAACCTTCAGGCTTTGTCGCCTTGCGGATTTCCTCAAGATCATGTTCTTTCATGAAATCGTCGAACTGCTGCGACATCGCAAAACGCACATATTGCAGACGCCTGACAAAGCGCCCGAGTGTATGCATGATCTGGGGAATGTCTTTGGGGCCGATGACCACCAGGGCCACCACAACGATCACGAAAAGCTCTGCCCAGCTGAAATCCAGCATGGCGGGTTACTCCCCGGCTTTCTGATCTTCTTTCTTGTCCTGCGTGAGGGTTTTTGTGTCCTCGTCCTTCAGGCCCTTTTTAAAGCTTTTAATACCCTTGGCCAGGTCTTCCATGACATTCGGCAGACGTTTGGTCCCGAATAGCAGGACAACGACCAGAACAACAACCAGCAGATGCCAGAAACTCAACCCCATTTAAGCAACCTCTTCGTCTTCTTCAGACTCATCTTCATCATCGTTCGATGCTTCAAGGTCATCCCAGGCTTCGCCTTCGCCTTCGTCCTCATCTTCATCGTCGTCGTCATCATCAGAATCCTCTTCGTCTAATTCGTCAGATTCTTCATCATCGAAATCTTCCTCGTCATCTGAGTCATCATCAGATGCTTCCTCATCTTCAGAAATATCTTCTTCTGAGCCTTCTTCGGATGCTACGATTTCTTCGGCCTCATCTTCGGAAGATTCGGATTCCTCGTAAGCATCATCGTCTTCTTCATCGTCGATGTCCGAGTCATTCAAATCCTCAGCCAGCATTTCATCTTCAGCACCAAAAAGGCTGCCGGTAGTAACATCAATCGCCGGACGCGCATCGAGCAAGCCCGATGATTTCAGTTCATCCATACCCGGCAGGTCATTCAGCGCTGTCAGGCCGAAATGATCCAGGAAAGCTGGTGTCGTCACCCATGTTAATGGGCGACCTGGCGATTCACGGCGGCGGCCAGGTTTCACCCAACCGCATTCCATCAGCACATCCAGCGTACCGTTAGAAATCGCGACACCACGGATGTTTTCAATTTCGGGGCGTGTCACAGGCTGGTGGTAAGCCACAATCGCCAGTGTTTCCATCGCCGCTTTCGAAAGCTTGCGCTGGATATCTTTTTTCATGCTCAAAGCATCAGCAAGATCCGCCGATGTGCGGAATGCCCAGTGACCGTCCATGTTCAACAAGGAAACGCCACGACCTTCGTATATTCTCTGCAATTCCATCAGCAGGCCGCCGACATCGGCATCTTCCGGCATGCGTTCACGAATGGCATTCACGGTCAGCGGCTCAGGCGAAGCGAACAACAGCGCTTCGATCAGGCGCAGTTGATCAACATCGGCCACGATCGGCTCACCACCTTCTTGCGCAATCACTTCTTCAACCGCAGCTTCTTCAGCAGATACTTCTGCCTCTTCCTCATCCGGAAAGGCATCGTTGATCATATCAGCCAGCGCCGCGATATCTTCGTCATCAATCATTTCGATGTTCTCAGGTTCCTGTGGCACGCTTGTCCTCCATCGTGACATCGTCAAATTTCTCAGTGGTCGCACGCATATATACCGGACGGAACGGGCCATCCTGGCGCACTTCAATTTTACCTTGTTTTGCCAGCTCCAATGTCACCGTCAGCAACGATGCCAGCGACGAACGCGCATAAAGTTTATCTTCCGTTTTCTGCGGCAGAAAACTATCAAGCGTAGTCCATACGCTGTAGGGGCCGTTACGCGGCAGCTTGCCCAGCATCGCCGTCATGCGATCCATGGCGGCCTCCATCGACATCAGCTTGAATGACGGCAATTCGTATTGCGAGCCTTGCGCCCGGCGTTTGATATCGCCATAAGCGCGCAGCAGGTCATAAAGGGTCAGGTCATAGATGCTGTTATAGGTCGTGCGCAGGCCTTCCGGCATGCCCCGACGATAAATACCCTGCCCCAGTTGCGGCAGCTTGAAGATATTCTCTGCAGATTGCTTCATCGCCTCAAGGCGGCGTAGCTGGAATTGCAGTGCCTCGGCCATCGCCTGTGCATCCGGACCTTCATCATCTTTGTCGCGTGGCAGCAGCAGGCGTGATTTCAGATATGCCAGCCATGCCGCCATCACCAGATATTCAGCAGCCAGATCAAGTTCCAACGCATGCGCGCGTTCAATGAATTGCAGGTACTGACGCGCCAGTTGAAGAATGGAAATTTTGGCGAGATCGACTTTCTGGTCGCGCGCCATCCCCAGCAGGATATCAATCGGCCCTTCATAGCCATCAATATTCAGTAGAAAAGCGTCAGCCGCATGCGTCCCTTCCGCGCCGTCACGCGGGGGATCTTCTTCAAAAGAAGATGTCAGGGCGGCCAGTTCGGCCTCCTCGGAAATCGCTACATCGCGGGTCATACCACTCCTTTATACCAGGAAACGCTCCGGTTATAGCGCGTTACGGCCTCTTTTGTCATCTTTTGCACACGCTTGGCGATATCTTCGATTTCATCGAATTTACCATTGCAGTGCAAAGCCACATCACAGCCACCGCGCAGGACGTCTTCTACCCGCCTGTGCGGTTTACCGTGGGCCGCCAAAGCCTCCATGCCTATATCATCACTAACCAAAAATCCTTTAAAACCAATATCTTGCCTGATGGTATCCCAGATTACCTTGCGGGAACAACTGGCCGGCAGCTTCGGATCGATATCAGTATAGATGACATGGGCGACCATACCCCAGACCGCGTCCGAGAACGCTTGGGCCAGCAATTCCTGATAGGGTTTGAAATCCACCCGGGCCAGTTCATCCTTTTTATCGGCCACAACGGGCAGGTCTTTATGCGAATCAGACGCTGCTCGACCATGCCCGGGGATATGCTTTGCAATCGGGATGATGCCATTACGGGCATATGTTTCCGCCGCCTGAACGCCCAAGGCCGCTACCATTTGCGGATCATCGGAGAAAGCACGATCACCAATGACACCATGCGTTTGCGGGAATAAAACATCCAGCACCGGTGCACAGTTTACATTGACCCCCACATCCAGCAGATCCTTGGAAATCGCATTGATGTTATCGCTCAGCGCCTGACGGCCTTTTATATGATCGTTGTTGTAACACGCGGTAAAAAACTGTGCTGCCGGATATTGTGTCCAATGCGGAGGTTTCAGGCGCTGCACACGACCACCTTCTTGGTCGATCAGGATCGGCACCTGACGTCCCACGCATTTATGCAGCGATTCACAAAGATCACGCACCTGCTGCGGATTATCGCAGTTACGCGCAAACAGGATAAATCCCAGCGGATTGGTTTGGCGGAAAATATCTTCTTCGGCTTTTGTCAAAGCCAGACTTTCAACGCCGAAAATGACAGCTGCCGGAGGATTATCCTCCGACAACAAATCAAGATCGGCAGCAGTCTTATTGGCGGACGACAAGGCACCCGCCCGGCTTCTGTGCTTTTACACTTTCACAAATTGATTTCGCTTGCGCTTCTGTCACGGGACCACCCTGAATGCGGTAGAAAATACCTTTATCACCCAGGTTCGCTTCCTGAACACGCATGCTGAGTGGCGTTAATGCAGAGAACGATTTTTGCAGCTTCTTCCATTCGCCATCAGCACCCTCACGGGCTTTGACGCTGCCTAACTGTACGTAGAAGCCACCAGATGAAGCACTCGGCTTGTCATCAATCTTCTGCACGCCAGCAGCAGGCTCCGTTTTGGCCGCTTCTGTTGCCTTTGAGTCAACCGCCGCCACAGTTTCCGGTTTTACAGGTTCAGCAGGCGTAGCTGTCGGCGCAACCACAGATGTCGTAGTAGTGGTTGTTGCTGTGGTAGCTGTTGCTTCAGCCGGAATAGCGGTCCCCGCAACAGCTTCAGGTACAGCAACAGGTGTTGTAGCCGTTGTTGTCGTCGTCGCAGCAATAGGTGTTTCTGTGGTCACACCAGGTGCTGTCTCTGTTGTAGGGGTCGTAGCCGCTGTTGTGGCAGGAACCGCTTCGTCAACCTTCAAACCGGCAAATAATTCATCGCGGGAAACAGGTTGTTCGGGCTGTGGCAGCAGGTTTTCAACCTGTGCTGCTTGTGTACCTTCTCCTTCACGCAGCGTATTGAATACGGTGCTTTCACGGTAAGGAACAGCCATGCCGCCCGGCTCTGTCGGGGCCGCACGGTAATCCGATGCATCGGCACGCACGATCGGTGTATTCATCACCTCACGCTGGGCTGTCTCTTTCGGATAACTGTACCAAACCACCCCTCCCAGGACCGCAACCAGCGCGACTACGATACCTGTGGCATAAACGGGCTTCCGCGCTTCGAACTTCGAACGAAGGTCGAGAGCATTCATAATAGAACCGAAGGCCTTGGCAGCGTTCGGCTCATCAAAATCATCATTGTTTCTCATAATGCCATCCTAGGAAAAATGGGGGGTGGGGGACAATCATAAAGCAAACCCTATCCCCAATAATCTGGGCGCAGAAAGTGGCAGAAATCTGGTGGGAATCCGCCAAAAACCACCCTATTCCAAGGATAATTAGACATAACTAATATTAAAAGTTAACATATTAATAGGCATGATGAGTAATTACTATTAAGGACTGACCGGCATGGCGTTAGAAAGACGCGAGATCCTCTTCTCTTTGGCAGAAATCAAAGATGCCCTGCTGGTCGTTGATGGGGGGACACGCCGCATTCCTGTCACCTATGACATGCACCTCATCGAGGCTGTCCATACCCGCGACAACCACAAGCAATTTCATGTTGTCCGTGATCGTTATGCCAAAATTTACAAGGAACATCTGGGCCAGGATGGCGTCATGTTCCGTTCAGGGCGTGCGGGTCAGCGCGGTTACGATCAGTACTATGAGTTTTTTGTCTCCGATGATGACATGCTGAAAGCACTTCTCTTCGCCTGCAAGAAAGCCCAGATCATGGTCCCCCGCTCTCCTCAGAAAACGGTGATCGCCGAAGACCTGTTCATTGGCCTGCAATTTGAAATGGCGCAGGCAGCATTAGTGCTGGAAGAAGCTTAACGCAATTCTTCAAAATGGCCGAATAACTGCCCATGCTCTTTCATGGCAAAACGATCCGTCATCCCGGCAATGTAATCGGCAACCACACGCGCATGCGCGACTTTGTCCGCAGGGCCGCCTGCTTCGTTCACACGCACCTGCCAGTTATCGGGAAGCAGTTTGTAATTGTCAGTAAAGGCTTCATACAGATCCTGCACGATCTTGCTCACCTGCAATCTCATACGGTTGACCTTGTAATGATGGTACATACGCGTGCGCAGGAATGTACGCAGCTTCTCGATGTCATTAAACATGGCATCGGTAAACGCCACCATCTGGCGATCTGCCGCACGGATATCATCCGGCGTTTCGGCCTTCAGTTTCTGCAGGCGCGCACGGGTTTCATTCAGAACATCCATGACCATCACACCGAATAGGTCACGTACGGTTTCACAAATCAGATAATGATCGTTGATATCGGGATACCGCCTACGTACATCTGACATGATGCGTGCCAGCAGCGGCACACCGGCAAGATCATCGAATGTAAACAGTTTCGCCCGCAAGCCATCCTCTACATCGTGACTGTTATAAGCAATGTCATCGGCAATAGCCGCCACCTGCGCCTCAATCGACGCATATGTATTTAGGCGCAAATCTGTCTGCTTCTGGATCATATTCAATGTCACGGGCAGAACCTTGTCCGCTCCATCTTTATTAATAATTGGGCCATTATGTTTGACGATCCCCTCCAGCGTTTCCCAGGTCATATTCAAGCCCACCCATTGTGGATATTTACGCTCGAGATACGTCACAACGCGCAAGGATTGATCATTATGGTTGAACCCGCCGACATCCTTCATGCATTCGACCAGCACATCTTCACCCATATGCGCGAAAGGGGTATGTCCCAGGTCATGCGCCAATGCCACCGTCTCCGCCAGATCTTCATTCACCATCAGCGCGCGTGCGAGCGTACGCGCAACCTGCGCCACCTCCAGCGTATGGGTCAGGCGTGTACGGTAATGATCACCCTCGTGATAAACGAACACCTGGGTTTTATATTTCAGGCGGCGGAAGGCGCTGGAGTGAATAACACGGTCACGGTCACGCTGGAACGGTGTGCGGTACTGGCTTTCCGGCTCGGCATGCAGGCGCCCCAGGCTTAAATCCGGGCGGCAGGCATAAGATGCCAGCGGCAGGGCGCAGTAATTATAGGCAGGCTGTTCCATTGAGCGATCGGCAGTCATAAAAGTCTCCTTGAACCGTCAATATACCACTGCCTAACCCTTGAAAACCAGCCCCATCCCCTCCATATTACAGGTATGGATACCTATGGAATTACAGTCGAGGACAGCGCTATTGCGCGTGTAGAAGCCCTGCGTAAAAAGCAGTCGCTTAGCCGGGATCATTATCTCAGAATCGCAGTCGTCGGCGGAGGATGTTCCGGGTTCCAATACGAAATGTCTATGGATGATGTGGTGAATAACGACGACCTCGTTTTTGACGAGGCCGTCGTTATTGATCAGACCTCCCGCCAGATGCTGCAGGACTCAGTCATAAAATATAAAGAAGATATGATGGGCGCCCAGTTTGTGATTGATAATCCGAACGCGACATCCAGTTGCGGCTGCGGTTCATCTTTTGCGGTTTAAGGCTTCAACGCGTTCTTGCGTATGATTGCCGCCTGTTGCTGCAGGAAAATATCAATACTCCCCACCATATGATCGACATAAGGCACGTACTCTTTCGGCAACGGACGCCCATGCGATGTCCACACAGTTATCAAACCCATCTTTTTAGCTGTGACCAGATTAGGCAATGTATCATCGCTGAAGAATGTATCCTTCGGATCAGGACCACCCAAACGGTCAAGCGCCATCTCAAAACCTTTTGTGCCCTTATGTTTCGGATGGCCTTTATACATCTCAAGGCTGAGAATCCGGTTCTCTGGGAACCAAGGCTCGATCTTGTGAATGGCAACGCAATCAGAAGCCCAATCAAAGTGGGAATGTGTCAGCAGGCAATGCTGTGCCTCATCACCCATGTTTTGCAATAAGCCAGGAAGTGCTAAGGCAGGCTCGACAATATTGCGATCCACACGGCGATTGTAACCGACATGCATTGTCTCCCAATCGATACCGTGGCGCTCAATCAGCAATACTGTGAAATCATGATGCTTTTCATGACCTTCAATAATAAGAGCCTCAACCTCATTCTCCGGTAAGTTAAGGCCGCAATCGTCAACTGCCGCACGCACAGCAGCCCTATTGAAAGAAGAAGCGATTTCCGGACGGAAGCGCTGCAGGTTATTATCGAGATCATGAATGTAGTAGTAAGCCATAGTAAAAAGCTTATATCGATCTGAATTAATTATGTCAATAAAAACCATAACCACATGGTTTGATCAAGCCGTACAGTGTTACTTTCAACAGGTGCGTTAGTGACGCTTGTTCAGGGCCAGCAATCTGGCATGATGGCCATGACACGACCTGCCGCAGTGCCGTCTGCAGAAATCGTTAGGAATATTCATGAAAATCGCAATCTGGAACGTCAATTCAATCAAATCCCGGCTGGAGCATGCAGGCACTTGGCTGGGCAAAAATGCACCGGACGCCCTGATGATTCAGGAACTCAAAGGTCTGGAGTTCCCGGCAGAAGCTTTCGAGAAAATCGGTTATCAGTCTCTGTTCGTTGGGCAGAAGACATATAATGGCGTGGCCATATTAACGCGCCAATCCGCCACCACAGTCATGAACAAACTGCCCGGCAGCGATGATGATGAACAGGCACGTTATCTTGAAGTGGATTATAACGGTATCCGCCTGATCAATATCTATGCCCCCAACGGTAATCCGGTCGACAGTGAGAAGTTTCCTTACAAGCTGGCCTGGCTGGAACGTTTGCGTCAGCGTCTGGCTGATCTGCGTCGTGATACTATTCCGTTTGTGATCGGTGGTGATTTCAACATTATCCCCGAAGAGCGTGACTGCTGGGACCCGAAAGTCTGGATCAAAGACGCTCTCTTCCGTATTGAAAGCCGTCAGGCTTTGCGTGCCATCATGAATCTCGGCCTCACTGATGCATTTCGTGTGCACAACCAACAATCACAGCAATATACATTCTGGGATTATCAGGCTGGCGCCTGGCCACAGAACAAAGGCATCCGGATTGATCATTTCCTGCTTTCGCCCCTACTCGCGGACAAACTTATCAGTTGCACGATTGATAAGGAACCACGCGGTTGGGACAAGGCGTCGGACCACACGCCTGTCATACTGGAGATCGCTGCATGAAGCGCTTGGGATTGCTCGCTCTCATATGTCTCACAGCCTGCAGCGGTGCGGGCCCCGCCGGCGATTACCGTCCCTATCTCGCCAAGAAGAAAATCTATGACATCACGCCGGAAAACATACCGCACTGTCATGGATATGGTTGCCGCCTGAGAAGTCAGGCCTCCTTAACAAACACAGAATGGAAACAGATCGGCGGCCATTTCAAAGCCAACAAAAATGCCGAACAGGAACGCATTGCCATTTCAAAAGCCATCGGCCAATTCGAAAAAACTATCGGCAAGAAACTGGGTACGGATCAGGATGTGGCCGGCACTTACGATCAACTGGGCAATGAACAAGAAGATTGCGTTGACGAAAGTGTGAACGCAACCATCTATCTCGATCTTTTGTCGCAAAAAGGCTGGCTGAAATATCACGATATATCCAATATCGCCGCCCGCATTCCTCTCCTGGGCGGTGGCGGTGGCTTTCATCAGACCGCCGTGATAGTCGAACGTGCGACAGGAACGCGTTACGCTGTCGATAGCTGGTTCCACGATAACGGGCATAACGCGGAAGTGGTGAAACTGGATGACTGGCTGTATGGCTGGCGACCCGATTAAATTTAGAATTAAATTCTGGAAAATGCGCTCGCTTTGGGTCGTGAAACTTGGCGAATATCCTTGATGATCAAGCCTTTTTCTATGCCCTGACTAATGCTAAAGTTCCGGGTGACTCGAGAAGGGAAGAAGACTCATGAAGCGCATGCAAAAAATGCCAGTTCTGGCTGTTATGTTCGTAGCAACAGGACTTCTAAGCGCCTGCTACTTCCCCAGCACCGATTTAAAGAAACAAACAACCATGCGCATGGCTGTGCCCAATGGCATGTTTGAACGCTATGTCGAAGCCGAACCTTACAACATCACACTATTTGAACGTATTGGCCAGAAAAACACTGTCGCTAATGTATATATCGAAGGCGGCCAGATGGTTTGGGATGATTTCATCCGTGAACGCGAAGCAGCCACCCCGATGTATCCGCTGGCCCTGCATATGGCAACACGCGACAATGCAACGAACGTCATCTGGCTCGCGCGCCCCTGTCAGTTCAGCTACGTGCCGAAAACAGATGAAAGCAAATGCACGCGTGAAGAATGGGCCGATGGCCGTTTCAGCCTGACAAAACTGCGTGCCATGAACGCCGCACTGGAAGACGTGAAGAAAAGATACGGCTTCACAGGCTTTAACCTTGTGGGTGTGCAGGACGGCGCAGGTATCGCTGTGCACCTGGCCGCATCACGTAAAGATGTCTTAAGCCTGCGCACAGTTTCCGGCATGCTTGACACCGAAGCATTTAAGCACGCTTACATGCCGGAAAAGCATGAAACCATCGTCGACAACACATCTAACAATCCCGGTATGCATGCCGCTCATTTAGCCAGACTGCCGCAGCACCACTTCGTAGGTGAATGGCATGATGTGATGGGTCCTGCCGTAGCGCAGACATTCCGCCATAATGCAGGTGACTCACCTTGCGTTCGTGTAAGCCAAGTAAAAGCCGTAACAGATGAAAAAGGTTGGGTTAATCGCTGGCCTGATCTTCTAAAAACACCACTCGACTGCAAAGCAGGAACGGCGCAATAACCAAGCCGGACTACTTCTGGATCTCAGAAAGAGATTGCGAAAACCCTTCAAGGGACAACGGCAACCGTCCGGGTTGACCGTCAAAGGTTTTGAAATTCAAAACACCCAAGGCACCCTTTTTCATACTTAGAAGCACATCGGGGGGCAGAGTCAGGAACGCATAACAACCATCCCCCAGGCAATAACGCACCTTGAATCCCAAGGGTGCCTGTTCATCAATCGTAAGCGACAGAGGCTGCGATAGATCGACACCCAGCGGCAGAATGATGACTCCGCGTGCGGAATCTGTTCCGGCCGGAAAACCGATAGCCACTTCCAGCACACGCGCCTTGCTTTCCTGGTCCATCAATCGCTGGACGATTTCACAAATGTTGCCCTCGCATCGCTTCACCCATGCGGATTGGGCTTTCGCCCCCGTAGGCAGCAGCAGAACAGTAACCAGCAACAGGAAATAGAAGTGATAACGGAGCATGGCTCATCATTATTACGAATAGGGCTTTGCGCCAAGCGAAAAGCAAAACATTTGACGTTATAAATAAATATGATTATCCGTACTTATAATAAGAAAATGTCACATAACAGGGATGAATGATTGTCTTGGGGTTTTACCAGCAATAAGCACGATCAGTTTTTGCAGGTTTCACCGCTGCATAAACTAAGACTGCAGCTCTTTGGCAACCCTGTGGGTATTCCTGTCATCATTCTGCATGGCGGCCCGGGGGCGGGAATTCATGAAAAAGAAATCGAAGCGTATGACCCTGCTTTCTATCGCATCATCACCTTTGACCAGCGCGGTGCAGGACAAAGTACGCCTGCAGGTGAAACGCGTGAAAACACAACAACGGCCCTGATTGGCGATATCAATAGAATACGACATCATCTGGGTATTCGTGATTTCATTCTGGCAGGCGGAAGTTGGGGCACAACGCTGGCCCTGCTCTATGCAGAACGTCACCCCCAGCATGTAAAAGGCCTTGTATTACGCGCCACTTACCTGAACCGTAAAGAAGATATGGATTGGATGTATGGCCCTTCAGGCGCCAACCAGATCCACCCTGATCATTGGGCCGAATTTATTTCCATCGTGCCGCCGGATCAAAGACATCAACCTCCTAAAGCATACAAAAAGCTCATAAGCAGCACTAACCTGCAATTACAAACCGAAGCCATCAGCCTGTGGAATGAATGGCCCCCGGCAGCACCCGGCGACCCGATACGCGCGATCTTCAATAATGCACAGGAGCGTCAGGACGCTCTTGATTACTCAAGGCTGTCTGCCCATTACTTCGCCAGCAACATGTTCATGAAGGAAAATGAAATCCTGCTGAATATTGATCGCATCAGGCACATTCCGATTGAAATGGTGCACGGGGCCGAAGACATGATTGTGAAACCTGATGGTGCGATGGCTCTACAGAGAGCACACCCACTGGCACATCTTGAAATTGTCGATGGCTGCGGCCATGCCGTACGCCAGCCAGCTCTGTTTGCTGCCCTGATCCGCGCCAGCGAACGCATGAAAACCCGTAGATTGGATGCACATCCTACCCGGCAGCCTTTCCCCGGCCCTGTTTAGAATGGGCAATAATTTTTATGAAAATAGAATTCCTGCGAATCCTTAAAGTCATTGAATTTGTTTGAGAATTGGGGATTTGAGAGTGGTGCTGCTGGCGAGGATTGAACTCGCGGCCTTACCCTTACCAAGGGTACGCTCTACCACTGAGCTACAGCAGCGTCTGGGAGAAAAGATATCCCACGGAAGGCCCGGAACTTACAATAAAAAAACTGGCCTGTCACGCCCGTTTTGACTATAAATTCCGCTGATTTCCAAGGATATTTCAAGAATTAAGCGGTATGGCGGGTTAGGCCCTATGACGAATCAGACTAAAATGAGCGCGAAAGCCCTGACCGATGCCAAACGGGCAGACGCCATGCGCGAAAACCTGAAACGCCGTAAGATACAGCAAAAGGAACAGGACGATATGCTGAAAACCCAGACAGCCATACAGCCCCTCTCGGAAAATGCCGCGACGGCAATGCCCGGCATCATGCCCGATCACTGGATACGCGAACTGGCCACCAAGGAGGGCATGATCGAACCGTTCGTCGAAAAACAAAAACGCGAAGGCAACATTTCCTATGGGCTGTCCTCTTACGGTTATGATGCGCGGTGCGCCGATGAATTCATGATCTTCACTAATGTGGATAACGCCATTGTCGATCCTAAGAACTTCAGCAACCAAAGCTTCGTGGAGCGCAAGACCGATGTCTGCGTGATTCCACCCAACAGTTTTGCCCTCGCCCGCACGGTTGAATATTTCCGCATCCCCAAAGATGTGTTGGTCATCTGCCTGGGTAAAAGCACGTATGCCCGTTGCGGCATTATCGTCAATGTGACCCCGCTCGAGCCCGGCTGGGAAGGTCACGTCACGCTGGAATTCTCAAACACTACGCCATTGCCTGCGAAAATTTACGCAAACGAAGGTGTGTGCCAGTTCTTGTTCTTCAAGGGCTCCAGCCCTTGCGAGGTCAGCTACGCTGACCGCAGCGGCAAATATATGGGTCAAACGGGCGTAACTTTGCCGCGCCTTTGATCAAAAAACAACATAATAAGAACACAATAAAAGATTAGAGGAATGTGATGGCCCCGCAAGAAACAAAGACCAAACCAAGAATTATGCCGCCCCTTTCATCCGTGCCGCTGCCGCGCCAGCCGTTGCCGGAAGAAAATCTGCCTGCGCCAGTGCGCGAGACGGCAAAAGAAACCGAAGTTGAAACACAGCGCGGGTCCGATCTTATTCGTATCCATGGCGGCAAACGCCTGGAAGGCACCATCGAAATCAGCGGCGCTAAAAATTCCGGCTTGAAGTTGATGTGCGCATCCCTCCTGACAGCAGACACGATGCGCTTCACCAACATGCCGACCACGTTGCGTGATATCCGCACACTGACCAAAGTGCTGGAAAGCATTGGCGCGACCATCGCCACGGGACCGGAAGGCACTATGGTGGTACAGGCTAAAAACATCAGCAACGGCCACGCCGATTATGAACTGGTGCGTCAAATGCGGGCCAGCATCCTGGTGTTGGGCCCCCTTCTGGCACGTCTGGGTGAAGCCACAGTGTCACTGCCCGGAGGCTGCGCTATTGGCACACGCCCTATTGACTTGCATTTGATGGGGCTTGAGAAAATGGGCGCTAAAATTACCTTGGAGGAAGGCTATGTTCACGCCAGCGCCCCCCAGGGACTGACGGGGGCCGATATCACATTCCCGAAAGTATCCGTGGGCGCCACCGAAAACGTCATGATGGCCGCGACACTGGCTAAAGGCACTACAACGCTATACAACGCCGCGCGTGAACCTGAAATCGTCGATCTGGGTGAATGCCTGATCGCCATGGGCGCTAAAATCACAGGCCTCGGCACTTCGGAAATCAGAATCACAGGCGTCGATAAACTGCACGGTGCGCTGCATAACGTCATTGCTGACCGTATTGAAACCGGCACCTATATGATCGCTGTCGCCCTGACAGGTGGAACACTGCGTCTGAAAAACACACAGACGAAATTCCTCAACGCTTTGATTGGCCCCCTCAAAGCGGCGGGTGTTTCATTTGATGAAGAGGGCGATGATGTGATCGTGCATCGTAATGGTAACCCCCTGGTGGGAACCGACATCATGACCGATCCATACCCAGGTTTCCCTACAGATTTACAGGCGCAATTCATGACCATGCTGACCCAGTGCGAAGGTGCCGGTATGGTAACGGAAACCGTTTTCGAAAATCGTTTCATGCATGTGCCAGAACTTTGCCGTATGGGTGCGAATATCACTGTGCACGGCAGTTCAGCAATTGTACGCGGGGTAAAGAAACTCAAAGGCGCCGACGTCATGGCCACCGATCTGCGTGCATCTGTGGCACTGGTTCTGGCAGGTCTGGTTGCCGAAGGTACAACCACTGTACACCGCATTTACCACCTTGATCGTGGCTACGAAAACCTTGTGGCCAAGCTTCAGGCTTGCGGCGCGCATATAGAACGCGTCAGAGGGCGTAGTGATGACGACTAGCAGCATTGCGCACATCACGCTGCAAGAACCCGATGGCGAAAACGCATCGACCGGTTTTATGCAGCATGAGCGTACGCAAGCCCTGCAGGAACTCATTAACAACGCCCACTTCCAGCCTATTAATGATAATCATGGCCCTTACGATATAAATCTGTCGGTACAAAATGGTTATCTGGTGCTGGACCTTGAAAACAGTGCCCACCAAAATCTTCAGACACTCGCCTTGTCCTTGCGCCCTTATCACCGCATCATCCAGGACTATTTCATGATCATCCGCAGCTATGAAGAGGCGCGCATGTCCGCAGGCCCTGAGAAGCTGGAGGCCATCGATATGGGCCGCCGGGGTATCCATAATGAAGGCGCCCGCCTTCTCATGGAACGTTTAGAGGACAAAATCGAAATGGATTTTGAAACCGCGCGAAAATTCTTTACTCTCATTTGCGTTCTGCACAAGACCGATATCAGCCTGATGGGCTGACCAACAAACGGATTTATGAATGGCTTTTCAGGGAACACCGGATTTTGATCTCTGCGTGATTGGCGGCGGCGTGAATGGCGCGGGTATTGCCCGTGATGCCGCTATGCGTGGCCTGTCTGTCCTGCTTGTGGAAGCACAGGATATCGCCGGGGCAACATCTTCCGCCAGCACCAAATTGGTTCATGGCGGCTTGCGTTACCTTGAAACATATCAATTCCGCCTTGTACGCGAGTCATTGCAGGAACGCGAAATACTGATGCGCCTTGCCCCCCACATCATTAAGCCGCTTGATTTCGTGATGCCCCATACCCCAGGCCTGCGTCCGGCATGGATGATCCGTACAGGCCTTTTCATTTACGATCATTTGGGCGGAAAAATATCTCTGCCTAAATCACGCTCTGTCGATTTCAAGAAAGACGCTTGCGGACGCCCTCTCAAAGATCAATACGCGCATGGCTATCACTACAGCGATTGCTGGGTCGAGGATTCACGTCTGGTAGTCTTGAATGCCATGTCAGCCGCAGAACATGGCGCGCGCATCATGACGCGTACAGCCTGCATTGGGCTAGAGCCCACTAAAGACAAATCCTGCTGGGTCGTAAAACTGCGTAACATCAACATCGGCTACGAAGGTAGTTTTACTGCGCGCGCCGTTGTGAATGCCACAGGCCCCTGGGTGCGCAAGTTCCTGGAAGGTGTGCAGACAACGACAGATATCACACCCAAAGTGCGCTTGATCAAGGGCAGTCATATTATATTACCGCGCCTGTACGAAGGATCTCATACTTATTTATTACAGCAACCAGACCGCCGTATCGTATTCGCCATTCCTTACGAAGGGCATTACACCTTGGTCGGCACCACTGATGTTGAATATAAGGGCGATCCTGCCAACGTCTCGATCGATGAGGGTGAAATCAATTACCTGATCAAAGCTGTAAATCTGTATTTCAAATCACAGGTAAGCCCCAAGCACATATTCTGGACCTATAGCGGCGTCCGCCCGCTTCTGGACGATGGCGACAGCAATGCCACGAACGTAACACGCGATTACAAACTGGTTCCGGATTCTTCACGTGGCCCTCTGATCCTGTCAGTGTTCGGCGGCAAACTCACAACCTACCGCAAACTTTCAGAACATGCGGTCGATATGCTGTTCCGCCTTCAAAAATATAAGTTCAGGCATACCAGAACCGATCTCGAACCTTTACCAGGTGGCGACATACATGCCATAGACGTATTTATCAAAACCAATGTCAAAAAATACACCTGGTTGCCCGAAGCGTTATTAAAGCGCTATGCCCACACCTATGGGACACGTATGAATACTTTCCTGAAAGGTAAACAATCGCTCGAAGATCTGGGTATTCATTACGGTGATAACGTTTATGAGGCGGAACTTGATTATCTCGCCATTCATGAATGGGCGCGTAATATGGATGATATTCTGTGGCGTCGCACCAAGCTGGGTCTGCATATTTCTGATGAAACCTATGCTAATTTAAGCAGTTACGGATCCTTTAAAGCCGCATAGAGAAAGGCCTGCTCATGAAGAATGCGATCCTCGCCATTGATCAGGGCACAACCAGTTCCCGCGCGATACTTTTCTCGGAAGACGGGAAAATCATGAATATCCGTCAAAAGGAACTTACGCTTCATTATCCTCATAATGGCTGGGTGGAACAAAATGCACGTGATATCTGGAATGATACGTTATGGGCATGCCGCGCAATCATTGACGATCAGCCGGATGCAAAAATCGCCGGTATCGGCATCACCAACCAGCGCGAAACAACTGTCCTGTGGAATCGCAAGACAGGCGAGCCTGTCTATAACGCTATCGTTTGGCAGGACCGCCGCACTGCAGACCTCTGTGCGGATTTGAAAGCCAAAGGCTATGAAGCAGCCATCCGGAGTAAGACTGGCCTGCTGCTCGATTCCTACTTCTCCGCCACTAAAATAGCCTGGGTGCTGGATAATGTTGAAGGGGCACGCGCCGCCGCTGAAAAAGGGGACCTGGCTTTTGGTACGATTGACTGCTTCCTGCTGTGGAAGCTGACCAATGGCAAGATACATGCCACCGATGCCACCAATGCATCCCGGACCATGATTTTCAACATCCGTACACAAAGCTGGGATGATGAACTTCTGAAACTCTTCAACATCCCCAAATCACTCCTGCCTGAGGTAAAAGACAACGTTGCTGATTTCGGCCAGTCTGATGCGGCACTTCTCGGCCAATCCTATACGATTGGCGGCATGGCCGGCGACCAGCAAGCCGCCGTCATCGGGCAGGCCTGTTTCAAACCCGGTATGGTAAAATCCACTTACGGTACTGGTTGTTTTGCCTTGATGAATATCGGCGTTAATTTCCGTGAGTCACAAAACCGTCTCCTGACGACGCAGGCGTATCGTTTTGATGGTCAATCCACCTACGCGATAGAGGGTTCTATTTTTGTAGCCGGGGCCGCTGTGCAATGGCTGCGTGATGGCCTTCACCTTTTCCCCCGCGCTTCGGATAGTGAACCGCTCGCAACCAGTGTCCCTGACACTCATGGCGTTTATTTTGTGCCCGCCTTCACGGGCTTGGGCGCCCCTTACTGGAACCCGCATGCGCGCGCGGCCATCATGGGGCTGACCCGGGAAACTACAGATGCGCATCTCACACGTGCCACACTGGAAGCCCAGGCCTATCAAACCCTCGACCTGATGGCAGCCATGAAAGCCGATACCCACACAATCCCCGAAGTCATCCGGGCTGATGGCGGCCTGGTGGCTAATAAATTCGTCTGCCAGTTTATTGCCGATATGCTGGACACACCGCTCGACATCCCCGAAATCACTGAAACCACGGCGTTGGGCGCAGCTTACCTCGCAGGCCTGCAGGCGGGGCTGTATCAGGGCCTTGATGATATTGGGACCCGCTGGCAACTGGCGCAGCGTTATATGCCGCAAATGGACGCCGATAAGCGCAATTCCCTTTATAAAGGCTGGCAAAGCGCTATAAACAGCGTTATCGCACACGCTCAATGATTTTCATAACAATCGATAGCCTTTATTAAGCGGAAAAAGTATTTGCCAGCAGTCGCAGGCAGGTATTAGATGAAACCCAATTATAAAAATGCATCAAACAGGTTTCATCGAGGTTTCTAGTATGTCTGCTTTTACACGTACAATCCGTTCATCTTTTTCGGGCGCTGCGGCCTCAGTAGCACTGGCCATTGGCGTAGCTGCCAGCGCACCCGCCCAGGCACAGTTCAGAAGTCAGGTTCCGCAATTCCCCGACTCCTGCGTTTCATTTGATGGGGATCAGACAAGACGTCAGCAGCGTTATGACGAAGCCCTGTCCATGCTGGTCAAGAACCTGAAAGCTTATTCCGGCTGGGAAGATATTCGTAAACAGATGAAGGCAACTAACACGGAACTGGAAGGCCTGTGCCCCAGTATAACTGTACCCTCCGCTGTTAAAGATGTTCCGCAAGCCAAGGCTTTCGCTGTCAATGTGAAAGACCCCTCCACAGGCCAAGCAATTGACCCCAAGAAGTTCAAATCCATGATCGAAGAGGGTAACTATTCCATCACAGGCCCTATTCTTACAATCATTAGCACCTATACGATGAATCCGGAATCAAACCCGCTCATCGCCGATGACCATGATTTGAATACACGCGTTCTTCTGATGACAGCCCTGCAATCCAATGCGGCTGCAGAATTCATTCTGGCTGGGGCCGAAGCAGGCGGAAAAGATGAACGTTTCGGCGATCTTAATTTTGCTTATACGATATTCCCCAGACTGGCTGCAGAAATTTCAGATATTCACGCACAAGCCATCGCCGCAAAGTCCCAGAACCGTGCGCTTAACGAAACTGAAAAAACAAAATTCCGGCAAACACTTTTCACGATAATGCTGAAGGACCCTGGTATGCGTGCAAACGCCGCAGAAGGCGCCCTGAAGCAATTGGCTGGAACCTTGATACAGAACGCTCTGGAAGATAAACCTGTAGCATTGCCTGCTTTCAAAGCATTCAGCGTTCAAGGGGTCGCTGATA
Source organism: uncultured Alphaproteobacteria bacterium (assembly GCA_946480475.1). The sequence continues at coordinate 25,852 of CAMLJM010000005.1, forward strand.
AATTACAACGCTTCCCTGGTAAACTCACAGAAGCGCCAGCCTTGAAAACATATAAATCGGATTGGGACGCGCGTCCCAGCGAAGATGCCGTAAAAGCCATGGAAGGAAAATTACCAGAACTCCCAGCCATGGCGCGGGATGCTGCCAGAACTATGAAGGAGCAACAGAAGGCGCACGAAGAGATGAAAAGGTCCCTCCCGCCCGGCTTCATTATCATCACACCTCAATAAACAAAGGCGGCAGTTCAGACTGCCGTTTTTTTATTTTTTAAATCTAGAACCTGGTGCCGCTATTGGATGAATTGGAATATTAATGCATAGACTATGATTTGTAGCCCTACAGAGATTCTTTCTGAAATCAAGGGAAGTCATGGCAATACAAAATCCTGCGACAAGTAGAACTGGCAGCAAGACTAACCATATCTTCTTATTAAACGTAATTTTCATCATCTCCACATCCCGGATTTGTATTGCACTCAATCAGTACAAGTCCCCATTAAAGCCCCAATCTCTTGAACAAAATTCTTTATTCTTCATTCTTTTAATATAAGAAGAGCAATATTTCTCATTAGCGACATTCCCTAGAAGCTGACTCCAATGTTGTTGTTCAGACTCATTTATTGTGTGTTTTTGCGCGTTGTCTTCAGCAGAAGGTGCTTGTACGTAGATAAAAAGCAACAAGCTGCAAGTAGTAAGAGTAAGTAAGCAACCAGCCACAAGAACCATCTTTCTGTTAAGCGTAATTCTCATCATCCCCTCACATCCGGGTTCGTTTTGTACGATTAGAAATATAAATTTTAACATTCATAGGATTTTATTACTCCTTAGGGATATCCGCCAAAATGTCCTCCCCCAAGGATTATTCATTTTTACTAGTAGTTCTTTGCTTCCATTTCTCATATTTTTCTGGCGTCATCGTTTCCTTTAACTGAGAATCTGTCATAACAGATGTTCTATCTACCACTACATTTCTGCCCAAGTGGTGATTAATTACACTCACTCCAGCCCCAGACGCAAACCATACAATCACTGGCAATAATAAAACTGCCAAGACGATCAGAATCTTTTTTTTCTTACTTCCTATTTTTATCTTCCCCTCACATCCGGTTTGTGTGTTGCTACTCTCCGGATTGTACGCCAGCTTCCCCCGTGGCGATTACCTAAAATTTAGGTAATTCTGTAATCTTAAGTGGCTGCCGTTTAATTATGGGTTGCCGTTTCTGGAATATAGATTCCGCTCTAAAGCCTTCATTGCTGTAACAAAAGTTAGAGGGGTGTGCTTGTCAGGATGAAAAGTCTTGGAGTTTCAATCCCTCGGAACGCAGTGGAGAGGGAAATGGTGCCCAAGGCCGGAATCGAACCAGCGACACGACGATTTTCAATCGTCTGCTCTACCGACTGAGCTACTTGGGCACGCTTGGAAAATTTTCGGTAAAAGGGTTATAAGCAAAGCTCCTGCCCTTGTAAAGTCCCTTCCACCCTCTTATGAGAGGATGGAAATGACCTCGAAATGCGAAAAACCCTTAAATGTCAGGTCCCTGACAGCGCCCGCCGGGGATGACCCGCAAAACCGGACGGCGCCCCGCTTTCTGATCTTCCCGTATACCCTCTAAAGCCCAGTCTTGCAGGTCCTGGCGCACTTCCGGCCTGTCGGCGCGCAACTCAAAATAAAGAGGCATTGGCCCGCTCGGGCTCGATGTCATGGTTTTGCTACGGCCGAAAAGAAACCGGTATGTATCGCCAAAGGGCAGCATGCCTGCAACATTGATATTGTTATAGTGTCTGAATCGCAAGGTTTCCCAGTACGGCTCTTGCTGACCCGCTATGGCATGCGCACGGCTTAACTTAATTTCCATCGACACATCCAGTGTCTTCTCTCCCACGTCGAGAAAGGCCTCCAAGCGGTAAGGAGGCACAATTACGCCATCAGCCCCATTATTGAGATACTCAAGCAAAGGACCCCAAACCTTAAGGAAATCTTCGCAGGTATGCCCCGCACTTTCAGAAAAAAGATCTGTTAGCATTCATATATTTTCCATATTTTTAGACGCTCTTTTATACGCCTCTAAAAAGGAAAAAGCAAATTTGGCTAAAAAGGTTAAGAAATCGCGTTCTGGAAGCGCTCGATAAGGGCCGGAGTCCGCTGGTTACGCGTAATCTCCAGGAATCCGAGGTTCGTGAACCCATGGATCTGCACTGTGCAGGGATCTTCGTTGAAATAATCAGCAAGCGCATCCAGCAAAGCCTGCCGCTCATCCTTATCCTTCATCTTCAGAAAGTCGGTAACAATGGCGCCGCCCATATTGCGCAACCGTATCTGGCGGGCAATCTCTTTACCGGCATCCATATTGATGGCCAGCTTGCCACGCTTGTCAGCGCCGCTATTCACATCAATCGCTGTAAACGCTGCCGCTTCCTGCATAATGATGACACCGCCCTCGGGCAATACGGCATAGGGCTGGAATAACTCTTCCACCTGCCCGATCAGGTCGTGAAACTCAAACAAGCCCAACTCATCGCCTTCAATCTCAACCGGCTTGATCTTGGTGACAAGATCAGGGGCATAGACTTCGCACCACTCTTCCACCAGTTGGAAATGATCCATGGTCGTGACTTCAATCGCGCTGATGGCACGCGCGGCATGGTCACCCAACATACGCTGGATCGCATCAGGCCCCAGCATGATCAGTGATGGGTCTTCGCCTTCGAAATAAGTCTGTACCTGTTTCCAGGTCTCCGCCAGAATTTTGGATTCACGGATCAGGATGTCGGTTTGTGTATCTGCCGCTGCCGCACGCAAAATGCAGCCATTTACGCCCTTCATATCATCGACCATCGCCTGTAATTGCTTGCGCAATTTCTTGTCGCGGATACGGCGTGAAATCTGGTTTTCCTTTTCCATCGGCGTGAAAATCGTATAACGGCCCGGAAGGTTGATGTTCATGCTGATGCGCGGGTTTTTATCTTCCTTGACGCGCTCGCCGCTTTCTTCATCGACGCGCGGCAGATAACCTTCCTTGGCTTGCACGGCAATCATCTGGCCCGGCTGGATCAGTTTGCCAATCGCAACATCGCCACCCTTCTTATAGGTACCATCCTTTTGCAGGATACGCACATCGGCGCAATGCAGCAGACCTATATTGTCGCCATCCAGATTGACGAAGGCGGCATCCAGCGATGCATCGATACGCGCGACTTTCGCCCAATAGATCGAACCCCAGCGCACTTCTTCGTTGACCGGGTCAACCTCAAGCCCATCCAGGCGGCCTTTTTCAGTTGCCGCCGCCCAAAGGCTGCCATCCATTTCTTCAATGAGAACGTGCAAGAATAACTCCTAATACAGATACCCGGAACTCTTAAGCATCTGCATAGTATCATAAAGAGATAACCCGACCACTGTCGAGTACGAACCCCGGATAAACTTGACGAAGACAGCCGCATGGCCCTGAATTGCATAACCCCCGGCTTTGCCCTGCCATTCTTTACTGGCGATATACCCGTCCATCTCCGCCGCAGACAAGCCCTTGAACTGGACAACCGTTTCCGTGACGCGGGTCTTTATCTGCCCATCTGGTAAAACCAGCGCGATACCATTGATCACACGGTGACGGCGGCCACTCAGCAACGCCAGACAATCACGCGCTTCCGCCTCGTTTTCGGTTTTGGGCAATATCCGGCGGCCACATGCCACCACGGTGTCGGCAGATAAAATGAAGGAACCCAGCCCCTTTGCCGCAATCGCTTGTGCCTTGGCTGTCGCGACACGCAGGGCATAATCACGCGGCAATTCGCCTTTCAGCGCTGTTTCATCGATATCGGCGGGAATAACTTGATCAGGCGTGATGCCGATCTGTTTCAGAAGATCCAGGCGGCGCGGTGAGGCCGACGCCAAGACCAGATTATTGGAATGTTGGATGATTGGATGATTAGAATAACCCATAGCCATAAGTTCCAATCATCTAATCATCTAATCATCCAAACTCTATTTCTCACGGAAAATGATACGGCCTTTGGTTAGATCATACGGCGTCATCTCAACGATAACCGTATCACCTGCCAGTACGCGAATGCGGTTCTTACGCATCTTACCCGCTGTGTGCGCCAGGATTTCATGATCATTCTCAAGCTTCACGCGGAACATGGCGTTTGGCAGCACTTCGCTGATAACGCCTTTAAACTCAATCAGGTCTTCTTTAGACATATAGGCAAAATCTCTTTTTTGTCAGTGGATTATGGGATTTTATTATAGGAATCCGCCCTGAAAAGCAAAGAGCTTTTAAAAAAACGGGGTTTTCCACCATGATAAAGGGGATAAACGCCCGAAAACCCTGTCCGTTCCTTGAGATTCCGCCAATCCCGGCCTTAAAATTGCAGCACAAAGGGAATCACACGGAAAGATGCCATCATGAACATTATAGCCAGCGGACTGATCATTCTGGTCGCGATTCTTCATACATGGTTCATGATCCTTGAGATGCTGCTGTGGCAAAAACCACTAGGCCTGAAAACATTTCGCATGTCCCCGGAAAAAGCCGCAGAGACAGCGGTACTCGCCGCCAATCAGGGCCTTTATAACGGCTTCCTCGCTGCCGGATTATTATTCAGCGTCATTATCCATGACCAAACCTTCCAGACATTCTTTCTGACCTGCGTCATCATCGCGGGCCTGTATGGCGCGCGCACTGTCAGCCGAAAAATTTTCTTCGTTCAATCCTGTCCCGCTATCCTCGCTCTGATATTCACACTGATCTGATTTGTATAAAACATTACTGCTTTCACTCCTGCTAACGGCATCATTGACCCCAGCCGCATGGGCTGAACCTGCACGCCATACAAATGTGATGGGGCCTTTGGGCCTGAGCATCACGCCAAACGCGCGTATGGATGAACCCGGCACTATTCGTGCGGGTATCAGTACGCTTGCCCCCTACCTGAATGCCCATATCGGTTTGCAGATCGCGGAACCGCTTTACATCAACCTGCGCCAAAGTGCAGAAATTTCGAATATCAACGATGACGCCCGCCGCCTATATCCGGGCGTTGATATGAAACTGCGCCTTGTAGAAGAAGGCCCCTACCATCCCGAACTTTCCGTCGGCTGGCTGGGCGCCGTGGGACACAAACGCATGGCGGGTGAATATCTGGTGGCCTCCAAACGTTTTGAGAATTGGGATGTCAGTGGCGGTCTGGGCTGGGGCCGCTACGGCAGCGCCCATCATATCGGCAATCCCCTGGGCATTTTTGGATCTCATTTTAAAAAGAACCGCAGCCTTGATGGTGAAATACCCAATGGTCCCGAAGACTGGTTCACGGATGACGATATCGGTATCTTTGCCGGTATCGAATATACAACACCCTGGATTGATGGATTATCATTCTCTGCTGAATATGGTGCCGATCGCTACCTCGCTGAAAAAGCAGCCTTCAATTTCGATGCCCCCGCCCCTTGGGCACTGGGCGTTCATTACAGTCCTAAGCCGTGGGTCAATCTTTCAACAGCTCTTGTGGGGGGTGAGAAAGTCATGGCCTCCATCACCTTCCAGAATGCGCTTTCTAAATGGCCGGGCAAGCTGTTCAAGAAAGACCGTCAGATACGGGAACCTTTGCGCCCCTATCGCACAGGCATCACCGAAATATCAGCGATGGAACAAGGGGCAGAACGTAGTGGCCTTTTCCTGCATGATACCGCCGCCAATCCCACGCGCGCGCAAACCACACTGGAAATTCCCGATCACTTAAGCACACCGCAAGCTATGGGTCTGGCGCTTCCCTATATCAGCAACCATGCCGGGGACACTGTCGAAGGGATCGAAGTACGACCTGTCTATATGGGCCTCTCCGGACCGCTTATCCGTCTCAATCGCCGTGACATTACTCAAGCTCTGGGGCATCAGGCGGGAAGCCCGCAGGAAATCTGGCGTAACACAGAGTGGAATCCTGAAAACACGGATGAGCTGACACTGACAGGACGTGACAAACGAACCTACGATCACAGCCTGCGCTTGATGCTGGATGAACAGATCAGTTTGTCCGAAGAGGATCATGGCATACTTCACCGTACATCCCTACTGCTGGAGGGGAAATCATCCTCCAGCTTTGGGTTGCTGGGCGGCATGGGCTTGCGCCTGAATCTCGCACACAATCTCGGCCATCTGGACAACTACCGACTGTCCGCCGCCTTGCCTGTGCGCAGCAACGTCGCCGACTTTGCCGATACGCGTTTCTCACTAGACCGTGCATGGATAGGCTATACGCACAGCTTTAGTCCTGACCTGCATGTCGCCACGGCAATCGGCTATCTCGAAGAAATGTACAGCGGCCTTGGCGGCGATATTCTCTACCGCCCCTTTGGTAAAACATGGGCCATAGGGGCTGAGGGCTGGCTTGCCTTTAAGCGCGATCCGCATACAAACCTCAATATGGGCTTCAGTGGTGATCGGGTATTTACCGGCCACATAAAAGCCTATTATGAGTTTCCTGAGACCGATATGACCGCAGAAGCACGCTTCGGACGTTATCTGAATGAAGATATCGGCGGCACCTTGGCCCTTAATCAGCGCTTTGATTACGGTATAAATGTACGCGGGTTTGTCACCGCCACAGATCAAAGCGATTTCGATGTCTTTGGCGGCACCACCAATCTGCATGCAGGCCTCGAATTTTCCATGCCGATCGGTAACGTACCCGTCATACCGCAAAACAGCGCAGCCCGGATAAAGGCGGCCCCTTTTGGACGTGACACGGGGCAGGCGCTCGAAAGTCCGCTTGATTTATATACACTGACGGAACCTTTATCCTATCGTCACATCGCGCAAAACTGGGGCGATATAACGGATTAAACGCCAGAACTTTTTGGTGTTTCAATCGTTTGCAGTAAATGCGGCATAAGAGAGTTAAGATTTTCCTGAGTGTAGTTATCGTACTCGCCCTCAGTTTATTGGGAGCGCGGTTATATTTACCCTATTGGCTGAAAGACTATGTTAACGCTGAAATTACAAAGCTTGATGGTTACAGCGGTTCTGTTTCCGATATTGATGTTCATCTTATTCGTGGTGCCTATCAAATTCACAATCTTGATATTCGGAAAGCCGGAAGCGGTATTCCCATTCCTTTTGTGGCTGTAGAAACAATTGATCTTTCAGTGCAATGGCGCGCTCTGTTCGAAGGTGCCATTGTTGCTGAAATCGATCTTTATAACGCTGATCTGAATTTTGCGATTGGCAGTAATGGACAGACCCAGGGTACGGAAGATGCCGGTTGGGCACGGCTGGTAGACGCACTTTCCCCGCTTGAGATCAACCGTTTCACGGTAAATGGCGGCAAACTGGCCTTCAGGGACTTCTCGACAACATCTAAAGTGGATCTATTCATTCAGGACATTGCCCTGCGGGTTGATAACCTGAAAGCTGTCCATGATAAGAATATTGCCCTTCCTTCTCCTGTGAAATTGACGGGTACTTCGATTGGGGGGGGCCGTGTTGAGGCTGACGGCCGGATGAGTATTCTGAAAGACATCCCTGACTTTGATTATGATATCAAGCTGGAAGGTGCCAAGCTCACATCTATGAACGGTTTTGCCCGTTCACGAGCAGGTGTGGATTTTGAAGGCGGTAACCTTAGTATATACATAGAAGCCGCCGCCAAGGATGGTAAAATCACCGGCTATGTGAAGCCTGTGGCCCGCGACGTCGAAATGGTGAGCATCGAGAATGACGGCGATCCTATCAGCATCGTCTGGCAATCCATCGTATCTGTCTTTGCAGAAATTTTTGAGAACCAGAGCGAAGACCAGCTGGCAACACGCATTGAAATCGTGGGTGATCTGAATAATCCCGACACAGATACATGGTCAGCCATTATCGGCATCTTCAAGAATACCTTCAACGCTTATATCCGTGACACGGATAATTACATCGACTTCTCGAATACGAATCCGGCGGCTGGTGACTGATTAAGCCAGCGCCGCCTTCTTATGGTCGCGGAAAATTGCTTCGGCCAGTTCATCAGCGGCCTTAGCTGTCGTGATGCCACGGGCTTCCGCAATATTGAAGATCTTCTCGAGCGTACTGCCGATTTTCTCAACATGCGACATCATATGGGCGCGGGTGATATCGTGATTGAACGGGTTTTTGCCAATCCGCTGGCAATATTCATACGCCACGCAAATCACGCCACCGGCATTGATCACGTAATCAGGCGCATAAAGAATGCCTTTATCCGCCAGCATCTGGCCATGCGCCGGTGTAGCCAGCTGATTATTCGCGGCACCGGCAATAATATCGACTTTCAGGCGCGGTAATGTCGCATCGTTGATCTGCGCACCCAAAGCACACGGCGCGAATATATGCGCTTCAACATCAAAAATATCTTCTGGTGCCACAACGCTTACACCGGTCATTTCCTGCTGCGCACGTTCCAGTGATTCCTGACGTACATCCGTTACAGTCAGAACAGCCCCTTCAGCATGCAGATACTGGCAAAGCGCATAACCAACAGCACCCAAGCCTTGAACAGAAACCTTCAGGCCCTTAACACTATCGTTGCCATAGCGACGCTGTGCACAGGCTTTAACACCTTTATAAACGCCATATGCCGTAACCGGCGAAGGATCGCCACCGACAGAGTCAGCAGCTGACGGCAGACCTACAACATAACTCGTTTCTTTCGAGATGGTGATCATATCGTGTTCGTTGGTGCCGCTATCTTCGGCGGTGATGTAACGACCGCCGAGGCTTTCAACACCACGACCCAGCGCCCTTATCAACGCATCGGTTTTCAGCTTGCGGGGATCACCGACAATAACACTCTTGCCGCCGCCCAGCGGCAGGCCCGCGAGCGCGTTTTTGTATGTCATGCCGCGTGAAAGACGCAGCACATCCTTGATCGCATCTTCTTCGCTGATATACGCGAACATGCGGCAACCGCCCAGCGCCGGACCCAGATTGCCGTTGTGAACACCGATGAAAGCAAGGAGACCTGTCTCATCATCCTGAATACGACGAATGGTTTCATGACCGTCATAATCAACGAATTGAGAAAGGAACGATACGTCCAGATCCTTGATGTCCATCAGTTTACTCCATTGCCCTGATAAGCTACTGCGCCGCAGCAGAAAAAAGCTCGTTTTCTTATTCCATTATAGCGACTTAACCTGTGGATCAAAAACTTCTGCAGCCGGTTTTACTAAATTCGAAAGAACACTGCACGAATTGGCAGATTTTTAAAAGAAATATTCTTTCACAGGAGCATTTTGGAGACTCAGAGGATTATGGGCGTGGAAAATGGGAGGCACGAACAGCGCAAAACTTCATGTACGTATATGTACATGAAGTTTTGCGCAGCAGAACAACACACCAATTCCTCCCAGACCTCCGAAAAGAAAGAGACCGCCTTACGGCGGCCTTAGGGAACAGATACCAGATCGGTCAAAGGTAAACTTGCTAGAAACTCGAAACTTGTTAAACGCGCTTTCGCTGCTTGTTACTTCTATTTTGGCTCTGACGATGGTCGCCCGCCCCCGGGCGCCATGGCTTAAAGCCGTCGTCAGTTAGTCCCTCTTAGCCTATTATTCCTGCCTCACGCAGATCCTACTCAGTACGTCATCCTCTATAATTCAAATATATCTAAAATTTTATGTAAATACAACTGGATTCGTAGAAATCATCTATCCATTTGATTTAAAACAGAAATCAATCCCTGCATATCTTCCGGCAGGGCGCACTCAAAGCCCATTTCCTCCCCAGTCAGGGGGTGGATGAAGGCAATTTCAGCGGCATGGAGGGCCTGGCGGGGGAAATCCACCACCTGGGCCATCAAATCCTCAGGCATACCGCCCTTTTTCAGCCGGGATACCTGGCCATTCCTTGCCAAGCCATAAAGCGGGTCCCCTAATAAGGGATGACCAATATGCGACATATGGACACGCACCTGGTGGGTTCGGCCTGTCTCCAGCGTACATTCCACCATGGAAACCGGTCCCCATTCTTCAATCAGTAAATATTGCGTGCGCGCTTCACGGCCATGGCGATGAACGACTCCCATCTTCTGGCGGTTACTCGGGTGCCTGCCGATCGGTGCATCAACGACACCTTTGCGCGGAACGGGTGCGCCCCACACCAAGGCCTTATAACGGCGATGAAGTGTACGATCCGAAAGCTGCGCCGATAATTCCTTGTGGGCTTTGTCCGTTTTCGCAACCAGCATCAGACCGCTTGTATCTTTATCCAGGCGATGCACAATGCCCGGGCGCTTCACACCGCCAATACCGGAAAGCGTATCGCCGCAATGATGCAGCAATGCATTGACCAGCGTACCATCATTATGTCCGGCACCCGCATGCACCACAAGGCCGACAGGTTTGTTGATGACAATCAGCGCCTCATCTTCGTACACGATATCCAGTGGGATATCTTCAGGCACAGGCGTGTCATCGACAGCCTCAGGTACACTGATTTCAATTTCATCACCTGTCTTCAGTTTATGTGACGGACTGTCGCAAACTTCGCCATTCAGTAACACCTGTCCTTCAAGCATCAAATTCTTGATGCGCGTGCGCGATAACTCCTCAGCCTGGCCGGCCAGAAATTTATCCAGGCGTTCGCCCGATTGCTCAGGCTCTACCGTAAAGCTGAATTGTTGCAAAGGTTCAGTCATGCGCACCTTGATAGAGAGTATCGGCCTTTTTTTCAAATAATATCCTTAGCACATTATAGTGTGGTGAATATTGATGGCTTTCGAGAACCGGCGCGCAGCGTACATATAAGTACGTGAGCACCGGCAGCGCAGAAAGACGCAACAGGCACCCACTGGAATGCGTTAATTTCTGATTTTGAGACAAGGATCAGTATAAAGGTCAGGCGCCGGTATCACAGCCACCCAGCCTTCTTGTAACGGCGGCGGCACCTCAGGCTGCTTACCTTCAGGCAGGGGTTTAGGCGGCCCAAACTCTTCTTCCGGTTTCTTCTGCTCTTTCAGGATCGTAGATACCAGCACGATATCGCTATTGGCATTCTGCGTGACTTCCACAGCCTTCGCCTCCAGTCCCATCAGATAGGCTTCATCATCCAGCATAATCCCGCGCGGCGACAGGGTGATGATGCGCACATGATCATGCGCTTCTTTATCCTTACGATCAGCCGTGGCATTTATAGTGATAACGATACGGTTATCTTTCTGTGCCGCGATATCCATGCCTTCAAAACTGTAATCCTTGCGGCGCATGTAACGCTGCCATAGCGGCTCGCCCAACGGATCCACCTCCATGATCCACGCGGCATGGGGGCCGTTATCAGAGGGTTCCGCCGCTCCCGTCACCAGAAAAAAGCTGGTACCATCAGGGGATTTTTTAGAAGAGACCGTACCCGCCGTGAACACAGAATATTTACCGCGCGGATAAGTACGCTGCCACAGGATAGTCCCGTCATAGGCAACCTTCATGATCCATCCGGCCATGCGCCCGTCATCCATGATGATCTTACCGGTCGCCAGGTAAGCATTATCATCCGTCTGAGACAAACCTATCAGCTTGTTGTTCACGCCCGGACGATAAGCACGCTTCCAAATCTGCTTGCCATCAGCACTGAAACGCGCAATCACGCCATATTGGTCGGTCGAGTCCTTGCGGCTAACGGCATGTACGACGATGACAAAACCCTTGCCATCAACAGCGGGAATAATTTTCTGCGCTTCGTAATCATACGCTGCATCATAGAAAGTCTGCTCGCGTTTATATGTGCCATCACGGTCATACCAGCTTAAACGCACGTGCTTGTCGTTGTTCTTGCCAACACGGAAATTGGAAACGCCCACAAACCTGTTATCGATCTTCACCAGACCCGCAGGCTGCTCGCCATTTTTCGCCGGATAGAATTTTTCCGTCATCGTGCGGCCCCGGCGATTAAGTTCGACAAGGCCTGTCTCCAGCGGCTTTGATGTTTTCTCATCGATCTTACCGGCATAGGACATGACGGTCCCTTCATCCATCAATATGCCGCCAGCAAATTGCACCATCTGGTCGGCAGATCCATAATCGGCATCCCATATCGTGGGGAAGCCATAGGTTGGCTGCTTGATCGTACTGATAACTTCAAACAAAGTATCGCACGCCTGTGCGCGTGCATCTTGCGGCAGACCCCCGGCAAAGGTACCGGCCAAAGCTAAAGTCAGAAGGCTCGAACAGATGATTTTCATAGTCGGCTCGCAAGCAGAAGTGGGCCTTGATCCTTCATTGTAAAATCGTTACTGCTTTGTGTCCATGAAGATAGTCATCATAACAGATGCCTGGCAGCCACAGATAAACGGGGTTGTTCGTACTTACGAACATCTCTCGGAAGAACTGGTGCGCATGGGCCATAATGTAAAAATCATCGGGCCGCATGACTTCCCCTGGCGCACACCCTTGCCTGGTTATCGGGAAATCGAACTTGCCCTGTTTCCCTATCGCAAGCTTTCGCAAATGATCGAAGGCTTTGCCCCTGACAGTATTCATATCGCCACCGAAGGCCCGCTGGGCACAGCCGCACAGAAATGGTGCCGCCAACATAACCGCCGCTTCAGCACCGCCTTCCATACAATGTTTCCAGATTACCTGGCCAAGCGCGTTGCCAAGCACTTTAAATTTCTTTACCCCGCCGTGCGTAAATGGGGCACAGGCGTCGTCAAAAGATTCCATAACCGCGCTGCCCTGGTCATTACGACTACAGAAACCATTAACCGGGAACTGATCAGCTGGGGCATCACGGCCCCCCTGGTGGCCATTCCGCGCGGGGTGCCGGTCACTCTTTTTACACCCGATGGCCCGCATGCCCTTCCCCCTATGGAAAGTAAAATTGCGCTATATGTAGGCCGGGTCGCGATCGAAAAAAATATCGAAGCGTTCCTGAATATGGAATGGGATGGCTTGAAAGTCGTCGTCGGTGATGGCCCTTCGCTGGTCAATTTCAGGGCTAGTTATCCGGATGTCATATTCACCGGCAAAGTCGTCGGCGAAGATCTGGCAAAATGGTACCGGACAGCTGATGTTTTTATCTTCCCTTCAAAAACCGATACGTTTGGTATTGTTTTAATTGAGGCGCTTTCCTGCGGGTTACCGGTCGCAGGTTATCCTGTGGCCGGTCCTCAGGACATTGTGACCACCCCTCTGCTGGGAGCGATTGATGAAAATCTCGCTCAAGCTGCGAACAAAGCCCTGCAAGCGCCTGGAACCAAACAGCAAAGGCACGATTATATACGTCATAATTATACCTGGGATGCATTTGCCCGGCACTTTATTGAGTCTATAACCGCACATCAGTGCTGAACACGCTGAAATATAAAGAAAACTATGGAATTGCAGCCTGATTGCGTTTAAAAACGCTGCATTCAACGAATAAGAGATTTTTATGGCCCATATTCTCGTCGCCGAAGACGATGCCTCGATGCGTCACTTTCTGACCCTCGCCCTGGAAAGGGCAGGTCATAAAGTTGAATCCTGCGAAGACGGGGTGACAGCCCTGCGTGCGGTGGAAGCCAATACGGAAATAGATCTTTTACTCGCTGATATCGTCATGCCGGGGATGGACGGGATCGAGCTTGCAAAAAAAGCGCATGAAATTATTCCGGCACTGAAGGTTATGTTCATCACCGGCTTTGCCGCCATAGCCATGGCCCAGAAGAATGAGGGAGAGCCGCCGCCGGAAGTCCTGTCCAAACCCTTCCACCTCAAGGATCTCGTCGACCGCGTCGAACAACTGCTGGCTGCCTAGAAACCCGTTTTGACCATAAAAACCTTGAATTGCCCTTCAGAATCTGGTTTTTATGGGGCCTTCGATGGAAAAAGCGCAATTAGCTCAGCGGTAGAGCACTATGTTGACATCGTAGGGGTCACTGGTTCAATCCCAGTATTGCGCACCATCCCTTTCCATGACTTGGCTAAATTTAAAATAGCGCCCGCGTTTTCTAGGGCATTAAGAAAGCTTCAGCTTACCTGAATCTGGGCACATAAAATAAATCCAAATAGTGCCGATGCAGGCAGAAATAATAGATGCTATTAAAACTCCCAATTTGGCTTGCTTTAAAAGTTCAGGCTCATCCAAGAAGCTAAGAGAGCTAAAGAAAATAGACATGGTAAAGCCGATACCGGCTAAAAGAGCCACACCTATAACCTCTCTATTTTTTACTCCCTGTGGCAAACGTCCCCATCCCAATTTTATAGCCAAGAATGTGAACGTAATAATGCCAAGAGGTTTACCGATAACTAACCCTGCTATCACACCCAAAGTTATAGAAGAACCCAGACCCTCACTGATAAGATTACTATTGATAGTAAGACCGGCATTAAATAAGGCAAATAAGGGCAAAACGATAATACCAATAGGAGTAATCAAGCTGGACTCCCATCTCTGCAAAGGCGTAGATGCTGCACGAACGGTATCGCTAATATCTGATACGATGGAGTGCTTGCCAGGAGACTCCAACATGGACAGATCATCTCGACGAAATTCGAACTTGGAGGTTAGTCCTTTAATTATACGAATAAAACCAGGCTGGCTAAGTGTTGTTCTTGCAGGAATTGCCAATGCCAGAAGAAGGCCTGAAAATGTAGGATGAATTCCAGCTTTCGAGATAAGAGACCATAATAAAATCCCCATCCCCGCGTAAAACCAGCCATTTCTGATGCCAGACCTGTTTGCTAAAAAAAGTAAAAGCAATCCAAATCCAGAGAACAGCAAAGAAACGATATCCATCTCATGCACATAGAATAAGGATATAATAATAATTGCTCCTATATCATCAAAGATGGCAAGCGCCATCAGGAATACAGTGGCACCCACTGAAACCCGTCGTGCCATTAGAGCCAGAACACCTATTGTAAAAGCTGTATCTGTCGCCGTAGGTATGCCCCATCCATGCTGACCAGGAGGTCCCACATTAATAAGATGGTATACAAGTGCTGGGACTATAATTCCACCTGCCGCAGCAATAATAATTGAGAAGATTTCTTTCTTGTTTTTTAATTTACCTACCAGCATCTCCCTCTTTATTTCTAGTCCCGTTAGAAAGAAGAAAAAGGTCAATAGACCTTGGCTAATCCATTCGCTTAAACTTAAAGAAAAATGATAGTGAGAAAGAAAAACCCCCAATTCCAAAGCAGATAATTTTTCAAGTAAATAATGAAAAGGTGTATTGGCCACTAGTAAAGCAAATAAGGTGGCAGCAACCAAAAGCACGCTTGCACTGGTTTGCTTGTGAATGAATGATTCAAGTGGAGTAAGAAAATAGGCAAAACGCTTTTCTAAAAGGGTCTTTAATTTAAATTCTGACGATTCCGCTTCTTCCATATCATTTTTTACTTAGTCGGCTTTTTCAGCTTTTCGAGCTGAGCATATAAAATTGCATTTTCATGACGGGAAACGGCAAGTGCCTCGCCAATATCGCGTATTGCCTCTACAATATCCTCATCTCCCGTTTCCATTATATGCATGACCAACTCTGCGTATTGATTTCTTTGTGTGTCCATATCAATGGCACTTCGCACTTGGATATCACTTATTCTAGATTCCGCATTCTCTATAACTTCTATTCTTGTATCATTATTCTGCGCCTCTAGTTTTTCAGCATTACTCTTCCTAATTAATGCGTATTCTATGGCATCTCGAAACTTAAAAATATCGGTGCCAAGGTGCCCCTTGGTTATATTATCCATGGCCCCCTCTTCCATTGCCAGGACCGCCAGGTCGTGATCGGTACGGTCAGTAAAAACTATTATAGGCACCCCATGAGCCATACTAACCATGCGACGAAAAACTTCCCGTTGGTGCTTTATATCCAGAATATTCAAATCGAGAAGTATGATATCTATATTGGTAGATTCATTCAGCAGATCACTGGAACCAAAGAAATCAAAACGATGCTGTACCTTGTATGAGAAACTTGATGATTGGGACAAAAAATCCTTTATTTCTCCAGAGGAAATAAGCTGTCCACTGATGAATAATATATTTATATCTTTTCGTTTCATCGACATCTCAACATTTCCTTGTAGGCAGCGGGTTTATGAATCCATATCCGCCGCCTTTTATCACTAAATTATAAAGGATGCCGGAAGTTCCAATAAGATATTATAGAAGAGGAATTAGTGTTCTTTATGGCCATCCAAGCAATATTAACATGAATAAATTTGACTGGTGCTCGGAATACTGTCATTATAGTTATGAGTTTAGTTATACGCTACTCTATGAGTAGAGCTTACAGAAGAAAGTATCCTGCATTGCTGGGTACGTGAACATAGAACACTCACCTTTTCCTTAAGTTCAAATTTATAGTTACCGAACCGCTCAGGCTCGCAAAGTGTTCAGCATTGTGCTGCGCACGCATTTGGACATGACTACAAAGGAAATATCATGCAACAAACAGGTACAGTAAAATGGTTTAATGATCGACAAGGCTTCGGATTTATTGAGCCCGACTATGGAAGCAAAGATGTATTCGTACATATCAATTCTGTTAATAGTTCAGGCCTCAATACGCTCCGTGAAGGACAAAAAGTTAGCTTTGAAATCTTAGAGAACCCTAAAAACGGGAAAAGTAGTGCTGCTAATATAAAAGATGCAGCGTAAACACCTTCTCTTTTTTAACTCAAGCATAACGCCGATACATTACGCGGCTAATAGCCGCGTAATGTTTTACCCCTTCCTTTTGGAAAAATAAAAAATGAATGAAGAAGAAAATATTCGTATACTGCTTATTAATGACAGACATGAGGATGCAGATGACATTACAGCGCATCTAAAAAAATATATGAGACTACCTTGGAGTCTAACACATTGCATTAATATTAAAGAAGCAATCCCAAGGATACATAAAGCCAGCATAATCATACTCGAACTTGAGTTGGAAGGATTTTCTTCCGCCACAGAGATATTCAGTGATGTTGAAGATATAGCGCTTGAAATTCCTATTATAGCCCTGACCGGAAGTGGTGAAGGAAATCACCACCTTGCCACATATGTCATGGAAATGGGTGCCGCAGATACGATTATCCGCGGTCAATTTAATAGATTGATTGACGCAATTGAATTTGCGTTGATCCGACAAAAATCCGCAAGAATTTTGCAAGATAACCAAAACCAAGATGCTGCATTTTTGCAATCTGAGAGGAATCAAGCTGTCGTAGATCTCAAGAATAGCCAGGATAACAGATCCAAAGATCAGGAAAAGAGCAGGCAAATCCTGCGCATGTTTATGGGCGATTACTCGGTAGATAAAAAATAACAAAAAAATTAGGAAAGCATGAATACTTGGAAGTGTAGCGCATCATGAAAGTTTTATTGAAGACCCTTATGGAATGGTCACTGGTCATTATAGCCTTTGCTCTATCTATTACTTACTTGTATCAGATTAGCGCTTTTGATTGGTTATCAATGTGGTGACAGTTGAGCATTTAGACAGAGAGAGCGGCGTTAAAAAGATCTTACTCTTAAGTGATGATCGGATTGATACACGATACATAGAACAACAATTCATGGATACGAGCGGATTGAATTGTAAACTATATCGCAGCAGTTCTATAAAAGAAGCTTTAGAACAGCTGGAAAGCAAGCAGATAGATGTTCTTATTCTTGATATGCGGCTTGCTGGCATTGAATCCCCACAGGATCTTCACACAACTATAAAGAAGAGCCACCCCCATATCCCTATTATTCTTCTTACAGAAGACATAGAAAAAGAATCTATATCGACCACGGACGTATTAAGCGGAGGGGCTTTTGGCCCCATTCACAGAAAGACAATAAACACGCTTGTCACGCTTATAAAAACCATTCTAATCCCAAGGGCATAGCACCTGGAAATTTCAGAGAATGCAGAGATTACAATTTCCTTTTAAAAGCGTAACTTCCTTTGTTTTAGGAATATTGCTTATACTTTGTGCTTGTTCAACGCCCAGAAAAAGCGAGACGAGAGCTTCCAGTATAGAAAACAAACAGTTGGAGGTACTTTTGCGATTGAATGATCTAAATGAACGAGCCTTCGTCTATCATAAAATCTGCTTAAAGACAGAACCTCTGAACGATAGATTCCTAGAAAATTTTAAGACTGTATCAAATCAGTTATTTGATGAATGCCACTTATCATTGGAGTGGAAGCCAGAATATATTGTCCATCGTCTTCTAGAAAGACGTGAGTATATACAGAGTACATTCATAACCCTCCTTTCCGCAAAAGGTTGCCAATCAGACGGAGCCCTTGTTGTACAAGACCACTACATATTAATGAGCCGGTACGGCCAAAACTGAGTCCCTCTTTGTCTCAAACCAAAACAATAGAGTTGAATCGTGCTATTTTACATATTGATAATCACGAATATCTCATACACCGAAAGGTGGCCGCATCAAAAACTTTAGTTGCTCCATGTGGGCGGATATAGCTCCTTTATGAAGAGGATAAAGCGTCAATCCCAGTATTGCGTACCATCCCTCTTCCCACATTTCCGCCAAAAAGTGCATGTACCTTTGTTATGATGCGGGGTATAATTACGTTGTTATTTTCGTCCCCTCCGCTGACAGGTCTGTCATGAAATCCATCACGCTGAATGCCGCCCGTCTGGGCCCCCGTCTGCTCCTGAGTATCCTCACCCTTACGCTCTGTCTGTCCCTGCCCGCTTTTGCCGCCAGCGACGACATCATGCCCGCCATGACATCCGGCAACACCAAGGATTATTCTGCAATTTCGGGTGAGGAAACCCATCCACCCATTCGCATTTCCCCGGATAAAACAGAGATGGTGCGGCTGGATGAAGATGCCGCCAGCATTATTGTCAGCAACCCCGCACACGCGAACGTGATGATGGACAGCCCGCGCCTGCTGCTGCTGGCGCCGCGCCAGCCGGGTGCAACGCAATTCACCGTGCTGAATGCGGAAGGCAAAGTCATCATGCAACGCCATATTATTGTGGCAGGCCCTGAAAAAAGCTATGTGCGCGTTCGTCGTGCCTGCATCAATGGCAATAGCAGCTGTGAACCGACAACCGTTTACTATTGCCCCTCCGGCATTTGCCATGACGTAGAACTGCTGGCGGGCCAGGGTAACAACACCAATATGGTGAGTTCCGTGAGCGCGGGATCAGGTCCTGCGGAAACAAGCGGTGAAATACCTGATCCGGACGCCGCCGACGCCGAACTGGAAGAGGACGAAGAAGACAATGACTCGCCGATACTGACCAATGAGCAGGAAAACGAGCTGGAAGAACAACAGCAAGGCGGTCCTTCTGGTTCAACCGGCCGCTAATCAAATCTGCATAAACCAAGAATGAAAATGAAACCGATGATGAAGAAAAAATCTGCCCGTTTTCTGCTGAATACCTTGATGATCAGCAGCGCCCTGATGCTCGCCGCCTGCCAGACCACGGGAACAACCGGCACAGGCGCCAAAGACCCTGTAGACGCAGCCCTGCAGCGCGCAGGATCAGAGCAACAGACAGGCGGCGCACCTGAGTCACTTTCATCGATTGAACGCCTCTATAAACAGGACAGCGACAACCCCGATCTGGCCGTGCGTTACGCACGTGCCCTGCGTGATAATGGCCGCATGACACGCGCTGCCATGGTGCTCAATCCTATGATTGAAAACCCGAAAACGAAAACCGTAGGCGTTATCACGGAGTTCGCCGCTGTGCAGGCCGCCATGGGTAATTATGAAGTGGCTGAAAAGCACGCGCGTGCGTCTGTATTAAAAGACCAGAATTCTGCCGAGGCTTATCACGTGCTGGGTATCGCATTGGATGCACAGGGTTACAACAAACAAGCTGAAGTCGCTTTCCGCAAAGCATTGGATAACTGGTCAGGCGACCCGTCCCCGGTCCTGAACAATCTGGGCCTGAACCTGGCCGCACAAGGCTTCCTTGATGAAGCCATCAGCACATTGCGCCGTGCGGCGGCCTTGGCGCCAAACAAAATGGAAATCGAACGTAACCTGCGTATTGTACAGGCCCTGCAGGTACAGCCCGGCACCAATACCGTACCTTACGCTCAGACAAAAGCCGACCAGGATGCCGCTAAGAAAAAGGCATCAGCCCCGGCAAAGGCCGAAACAAAAGTAGAGGTCAAAAAAGAAGCCCCTGAGCCCGTGAAAATTGATTCCAAGGCAAAGCCTGATCCAGCAACCAAAAAATCAGGCGATATCGTGGTGGAAGATCTGAACGCCACCGACAAGAAAGAACCTGCAGAGGCAACAGCCCCAACCACCAAGCCCGTAATGGCCAAACCGCGTGGCTTGAATGAATAATCAGGATCGTGAAATAAAAACCGCTCTAATGAGCGGTTTTTTTTAAATATGACTTCTATCTGCTTGTGGCCTTAATAATAGTCGGGACAAGAATGATCACGAATAGCACAGGCAGGAAGAAGGCAATCATCGGCACTGTCAGCTTTGGCGGCAATGATGCGGCTTTCTGTTCGGCCTTGGCCATGCGTTCTTCCCTCAGATCCATGGAAATCACACGCATCGCCTGTGACACGGATGTACCGTACTGTTCAGCCTGAATAAGGGCTGTGGCAAAGTTACGCGCCGCGCCGCTGCCTACACGCCTTGCAAAATCCTGCAGCGCCGCGCGCCGGTCATTCAACATCGCCATCTCGGCGCTCAAGATACCCAGTTCTTCTGCCAACACCGGCGAATGATCAGCAATTTCATGCGCAATACGTTGCACAGTCTGCTCAAGGCCAATACCACCCTGTACGCAAATCAGCATCAGATCCAGGGCATCAGAAAACGCCAAGTTGATCTCCTGCGACCTCTTTGTAATCTGGTTCTTCAGAAGCAATCGGGGCAGAAAGTAACCGGCCAGTACAGAACCCATCAGAATAAATAATGTTATAACACGAGAAGGCGGCTCTTTCATTGCCGATATAAACGCCATCGCCAGCCCCATCGCCAGGAAGGGCAGCACAATCCGGATAATCATATATTTTACGGGTGCCGTGGGCGAACGAATACCAGCCATCAGCATTTGATCACGGACCTTATCGCCCATTTTACCCATCATCTGCTGCACTTTATAGGAAGCGGCAACAGATTCGCTGGCGCTTAAATTACGCGCGCCCTTCTTGGCAACTTCCGCCCTGGTTTGGGCAAAAAGGTCCTTACGACGGCGTTCGATAACAGACTGGAAATGCTCTTTTTTCTCATTGCGGTTGAGCATCGGCAAGGCAAAGGCAATGAAGGACACCATCGCCGCCACTGCGCTGACGATGATCACAATCATTTCATTATTAAAGCCGCCTTCTTCGCCCATATCTCTTACAGCCTTAAATTTTAAAGTTAATCATCGCCTTCATGACGAAGATCCCGATGCCCATCCATACAGCGCTCGCCGTCATCCAGAACTGCCCGCGGGGTGTTGTTAACAGCAACATCGCGTATTCCGGATTCAGGAAGAACATACCAAAACCTACCAGGAACGGCAGCGCACCGATAATCATGGCCGAGGCCTTTGCTTCTGATGACAGCGCCTGAATTTTACGTTTCAGTTTGAAGCGCGCGCGAATAACACTGGCAAGGTTGGTCAGAACTTCGGAAAGGCTGGCGCCCGTTTGTTGCTGGATCGCCATACCTGTCGCGAACATCTGCATCTCAGGGATAGGCATGCGGCGCGCGCCCATGGCGGCGGCTTCGGGCAATGACATGCCCACGCGTTGCGATTCGTACATCAGCAGCATTTCTTCGCCCATGGGTCCCTCGAATTCCTGCCCGGCCATCTTAATCGCTTCGGTGACAGGCATACCGGCTTTTAACAGGCGCACCATGGCTTCCAAGGCATCTGCAAAATCCTTGAGGAACTTCTTCTGGCGACGCTGAGTTTTCCAGCGCAGGACATAACGGGGAATGCCAAGCAGGCCTGTAACGGCAATCAGAACAATGGCAACAGGCGCCAGTTTGGCCAGGACAGCCAATCCCACACAAACACCCATACTCAAAAATGAAAATAACCAGAAATGTATGACTGAAATTTGCAAACCAGCCTGCTTCAATTTCATATCCAGAGTGACCTTTTTATCTTCACCCTCGTTATTCTGCTTCAGCTTCTTCGCAATTTCGGCGCGGCGCTTGTTTTGCGTGTCCTTGTCACCTTTATGGCGCGTTTCAGTAACGGCCTGACCGCGAATAATCGAAAGGGCTTTCTTATTACGCGCCTTTTCCATCTGCTTCATGGCCAGCAGGCTGAAACCCACGATGCAGGCAAACGCAACCAGGAATATGATGATGAATGTTATCGACATTTATGTATCAAACGCCTCGGCCATGGCATCCAGCACCAGCTGTTCAACACCGTACTGGCGCGCCTTATCCCAGAATTTAGGACGCAGGCCCGTTGATTTCTGCGTACAGATCAATTTGCCGTTTTCATCTTCACCTTGCACATCCAGGACAAACAAATCCTGCATGGTAACGACATCGCCTTCCATACCGGTGATCTCGGTCACGTGTGTAACTTTACGGGAACCGTCGCGCAAACGCTGCACCTGGATAATCACGTTAACAGCAGAGGCAATCTGTTCACGTACCGCTGATGATGGCAGGTTCAAACCGCCCATCGCAATCATGTTTTCCATACGGGACAATGCTTCACGCGGGTTATTGGCGTGAACCGTGCCCATCGAACCATCGTGACCGGTGTTCATGGCCTGCAATAAGTCGAATGCTTCCGGTCCACGGACCTCACCCACGATAATACGTTCAGGACGCATACGCAGACAGTTTTTGACCAGATCACGCATGGTCACTTCACCGGCGCCTTCCAGGTTCGGCGGACGGGTTTCCAGACGCACAACGTGCGGCTGTTGCAGCTGGAGTTCGCAGGCATCTTCGCAGGTAATAATACGCTCACCTGCCTCGATATAACGGGTCAGACAGTTAAGCATCGTCGTCTTACCGGAACCCGTACCGCCAGAAACCAGAACGTTCACGCGGCAACGTCCTACAGCCATGATCAGTTTGGCGCAACTCGGCGTCATCGCCTTATATTCCATCAGCTTCTCAAGGGTCAGCTTATCCTTTTTGAATTTCCGAATGGTCATGGTCGCACCATCCACAGCCAGCGGCGGGATAATGACGTTCACACGAGAACCATCCGGCAAACGCGCGTCGCATATAGGCGAGCTTTCATCGACACGACGGCCAATCGCGCCCACGATACGCTGACATATGGTTGTCAGGTGCTGGTTATCGCGGAATTTTATATCAGTACGCTGAATACGGCCTCCCACCTCGATATAGGTGGTTTCAGGGCCATTAATCATGATATCGGCAATATCATCACGTTCCAGCAGCGTCTCCAGCGGGCCGTAACCCAACATGTCATCGCCGCATTCCTTACATATCTGCTCGAGTTCCGAAGGCGTCACATCCAGGTTACGGAAGCGGGCAATCTCCTGCACCGCAGACGCTACCTCTTCGCGGGCAGCCTTGCCATCCATGCGCGCCAGCGCCTTCAGGTCAATACCTTCACGAAGGTCAATCCAGATACGATTACGCGCACGCTGCAAACGCAACGATGTCATGCTGTCAGCTGCAGGACCCTTGGTTTCAAGAATGGCCTCAGGTTCTGAATGGCTCAGTAAATCTTCACCTTCTGGTTTTGCCTTGGGTTCCGGCTTGGGTTCCACACGCACTTCCGGCTTCTTGGCAGTCGAACCTTCGGCAGATAAAGCACGCAATTGCGCCATTTGCGCATCACTGATCTTGTTTTCTGCGGCAGGCGCACCCGCTACAGGCGCTGCCGGTTTCCCTCCGGCAGGCGCTGCGGGCTTGGTCGGGGCCGGAACGGGCGTTGCAGATACGGAAGACGACGAAGGAGCCGCCGGTTTATGAACCGGCGATGGTGTGCCTCCTGCCTCTGTTTTCTTGCCGAACATGATCTATCTGCCTGCCATTATCCTTTAGCTTTCAGCTTCGTCAGCAAATTGCCGATTCCGCCTTTCTTATCTTCCTCTTCCTTGACCGCTTCGCTGCCTGTATCGGACAGAACATTTCTGACCGCCTTCATCAGACGCTCTACAATCTGTGAGCCTTCTTTATCCTGATGCAATTTGCGCATCTGGCTTTCGCTGCTGGCAAAAAGATCCGCATCAAAGGGCAGTATGGCCGATACCCGACGGTCAAGACCTTGCTCAATCTGGGACTTGGAAACTTCGTTCTTGCTCGAATAACCCTGCATATTCACAATAATTTCGGCAGCTTCATTTGACCCGCCACGCAGCTCTTTGATTTCCTGCAACAATGTGCGCGTTGCGCGCACTGAAGGCAACGTGGGCACAGTGAACAATAGAATCCTATGAGATTTGGTCAGAACGACACGGCGCAAAGCCGCCGATGATTGTGAAAGGTCAACCACGACCACAGGATAAATGCCCATCAGATAATCAATCAGCATCTCATAATTTTGCGGCGATACGTTATCTTCCAGCATCACATCACCACCACTGCTCAAGACAAATAACTTATCACTGGCCTGATGGATCATACGCGTCAAGGCATCTGTATTATTGTCAGCGGCCGCTTTAGCGGCATCTGCCAGCGTCGTGGCGGGTTCAAATTCCATACCGACACTTAAGGTAGACCATCCGCCTGAAGCGTCCAGCAAGAAAGTTTTTTGCCCCAGTATATCGGATGTGGACCATGATATGGCCTGTGCCGCCACCGAAACGCCGACCCCGCCTTTGCCACCCATCAGCGCAATCAGGCGGCTGCCCGTGGCGCCAATCTTCTTGATCAGGGTTGCCGCAATATCATTCGCCAGCAATTCCGTTTTAATCGGCTTGACGAGATAATCACTGACCCCCATGCCGACAAGGCGACGGTATAGATTAACATCATTAACAGGGCCGATAATGATGGCAGCCGTGCTTTCGCTGCAAACACCGCCCAGGGCTTCGATCTTCTCGGTAAAGCCATCAGCAATTTCTTCGGTCTGGATAATCACCAAGTCAGGCGAAGCATAACTGGTATAAGTGTCGATAGCCGTATTTACATCGCCCTCGACCACATCCAAAGTCACGCGTGCAAAACGCCAGTCGCTGGCCATCGCCGAAAACGCGGCACGTGTGTCCGCATCACGTGTAAACAATGTTACACGCGCACCGGGCAGTAATACCGAAGTATGGGATGTATCGTTTTCACTCATGGCTAGCCTAAGCAGGGAAGTAGGATTATGTATACTCGAGTCACAATTGTAGTCTTCCTAATAATTGCGCGAAAACGTTACTAATTGCTTACGATCCTGCTGCGCCAGTTAAAGTTTTTTGGCGTTTTATTGCGTGGTGTAGGCGCCCTGCAATTGACCATTCGGTGTACCGTTACGATAAGGCTCTACAACGGCGCCGGCACGGCGGCCATCCCCGTCAGTTTTCTCAACACGCCGCCCTCCTAAATCTTCAGGATGCGCAACCTGACGGGCAATCATCGTATTCACTGAACAACCTAATTTATAATCAAGGTTAATCTCAGCATGACTTTCGGTATAGCCCGGCATCATGTCGCAATCCTCCGGCCCTTCTGCGGTGATACTGTTATAACTGATCACCATTTCAGAACGATCACCACCGCGATCAACCGCAAGAATGCGACCCTTAACGTTCTTAACACCACGTTCTGAAAGCGCCTGCTGTATGCGATACAAAGCATCCGTCGCCTTCATAGCTGTATTACTTTTGGAATAAGGATCATAGCTGACAACGATTTCAGCTTGACTGGAGCCATAACGAACATAATGAGCGGCCATCTGGTCATAGTCCTGATCAATCAATTCGGATACCAGATAACGCTCTGAATGGTCTTTCTCTACCAGTTGTATGGGGTTGGAAGTCACAGTAGTCGGCATATCAATCTTGGAGCACGCCCCCAGGGTAAGCGCACTCAGAGCTGTCAACGCCAGCAAGATCTGACGCAATCCGGAATGGTTGAAGGCGATCGTGCGGCTTGTCATGCAGGTCCCCAAATCATCATGGCATAATATAGCCATAGGATTGATCATCGCTCATCAATTCCTCTGGCATTTTACGTTTGTTGGCATATGTACGGCGGATATTGTTGGCAAACATCTGGGCCAGATTGTTATTAGCCTTTTCCGGTGCGGCCTGAGCCTTCTTCTGAGCTTGCGCTTCAGCAAACGGCTTCACCATAAAAGGTGTCACCATAACCACCAGTTCCGTTTCTTCGCGATCAAAACTGCGTGACTTGATCAGATCGCCAATAACAGGCGTATCCTTGATACCCGGCAAGCCTTGCATGGCCTTGACCGCCTGGGATTGCAGGATTCCCGCAATCATCAGGCTGGCTCCGCTTCCCATCTCAACAGTCGTAGATGCACGGCGCACATCAATCGCCGGGATAGCAATGCCCCCAACAGAACTTACACCATTCGCACGGTCAAGAGACGATACTTCAGTTTGGATCTGCAGACTGATGCGGTCATTCGACATGACAATCGGACGGAAGTTCAGGGAAACGCCGAACTGACGATACGTCACAACCAAGTTACCATTCTCATCAAGGCTGCTCGGAATGGGAATCTCGCCGCCCGCAAGAAAGCCGGCTTGCTCGCCTGATATCGCTGACAGATTGGGTTCAGCCAGAATGTTCAGCATACCCTCATCCTCAAGAAGACGGAGAGTCCCCTGCAATGGCGAAAAATCACCATTATCAAAGATGAATCCGCCAATAGCACGCGACTCAGCGCTCAAACCGGCGCCGCCATTGGAAGCGAGGAAACCATCAGTATCACCGCCAAGATAATCAATATCGAAATCAGTGCCAATCTCACGCAGGGATGACCGCGCCATCTCCATAATCCGCACCTTCAGCATCACCTGCTGGTCACCCTGTACATTCATCAGGTTGGCAATGTTGTTGGCATTACCGGCAATACGCGCCGCCAGATCCTGGATCTTGTTCGATGCATCAGGCGTCGAAACACGGCCCGTCAGCACAACCTGGTTATTGACAGTTTTGGCCCTGACATCTTTTTCATTAGGGAACAAATTATTAATATTATTCTGCAGTGTAATTTCATCGATACGCACATGGATATTCATGCGCTTCAGAATGTTACCTTCAGCATCCAGAGCGATAATGTTGGTATCGCCGATCGCCGCACCCACCATATAAAGCTGGTTGGATTGCAGCGCCTGCACATCCACTACACTGGGGTTCGCGACCAGAACATCAGCGACAGGACCATCCACTTTAACAATCTCAGCCTTCCCCAGTGTCAGAACCAGTGTAGGGTCCTGATGCTGCTGCGCCGCCGATACTGTGACCAGATCAGCTTTATCAGCATAACTTTGCCAAGCGCCCGCCGTGCAAACCAATGCGAACAGCAGCACTGCCGCAAGACGCAGCATAATCCGGCGGGATGCACAGGATAAGTTTGTGGACAAACCCATCATTTTCAATTCACTCAGGTTGTTACAGAGACATTCGGAAGGAATGTCTCGGGAAGGTCTTTTAATAGTAAGCGATATTTTTGAAAAATGCCATACCCAGAAAATATATTACCGTAATCACGGAGACACACCCACTTCGTCTGACATATTTCCATTAAAAACACGAACGCTGGTCACACCGCCGCCGGTGCTTCCGCGTCTTTGCTCAAGCTCGTCAACCAATTCACTGTAAATACGTGTGATGCGGGCATCCGTGGCCGCCGGGGTACGCGGCATGACAACCTTATCATCACCCATACCGCGCAGGGCCAGTTCGATGGAGCCGACAGAACTTGCCAAAGCCAGTGTCTGTGCCTGACGCGGTGTCACTTCCAGCGTATAAACCTTGCCAGCCTTGACCTTTTCTTCGTTACGCGTCGCCGACTGGTCGACAGCCAACACCTTAATATTCTGCAAAATCGTTTCCGACGCACGACGGTTTACATTTCGCTGCAACACATCATGCACAACCGGATCATCACGGTCACGCATGGTAAAGCGCACACGGTAAGTCAAAATCACATCCACATAATCGCCAGGCGCCACAAAGCCACCCGCACTGCTGCCCGCGTTACCGGCAATCGCCACGGCACGCATACCGGGCGTCATCGTCGCCGCCAGCCAGTTGACCTTGGCCGGAACCAGTGATGATTTCGTAATCGGCTCGTTAACCGCCATCGGACGGCGCACTTTACCTTCAGCAATATCGGTAATTTTCTTGTTGCCTTCTTTCACCAGCAAACCTTCGAAAACGCCTGATTTCGGCCACTCTTGCCATTTAACATTGGTTTCGGTCAGCGCTTCACCCGCCTTTAGTGCCTTGGCGGCCACAACAATCTGCACGCGCGCCTCTTCTTTAACAGGCTGCTTCTTACGATCTGTCTTCAACGTCGCCTGCACCAGCATAGCTACCAGAACAGCTACCAGAAATCCGCCAGCCATAACGATCAAAACATTACGGTTCATGATCTGCCCTTTCTCAATTCTGTCCTCAGCATAACCTATTTTCAGGCGAAACGCGATGCGGCTGTTATTCGGCAGCCTCAGATGGTTCGATAAACGCCTTTAACGTACTCATTGAAAGATAATGTTCGGTAAAGAAAATATAGAACACCCCTATGACAATCGGGATTCCATAAGCCACCACAGCCTCACCCGCTTGCGTGCGCGCAAACCAGCTGCCCGGCTTCACATTCTTGAATGGCTTGTATCGTTTGATGGCGAGGGCCAGCAGCGCCAGTAACGCCCCACATATCGTTACAATCAACAGATACCACGCTATATGCTGCACACCCATCCAAAAGGCATAAACAGTAATCAGCTTTGAATCGCCCGCACCCATCGTGCGCGCTATCGTCATCAGGAATGTCACGACGAATGCGATACCACCCGCCCACAGGTGCGAAGAAATAATCTGGAAAGGTTCAGGATTTTTACCCAGATGCGTCGCGATAAAAGCGAAAACAAATGCCAGCAGAATGCCCAAGGCATAAGAATTCGGGATCACCATGCCGCGAAAATCCGATGCAGCACAAAGCAGGCCCAGCCCGAGGGCGACCAGCACAGCGCAAAGGAATACAATCAGGAACAGCATGATATCAATGAGAACTAAAAGAATGCGGAAGAAACCGCGAAAGGATTTTTCATTCTACCGCGTTTACGGTGGTAAAGCAAAAGCCGCCCAACATCACGCCAGGCGGCTTTGCTAAACGATAGTGCGGATTAGTTCGATACAGCGTCCACGTTGCTAGCAGCGGTGCTGAGTGCCGTAGAAATCGAACCGAACATCGCAGACAGGCTGCCACCGGCCAGGAAAACGGCCGCCATAATGGCCAGCGAAATACCACCAGCGATCAGGCCGTATTCAATAGCCGTAGCGCCTTCTTCACTGTGAATGTATGCCTGCACGCGTGCAATAATTTTGGTCAACATAGTCAAGTCTCCTTCTAGAAGTTTCCAGCAAATTTTATTATTGAGGGTTTCCCACATTCCACAGAACATGAAATGCCTAACCGCATGATTCTATCTTATCTGTATAATTTTTAAAGGGGGGTTAAGAAACCGGTTTTTGACAGTGAATAGAACCATTTATCGTTTCGAAATTAGGCCGAATTTTAGGTAATATTTGCCATATTCGACAGGTTTCCCCCTCCTCAAACCCTTATTGTTTCAAGTGCAGGTTTGCAAGCGCACCGCTAATGCGTTCAAATACCGTCACCAGCTGGGCCTGCGAGGGCGCATCAAAATAATGATCGGAATCTGTCGCACACTGGCGATAAATATCCTTCGTCTCCTCAGAAATATCTGATGTGGCATGGTCGAAAGTGATGGTGTAGACAATGACGTTGCGCGGATCATCTTTCAGCCATTCACAAATCTCTAAAAGCCGCTCATTCATCTCAGCGACGTTGTTGACCGTTGTAGAACGTGAAGAACTCCAGTAGCCGGAATAAATACCTGAAGGCGACATTTCACCGTCCGTCATCAGAACAATGGCTTTATTCCACTCTTCATCCCCCCACTCGGAACCTTCAATAAACGGCTCGTCTGGTGATAACACACGCGCACCCCACGCCATGCCGATATTAGAATATGTTGAACCGCCATAGTTCATGCTTGCAATAGTGGAATTCAGATCGGTTTCACTGCTGGTTAGCGGGCGTACGTTAGCAAACGGGCAGCTTTCATTCGGGGTACTACGCCAGCAATAGCAATACGTTTTATTGCAATTGCCGCCCGTGCCAGTACAGGAACTGCAGCGCGAATTGCTGTAACCAGAGAAATCATCACACTCCTGACCAGATGAAATCACGCGGCCTGACATATAAATATCCCATGGCCCGGCATAATCATCAATAACCGTATCATCCGGATAAGGATCATTTGTAGTGCTACTAGGAGCCCAACCGTGACCGCGACAGTCAGTTGAGCTAGTGCACAAACCTGTTCCGCTGGTTGTCCAGAGTTGACCCTTACTATTCGCCACATGTGTTGCTGTATCGCTATAATTAGTATCTTTATGCTCAACTACACAACCATACCAGTTGCTGCTGGAACTCTGACTTGTTGTATAACTAACGCCAGACGGCAGCGTCACAAAGGGCGTACCATAGCCAGCCGTACCGTCAGGATACTGTCCTAGACCATAACGCCCCACCCGTACGGAGGCCGCATAAGGCACAATGCCGATCTTGATATCATCCGGTTCCGCTACACGGTCGAACAAGATTGTTACGAAGTTCGTAGCCGCTGTCCTCACTGCACTCATATTAGACGAACCCAAAGAACCTGTGTTATCCAACACCAACACCACTTCCAGCCCCTTGATCTCACGCGCCACAACCACTGAACTGGCCACGTTAATAGTCTGATAGCCCATAATGCGCATGAAAGTTGTAGGAAATGTCGCTGTCGCGACCACGCGCACTTCGCTTTGCGTGACAGTCACCTGGATGTCATCTTCATTCAGAATACCGATTTTCTCGGACGGGTAGTTAGCCATCAGAAATTCACGCACACGCGTCTCAATGACATCATCTTCTTGTGAAGTCGCCGCCGCCGCCAGTGCCGACGCATCAATGGCGCCATGCAGACGCTGACGCACAAGGTAAGCCTGGGATACATCCATTGCCAGCCCTACACCGGCAATCAGCATCGGTGCCATAAGACCGAAAGCAATGGCTATTGTGCCTTCAGCGGAAAGAACAAAATACTGGATGATTTTCTTTAACATGATAGTTCAGCTTTCGTTACGACCCACGACAGGGTTCTTACGACCACGGGCGAATGTGTATTCAATCATATTTAAGGAACCCACAAAGCGCGTACCAAACAAGGGGCGATAAGGGTAACGCACATAAACAGCAAACAATCCATCATGAATAAGGACCAGGGGCGTTACGTTCTCTATGATATCGGCCTCGTCCAGCTCCTGCCCGTCCATATTATCCGTTTCACGCCATACAACTTCAGGAACGGCATCATCGGGGTCGCTGGTGCTATCTTCAGGTTCGAAACTTATACTGACAATATCAAATCCGACATCATCCGGATTAAAGGGGTTCAACGCCAGACGTCCCGCACGCTTCGCTTCTTCCAGCTGTTCGTCCGTTACTTCCTCGGTGCGGGTCAGCAGATCTGACACAATCTGCGAGGCCATAATGACTTTCTGGTTTGCCATGATGCCATTACCCAGCTCTATAGTAGCCAACAGCAACATAATCAGTATGGGGAAAACAAGAGCAAATTCAGTCGCCGCCAGACCTCTTTGGTCGTGCGCCCAGTCTCGAACGAATTGATTAAACGCCTTAAATAACATCATCGTCAATCAGATACGGTTCAGTTTGGAATACGAATGTCGCGGTCATCAATTTACGGTTGCCAGGTGAATCAGAAAGAATAGCACCCATGAGGGGTGTCAGCATCGGATGGTAATAAAGAACGTTCACCATCACAACATCTTCGGCATCACCAAACTCCAAGGAATCATCGGCCAAATTACCGTCATCATCAACTTGGGCCGTTGTATTCGCTTCCGAGAAGGCATCCAGCACTTCAACGGTAAACTGTATGGCATTGCAATCTACCAGCTTGATCGGAATGTGATTGCATATCTGCTCGCGGAAAAAGGACTCGGCTTCATCAGGATCTGAAATCACTTGCACTTGGCCGGTACGTACCGCACGCACAGCATCCTGTGTCGCGCCCAGCATCACGGAATTGGCGGTAAACATAACGGCAATCTCAAGAATAGCCACAACCAGCATAACAAACGGCACGGCAACCAATGCGAATTCAATCGCCGTGGTACCGTCACCCTGATGCAGAAACCTGCTTAACTTATGTCTGATGAAACCCATAAACCCAAGCCCGCCGCTAACAGCGGCTCTTTCCACTCTCTTAACGATTATATAACCACACCTATTAAGGAAGCTTTGAACAACCAGAAAATTTTAGACAATTACAATGAGTTAAGTAACGATAGCCCCCGGATTACGCCTTAGCATTCTTGCTCTCCAAACGACCTTCATCAATAGGAAAACCTTCAGAATCAAGGGCCATTTCGCCCGTAACTTCACGCCCCCAGCGTTCAATCATCTCTTCCTGACGGGTCTTGATCGCTTTCAACCTCACTGAAGAACGCTGAATCATGATAGTGGCCACTATGCCAGACAAGGCCCAGTCGATCATGTAACCAAGGCCCGCAGCCGAATACATAACAATAATCGTATAGGGATTGGTAATAAGTCCAACGGCATATTCGGTTGTATGTCCGCCTTTGATCCACAAATCCAGCAGAAACGGCATACAACCGCATAGATTGATGGAACCCACCGTAATAGCGCGCGCGCCCCCCTTACGATCCACCAGGGCCGCGACGATGGTGGGTAACATGCCGAATAAAATCAATATGGTGGTCGGCATCAGCAGGATAGCCGCCAGTAAAACAACCACCAGCAGGATTTGCAGACCCCAGCCGCGACTGCTTGCCTTTGCCTTTTTAGCTTTCTTAGCCATTACAAAAGCCCACCCTGCGTCAGGTAAATGAACACAAAGACAATGATAACAATACCACCAACAAGGGCGGAAATAATCGCCGCATATTCACGGCCCACTTCTTTGGCAAAGCTATCCGGTTTCGCAAGCTTGTCGTCCAGTTCCTGCGCTTCATTACGCAACTTACTGTAATCAATCATCGCCTGACGGAAATCCAGGAAATCTTTCTGCTTCATCTCCATATTATCGACAAGAGCGATCATTTTGCCGATATCGCCCGCTTCGCATAATTTGGTCACGCGTTCTTTCAGCTTCTGACGTAAGAGACGATCATGAATGCGCTCGTAATAACTATCCAGAATAGAAGCGATCCATTTGCAAACGCCGGGAAAAGCTTCCATCTTCGCACGCTGCTGAATAGTCGCCAGCACTTTGATGTTGCCAATCACCCGCTTATGCAATTCTGTTGCATTCAGGTCTGCCAAATACGGGTCAATGACTTTACGGTCCCTCACCGACAGGAAACTTGCTATATGGCGATCTATAAACAATTCAGGCCTGTTCGGCATAGATGAAATTTTCTCAAACGCTCTCAGCATATCCTCAGGCGTGCGCACATAGAACTCTCGTAAGCGGTCGCTCAGACAAGGTGCATCAGGGGCCAGAAAGTAAACGCAACGCTCGACCCCGTAGATGATATTTTGCTGCCGCATAAAACCGCGGCAACTGTCAAACTTGGTCACAGTGGCGCCCACGTCATAACGCAAATCATACTGAGCGTTCAGCCAGTACATCACCATCTGCTGGTTAATAATTTCGACGTAAGGATTAAGGTCTTTCTTGAAATAAACAGCCTCCACCATAGCATTGGGGAAGCCTTCAGGTGTTACCCGTATGCCTCTGAATCGGATAGGCGCATCGGGATCTAGCGCGATAGATACGCGAGACGCAAGACGTTCGGGATATCCCGGGCCACGGCCCTTTTCATGCTCGATTTCAACCGCTTGCTCGAAACGATTTTTAACCAGATTATCTTCCAGAGAGCGTTGCACCCACTGCTCCAGATCGCCGCCATCAATC
Organism: uncultured Alphaproteobacteria bacterium; assembly: GCA_946480475.1. The sequence goes on from CAMLJM010000005.1 coordinate 59,882, forward strand.
AGTTGCACCGCTTCCGAAGGATTCTTATCAAGATCCATCGCCAGCATGGAAGGACGGCTATAGCGTTCACCATTAAATTGTATTTGCCGGGCCGCTTTCAATTTTTTGGACACTTGTTTGGGCGACAAACGCTGGCCATCCAGCCACAGCATCATATCATCCAGAGTCCAGCGCTGACCTCTGTCATCGTATAAAAGGCCCCGCAGGAGTTCAAGAATGGCGCCGGTAAATCGTTCCTTACCGGTCAGGGCTGCGTAGCTACCCTGCTCGATCTTCTCACGAATAATATCCTCATCGCTCATGCCCTCCATAGGGTCGCGCGTACGCAGCAATATGGTAAGGGTAACGCCTAACGCATACATATCGTCTTCAAATGTACCCAATCCTTTACCTAAAGGATCACATTGTGCGCGCTCGATAGGTTCAAAAAGCGCAGGCTGCGCATATGAAGGCGGAACAGCAACACAGTCGCCCAGAATGATTTTCTCAATATTTCGTGAGCCGCCATCAAACATATTCATCGGATTGATATTACCGTGAATGGTATCGCGATCGCGTAAATCAAGAAGGACATTCGCAATAGGTTTGATGACGGCAGCCAAAGCCTTTTCATTCTTCCAGCCAAGACCATGACCCACATGGGTGCGCAGCAAAGGCTGGCCCAGATTGTTCTCATAAATGAAAATATAACGCTCTGACTTGGCAGGGGGCCAATATGCAACGCCATAATGGACGATGCGCACAAAATTCGGATTGGCGATATTAGAGAAAGTTTCCGCAGTTTTAATACGCGGGATCAACCAGGGCTCACAGATCAACGCATACAAGGTCGCTGATCCTGTATGACCCAGCGGACGCGCGGCAAATGCCATCACGGGACCTTGATCCAGATGCTTTAACCGCTGCTGCGGCAGAATCTCAAAAGACCCCAGACGCACCTGAACGTCCGCAACAGGTGGCGGTGACATGGGCGTAGGAGTGCTGGCAGCAGCTGCGTCAGCCACTGCGGATTCAGGTTGCTCAGCCGGGAGATTGTCCGGACTCATACGGGTACTGCTCGCGCGCGTTAGGAAAGACAAAAAAGAGGGGCGTTCCGGAAAATCCAGAACGCCCCCATATTGTAACCGCTTATGATCTTAAAGTAAAACCGCCTTAAGACGCCAGGAACGGGTCCTGCATCAGGATGGTATCTTCACGTTCCGGCGATGTGGAAAGCAATGTCACCGGCGTTTCAATCAATTCTTCAATCCGGCGGACATATTTAACCGCCGCTGCTGGCAATTGCGCCCATGAACGTGCGCCACGGGTGCTCTCCTTCCAGCCTTCCAGTGTCTCATAGACAGGTTTGACCTCTGCCTGATGGATCTGTGATGCCGGGTAATGCTGAATGGTCTTGCCATTCAGTTCGTAACCCACGCAGACTTTCAACTCGTCCATACCATCCAGAACATCAAGCTTGGTGAGTGCGATACCATTAATGCCGCCCACCTTGCAGGCCTGGCGTACCAGCACCGCATCGAACCAGCCACAACGGCGCTTGCGGCCTGTAACTGTTCCAAATTCCTTACCACGCTGTCCAATACCCTCACCAATATCATCCATCAATTCGGTTGGGAATGGGCCTGTGCCGACACGCGTAGTGTAAGCCTTGGTAATGCCCAGCACATAATTCACGGAGCCCGGACCCACACCGGAACCGGAAGCCGCATTGGCCGATACCGTGTTCGATGAGGTCACGTATGGATAGGTACCATGATCAACATCCAGCATAATGCCCTGCGCGCCTTCATACAGAACGCGCTCACCTTTGACGCGCGCCTGTTCCAGACGCTCCCAAACCACACCGGCATATTGCAGCACTTCACCATTCAGTTGCATCAGATCATCATAGACTTTGTTGGGGTCCATGGTTTCCGCGCCCAAGCCTTTGAGCAGCGCATTATGATGCAACATCAAACGCTCGATCTTATCTTTCAGCAATTCTGGATGCTGCAGGTCACAGACACGGATCGCACGACGCGCCACTTTATCTTCATACGCAGGGCCAATACCGCGGCCTGTCGTACCGATCTTGCTGCCAGCCTTGGCGCCTTCACGTGCGGCCTCCAAGGCCTTATCTGTCGCCTGGTGAACCGGCAGGATCAGCGTCGCATTCTCGGCCAACATCAGGTTTTGCGGATTGACATCCACACCTTTGGCACGCACAGCATCAATTTCTTTCAGCAAGTGCCAAGGATCAACGACGACACCGTTGCCGATGATCGAAAGCTTGCCACCGCGAACGATGCCCGAGGGTAACAGACTGAGTTTATATTCGACCCCATCGATCACAAGCGTGTGGCCGGCATTATGCCCGCCCTGAAAACGAACAACGACATCAGCGCGGGAGGAGAGCCAGTCAACAATCTTGCCCTTCCCCTCATCGCCCCATTGAGAGCCGACAACGGCAACGTTAGCCATATTGGAAAATTCCTGTGTTAGGTTGATACGCGCAATTCTTACTCATTTAACCTTAAGAAATCAAAGGAGAAATTCGTAAAATCTATAAATTATGGATTTTCTACCCTCTATAAGGTAGCTTCAACCTATGGAACTGTATCCCGAGAACAAACCATTCGATTCAGGCTATCTGCAGGTAGGCGATGGCCACGCTCTTTATTACGAACGTCAGGGAAACCCCAAAGGTAAACCTGCCATTTATTTACACGGTGGTCCTGGAGGTGGTTGCAGCTTCGGCGAATATCGTATGTTCAACCCCGATCACTTTAACGTACTGATGTTCGATCAGCGCGGCAGCGGCAAAAGCACACCTTACGCAAGCACACACGCAAACAATACGACAGCACTGATCAGCGACATTGAAAAATTCCGTAAGCATTGTGGTGTAAAATCATGGAGCATATGTGGCGGCTCATGGGGTTCAGCATTAGCCATGTTCTATGGTGAAAAACACCCGCAACGCGTCGAACGCATGCTCTTGCGTGGCATATTCTTCGCCGATCAAGAGGGGGGAAATCACATTACCGAAGGTCGCGCTCTTCTACGTCCGCTGGAAGATGCGTTATTCAAGGAATACAGCGACTTTATACCTGCTGATGAATTAAAGAAAGATGGCTTACTGAAAGCCTATCACAAACGCGTCACCTCAGCTAATGAACCGCTTGCAATAGAGGCAGCCCGTCGCTTCTATGTCATGGATACAGCATTAGCTACCTATAGCCTCAGACAAGACTGGATTGATGAAGCCAATAAAGATCCTAAAAGCACCTTGGCGCTTTCAAGGCTTTGGTTCCATTTTGCAATGAACCACTTCAAACTAGAAAACAAAGATCACTTGCTGAATGCCATGAATAAACTAAAGGTACCGATTAATATTATCCATGGTACAGATGACCTGCTTTGCCCCGTAGTGAACGCCGAGACTTTGGCGGATTCCTGTCATTATGTAAGCCTTACAACACCTCTGAATTGCGGACACTCTCAAGCTGAGCCTGCGCTTGCAGCTGCCTTTATGGACATCACCGAAAGATGGATGACAGAAGATAAAAAAACAAAGCCGGAAAACAACTTTAAACCCACAAGTCCGGCATAGGCACCAAGATAATCACTAATAGTCAAGGCCCCGTGTAGGGTTCAAAAATTGGCGCTTTGCCAAGATACGTCTCGCGGCATTTATCCAGCAAATTTTCAATCTCGTGCGGTGTTCGCCGCTGACGCACTTTATCTTTCCACGCCGCTTCATTGCGCATCAGGTGATCTATGACGTCGAGGTTTTGAACGACTTCAGGAAATGCCGCATAGAGTTTTTTCAGATACGGCATTGTGGTGCGCCATTCGCAAAGATGATCTTCGTAGGGCTGGTATTCCTCATGGGAATATTCTGGCGCACCCAAAAAGCCATGACGCACCACTTGTGGTAATACCCGGCTCTCAAAATGAACCATATATCGTTCCAGGTTGGCAGGATCAATCAGACGTCTGGTTTTTAAGGATGACCTGTCGAGCTTGATATGTGCGTATTTGGTAAGTCTGCACAAAGCCAGCAAGCCTTCGGAAACAAGCGGCAGTGAAAATGAAGGATCCTGCGCATAAGCTTGCGTCAAAAATCCTGCTTCATGCGAATGGCCCATAATAAAGCTCAGGCAAATAAATTAAGCGGCACGGCGCTTGGCGGGTGCTTCGTAGAAATCCTGGGCATCCACACCCAATTGGCGGATGTATGATAGTTGGCGCACGGCCAGCAATGTCGTAGCGGCGCTGGAGTACCCATACGAAGTGGCAATGTTAAAAGCCGACCAGCCATCTTCATCACGGGCATCGGCATCAGCACCAGACATGATCAGCAAACGGATCTTGGCGCAATCGCCATGGCGGGCGGCTTCGCGCAGTTGTTCGTTCAGATCGTCCTGTGTGAATGTCGGCATGGTGCCCTCCCGTTTGTTAACTAGTTATTAACCTCAACTGGGATAATTATTATGAAAAACTATGACTTTCGTCAAGTTTAAAAAATCCAACCCGTATTAATTTGACATAATTATGATCTGGCTGTATATTTTCTTCCATGGAAACCGCCTTACGTAATGATTTTACGCTGTCCTCAGTCACAGGCCCAGACAACAAAGACCCGGATCGCAAAAACGGTCCCCGCATTTATTACATTCTGAATGGTGATGAACCCACACGCGGTGATTCCCATGGCTATGCCGGAATTGGCCGTGCCATGGCCGAAAAATTGGGAGGTCTCTTCGTGCAGGTCGACGACCAAACCCTCGAAGAATTATACCCGCAAGAATCACTCTATAACCGCGAAGATTGCTTCCTGCGTGATTACGGCCCCGCCGATATTGCCATTTGCCGCAGCATCCGCACTACAGGCTGCTTCACGGATCGTGACACCATCATTATCGAAGGCCGCAATGAAAATCTGGGCACAGAATTAGATAAAGACATGCTGGTGGCGCACCACTTGACCGCGACACTGCTCCAGGAAGAAGGACTAAAATTCCGTGCGCATTATAAAAACAATATTCAGGGTGCCCTGATCGGCGTTCTTCTGGTGGAAAATATCGCCAGCACCAAACTCCTGGGACAATCGCTTGTACGTCATGCCTTGCAAAATGACCAAGCGACGATATTTTTGACCACGTGCTGGCGCACGACGGAAAGCGATTATGAGTCAGTGATGCAAGGCTGCCATGAAGCCATCAAGGACGCAGGTGCCGAAGGTCGCATCATATTACTGAGCTATCATCTGAACGAAGAAAAAAGAAACAACAGCACCTATAATCCCTATGTCGGCCTGCTGGATCAATCCGATCACCTGATCCTCTGGGGTAAATCAATCTCCATGTTCTCGGAAGCAGCCTTCACAGGTAAGACCGTGCATGTCGGATGCCCGCAAGGCGATAATGGCGGCTTCGGGAACCTCGAAGGCAAAGGCGTCATCCGTCGTTATGATTTTGAAATGCCCACGCTGGAAACGATACGCGGACAGCCCATAAATAAAACGGATGAGATCGCCGAGAAACTCATCTTCAATAACGCACACAGGTTGCGCCAGAAAGGCATGCTGCCTTTTGTCTTTGACATTTACGCTCAATACGAAGCAAGCTGCCCACAAGCCAAACTGCTTCCCGCCTGATAGGTGACCTTACGGCACAACTTTCTGCACCAACTTCGGCTGGCTTGACACTTCAACGGCACGACAAATACTGGTCACCACTTCATAAACCAGCTTTTCATCATCACCTTCCGCCATGACACGAATAAGCGGTTCTGTGCCCGATGGACGCACCAGAACCCGGCCCGTCTGTCCCAAGCGCACTTCAGCATGGGCAATCGCGGTTTTAACACCGGGATCTTCCAGGGGTTTCTGACCCCTTTCAAATCTCACATTCTGCAACAACTGCGGCAACGGCTTGAATACATTCAGGACTTCGCTGGCCCTCTTGCCACTTTGCACGATCACAGCAATCGCCTGCAGCGCCGCCAGCAAGCCATCACCCGTAGCCACGAAATCATCAAAAATAATATGCCCGGATTGTTCGCCGCCGATATTGAAACCATCGGCTTTCATCTTTTCCATCACATAACGATCACCCACTTGTGTACGCACAAGGTTCAGACCTTCCGATTTCAGGTAACGTTCCAGCCCCAGGTTGGACATGACTGTTGCCACAACGCTATCACCTTTCAGGTAACCATCCTTGTGCTTGGCCACGGCCAACAATGCCAGCAATTGATCGCCATCGATCTTGTTACCCTTTTCATCAACCATGATCAGGCGGTCGGCATCACCATCCAGCGCCACACCCATATCAGCCTTATGCTCAACAACGGCTTTCTGCAGCGCTTCTGTATGTGTGGCGCCGCAATCTTTATTGATATTCTTGCCGTTCGGCGCCACACCCAGTGAAATCACTTCAGCTTCCAGCTCATAGAACAAGGCGGGTGCCGCCTTATAAGCCGCACCATGGGCGCAATCGACAACAATCTTCTTGCCAGAGAATGTCAGTGCGCGCGGCACGCTGCGTTTGATATATTCAATGTAGCGGCCCGTTGCATCGTCGATACGTGTGGCACGCCCTACATTCTCACCGTCCGGCAAGAAAGATGTGAGATCCTGATCGATCAACTCTTCAATTTGGCGCTCCATCGCATCGGAGAGTTTGTAGCCGTCAGAACCAAAAATTTTGATGCCGTTATCCTTGCTCAGGTTATGCGATGCGGAAATCATCACACCAATGTCACAGCGTAGTGTGCGGGTCAGGATGGATATGCCTGGTGTCGGGATCGGACCTGTAAACAACACGTCCATTCCCATGGCCTCAAAACCGGCGGCCATGGCTTGCTCCAGCATGTAGCAGGAACGACGCGTATCCTTACCGATGATCACACGTTTCTGGTCCATGCCCCCCTGCAGCTTGCCCAGCGCCACAGCGGTCGCCATAGCCACTTTCAGGGCCATATCAGCCGTCATCGGGAATTTATTGGCTTCGCCACGAATGCCATCTGTACCAAAATATTTGCGTGTCATTGTTTTAGTCTCTTTCCGGGAAACCCTTATATATCAGGGATTTTACCCTGAAACAGCAAAATCACCATATTTTACCGATTACGCTTGACTCCTGATGTATAGTTCAAGTAATAATGAAGTAACAAATAAAAGATTTAACTATAGATCAGAAATTATTCTCGCAGTTGCGAGCAACCGGTTTGCAACAAAAGTACAAACCTAACCAGGAGGAGTATAAATTATGAATAGTTTTCTCTTCCTCGAATTCCTCGAACGGCAATAGCCCTCCCTGAATATCTGCCATTAAAGCAATCCACAAGCGCATAGCCGCTTGCAGGAAAGCTGTATCTGCATGCAGATTTAAGGGACGAAATCACAAAACTATATTTAACTATACTTTGATTTACTGAAGTAAATCCAAAGAAATACTTATTCATTCCGAAATGACAGCACGCAGAAGGCTGTGAAACGGCGATGGCACAGGGTCATCGACGGGGAATTTCTGCACCCAAAAAGATCCTTAAGGAGGACAGATACTATGATGAACATGACCCCCCTGCACAAACCGGTCGCTGGTGTTCTTTCTGCCATTTTCCTGGCGGGTGCCCTGTCAGGTTGCGGTGAGTCTGACTTTGATAAGGCCCGCAAACCAGAACTGATCGACCGTGCCGTTGCCACATCACTATATCGTTGCGATTTGCAGGAAAAGAAACCACAGGAAATCCCCTATGAGTCACGTTTACGTCTGGTATTGGCGGAGGCGGACTCGGTTGCCCTCGATAAACTGGAAGAGCATGGCGTTGCCCTTTGCCTTGATCAACGTATCCCGCAAGCAAAATATGGTTTCTGGGACAAGGAAATCCAAGGCATCTTCTACAACAAAGCCAGGATCCTATCGATGTGGGACAATGGTCGCAATCCGGCAACCCAGCGCTTCTACGAACGTGACATTCTGGACCGCGCCGGAGAAAGCATAGAAAAACTGGCCGATAGAGTCTTGGGCACGCCTGAAGCTGATAAAATGCAAGTGGGCGCAACTTATTCCTGTGGCAAAAGCTGCATAACATGGAAATGGAAAGAGGCTGCTGAATTCTCAAATCAGCTCAATACCAACTCTGTGCTGAAATCAGCGCCTGCTGCTAAAGCAGAGACTCCGGCAACACCGCTGATGACAGCAAGCCTGCATTAGATTTGTCCTGCGTACACACACCGCGTCCTGGAAAACTGCAAACGGAGCCATCAGGCTCCGTCTTTTTTAGGGTGCGGGAGCACTGGAAGCAGATGGGCTGGAAAGTGGCGTATCAAAGATGTTGGCAGGCTCGTACTTATCGTAAATGCTCACTTCCCCATCTGCCAGGGCCTGCACCATTTCCAGCGCCTCACCCATATGCTGCGGATTATCAGTGAGACCCCGCGATTCATATATTTTCTCACCATTATAAAACACATGAAGACGTCCGCCCGCTTGCGGATCACGCTGGCGCAACAGCGCTGCCAGTTCAGGATTTTGTTCCGCATTCAACGCATAGAACGTGAAACCATGACCTGTTTTCTTTTGCAGCCAGCTTCGAGCCCCATAAGAAGCCGATTCAACGTCATCGCAAATATCGCAGGCATTCCGGCGCAAAAGAACCACCATCATATTGTTTTTAGAATACTGCTCGACATCCGCACGAAATGACGCAACGGTCATGGGCTTTTTCTCAGCGACGTGGGCAAATGCCGCAGATGCAGACATTCGCGGCATTCCTGCAGGAAATAACAGGCTATATCCCACATGAGTATAGGTCACAGCGGAAATCAGTCCTAAAGCCGCAATCTTGGATTTATCGGAAAAAATTTTACGCATATGGCAGTCCCTGTTTATTTTTTTATGAGGGACAAGCAAACATCAATCCGGCAGGTCTGTCAAATCACAGATTACGGACGCGGCGCAGGCACTGAAACATCACCATGCACAGCGCGGGTTAAATCCTGTAGATACCGGGTCATATCAGCCATATTCTGAATATAACCGACCATCTTATGCTGAGTGTCGCCACGGGCCAGAATTTCAGACGTGGGTGTACCCATGACTTTATGAGCCTTCACGATATTTTTATAGGGACCGTTGGTAAATGCTGGCGGACCCACATCGACACCAACAATTTTAATCCTGATACCCGGCTGCTTTTTAATCGCATCCAGTTGCTTGAATAATTCCTTACAGGGGCCGCACCAATCGGCATGAAATACACTAACAATAACAGCATCACGGGATTGTTCTTCCAGGAAGCGGCGATAATCCGCCGGATTATCAGCCCCTGCATATTCAATACGGCTGACATCCGGCCCTGCTCCTAAAGCCGGCAGAGGTGCCAAAATAGCATTGGCTAAAGCAACTTTCAGAATATCGCGACGTGAGAGAGTCATTTACTTATACCCATGATCACACTGGTTTTTTCAGTGGCCGTTACCTTACTGAGAATATTGAATTATGTCAATAAATTTGTGGTATTAAACCATTCCTTCAAGTTTTTTTCTGATAATGAAGCTATGTCTGATATCAGTGAACCTATTTCCGCTCAGCCTGCCTACGGTTACAATGTGATCGGGGACATATTTAATAAGGCTGCTCCCGGTCCTGCAAAAGACCCTCTGATTGAAAATGCTCGCATCCTTGGTTTTACCCCCCGTGAAGGTGATTTCTCAAATAATGAGGGGCGATCCATATATATTCGCGGATACGGCAAAACATCGGCAAGCGATTCAAGACCAGTGCTGGGAACCAGTGGCATGGGTCCCTGCTTAGGGGTTGCGATTTACAATCCTGAACAGAAAACCGGAGCCATCGCGCATTTTGACACGCGCACTGATCTATCATCTCTGGATAAACTGATCGAAGATATGGGTATCAAAAATCATAAGCTGGAAGTTCACTTGGCGGGCGGCGATGAAACAAGCGAACATTCGCGCAATATGGTGGGGCAGATCATCAAAAAACTGAATAGCTACGAGAATGTGCAAATCAAAAGCGCCGATATCATGGGACCATCCGGCAATCTGAGATCACTGGCGCTTGATACACGCTCAGGCCAGGTTTACAGCCGTTTCATGGGCAGTCAGCTTGATAAAGGCGAAAACCCGCAGGCCATCATGAGTCATCATGCCAGTACAGCTTATCAGCTGCTACCATTGCGGCCCGAATATATTGACGGCAAATCCTTCGTACCCCAGGAACAACCCACTCCTGGGATTAAAGCGCTTGATAGGTAAGCCCTTAAGTCCCTTGCGGCACTTCGCCGCCACCCAGGCCCCCTGTTTTAGGCACTGATGACTTCGGCTTGCCATCGTCCAACTCGCTGGTATCGACGCGGATGATCGGTTCACCGCGCAGCAGACCTCGAATTTCATCCCCTGTCAGGGTTTCATATTCCAGCAGTGCCTTGGCGAGACTATGCAGTTGGTCGATATAGGTCGTCAGGATTTCTTTTGCTTTGTTATACCCTTCTTCAACGATCAGGCGCACTTCGGCATCGACGATCTTGGCCGTATCATCTGACATATTCTTGCTCTGTGATACGGAATGCCCCAGGAACACTTCTTCCTGATCGGATGTATAACGCAGGGGACCAAGCTTGTCGGACATACCCCATTCCGTCACCATGCGGCGTGCCACATTTGTTGCCATCGAAATATCGCTCGAAGCGCCTGTGGTCACCTTGTCGTAACCGAAGATGATCTCTTCCGCGAGACGACCGCCCATGGCAACCGCCAGATCAGCCTTCAGCTTCGCGCGGGTCATGGAAACACGGTCACCTTCCGGCAGGCGCATAACCATCCCCAGCGCACGGCCACGGGGAATAATTGTCGCCTTGTGAACCGGATCGGATTCTTCAAGGTGAACCGCTACAACAGCGTGACCTGCTTCGTGATAAGCCGTCAGCTTTTTCTCATTATCGGACATCACCATGGACTTGCGCTCGGCACCCATCATGACTTTGTCTTTGGCCTCTTCAAAATCTTCCATGCCGACCACGCGCTTGCTGCGGCGAGCCGCCAGCAAAGCCGCTTCGTTCACAAGATTCGCCAAATCAGCGCCAGAGAAACCAGGGGTACCGCGCGCGATCACCTGCGCATCGACGTTCTTGGACAACGGCACTTTCTTCATGTGCACCAGCAGGATTTTCTCACGGCCCTTCACGTCCGGCAGCGGCACTACGATCTGGCGGTCGAAACGACCCGGACGCAGCAATGCTGGGTCCAGAACATCGGGGCGGTTTGTCGCCGCCAGAATGATCACGCCTTCGTTGGCTTCGAAACCATCCATCTCAACCAGCAACTGGTTCAGTGTCTGTTCGCGTTCATCGTTACCACCGCCAAGACCGGCGCCACGATGACGACCGACAGCATCAATCTCATCGATGAAGATAATGCATGGTGCGTTTTTCTTTGCCTGTTCGAACATGTCGCGGACACGGGACGCACCCACACCCACGAACATCTCGACGAAATCAGAACCTGAAATAGTGAAGAACGGCACATTGGCTTCACCCGCCACCGCACGCGCTATCAGTGTCTTACCTGTACCGGGTGAACCGACCAGCAAGGCGCCACGGGGAATCTTACCGCCCAGGCGCTGGAATTTTTGAGGGTCCTTCAGGAAGTCTACAATCTCTTCCAGTTCAACCTTGGCTTCTTCAATACCGGCGACATCTTCAAATGTCACACGACCATGAGCCTCGGTCAGCATGCGGGCACGGGACTTGCCGAAACCAAGCGCGCCGCCGCCACCTTTGGATTGCATCTGGCGCATAAAGAAAATCCACACGCCGATCAAAAGCAGCATCGGGAACCAGTTGATGAAAATCGCCAGCAGGCCAATTTTCTCCGGCGCTTCTTTTTCAGCGGTAATACGCACACCGGTGCCATTCAGGCGCTCGACCACATTTTCTTCATTCGGGATCAATACAGAGAATTCTTTACCCGTACCGGTGTAATGACCGATGATGGTCTGTCCCCGGATGGTGACATCGGAAATACGACCACCCGTCGCCTCGGCAACAAAATCACTGTAAGCCATCATCTCGCCGGCACCAGGCTTCTGCGTTTGATTGCTCTGAAATACATTGAACATGAACATCAGCACGACGAGAATCGCCAGCCAGAACATCATATTGCGACCAAAATTATTCAAGGGGATCTCCGCCTTTTTTCAATGAAAGAATAACCGGGACAGTTTATAGGAAATTTAAGCCGTTTGTCCAAGCAAACAAGGGGTTTTCAAGACTTTTCAGGGCGAATGGACAAAGTTCCGCGGGCAGTCGATTTTTCAATCAGGCAATGGTGCAGCGTGGTTCTGGTAAAGCCCCCATCCCTGCCAGATTCGGTAAACAAATCCTGTGCCAGTTCCTCTACCCGTTCCAGACGCGGGCCATAATCATCCCGTGATCCGGCTTGCTGCGTCAGCGCCCGCATCAGAATACGAATACGAATGTCTACAGGCTGCGTTAACAGCAGCTCAAAATTAAATACCAAGCCTGTTTGATCGTCACTCACCAGCGCAGCCTGCCATGCCACATCGGTAAAATGATCCAGCGCCTGACGCGCCCGGGCCAGACGGTCAGATGTCTTGGCCAGACGCTGTGCCGACAATCCTTCCTGCCCCAGCATGTCCATGACGCGGCGCAAACGCACACGGGCAAACTTGGCATTTTGATTGGACGGATCTTTTACATACGGCAGTTCACGCGCTGTGCATGTCGCTAATAACCGCGCCTTGGAAAAGCACAGCAATGGCCGCACCCGCACAATATCCTGAATATCCGTCTCAGCACTCATCGCCGCAAGACCATCAAGCCCGCTGCCCTTGCAAAGACGAAACAGGAATGTTTCAGCCTGATCATCTTGGTGGTGCGCCAGTAAAAGATGCTTTATACCCTGCGCACGGCAGGCAGAAGCCAGAAGATCATAGCGATCTTCTCGCGCCTGTTCCTGCAATTTGGTGGGTGTAATCTGCGAAGAATCCCGACGCAAAATCTCATGCGTGGCATAGGGAAAATAGGCTGCCACCCATTCATGAACTCGTTGCGCTTCATCGGCTGATTCAACACGCAGGGCATGATCAATCGTGACAGCATGCACATGAATGTTACGTTGTCTGGCCCACTCATCGGTTAACGCCAGCAGCGCCATGCTGTCCGGCCCGCCCGAAAGCGCGACAGCGACAGCTTTAGCGCCTTCAAGTGGCGTCATTACAGCCGCAAATTCACCAGCCGTAATAGCGGTTGATAATGTGTCATCAACCATCGGGGTCAAAAGCAGGAAAGGGTCCATGACAATGTTATAGCGGGATCAGAAGCCCCCGTCTATCAAGGACAGGGCTTGGCTGTGGGATCAATCTGGAAGACACACTTGCTGCCATTCGGATTAACTGGTTTGCGCGCAGGCGCTTTAGGCTCTTCCGTCGGAATCTGCGCCACACGAGCTGGCACAGGCTGCGTGGAAATTTTCTTGTAGTACGGGTCAGCCGTTGGTGTCTGAACGCCGTAATGATTAAGCACAAGGTTATTCGCAACAGTGCCTGCGAGAAAGGCAATCGCGAGATTCACGCCAAAACCGGCGAACCGGCCCAAGGCGCTGTCACGTCCGCTGCGTGTGACACGCATGCCGACATCGTTACTTCTGGCGGCAGAAAATGCAAATACGGCAACGACGAGAGCGACAGCCTTCGCCGTGGAATCGACAGGGAATGCCGCCTGATCAAAGGTATCTTTAGCGCTTCTGGCCAACACCAGGCCATTGCTAAACATTTGGTAGATCCAATCACCAAAAGATGTACCTGAATTCGACATACTTCTACACCCATCCCCTTAAACGGGGGTTTTTTGATTAATACTGGCCAAATCTAGCAGATAGCACCTGAAAAAGCAAATTTTTCATAATATTAAGGGCTTTAGATCCTAACCAAGCGGCTAAAGCGGGTATTTTTATAGGCGCCAGAAAGGCAAGGCGAGATGGGCGGATGTACTTAAACGTACATGAGCACAACCGAGACCGCCTCCTGACGCCGCGCATGATAAAAAGACGATACTTTATTGGCAGCCGATAGCTTCTTTTTCCTTGATGGCACGGTCTATTACGGGATTAGCCGTTCCGCCATATTCGGTCTGCAACTGGGTCAGGGCTACGCAGGCATCCTTGTTATTACCCATGCCGGCCAGCGACAAACCCAGCTTCAGCAGATTGTCCGGACCTTTGGGTCCCTTCGGGGCCTGCTGGTAAGCTTCGGCAAACACGCGGGCCGCCTGCGGGTAATCCTTACGGACATAATATGTTTCACCCAGCCAGTAACGCGCATTCGGTGTCAGTGTATGATCGGGGAAGCGGCTGATGAAATCCTTCAGGCCCGCTTCAGCATTATCATATGAACCTGCCTTCACTTGCGAGAAAGCCGCTTCATATACAGCGACAGGATCATTCGTTGCCGGTGGATTATAGGTAGCGGCGCCTGGTGTCTGCGACAAGGTGCCTAATTGTCCCGCTGCCGTATAGGGGGCAGAACCCGGTTGTTCTGTGACGGTCATTTGCTGCATGCCGCCTGTACCACCCGGCTGGGGCGGTACGCCATTCAGCGATTCACCCATACTGGTATCTGCGGCATTAGCACCACCGTAAATACTGCCTGTTAGCGGTGTTGTGCCAAACGGCTTGCCGATCTGGTTCATGGTGGCCGCTTGTGGCGCGTTCTTGGCGGCCTCAGCCTGCTCTTTCAGCATTTTGATTTCATAGTTCTGCTGCTCGATCTGGCCCGTCAATTCACGCAACTGTGTTTCCAGCTGATTGATGCGGTTTTCCATCGCCGCGCGCGCCGCATCATCAGAAGGGGAAGAAAAAGCGCCCGGTGGCGGCTCTTCGCCTTTATAGACGGCACGGCTCAGAGTTTCGATTTCATTCTCAAGGCGATTCATGCGTGTCTGCACATCGCTTTGTGCGTGCGCCGTTCCCGGCATGACACAGAAAAGCCCCAATCCAAATAAAGCCGCAAGGCACGGAAGCGAAAACTTCCGTGCCTTGAGCGATGAACTGTTCATCATATTCTTAAAAGTCTTAGTCAACTTCTGTTACACCACGACGGTTTTGTGCCCATGCATCTTCGTTAGAACCCATAACAGCCGGCTGCTCTTTACCGTAGCTGATGGTGTTGATGCGTGTAGCGGGAATACCGAGAGCGACCAGATAATTCTTGATCGCGGAAGCGCGACGCTCACCCAGTGCCAGGTTGTATTCGCGTGTGCCGCGCTCATCAGCATGACCTTTAATGGTCACGTTATTGTTCGGGTAACGCTTCAGCCATTCCGCTTGCATTTCAAGAACGCGTTGGCCTTCGGGGCTGACGTCATAACGGTCATAACCGAAGAATACACGGTCACCAACATTTACAACCAGATCTTGTTGTGTACCCGGTGTTACGCCGCCAGCACCATCCATGCCGTATGTTTCTGTGCCGCCCAGCGGATCAGCAGCCAGGCTGCCATCGCTCACTTGCAGCGTATCCGCATCCTTGTCCTTGTTGGAGCAGGCTGCGAGGGGCAAAAGAGCGGAAGCCATAACGGCTGTCATCAGTAAACCGCGTTTGAACATGGGATAATCTCCTTGTAATCCTTCAAAAATTAAACGTCGCGATGGGGGCGATGCCAGACGACATCCCAGAACACCCGAATCCTTAAGTAACATAGTTTTAGTCTGCGAAGTTCCCGGAAACAAGAGCCGTCAAGGCCATTTCCCCCTCTGCCCACCAAAATCTTGAGGGAAATCATGGTGCCACCCCAAGGCAGGGAAAAGACCGAAATAAGGTATTTTAGAGGCACGCCCCGGCAGTATCCCGGTTATGGCGTAAATGATCCAAGCTTGCGCGCACGGCCGGTTGCCGGTGCATCCGCAAATATATGAGCAATCTCCGC
Source organism: uncultured Alphaproteobacteria bacterium (assembly GCA_946480475.1). The sequence continues at coordinate 75,839 of CAMLJM010000005.1, forward strand.
CACCCGGTCAGGAGCCATGCGCCCACACCATTCGGCCAGCTTCTGTACGCAAAAATCGCTATCGATCCGCGGCGATAAAATCCAGCCCGGCTTGCGACAAATAGTCGGGCCGTTACCAGGTTCAATATAGACATCTGAATCTATAAAATCATGGCGATCATACAGGCGGCTGAAACGAAACGTCAGTGGCGGAAGTTTTTCGTGCTCACGATCTCTATGTTCATCTTGAAGAGTGTACATGTAATGCGCGCTACCGCGTCCTGTGCTATCTTCTTTGCTAAACGTCAGTGGTGGCTGGTGATAAGTAAACTTAATAAAGATATCACCCGCGTTCTCAGTAACACGCATGCGGAACTGTCGGTCATAATGATCCGGCGACAATGCAGAGAGCTTTTCACCCAGTTCAAGAACGGGCTTGCATATCCCCTCTTTCAATTCTTGTTCCGAACGTTTCAAACGCGCGTCACGATCTTCAACTTCTGCCGCCCTGCGTAAAGCAGTACTGGCGCCGCCGATTAAACTATGGAGATACATTCCCAAACCCCTGCTATATAAAATGATAGCAGCAACTTAGTTATACCTTATGAAAAAGGGAAGAGAAAAAGCGGATCCTACTTTTTAGTAGGCAATACAATTAGTTACCCTGATTAATTTACAGTACTGCGTATATGATCCAGCAGCATCTGCGCATCATAGCGATCACGGTCACTGGGGACTAACTTGATATATTCCTCAAGCGCTGTCATCGCATCCTGCGCACGTCCTGTGCGTGCACACAGCACACCGGCATCCAGAAGCAACCTGTATTCATGCGGATCCAGCGCACGCATATTCTCAACAGCACGCAAGGCACCTTCGTAATCCTCGCCTTCAATCAGGCGTATCTTCACATTGTTCTGCAGGCGGATCAGTATCTGCCGCACACTCACAGGATCATAATAGCTTGATGATAATTCAGCATCGGGACCCATGGTTTTTTTCAGTAACTGCCGAAGCTCGGGCGCATTCAGCACTTCACAGCGATTAAACGGATCGAAAATCAAACGCTGACCATCCATTTCCAGGCGCACGACAAAATGGCCGGGCAGATTCAAACCGGCGACATCCCATCCCTGCGCCTGCGCCACGGCGATATAAAGAATGGATAACGCAATCGGCAGGCCCTTGCGGCGATCAATCACATCGATCAGGTCTGCATTCTGAATGTTATCGTAAGTTTCCTCATCGCCACGATAGCCGTACTGGTCAGCCAGTATGTGCTTTAAGGCCGCCAGCCGTGTTTGCGGTGATTCATCGGCACCCGCATTAACCAGCTCATGATACCGCCATCCCACTTCTTCACCCATTTTCTGGATATGGTGGCGATAGCGGTCAACGGAAATACCGGGATGATTCATTTCAGCCAACAGCAGCGCGACTTCCACTAGCCTCAACTGATCATCGGGTTGGCTGCCCGCTTCGCGCAGCTTTGAAAGGATGGTCTGGCTGTTCAATGCTTCCATATAGGAATGATAGCACTATTCCTGGCGGACGTCACCACCACTGGGGTCGGTCCATGCGCCGTTAGACTGGCCCTGCACAGGTTCACCCAGTGGCTTCACATAGCTGACGACCTGTTTCACGTTGGGCACGCCACGCGCGACCTCGATCACACGATCGAGTTCCGCCTGGTTACGGGCCACACCCATCAGATAAACAGTGCCCTGCACAGTATCAATCGTATAATTGACGGCGCTGATATCCTTGGTGAATGTCAGTTCGGTGCGCAGACGTGTGGTAATCCACGTATCGCGGACATAACCCGGCACGCCCTCGCTTTCAGCGACGCGAATTTCATTGATAACCTGCTTTACGCCTTCAACCTGCCATGCCAGACGCACAGCCTCCACGCGATCATCCGGGTTCTGCACAATGCCGGTAATCAACACACGACCCTGATCAACCGTAGTGCTCAGCTTCGAGAATGTATCGACCTTATACTTGAACCATTTGTCGGCAATCATCGCCTTGATGCGCACATCACTGGCGGCAGAACTGACGCCGCCCTCTTGCTGGGAAGCAATGCCGACAGCCGCACCGGCACCCGCTGCCAGTCCGACAGCCCCACAGGCACTTAATGCCGGGACAATAGAAACCAGGGAAACAGTAAGGATCAGTTTTTTGATGTTCATGATAAATACCGGAATGGGTGGATGCATGAAGGAAGGCGGATATGGCTATTATGTAGGCAGCGACCACGCATTGTCCAGATGCCGGAAAGAGAAAATGCCCGAAAGCGCCAGCAGATCAAAGCGCATGTCATAATCACCATACTGCGGATATGCGGCGATAAAGTGGCGGGCAGCATTGGTAATACGCCCCTTCATCGAAGGCGTCAGGCATTCCAGCGCCTCGCGCAAGGAACGGCGATATTTGACTTCGACAAAAGCCACCATCCGCCCCCGCTTCACAATCAAATCGATCTCGCCAACAGGCGTCTTATAACGTTGCGCAATGATGCGATAACCTTTTAAACGAAATATGAAAGCAGCCGCAGACTCAGCCCATAAGCCATCCTGATAAGTCCCGCGTGATTTTCTTAAAGGGTGGTTCATGGCTGGAATTTTCTTAGAACGCGACGCACCTGATCGGATGTTACACAATACGCGCCATCTCGCTCTGTCATTTGCGCCAATGCCAATCGTGAGCGGTCGGTATGATCTACCTTATCCACGGTCAGGTCTTCAACGACAAATGTTTTATAACCAAGCCCCGCAGCTTCAGTCACCGTCAGTCCCACGCATTCGCGATAGAAACGATAAAGTCCTGACACCAGCAATGTATCTATCTCACGACGCTCCAGACGTTCATGCAGGTCCGTTCCCGCAAAAGCGTTTTTGAAAGGTTTGCGTAATACTATATCACGCTCATGATCGACATGGCCGCATATAGCCAAACCTTCTTCGCGGAAATGTGCAATCTTTCGCGCCACAGTATGTTCGTTCACACCTAAAAAATAGTCGTGCGGGAAACTATCTTTGTTAATTTCAGGATCGTGATAAACCCACCATGTCGGTGTCACGATACGCGCCGCATCGGCAAAATCATTCACTCTGCCCAGGGTCGCTGTAATCTTAGTGGCTTGTTGCAGGTTGCCATGGGCGTTCGTCGGAATATTCGGGTCGCAATAAAGACGTTGCCAGTCGATAGCCAGATGAATGCTGTGTTCAGGACGAAAGGCTGCTTCCAAGGCTCGCGCCCCGCGATCAAAGACTTTCTGCAGCTCCGGTGTCATAGGCAACATCGCTTCACCCCTAAAATGAGGCCCCTAATCTAACCTATTTGCCCGCCTTTTGCAATATTATGGCAAATTCATAGGCCTGTTTCTTCGGAATCCCCATTTCATCAGCCACTTGGGCCGATGCATCCCTTACAGACAGGTCCTTTAAAAGCTCCGTCAGGCGGGCATTAATCGCATCTTCCGTGACCTCTACCCGTTCGCCAGGGCCGATAACGATAACGATTTCACCCTTAGGCTCACCCGCTTCTTCGTAATGTTTGACAAGGTTGACGAGTGTATCGCGCCGGACTTCCTCGTACATCTTGGTGAGTTCGCGCGTCACCGCCGCCGGACGATCAGCGCCCAGAATTTTTGCCATGTCCGATAATGAATCAATCAGGCGTGGCCCCGTTTCATATGTCACTAATGTTCCGGGCACATCACGCCATTCCTTCAATACATCCTGACGCGCCTTTTCTTTGGCAGGCAGGAATCCCAGGAACGAGAACTTATCCGTGGGCTGCGCGGATAACTGCAATGCGGTTAATAACGCATTCGCCCCCGGCAGCGACGTTACATTCAAACCAAGATCCTGCGCATCACGCACCAGCTTATATCCGGGATCGGAAATCAGCGGCGTACCCGCATCACTGACCAGCGCAATGCGCTTGCCCTGTGCCAGCATATCCAGAATGCCCTTACGCGATGCATCGGCATTATGGTCGTTATAAACGATTAGCTTCGGTGCTTTGATCCCGTGCGCGTCTAATAATTTTCCTGTCATGCGCGTGTCTTCACAGGCAATCACATCGACGCCGGCCAAAACCTCCAGCGCCCGCAATGTTATGTCACGTAAATTACCGATCGGCGTGGCGATCAGATACAAACCAGCAGGTAAGGGCACAGGCGCGAGCGTTTTCATCCTTCCTGCATAAAGCCACTTATGCTAACTAACAAGGCATGATGAAAAAAATCCTCTACACCCTGTTTTCGGTTTCCCTTATCCTTAGTGTCAGCGCCTGCGGCGGCACCAGCATGCCCGGCGGCTGGAATACGCAGAAATCAGCGGAAGGTCCGGCCAGCACGGAACCCAGTCCCCTGACCCGTGAAGCCCTCGACAGTCAAGCCTTGGCCCGCGAGATCATGACCGACCCGCATGGCGTGAACACAACCGGCCAGACCCCGGCACAACCTAATCCATATGCCTACAGCACAGCGGACAATGTACCGGATGTACAGCCGACCTTGTCGCAAGACCCCTCCGTCACGACTTACCCTGCCACGGACTACACATCCGGCAGTACAGCACCCGTTCCTGTACCTGCCGCCACCGGCCCCTCTGTAAAGGTGGCGTTGCTGGTACCGCTCTCCGGCAAGAACGCCAGCTTGGGCCAGGCCATGTTGCAAGCCGCACAACTGGCATTGTTTGACATGGAATATGATCGCATCGAACTGGTGCCGCAGGATACCAAAGGCACACCTGATGGCGCAGCGACAGCGGCGCAACTGGCGCTTGCTGATGGCGCACAACTGATCCTGGGCCCTATCTTCGCCACCGAAGCCCGTGCCGTTGCACCGATTGCGCAACAACGTAATGTCAATGTCATCAGCTTCTCAACCGACTGGACGCTGGCGCAGGGCAATACGTTCGTCATGGGCTTCCTGCCCTTTACGCAAGTCGAACGCATCGTGCAATACGCAGCGTCACAGCGCTTGCAACGCATTGGCATTATTGCGCCTGAAAATGAATACGGTAACGTTGTCGTATCAGCCTGGAACGTGAATGCTAATCGCAATGGCCTAGCCCCGGCCAGTATCCTGCGGGTTAACCCTGGCAGCGCCGAAGCATCTGAACGCATCGACGAATTTACGAATGGTACGGCGCGCATGAATGCTGCAAAGTCAGGTCAACCTGTGCCTCCGGCGCCTTATGATGCGATCTTTATGCCGGTGGGCGGCAGCGAAGCAGTATCACTCGCTGACTCTCTGGCTTACTACGAACTGGATGCCAAAACTGTACGGCGTTTGGGCACCGGCCTCTGGGATGATGCTGCACTGGCGACACAGAAAAATCTCGATGGCGCGTGGTTTGCCGCCTCTGACCCGGCACAACGCAAAGCTTTTGAGCGCCGTTACTACGACTCATATGGCTCAGCCGCACCACGTCTTTCCACACTGGCCTATGATGCAACATCTCTGGCGGTCGTATTGGCCAAGAGTGGTTTCGCCAATCAGGGTGCCCCTGCCTTTGACCGTGGCTCCATCACCAACCCGAACGGCTTTGCCGGTATCGATGGCATTTTCCGCTTCCGCCCTGATGGCATGGCCGAACGTGGCCTTGCGATCCTTGAATTTAAAAACGGCAGCATGAGCGTGGTTGATCCAGCGCCGCGCTCATTCGTCAGATCTGCCTACTAAGGTGCTGCAAAAACGATAGCACGGGTAGCGTGGGATGATTTCAAACAGCTTGAAATCTGCTGCTTGAAATTGAGGCAGGTTTGCTCTGCCGCTATACGTACATCTTCCGGTGTTTCAATATCAAACGCACTCAGAATATCCGTCAACGTTGTCTCAGCACCACCTTCATAAAGAACAGATAATATTGCCTGCTTCTGAGCAGAATCCTTACCTTGGAACCGCTCGAATAATGCGGGTGCCAGCATCGCAGCAAACGGATGGGTATGCAGATGCTGAGGGCCTTTGCGGTTGCCGTCCTGATCATACGACAAACGTTCAGCCATGCGAAAGTCTACAGCCCACTTCGTAAATGTTTCCGACAGGCTGGCCCGGGGGGCATCGGGGCGACCCAGCATGTACAGGTAAAGCGGAACATTCATCAGAATGCCCGTGTAATAGGTCATGCGATGCCGCTTGATTGAAAGGGCTTCATCATCGCTCTGCGCGTGATGCTGCAACCAGTCATAGGCATATTCCTGCGCAAACATGGCCTGTATCTCACGAATATTGGGCGCGGGATCTGTGTCATACTGATCCGGCCCATGCATAAGTGCCATCAAATGCCCGCTTTCATGCACAGCGCACACAGGGTCATTTACATTACCCTCGCAATCGATCTCGGCAAAATCATAAAAACAGCGCCCTTTGCCATGTCCTGTGTGCACGTCGTTACGACGAAAAGCCGCATTATCAAGCATATCCTGGGCGAACGCACCAAAGCGCGGGTCCATGTCCTGCCATACGGCTTGCATGGCTGTTAAAGTTTCAGGCCATGTCCAGGCGCGACCCGGTCTTGCCTTTAGCGTTTCAATCATCAGGACATCGCCGAATTTCAGAATGTCGCGCGCATGCTTTTGCAGCGTCGACAACACAGGCTCAAAAATTTCATCAGGGACGTATGTATAGGCACGTGCACGCCCTAGAGGTACGCGCCAATGCGGCTCACTATAGCGATTGAAAGTAAAACGGTCATTCTTGTGCATGCCGCGCAGGTCCCTGTCCCTTATTTTTCTAAACCATAAGGCGATAGGTCATTTTCACGCAAGAATTAAAAAACTGTGCCGGAAAACATTTAGAGTCCCCGGCACAGCCTTTTTCTGAGCAAGTCAGATCGCGAATTTGACCCGGTTTCCCGGACTAGCCTTTATCGTCCAGACGAGGACTGCCCCCTTTTTACGGGAGTCAAAAACACAAAAGGTCCGTCGACGTCGTAAGACATCGCCCGAACCCCTATGCCGCGTTTGTACCCAGACATGTTTCGAACCTCCCTGGTTCTTCTCGCCTTACGGCTTTTAAAAATCCAGCTTTGCCGGACTCGTCTGAACGCCTCAATGGAATCGAGCATAAGCGATTCTTAATATAGGGGGGAGGATAACTTTTGATTTTTTCTTGATCTTCTGGAAAGGCGGGGCTAAAACGACACGTTCCGTTGTGGACGAATGGTTCGCAACGACTATACGGAAATTGTTTCTTTTTTTGAGAGGTGTGAATTATGGCTGCTGAAACTGCATTGATGAGTATTGTTCCCGCAAATTCTGAGGACAACCGCAATCCAGAAAAGCGCCCGGGCCGTCCGCGTTCCGATAAATCACGCGAAGCTATTCTCGACGCTACACGCAAAATGTTAATGCACACACCGCTGCGCGATATTTCTATCGAAGCTGTGGCAAAACGTGCAGGCGTTGGTAAAACCACCATCTATCGCTGGTGGCCGCATAAGGCAGCTCTGGTTATGGAAGCGTTCATGGCGCAACCAGGCCTGCAGAACATTCTGCCGACAACACCAAGCGCTGACGAAGCGCTGAAAGTGCAACTCGAAAAACTGATCCGTCAGCTGCGCGGTCAGAATGGTCGCATCGTGGCGAACATCATCGCTGAAGCACAGGCAGAACCCGAAGCATTGCGTCTGCTGAATGAAAATTTCCTGGATGAGCGCGTAAACAACCTGCGTAATCACATTCAGGCTGGTAAGAACGAAGGCCTGTTCAACCCGCAACTGGATACCGAGATGGCAATTGATCAGTTGCTCGGACCCGTATTCTACCGCCTGCTGACAAACCCGGAAGCATTGGATGAACGCTTTAGCGGTCACTATCCGGAACAGGTTGTGAATACGCTGAAAGCGTAACCCAAACATTATTGGTCATCCTGAGGCATAAGCCCGAAGGTTCTCCCCCTTGCTACAAGATGAGATCCTTCGCCTTCGCTCAGGATGACACAGGGGGTATCGAAAATGCACGAAGCATACAATGACGACCACGACAAAATGAACGAACAGCTGATGCCAAAACAAGGCTACAGATTCGTGATGAAGGACGGCATGGATGATCCTGCTTACCCCGCACTCATGCCTTCTAAGTTTGCACCCGCATGGAGACAGGCTGCGTTACCATCAGGTGAACCTTATGTGGTGACCAAAGGCCGTTATTTCTGTGACGCGCTGGATAAAGCAATTATCAGCAAAGACCACTCCTATGGCTGCTGGGCCCCTGTAGCAGAGCGCATCAACACTGCCTTTCGCGAAGTCTACGGCAATGAGGGCACAAAAACACCGCTTTCCCGCATGCCTGAATGCCAGGGTGCCTTCGTGACGGCAGCAACAGCCTATGTTAATCAATGGCTGAAACAAACGGGCCAAAATACTGTTGAGAAACGCCGCTTTTATAGGGCCAAAATTCAGGACTTGACCTGGGTGCGCATAGGCGACCTGAAACCTTAACAACATCTTGAATTTGACATATTATAAAAAATCAATTTATGATCCTGTCACAATTCAAAAACTCCTGAAGCGAGAATGAAAATGACGGTAGAGACCCTGATGAGTACGCTGGATTATATGGCTGATTCAACCCATAGCGAACGTGTCGATCATTTGGCCGCTACTCTGAAAAGTTACATGCCGGCCTTTCAAGAAGCCGTTCAGAATGCATCTCCAACCATATCTGCAAAACTGGCGCAGGAATATGACGCCGCCGGTAGTTTTCTCAACGCATGGAAGCAGCATGCCGCAGATCGGCCCGTAACGACAGAAGAGTTCAACGATTTGCGTAAATTATATCATGTAGTCGATGATGCTCTTCAGACACATGGTCCCGTCAGCATAAGAACCGGCGCCCTGACCATGGCAGCTTTTGCAGCTATCGGAAAATAACTCTGTGGCGTAGATTATCGCCGCAGGGGCGAATTCATGGAAACTCACTTACTTGTATATGGGCTCATCGGTTTTTGTGCCCAATTGGTCGATAGCGCATTAGGTATGGCGTTTGGTTCTCTTTCGTCATCTCTTCTTTTAAGCATTGGCTTTCCAGCACAATCTTTAAGTGTCACAGTACATATGGCCGAGATATTCGGCAGCAGCGCCTCGGCAATATCACACTGGCGCATGGGCAATCTCGATAAAACACTCCTGAAGAAACTGGCTCTTCCGGCTTTGGCCGGTGCCGTTCTGGGAGCATTGCTCGTAACATGGTTTAATAATGACTTCTTATATCCGTTGATGGGACTCTATTTTACGGTTATCGGCAGTGTCATCATTATCAAAGCCCTTAAGCCTAAAATCATACGCACAATTAAGACGCATAGGGAAATATTAGGTTTTATTGGCGGATTCCTGGATGCATTTGGAGGCGCTGGCTGGGGCGAGTTTGTATCGTCCGGCCTGCTGCTGCGCGGGTATGATACGCGCACAGCTATAGGCAGTATTGTCACTGTCGAGTTCATTATTGCTGTAGCAGTATCTGTCGTCTTCTTTAGCACTGTGGGCATAACATCGTGGCCCGCCATTATCGCGCTCGCGCTGGGGGCGATTGCTGCCGCCCCTCTCGGAGCCTATATCTGCCGGAAAGCCCCCTCTCTCCCCCTAACCTTGGGAGTAGGTTTCCTGATCGCAGCCATAGGCGCCAAAACCATACTGCAATCTTTTTGATTCCTTAGCCATCAAAAGCCTCTCCCGGGAGATCGGAAGAGGCTTTAAATATCATCACCTAAACTCTTGAACAAATCCGATCCCATAAGGTTCATGCCAGAGCTGCTGGAAAACCTTGTCTTTCTCTGTCGCTTCACGGCGTAGCCGTTCTAAGCGATGAGCAACGTGCAGCGCCACTTCGCGTTCATCGACGAATCCTAACGCCAGTTTCCTGTTGAACGGACTGACAACAGGCATATAACGAAAGCCGAGATCCGTCATGCGCTGCAAAGCAATCTCAATATCGGTATCGCTGTCCAATGCTTCGGGATGCGATATCATGACATCCATCACCCGCATATCATCGATATAATTGCCAATACTCTTTTTTTGAATGACGGGATCTGACAATAAAGTAAAAATGCGCCGCAGAATTTCGCGCTCGGTCAGAATGCCGATTAGCGCTCCCTGATCATCAATCACACCCGCACATCCTACCCGGGCATTCTGCATAGTTCGTAAAACGATCTTGACGTATTCTTCCGGATAAAACAGAAGACACTTGCGGGCCGCCGCTATATCTCCCACCGTAGAAATATCTTCATTATATCTATTTTCATCAGCCGTTCTCATTGCATATCTCCCTTCTCAAGACCTGAAAACAACATGTATGAAAGACGCCTGTCCTGAATAACAGGCATTTGATTTTTATTTAGGTAGGATTGCCGCACCGTCAAGGGTCATGAAGATAGTTTGATAACATTATGAATACAAAAAAGCCCCCGAATAACGGGGGCTTTTTCTTAAATTCCTATAGAAGATCAAGCAGCATGCGCAGCTATAGAGGGGGCAGAACCTTGCAGCGCTGTTTCACCGTTTATCACGGCAGAAACGGCGCCGACAACAGCTGCAATACGCACCGCGGCCTGTACCTGTTCCTTGCTCATGCCGCCTTTGGTCAGGATCGGTTCATGCGCATTGACGCAGAACTGGCAACCATTCAGGGCAGATACCGCCAGTGACCACAATTCGAAATCGACTTTGTCAACGCCGGGATTGCCAATCACATTCATGCGCAATTTGGCTGGCATGGTGCGATATTCCTGGTTCTCAATCATGCCGACGAACTTGTAGTACACATTGTTCATCGCCATGATTGCAGCGGCTGATTTCGCGGCATTCAGTGCTTCGGCTGTCATTTTGGCGACAGCTTCCGCATTGACCGCCTGGATTACAGCATCACTGCCGCTCGCCAGAGCGCAGGACAGGAACGTTCCCCATTTCTGCTGGTCGTTGAGGATTTCCTCACCGGCCAGTGTGGACAGGTTCAGTTTAATGTCCTTGGCGTACTCAGGGATCTGGTTTTTCAGTGCTTCGATACTCATCGAAATCACCTTATGCCGCTTCTTTTGTGAGGTTGATCACATCGCCGCCAACCGGACGGTTGCAAGCGCACAGTTCGTCTGTCTGCAGGGCATCCAGAATACGCAATGCTTCTTTCGGGTTACGGCCCACATTCAGGTTGTTCACAGAAATATGCTGGATAACGTTGTGCGGATCAACGATCACGGTCGCACGCAGGGCAACGCCTGCATCCAGATCACGAACACCGATACCATCGACCAGAGAACCGTTTGTATCGCCAAACATCCACATATCGAGGTTGTGGAGGTCTTTATGCTCACGGCGCCATGCCAGCTTGCAGAATTCGTTATCCGTGCTGCCGCCCAGGATTACCGCATCACGGTCTTCCAGTTCGGATTTCAGTTTGGAATATTCAACGATTTCTGTCGGGCACACGAATGTGAAGTCTTTGGGCCAGAAGAACAGGACTTTCCATTTACCTTCAAAACTGTCTTGAGTAATGGTTTCGAAAGCGGACTCACCGTTCTCTTCGTGTTTCATGAATTTTGGTTTTACGCCTGCTACAGAAAATTCAGGCAGTTTGTCACCGATGCCGAGCATGGTTCGTCTCCTTCTGGGTTGGTTAGGTTGGGATTGAAACTGCTCGTACCATGCCCGCCCGCACCGCAAAAATCCAATCGGAATTTTCTTGATTTTTGATAGATTTTTCCTATTAATATTATCTTATTTTAAAAGGAAAATTCTATGAACACCCCCACCATACGCCAGCTTCAATATTTCTTGGCTGTGGCAGATGATTTGTCTTTCCATAAAGCGGCGGAGAAATGTCATGTCACTCAACCCACCTTAAGTGACGGTCTAAAAAACCTGGAGGAATTACTGGGGACAAAACTGTTCGAACGCACCAAACGTGATGTCTGCCTGACCCCGGCGGGCGAAGAACTGGTCCTGCCCGCCCGCGACATCGTCGTGCGTGCCGAAGACTTCGTGCAGATGGCCCGCGCACGCAAAGAACCCTTCACCGGAAAACTGACACTGGGTGTTATCCCGACGATTGCACCCTATTTACTGCCGTCATTGCTGCCCGCATTGCAAAAGAAATTTCCTGAGCTTGACCTGCAACTCAAAGAAGACGTCACAGCACAGCTTTTATCCGCATTGGATCAGCGTAAAATCGATGTCGTGCTGATGGCATTCCCTTACGAAACACCAGGCATCAAGCAGATGAAACTCTGGTCCGAACCGTTCGTGATTGCCATGCCCGGCACCAAGACAGTGATGGAAACGCACGCCACCATCAATGACCTTTCCAGACACAACATCATGCTGCTGGAGGACGGGCATTGCCTGCGCGAGCACGCTCTCGCTGCCTGTCGCTTGCAACCAGGGCAGCAACGCACCTTTGGCGCCACCAGCCTTACGACCCTGATCCAGATGGTGCAGCATGGCTATGGCGCCACACTCCTGCCCGCCATGGCCGTAGACCCCAAAACCATGCCGCGCGGCGTCACCATTCAGCGCTTTTCCAACCCACAGCCCAGCCGCCAGATCGGCCTGGCGTGGCGTCAGGGAAACCCGCGGGAAAAGGAATTCCGCCAGTTGGGCGAAATGATTGCAAAAATGCACGAGGAGCGTTAAAACTCCTGCATGATCTGGACTGTATGCGCCCTTTATCGATTTGTAAGCATCCCGAACGCTGAAAAAATGCGTCCGGTGGTGAAGCAATTCCTGACCGAGAACGGCATCTGCGGCACGATCCTGCTGGCGCTTGAGGGCATCAACGGCACCATCGGCGCCCCTGATGAAGCGACGATGGCAAAAGTGATCGCTTTCCTCGATGAAAACTTCGGCGTTAACCAGGGCGAGATCAAATATTCAACCGCAAGCGACAAACCCTTCGAGCGCATGAAGGTGCATTTCAAAAAAGAAATCGTCACCATGAAAGCGCCCGAAGCCGATCCGACCAAACAAGTGGGCCAGTATGTCAGCGCACAGGAATGGAACGAATTGATCAGCGATCCGGAAGTGGTGCTGATCGATACGCGCAATCATTTCGAAGTGAAGATGGGACAGTTCCAGGGCGCCATCGACCCGATGACCACCATTTTCAGCGAATTCCCGGCCTTTGTGAAAGAACACCTGGACCCCGCCAAACACAAGAAAGTCGCCATGTATTGCACCGGCGGCATTCGTTGTGAAAAAGCATCGTCTTATATGAAAGCACAAGGGTTCGAGAATGTGTACCACCTGAAAGGTGGAATTCTGAAATATCTGGAAGAGATCGCCGTCGATCAAAGCAAGTGGGAAGGTTCCTGCTTTGTGTTTGATCGCCGCGTGGCCCTTACACATGGGCTGGAGGAAACAGGCGACGCACCTGTTACATCTGACGCCCGCGCACGTTCCGGCCGCACCAACTGGTAATTAATTCTCAGGTGGCGGCAGCGCTTCATCACCACCGTTACCCTCAAGAACCTTTTTGCCATTACGCTCACGGAAACGTTCTTTCAGGCGTTCATGGCGTTCTGACATCGCCTGCAAACGCCTGGCCACTTCCTGACGTTCTTCGGGTGTCATCTCCTTGGCCATTTTCAATGTAATCTCGTTGCGCGCCTTGGACAGTTTTTCCTGAGCCTGATACATTTTCTCCGAAGCTTCAATAAAGGCCGCTTCATTGAACTGCGGAGCTGCCAGAATATCATTCAGCTCTTTTTTGGCGGCGCGAAGTTCACGCTGCAAAGGCTCCTGCCCCTTACGGGCAGCCATCATCGCTTTAGCCATCTTGCTGTTAAATTCCGGCTTGCGCGGCTCATCAAATCCCGGACGGCCCATAGGACCGTGCATACGTTTATAGGTAGCACCTGCAACAACGCCAATCAGCAGCACGTTCAAAAGAATGGAAATAGTGAATATGATCTTCAGTCTACGGCTCATATCCAGTCCTCCTCAATGACAACCAGGTCCAGAACTTGGGTAGAGGCACTATCATCAACTTGGACGCTCTGGGTTGATACCCAGCCGCTAAAAACGCCGATTGTCAGACATAAGCTGAAAGCCAGAGCAGGGCGCGGTATCATCAGGAGTGACAGACATTCCCCTACAAAACTTGAGAAACCCGAGCGCTTTACCTGTGGCGTCCGCGACGCACGGTATAAAATACGGTCGGCCAGATCATGCGGCGTCTTCGGCGCTGCGCGCTGCATAAGCATATAATCAATATCATGCGGTTCGTTCATAACGATCCTCTCTGGGGTTCTTAAGAACGCCCTTTCTCATTAAATCATTGCGCAAGCCGCTTTTAGCCCTCATCAATAAAGACTCGACGGCCTTCTCACCCACCCCGATCACCTGGGCCGCCTCAGCGACACTGACGCCTTCATAGAAACACAATGTCAGCGCCAGCTTCTGACGTTCGGGCAATTCAGCCATTGATTGTTCTATATGCCGTTGCATTTCCTTATCTTCGTAACTCTGGTCGGAAAGCTTGCTGCTATCCGCCATTGCTTCCAGCGCATCTGCCCCCATCCATTTCTTACGCCCCCGTAACTTATCAAGCGCCATATTGCTGACGACGCGATAGAACCAGGTCGTAAACTTCACACCGGCATCCAGCCTGAATAAATCGGGCTGTGCCCATAACTTTAAAAACGCGTCCTGCACGACATCATCGGCCTCGGCATGATTACTGAGAAGCCGCCAGGAGAGGCCATAAAATTTATCCGTATGCCGCTTAACCAAGATGGCAAAAGCCTGGTGATCGCCTTTTTGAATGCGCGCCACCAGGCCTTCATCGGTGTCTTCGTTCAGGCTTACCATTTAGGCTGAGTCTTACTCAGCTTCTGGCGCAACCGGAGCGGCATTTCCTGCAGATGGTTTCATTTCCCCGCGATGCTCACTAGGCCCTTCGCCACCTTTGCGGTGACCATCGAACCTTGCCTTCACTTCTTCCTTCGTCACTTTACCATCGGCATCAGTATCATTCTTGGAATGACGTTCAGCGGCATTCTTCATGAATTCATCACGTGTGATCTTACCATCGCCATCGGGGTCAACTTTCTTCTGGTATTTGCTTTTAGCCTCATGAGCGCGCGCCGCACGCTCAGCCGACCGGTACTTGCTCATTTCCTCCATAGAGGCGAAGCCATCTTTGTCGGTATCAATTTCATCAAATTTCTTGGCGGCATGGGCGGAAGATTCTTCTGTAGAAATAGCGCCGTCTTTATCGGTATCGATATCGGCTATAGGGCTTTCATGCGAGGAGCGGTCTGCCGATGGTTTGTCAGATGACTCGGCAAAAGCCGTACCGGTACCCAGCAAGAGTACGGCGGCAAGCGGCATAATCAGGTTTGTAAACATGGTGTCGTTCCTTTCGAAAACGGGGAATTCATCTTGTTCAAAGTTAATACGCAGAAGACGCAAAAAATCCTTCGTTTTTAGCGTGAAAATTATTATGCGTGAGAAAAAAGACCTCTTTGGGGCAAAATTTTATCTTTATTCTCAAAGAGCTGCCACATCAAACACCAGGCGGTGCCCTTGTGTACCCGCAGGCGGAATAGCCTGGGACCATAGAATTTTCACAGGGGCCTTCAACTGGAACACCAGTCTTGTGCCGCCTTGTCCATCCGGCGAAGCCGCCACGGATTGCAGCAATGGATTATCCTGGATAACCCGTGTAACCGGGCCCGCATTCCAGACGGTGCCCGGCACTTCGATCACTAAAAACTTCTCGTTATTGTCAATGTCGTATTTAAACGATGTAGCCGCCGACACATCCAGCACCATGCGCGATTTGCCCCCATCATGATTGCCAAAACGCAATCCCTGTATAGAAGTTACATTCAATGCTGGCGGTGTGTAAGCAGCCGGAATGGGTTGCGCAGGCGCCTGGGCCTGCGGATTGATAGCCACAGGCGCGCCTGGCACCATCGCTGTGGGAGAAGCCATAGGCGCTACCGGCTTAGCTTGCACAGGGGCTGGAGCAGGTGCAAGAGGCTCTGCGGAAGATGCAGACGCCGCAGGCGGTGGATCGAGGGGTGCGTCCATAGCGGTTTCAGGATCCTCATACAGCTGATCGTCACCATAGAAATCCTGACCCTGCATGTAATTGCGATGGATACGGGGAACTTCGCCGCCTGAAACACCGCCTGCTGCAGGCTGCACGCTATTCATGGCCGCCGCATCAGTACCAGCCAGCCTCGTAAGCGCTGGCATCATCATTTTCATGTCGTTCTGAAGCGCGGCGATTTGGGTTTCCAGCGCGGCGATGCGCTTGTTGGCCTGCTTTAATTCGGCAATTTCATTCGCTGTCGGAACGGGCTTGGCAACCTTATCGGGCTCCAGCCAAGTGCCTTCTGCCGTCTGCATAACACGGGTCGCGGGCGGAGCGGGAGTCTCGGCAGCCGCTGATTGCCAGTCGTTATAAGAACTGCTGGCAACATCTTCCTGCAACCATCCGCAGGCCGAAAGTGATAAAACCGCAACGCTGGCCAAGGATATGGCCTTAAGATATCTGAGCGTCATGAACCGCTCCTTGGTAGGATTTTTATATATCTTTCAATAGGCTAAGGAAATTCATCCCCATAGGTCAATAAAAGGCAAGATGCAAAACTTGCGTTATCCACATAACCTGTGATGTCATATTAAAAAATATTAACGGTTTAGCCGTTAGAATTAAAAAATAAGCAAAAAACGGTAAAAAAGCGAGGCGTGTGATGTTCCCCAAAGGTGAGATCAAAAGGAATCTATTAGGCTGTCTGGAGATTGCATTGTTAATGCATCAGGGCCGTAACCGTTTTGGCAATAGTTATGACGAAGCCATCCGCTCTCTTATAATTCCCATTCTTATTTCGCCCCTTACCTTGACGGTCATTATGCTTTACCCGGCCCCGGAAATCTCCGAGGTATCAAGAAGCGCAATCGCTCTCATGTATGCTTTGCGCATGGCCGCTGTCACTGCCTTATTTTTGGGCGCTGTGTGGTGGATCGTCCGTGAAATTGACCGTAAGGAATATTTTTTGCAGTTCGTGATTGCTATGAACTGGCTGAGCATTCCCGCCACAATCGCAATCTTGCCAGCCCTATATTTGGTATTTGGCGGTTATTACACATGGGAAGAAATTTCCCCGATTACCTATATCCTTATGGGTTACACTTATCTTTTTACAGCCTATATGGCCGCTTACGTATTGCGCATTCCGCTTGAATTGGCAGGATTCATTACCTTCATCAGCTATGCCGTGAATACGCACTCGATGGATCTCATGAACTGGATCGGCGCCAACCTGCTGTCTTAAGCCGTGCGTTTTAGAGATTCATAAAGCGCACGCGTTTTTTCCATGACGGATGCCGCCGAAAGATCGCCTTCCACCAATGTACGGCTGGCATGACCCATACGGGCGCATAAATCGCGGTCCTGCGCCAGCATGAGGATGCGTTCCGCCAGCAAGGCCGCATGATGTGGCGGCACAAGGAAACCATTGATCCCTTCACTCACGACCTCTCGGCAACCCGGCACATCGGTCGCAATTATCGCACGGCCACAGGCAGCCGCCTCCAGCAAGGATTTGGGAATGCCCTCACCGCCGTAAGAAGGCTGGAGCGCGACATGGGATTGCGCCCATATATCGGCCATATGGCAATGCCCTTTGTAAATGACGCTCGGATTGTCGCGCGTCCATTGATCGATCTGTTCCTGCGTCCAAGAACCCGGATTGCCGGGATCAGGCTGACCACAAAGCCAAAGTTTAATGTGAGGCGCTTCCTGACGTAGACGCGCAAATGCTTCGTGCATTGTTGGCAAACCTTTGATGCCAATCATACGGCCCGCAAAAGCACAGATGAAATCAGCACTGTCCGGTTGCGGCGAAGGAGCCAGCTTATCTGTCTCAACGCCTGACCCCCGGATCAGAACGGTTTTGCTTTGTTTGGAAAGCGCTCCCAGTTTCTGCAACAACTGGCGGTCATCATCATTCTGAAAGAGAACGATGGAACCCGGACGGTGCAATAGCATCCGGAAAGCCGGAACCAGAACCAGACGGACTGCCCTGGCAAGCGCCGTATCTGCACTGAACACATAACCAAGGCCGGCAAAAGCGTTCACGACGCGCGGCACTCTGGCTTGCCATGCCGCCAGCGAACCAAAAAGGATAGGCTTCATGGCAATATGATGAACGATATCAGGCTTCTCCGCCTTATAGATAGATGCCAATGCTTTGACCTGCTGGACAGCCTGCCCCGCTTTCAAACTGCGGCGATCAAAGCTGAAAGGGATAATGCGCACACCCTGTGCCTCTATAGCCGCACGGGCCGATCCATTAGACGTGACGACTGCTACATCAAACCCGGCTTGCTGCGCACCGCGCACAGTCGGCATGCGATGGGAAAGGAAGTACCAATCTTCCGTGACAACAAAAAGAAGCTTAGGCTTGTTCATTCAGTGGCATTTATCCCGAAAATACGCTGTATGACCTTGCGGAAGCGGCGCGGCCGCACCGACATATACATATGCGCAAATAAAAGAATAATCCACGGATATGTAAGCCATGCCTGCGCCACACCGGCAAATTGCAGCATAATCGCAAACGCCCCATAGATAACAACAATCAACAGAATTGCAGGTGTTGAGTATTTTACCGGTACGCCTGCCGTTACAAAATGGTGGTGAAAATGGTTATGATCCGGATCAAAAGGATGGCGCCCCTGCGACACGCGGCGCGCAAACTGGCTGCAAGTATCCATGATCGGCAGGGCCAGGAGCCAGGCGACGGTCATCGGCATCAGGTGCGAACTCACTGCGGGATTCCCCGCCATATCAATCGCGAACCATGCCAGGGTGAGACCCAGCGCCAATGACCCCGCATCGCCCAGAAAGATTCGCGCCTGCGGCAGCCAGGGGCTGCGCATATTGTGAAACAGGAACCCGGCCAACGCCCCCATCATGACGGAAAGCAGTACGGCATGTTCGGCATCACCGGTCATCAGGGCGCAGATCAGTAATCCGCCGCAGACAATAAAGCCCAATCCACCCGCCAACCCATCAAGGCCGTCCATCAGGTTAATGGCATTAATCAGCAGGACGATAGCCACGACTGTAAACGGAATGCCCATCCAGCCAGTCCAGAGCGGGCCAAAGCCAAAAATATCGCCAAAACCCCAGACGCGCACATCACCTAGCATGACAACAATGAAGGCAGCGACAAACTGCAGGATAAATTTATAGCGGGCCGCCAGCGCAAAACGATCATCAAGCGCCCCCACAGTAATCAGCAACAAGGTCGCAAGGGCAAACGCGCCAAAGGATGGATCGGCATAACCGGATAGGAAAACCAGCAACATGAAAACCGGAAATACCACAAGCCCCCCAACAGGTGGCACTTCGTCTTCATGCTTCTTACGCCCCCCCGGACGATCGAGAAAATCGATCCGATGCGCAAAACGGCAGGCAAAAGGAACAAGAGTCCCCACTACCACGGCGGCAACCAGAAAAAGACCGGCTATCAGCATTTGCGTTTCAGACATTGTACTCAAATTTAATCCGTAATCGTGCTGCGCGCGTGTTCAACACCAGACGCGGCATGCATCATCATTTCCTTCAGCGCATCGCCAGCCAGGAAATACGCCACCATGAAAGCCAGTGAAACAGCCATAATGATCAGCCCATATTCTATGCTGGTCATACCGCGCTGGTCGGCAAAAATGGAACGAAAGAATCGGCGCAACGAAAATCCCCTTAAGCCTCAGATAATCCCCGGACTTTTGCTCACTGTCCATCCTTTTTCGCACGCCGATTACGGAAACGCACAGGGTCAAGCGCGGCTGCACTGCTGGCGCTCAAGGAAACAGGGCCGCCGCATATCAAATCGGTCAGATATTCCGCCCCTGCCGCCGTACTGATAAGACCATGCGAACCATGCGCTGTCGACACATATGTATGAAGAGAATCAGGCACACGCCCAATCACAGGAAAACGGTCTTTCGCCGCACAACGCAGCGACGAGCGCCCTCCCTGCACCTTAAAGCAATCTGTCAAAACAGGAACGTTTTTATAAAGAAGCCCCAGAATTTCCTGATGGTCTTCATCCGTTACATCGACATCGGTGCGCCATTGCTGGAAAGTCGCCCCCGCAACATAACCGCCATCATTATGCGCAGACAAGTAGCCGCCATAACATATATTACTTTTTATAAGGGGCGCACGAGAGCTTTCCAGCAGGCTGATCTGTCCCCGCACAGTATGGAGCGGCAGATTATCCAGGCCCGGATATTCTTTAGCGGAAATACCGTTCGCCAGAATCACGGCACCAAAATCACGGGGGTCATATTCCCCGCTTTGTATTGAGACATCTCCAGCATAATTCCGGCACAGGGCTGCAGGATGGGCATATCCGGAATCCGGCAGCCATAAAGCATCCTGCGTTAACTGAATGCCCGCCTTTTCGCTTGCTCTTCCCGCGTCCAGAAACTGGGCATGATCTGTATGCCAGCCCCAGTTATTCAGAACACCGGTAAAACGCTTGCGCTTATCATTATCTGTGACAAGATGCAGGCTGCCGCAGCGCTGCTCCCGCTTATTTTGTGCCGCCATCAGCGCATAACCGCTGCTGTAGAAATCAGATTCAGGGGTACGGAATTGCGAGAACCTCGGATTGTAAATGCCCCGCGGATTGCCCGAGGCAAACTGCGCAATACCATGCGGATCAAATATTACAACATCAAGACCGCGTCGTTTAAGAGCATGCGCACAAGCCGTACCCGCCAACCCTGCCCCTATAATCGCCACACGGGAAGGAATTTTCTGGGCAGATATTGACTTAGATGCT